>JBAULP010000034.1:0-4477 GCA_049578265.1 Acidobacteriaceae bacterium
CGCCGCCACCGTGGTAGCCGCCGCCACCTGGGTGACCGCCATGGGCTTCGCCTTCACCGTGGTAGGCTCCGCCATGATAGGCGCCGGGGCCGTGTCCAAAGCCCTGGCCGTGGTAGCCATAGCCGTGGAAGCCACCGGCTCCGTGGTAGTCACGCCCGTAGACGCTGCCGCGGAATCTGCCGCCGCCGCCGCCGTAGAAGCGATGACCGCCCCAGCCGTGTCCGTAGCCCCAATAGGCCCAGGGGCCTACGCCGAGGAAGATGCCGTTATAGAAGTAGCCCGGTCCGTAGTAGCCGTAGGGGGCGCAGGTGTAGGGGTAATAGTCGTAATAGCCCCACTGGCAGGCAGGGGGAGGGCCACCGAGGTCAACACCTAAGCCAACCCGAGGACCACCGATATTGACGCCGAAGCTGACCTGGGCGTTGGCCGGGGTGGGCGCGAACGCCAGACCGACGAACAATGCCGTTGCAGCTAACATCCATTTGATTCCACGCATAGTGAGCCTTTCATTTGTAGCTGCGTATTGCTGTTTGTTGCCGACCCGCGCGGATGCCCTGCCCGGGTGATTCCAAGCGTGCCGCTGAACTGGCAACCGTGTCAACTTGGATGCATGATGGCTAACCAAGTTTGTACTGTCCTGTTCGACACGGATGGGGTGAGGAAGTTGCGCGGGAGGCAAGTGTTTGGTGTTCGGCTATGTCGGCTGCCGACGTGATGGGCGTTCTGCGGGAGGGTGGGAGAAACGGATATGCTCGAAGGATGAGATTTGTTTTTGCCCTGCTTTGCTGCCTGTTTCTTTCTCTTTCTATTTCGGCGGGGGCGCAAGAGACGGCCGGGAAGCAGGTGGACACAGGCACACCGTTGGGCGTGGAGACGCGGATGGACGCGGGGCCCCAGGCGACGGCAGCGGGAGTTGCGGGGCGAACGCTGAGTGGGGTGGTGACGGATACGGATGGAGCACTGGTTCCGGGCGCGAAGGTGTTGCTGCGAGGCGGCAGCGGGAGGGTGCGGAGTGCGGTGACGGACGCAGCGGGACACTTCAGCTTCGGCAACGTGGCGGTGGGAGCGTTTACGGTGACGGTGGCGGCGACGGGGATGGAAGGAGCGACGGCACGCGGGTCGTTGAATGTGGACGAGAGTTTGGAGCTGCCGGCGATTGCGCTGAAGCCGGCGGTGAGTGATGAGGTGGAGGTGTCTGGCCTGACGCAGCAGGAGGTTGCTGAGAAGCAGGTGAAGCAGGAGGAGAAGCAGCGGCTGGTGGGGTTGGTGCCGAATTTTTATGTGAGCTATACGTGGGATGCGGCGCCGCTGACGCCGAAGCAGAAGTTTAAGCTGGCGGCGCGCTCGATTGTGGACCCGGCAACCTTCGTGATCAATGCGGGGTTTTCAGGGATTGAACAGGCTACGAATGAGTTCAGCGGATATGGGCAGGGGTGGGAGGGGTATGGCAAGCGCTATGGCGCGGGGATGGCTGACACCTCGATTGGAGGGATGCTGGGCGGATGGGCTCTGCCTGTGCTGTTTCACCAGGACCCTCGGTATTTTTACAAGGGCACGGGGACGAAGTGGCATCGGGCGCTGTATGCGATTTCGACGGCGGTGATTGCGCGCGGAGACAACGGGAAGTGGCAGCCGGCGTATGCGAGCGTGCTGGGAGATTTTGCTTCGGGAGCGATTTCGAACTTGTATTATCCGGCGAGCGATCGGAATGGGGCGGAGTTGACGATTGTGAATGGGTGTATCGACGTGGCCAGCGATGCGGCGGGGAATCTGTTGCAGGAGTTTCTGCTGAAGAAGCTCAGCAAAGGCGTGAAGGGGCAGGGGGCGGCGCATCCTTAGGGCTGGGCTCGGCGAGGAGGGGATATACTGTGTTAGATGTATATCCATGAGAGGTACGTGCTAAGGGGTACGTGCTAAGGGAGGTGGCTGGCGATGCAGGTATCCAAGTGGGGAAATAGTCTTGCCGTGCGTTTGCCGGCTGTGGTTGTGGAGACACTGAAGCTGAAGGAAGGCGATCAGATCGAAGTTCGGATCGCGGGAGAGCGGGAGTTTGAGATAGGCCGCGATCGCAGCAGGGAGAGGGCGCTGGAACGGCTGCGAACGTTGCGCCGGCCTCTGCCTCCCGGCTTTACGTTCGACAGGACAGCCGCGCATGAGCGGTAGGGTCTTCTTCGACGCCACGATTTCATGAACAACAAAGTCTTCTTCGACACCACGATTCTTATCTATTCCGTGAGCGAGGGCGACTCACGCTCCGATGTTGCGGAGGAGCTTCTGGCTGCGGGCGGAACGATCAGCGTACAGGTGCTGAATGAGTTTGCTGCGGTGGGGCGGCGGAAGTTGAAGATGTCGTGGCAGGAGATTGGAGAGGCTCTGGACGCGATTCGCGCGCTGTGCGAGCCGCCTGTGCCGCTCACGGTGGAGATGCATGATGCCGCGCTGAAGATTGCGGGACGTTTTGGATTCAACGTCTACGATACGCTGATTGTTGCTGCCGCACTGGGTGCGGGTTGCGACAGGCTCTACTCCGAGGATATGCAGGATGGACAGAAGATCAAGTCGCTTACGATTCGGAATCCGTTTGCTGGGCGATGAGCCGGGCGGTTTGTGGCAAGACTGAAGTCATGCCCTGACATGAAGCTGCTCGGCCACGAGAGGGTCCGCTAGGGCTGGTTCGGCGCAACGCTCTGTATGGGCATGGGATCGTGCAACTGCAGGGCTGAGGGTTACAAATGTGTCATGCTGCGGTGGACGGCGAACCAATCTGGCGATTGCATGGTCAAAGGATGTATGGGTTTGCAAAGACGATGTGGGTGCATTGGGCGTAGAGCGAGGCGATGGGTCGCGAGGGTTGTGATTCTGTGGTGTGTGGGACTGGGTGCGGGGGCGGCGTCGAGAGCACAGAGCGCGAAGAGGCCGGGCGCTACGGAGGGTGTGCAGCGTGACGCGGTGGTTGCCGGGCAGACGGTGAATGGGCAGGCTGCGGGAGTGATCTTTGGCAGCGTGACCGATCGTGATGGAGACCTGGTGCCGGATGCGAAGGTGGTACTGAAGAGTGGCGCGGAGGCACAAGAGCGGACGGCCATTTGCGATAGCGGAGGACGGTTTCATTTTTCTGGCGTGGCGGCTGGAGCGTATGAGATTACGGCAACGGCGAAGGGGCTGGCGGGCGGAAAGATGAGTGGGGTGATGGAGGCGGGAGCGGTGGTGGATGCTCCGGCGATACGGCTGGGTGGGGCGACGGCGAGCGCAGAGGTGACGGTGACTCCTGAGACTGAGCACCAGATTGCGCAGCAGGAGGTGCGGACGGAAGAGAAGCAGCGGGTGCTGGCGATTGTGCCGAATTATTTTGTGACGTATGACAGGAATCCGGCGCCGCTGTCGTCGAAGCAGAAGTTCAGTTTGGGGGTGCATGCGGCGCTCGATCCGACGCACTTTGTGTTTGCTGCGGCGGTGGCGGGGTATGAGCAGGAAGAGAATATCTTTCCGGGATTTGGGACTGGGCCGGCGGCGTATGGGAAGCGGACAGGAGCGCTGCTGGCTACGACCACGACGAGTGAGATGCTGCGCGGGTCGGTGTTTCCGTCGCTGTTTCATGAGGACCCGCGGTATATCTACGACGGCGAGGGAACGACGGGATCGAGGGTGAAGTACGCGCTGGAGTCGGCGGTGATTTGCAGGAAAGATGATGGACGGAATGGGATTTACTGGGCGTCGATTTTGGGAGGGTTGACGGCGGGGGCGATCTCGAATTTGTATTATGCGCCGAGCGATCGGCATGGGGCGGGACTGACGTTTGAGAGTGGGGCGCTGAGTATTGCGGGGGTGGCGTTTGGGCATTTGATGCAGGAGTTTTTGTTCCGCAGGTTTACTACGCATAGCGGCGAGCGGCATCGGGGGTTGTTCCATGGGGAGGCTACGGCGAACGCGGGGGCGCAACCTTAGCACAGCGTTGCGAGGGTGTTCCCGATGGTGTTGGGGCTCGCCAGAGGGAGCTGCGGGGCTCTCAAACTACGCAGGACGAAAGGCTGTCCTGCTGCGGTCGAGATGACAATTCTTTCTCGTATCGAAAACGTCTCTAGCGGCCTTGCCAGTTGGGGAGGCGTTTGGCTAGGAAGGCGTTGAGGCCTTCTTTTTTGTCGGAGGTGGCGCAGAGGCGGCCGAAGATTTCGGCTTCGGCGGCGAGGGCTTCGGAGAGGGGGTAATTTTCGCCGCGGGCTACGGCTTCGAGGACGCCGGCGACGGCGAGGGGGGCCATGGTGGCGATGGTGTCGGCGAGGTTGCGGGCGCGGGGTAGGAGGTCGTCGGCGAAGGTGACTTCGTCGACGAGGCCGAGGCGGAGGGCTTCGGAGGCGCCAACGATTTCGGCGGAGAGCATGAGGCGGAGAGCGGCGCTGCGGCCGATGAGGCGGGTGAGGCGCTGGGTGCCTCCGTAACCGGGGATGAGGCCGAGTTTGACTTCGGGGAAGCCGAGGCG
>JBAULP010000035.1:0-8774 GCA_049578265.1 Acidobacteriaceae bacterium
CTGCTGGGCTGCGAAGCCGCAGGCTATCTGCCATTGCGCCAGGCCGTCGCGCAGTATGCGCACAGCTCGCGCGGCATTAACTGCTCCGCCGAGCAAATCATCATCGTCTCCGGGGTGCAGGAGGGCCTGGATCTCGCCGCGCGCCTGCTCATCAATCCCGGCGACAAGGTGCTCATGGAAGACCCCGGCTACCAGGGCGCTTACACCGTCTTCCAGGCCATGGGCGCGCGCGTGGTCTCCATGCATCTCGACGCGGAAGGCCCCGCCCCGCGCGAGTCCGACTTCCGCGGCGCTCGCCTCGTCTACGTCACCCCCGGCCACCAATATCCCGCCGGCATGACCATGAGTCTGCCGCGCCGGCTCCAGTTGCTTGCCTGGGCCAAGCAGCACAACACGCCCATCTTCGAGGACGACTACGATAGCGAGTTCCGCTTCTCCGGCCGCCCTCTCCCCGCCATGCAGGGGCTCGATCACGGCAGCAAAGTGATCTTCTGCGGCAGCTTCAATAAGGTGATGTTCCCGTCCCTGCGTCTCGGTTACTTAGTGCTTCCCACCAACCTCATCGAAATCTTCTGCCGCACCAAGGCCATGACCACGCGCCACCAGTCGCTGCTGGATCAGGCCACACTCTGCGATTTCATTGAGCAAGGCCATCTCAGCCGCCATCTCCGCCGCATGCGCAAAATCTACGAAGAGCGCTTTCACCTTCTCCGCGAGGCCGCTCGCCAGCATCTCGCCGGCTTCCTCGAGATCGCCGACATCGAAGCCGGCCTTCAGACCATCGGCCTCCTTGCCCCAGGCATCGCCGCGGAAGCCATCGCCCAGCGCGCGGCCGAGCGTGGCATCGACGTCGTCCCTCTCAGCCGCTACTGCCACGCCGTCTCCACCCCCGAAGGCCTCCAGATCGGCTTCGCCGCCGTGCAGGAAAAGCACATCCTGTCCGGCGTCCTTACCCTCGCCCGCATCTTCGAACAGGAGCCTTTTCAGCGGCGCGACACCCCCGCGGCGGCGCTCGCGGCAACCCTCTGAAATAACACAAGAATCACTTGACGTACCGCCTCACGGGCTATGAGTATGGTGCTGGCCTCCTTGCGAACTTGTCCTCGTCTCCCAACGCAACATGCGCCAAAGTTTTGCACGTCCGTAGCTCACATTCCCGCAGAGATCCACCCGGAAACCACCATGCACTCCCAGACCGTCACGGTTTGTGCGAAGAGCGCGAGGGCACTACGCTCCAGCCTGCCCTAACCCGATCCAAAGGAAATTTTTATGAGCGAAATCACCGATCTGTTGGAACAACGCGCCGGCCTCAGCCCCGATAAAGCCCAGGAGGTCGAGCAACTCGTCCTCTCCCACATCAGCTCCAGAATCCCACCGCAATTCCAGGGCATGTTTAACTCGCTGGTCGGAGGACAACCCGCAGCCGACGGACAGCCCGCCGATGCCGGTGGTGGTGGTCTCGGCAGCTTAATGGGCGAAGCCGAAAGCTTCTTTGGCAACAAGTAGCCTCAACCACCTTCCACCAACCGAACGCAGAACCACTCAAGGAGACCGCATGAAGCTCAACCGCCTTACCTCCGCCATGCTCACTGTCGCCGCCGCGATGCTGCTCGGCGCTGTTCCCACCGTCGCCGCTCCCGCGCTGCACGCGGCTGCCGCCGCCGCTGCACCCGCCACCGCGCTCGTCGACCTCAACACCGCCACCAAGGATCAGCTCAAGGCCCTGCCCGGCGTCGGCGACACCTACGCTGCCAAGATCATCGCCGGCCGTCCCTACACCAACAAGACCCAGCTCAAGACGCGCAACATCGTTCCTGCCGCCACCTACAACAAGATCGCGAGCATGGTCATCGCCAACAAGACCGGCAAGTAGCTCGCAACGAACCTCAACACCGAACGAACGCACAAGGAGTTTCCCCAGCATGAAAAAATTTCAACGGCTCGCACTCACCTCCGTACTCTCAGCAGGTCTTCTCTTCGCTGTTCCGATGACCACACTGGCTCAGACCACCACCACGCAGACCCCGGCGCAGGCCAAGGCCGCAGCCAAAGCCAAGGCCAAAGCCGCCAAGGCCGCAGCCAAAGCAAACGCCGCCAAGCCCGCAACCAAGCCCGCAGCCAAGCCGGCAATGACGACCATGGCCAAGCCCGCAACCAAGCCGTCACCCATGATGGCCATGTCCCCCAAGCCTGCGGCCGCCGCAACACCGGCAGCTAAGCCCGCGATGGCCATGTCGCCCAAAACCGCAGCCAGGCCCGCAACTCCAGCCGCACCCCCCACCTCCAGCGCCGTAGCCTCAGCCAAGTCGCAGGGACTCGTCTGGGTCAACCTCAACACCAAGGTCTACCACGCCTCCGGGGACAAGGAGTACGGCGCCACCAAGAACGGCAAGTTCATGACGGTCGCCCAGGCCCAGGCCGCCGGAGCTCGCGCCGCAAAGCACTAAATCAACCAGCGAAGCACGAATCAGCAACGCAAAAAGAGAGCGGTCGCGGCCAACGCCGTCGGCCGCTCTTCTTTTCCCGCCTCACACCCCGGAAGGAAACGTCTCGGCCGGCTCAGTGCCAACCTCGCTCTCGCTCTCCATCGGCTGCACCGCGGTCGTCGCATCCACATGCACCACCGCATCGAACTGCTGCGAGAGGCTCGCCAGAAAGTAGTGGCTCGTCAGCTCTGTCGCCGGCAGATACACCACCCCAATCGCGCGCTCCAGCATCGACCCCCGCAGCTCGAACCCTACCTCCGACCGCTCCTCCATACACAGCGAAAACGCCGCCAGTCCCGTCGCGTGGAAGACGCCCTCATAGCTCTCCGCGCGCGCCGGCTGCATCTGCTTGCACTCCGCCGGCCCATCCCACTCGTTCGCCGCAGTCACCGTACCGCTGTACGTCGTAAACCCTATCGACCGGCAAGCTCTCCCATACGTCTGCCGTGCCAGTTGACCAATGTTCCACTCGCCGTGGTGTCCCATCTGCGTTGCGCGCGCGTCACCCACATGCGAGTTGTGCGCCCACACCACCATCTTCGCCGGCGGATGCTGCTTGTCCAGAAACTTCCCCAGCGCAATCAGCGTGTCCATCATGTGCCGGTCGCGCAGGTTCCACGACGACACAGTCCGCAGAAACATCGCCCGGTAGTACTCCTCCGCATCGCGCACCACCAGCGCATTCTGCTCGGTGTCGAAGAACCGCTCCATCCCCACCAGCCCATCCAGGCGCGCATAGTGCAGCGCGTCGCGTTGCAACTCCATCAACTCCGCAACCACCTCGTCCTCGCACGAGCGCTCCAGCCCCATCCCGGCCGCGTACCCATAGTGCTGCGGATCGTACCCAAACGGCTCAAAGCACGCATACCTCGATCGCGCCCTCTGCGCCGCCTCCGGATCCACTCCATCCAGATACTCCAGCACCCGCTCCATCGAAGCATGCAGGCTATACAGGTCGAGCCCAAACACGCCCACGCGTCGTCCCGCCAACGGTACATCGTTGTGCTTTCGCAGCCACGTCACAAACTCCAGCATCTCCGTGTTGCGCCACATCCACGCCGGAAACCGCTTGAATCCTTCCAGCGCCTGCGCCGCACTCGCATCCTCACTCTCGCCCTGCACATAGCGATGCACGCGGAACGCATCGGGCCAATCGGCCTCCAGCGCCACCGCATTGAAACCCTTCTCGCAGATCAGCCGCTTCGTGATCCGCGCGCGCTCGCGATAGAACTCGCGCGTCCCATGCGTAGCCTCGCCCAGCAACACCACGCGCGCGTCGCCAATCATCTCGAACAACGCATCGTAATCGCTGCTCTCGCCCTTCATTGGCCGAGCCCATCGCCGCACCACTCCCGCCAGCCTCTGCGCCATCGCATCCTTTTCCGCCGCAGCCTCCAACTTGCGCGCCTTCTGCAGCAGCACCAACACCTCCGCATCCTCCACCTGCGCAAAGTCCCGGTAAAACGCTCCCACCGCAACAAACGACTCCGGCAGCGCCAGGCTCACCCTCTCATCCACCTCGCGCCCCAGCCACTCCCACGACGCCGCAGGCGCCACCGGCACTGCCAGCACCAGCTTCGCCGCGTTCATGTGTTGCAGCGCCTTAATCGCCGCGTAAAGACTCGCGCCCGTAGCCACGCCATCGTCCACCAGGATCACCGTCTTGCCCGCGACCTTCACAAACGCGCGCTCCCCGCGATACAGCGTCGCCCGCCGATCGAGCTCAGCACGCACCTCCGCCGTGGTGCGTCCCACCTGTTCCGCGCTGATCCCCAACTGCCGCACCATGGCCTCATCCACATAGCGACCACCCCCGGCAGCCACCGCCCCAAACGCCAGCTCTGCATGCCCCGGCACGCCCAGCTTCCGCGCCAGGAACACATCCAGCGGCAGATGCAGCGCCGCCGCGACCTCGTACGCCACCACCATCCCACCCCGCGGCACTCCCAGCACAACTACGTCCGACCGGTCAGCAAACTTCGCTAACCGCTTCGCAAGCTGTCGTCCCGCATCGGCGCGGTCCTGAAAGATCATCTGGGGTCACCCCCGAGGCCTAAGCTCCTTCTACGCCTCGAACCAATCAGCAAACAGTGATGGAAATCACCCTTGCACCGGTTGCTTACTCTTCGCACGCGATCCGCTTCTCGCGCCAAAGGCTGTCATGACAGCTCAGTCACTGGAGCACCACGCCCCACCGTTCGCGTTGAAGCCCATCTCGCAACCTGCTATACCTTGACCGTCCGTTGCCGGCACTCTCATCGCGTCGCCAAAGGTCAACCCAATCCCATCCTCCCGGAAGCTCTCATGACGCGTCGTTCTGCACTGCTGCCTGCCCTCGTGCTTTTCCTGTCCTTCTTCGCGACCTCCGCTGCAACCTTCGCGCAAGCGCCCGTTCCCGACAGCCCCGCCATCGAACACCGCATCGACGCCATGCTGCAGAAGCTCACCACCGACGAAAAGATCCAGCTCATCGGCGGCCACGACAGCATGTTCACCTTCGCCGCTCCCAGCATCGGCCTTCCCGAACTCAAAATGTCCGACGGCCCGCTCGGCGTTCGCACCTGGGGCCCCAGCACCGCCTATCCCGCCGGCGTCGCGCTCGCCGCCACATGGGACCCCAAGCTCGCCGAGCGTGAAGGCGTCGCTCTCGGTCAGGACGCGCGCGCCCGCGGCGTCAACTTCCTCCTCGGCCCCGGCGTCAACATCTACCGCGCTCCCATGAACGGCCGCAACTTCGAGTACCTCGGCGAAGATCCAACCCTCGCCGCCCACATGGACGTCGCCTACATCGACGGCGTCCAGAGCCAGGGCGTCTGCGCCACCGTCAAGCACTTCGACGCCAATAACTCCGAGTACGATCGCCACAACATCAACTCCGTCATCGACGAGCGCACCCTCCACGAGCTCTACCTCCCCGCCTTCAAGGCCGCCGTCCAACAGGGCCACGTCTGCGCCGTCATGGACAGCTACAACCTCGTCAACGGCGAGCACATGACCCAGAACAAAGAGCTCAACATCAACGTCCTCAAAAAAGACTGGGGCTTCAAAGGCCTCCTCATGTCCGATTGGGTCGCCACCTACGACGGCGTCGCCGCAGCCAACGGCGGCCTCGACCTCGAGATGCCCGACGCCGCCTTCATGAACGCGAAGAACCTCCTCCCCGCGCTCAAGAGCGGAGCCGTCACCGAAGCCACGCTCGACGACAAAGTTCGTCGCCTCCTCCGCGTCGCGTTCATGTTCCACTTCATCGATCTCAACGGTCCAGCCCGTCCGCAGCTCGACACCAACATCTCCCTCGACAACCAGCACGGCGCCGAAGTCTCTCTCGACGGCGCGCGTGAGAGCCTCACCCTCCTCAAGAACGAAGGCGATCTCCTCCCCCTCAACGCCGCGCGCATCCACACCATCGCCGTCATCGGACCCGACGCCTCGCCCGCCGTCTCGGGCGGCGGCGGCAGCTCCAACGTCACGCCCTTCCAGGCCACCAGCATCCTCGACGGCCTCAGCAACTCCCTCGCCGGCAAGGTCAACGTCCTCTACTCCCCCGGCCTTCCCTCCATCGAAGACATCTTCGACAACACCAGGTTCACCTCGCTCAAGCGCGAAGTCTTCGCCGGCGACGACACCACCGGCACACCCACCACCACCACCCCTCATCGCATCGCCGGCCACGGAAGGATGGACTGGGCTCCGCGCGCCAAAGAACCCCAGACCATCCGCTACACCGGCGTCTACACCCCCACCGAAGACGGCCCCTACCTCTTCGTAGCCACCGCCACCGGCGAAGATCGCTTCGAGCTCGAAGTCGACGGCAAGACCGTCCTCAACCAGACGCACCGCGAAGGCCACGCACCTCTCACTGCCACCCTTCCCCTGCACGCCAACCAGCCCATCCACTTCACGCTCACCTATCACCCCTGGTCCGTGAACCAGACCCTCGGCTTCGGCATCTCCAGTGAGCACGACCTCATCGACGCCAACACCCGCAAGATCGCCGCCTCCGCCGACGCCGTCATTCTCAGCGTAGGCTTTGGCCCTCACACCGAAAGCGAAGGCTTCGATCGCACCTTCGAACTTCCCTTCGGCCAGGACCAGCTCATCCAGGCCGTCTCCGCCGTCAACAAGCACACCATCGTCGTCATCACCGCCGGCGGTGCCGTCGACGCGCAGCCCTGGATCAACAGCGTTCCCGCCGTCCTCCACAACTTCTACCCCGGCCAGAACGGCGGCACCGCATTAGCCGAGGTCCTCTTCGGCCAACGCAGCCCCGAAGGCCGCCTCCCCTTCAGCTTCGATCGCTCCTGGGCCACCGACCCCGACCACAACACCTACTACCCCGCCGGCTACCCCAATACCCAGCCCGACGCCAAAGGCGACATCACCGTCGACTACACCGAAGGCCTCTACAACGGCTATCGCTACTACACCAGCAACAACCTCACACCCGACCAGCAGCCGCTCTTCCCCTTCGGCTTCGGTCTCACCTACACCACCTTCCGCTATAGCCACATCAAAGCCGCCGTCTCCGGCACCGGCGACAACACTGCCGTAACGGTCAGCGTCGACGTCACCAACACCGGCAAGCGCGCCGGCTCCGACGTAGTCCAGCTTTACGTAGGCGACCCCTCCGCCAAAGCCAAGCGGCCCGTGAAGGAACTCAAAGGCTTCTCCCGCATCAATCTCGCGCCCGGCGCCACCCAGCGCGTAGAGTTCCACCTCGCCTCGCAGGATCTCGCCTGGTACAACCCCGACACCCACCATTGGCAGGTCGACCCAGGCGCATTCAAGGCCTACGCCGGCGGCAACTCCGCCGCAACCCCCGAGGTAGCCGACTTCACCGTCGCTCCCTAACCAATCCCGTACTTCGTGGCCAGGAACTGCTGCAGCTCCACCGGCAGCGCCGCAGCCAGTTCCTGCCACGTCAGCATCTTCAGTCGACATCGCAGCTCCGCCACCCGCACCGCCCGCAGGATCCTGTACCACCCCTCCATCAAATCCGGCCGCCGCGCATCGCATAGCACGCAGAACGACCGCCCCGTCGCATACGCCGCCAGCGCCCCGCGCACCAGTTGATATCCATCGTGCCGCCCATCCCTCACCGGCAGCTCCTCCACGTGGAACACCTCCTCCACATCGCGATACCGCATCACCAACGCCGCCCGCGCCCGCTGAAAATCAGACTCCGTAAGCTTTGCCTCCACCAGCAACTCCCCCACCACCATATCCACCTCCGTCCGATCGAACGTGCCGCCCACCAGCGGCGTCCGCATCCTCACTCCAAACTCCGGCTCCGCACACGCCTCCACTCCCAGCACCGCCCGCACAGCCGCCCGCTCCATCACTCCCGGAAAGCAAAACACATTCATCAGCAGCGCATCCGAACTATGCGCGCAGTCCAACTCCTTCCACTGCCAATCGGCCCGCGCCCGCATCCTCCGCGAAGCTGTATGCACCTTCTCCAGCCGCCGCGCCCACCCCGCATTCGCGCAGATCCGCTCCCACGCCAGCGGATGAAAGTTCCCGTGTCCACCACCCTCGCCGCGCCCAAACACAATCCCCGGCACATGCCCATCCGTGCGCTCAAACACCAGCCGATGCGCCGCCGCAAACCGCAGCCCACGCACACTCAACTCCGTCCGCAGCCCCAGCCCGCCCGGCACCACCCAATCGCCCTGCCGCAAATCCGCCACGACCCCAGCATAGGCGAAGATTTAGCGAATCATCAACCCCCCGCCCCAGCCCCAGCCCGCCCCGCTACTTCCCAATGCAGAAGGCAGCAAAGATTCGCGCCAAAATGTCATCCGGCGTTGTCGCGCCCGTCAACGAATCCAGCGCTCGCAGCCCCCGATGCAGATCCATCAAAATCATCTCGTGCGGCAGCCCCGCATCATTTGCCCCGGCCGCATCGCGCAGCGCCGCCAGCGTCTCCGTCACCGCCTCCTGCTGCCGCAGCGTATTCAGAACCCCACTCTCCGCAATCGCTCCCGCCGCTCCCAGCCTCTCCAGAATCGCCCCACGCAGCTCCTCCATTCCCACTCCCGTAAGCGCACTCGTCCCAACCACTCCCACCGGAACCCCCACCCCCGCGCCCAGCAAATCCACCTTATTCCAGACGACAACATGCGGCCTCTCCGACCCCGCCTCGGCCAACCCAGCCGCAACCTCCTGCTCCGCCTCCGTCCACGCCGCCGTCGCATCGTGCACCAGCAGAACCAGGTCCGCATCGGCTAGCGCCTCCTTCGACCGCGCAATCCCCAGGCTCTCCGCCGCGTCCATCCCCGCATGCTC
>JBAULP010000036.1:0-21823 GCA_049578265.1 Acidobacteriaceae bacterium
CGGCAGCTCCATCCATCACGGAGGAGCCCAAATGACACGCTCGACAGCCATCAACAGCCTCAAGACTCTGCGGCGGACGGTAAAGAATTATGCCTGAGATGATCGATCAGATCTTTGTGTTGTTCAAGCACTGGCTCATGGGCTACGTGCCCGGATCATTGCAGCCGCTGTGTTCCGCCATCCTCTCTGTTATTCCCGTCATCATCGTGTTCCCTCTGCTGTTTGCCATCACCACCGTCCTCGAACGCAAGGGCCTGGGAAGAATGCAGAACCGCTACGGCCCGAATCGCGCCGGCCCGTTTGGCATCCTGCAGCCCATGGCCGATGGCATCAAGTCGCTGACCAAGGAAGACATCGTTCCCCGTTCGTCCGACCAGCTTGTTCACTTCCTCGCTCCGGTCCTCATGGTCACTGCGTCGTTTCTGGTCTACGCAGTGGTGCCCGTCGGCAGAAACATGGTCGTCTCCGACCTGGGAGCAGGCGTTCTGTTTTTCTTCGCTATCGGCTCCATGGTGGAGCTCGCGGTCTTTATGGCCGGCTGGTCCAGCCGCAGCAAGTACTCCCTGCTCGGAGCCATGCGCGCCATCGCTCAAATGATCAGCTACGAGATGCCGCTGGTTCTGTCCGCCGTCGTTGCGATCATGGCCGCCGGTTCCCTCTCCACCGTCACCATCGTGAACCTGCAGGCCGGCTACACCGGCATCTGGCCGCACTGGTACCTGTTCACCCCCTGGGGACTCGCAGGCTTCGTCATCTTCATGATTGCAGCCACCGCCGAATCCAACCGCTGCCCGTTTGATATGCCCGAAGGCGAGTCGGAGATCATCGCCGGCTATTTCATCGAGTACTCCGGCTTCAAGTTCGCCCTATTCTTTGTCGCCGAATATCTGGGGATGATCGCCACCAGCGCCATGGCCATCACGCTCTTCCTTGGCGGATGGGCCGCTCCTTTTTCCTTCCTAACCTGGATCCCGTCCTATGTTTGGTTCTTCGCCAAAGTCGTAACCATGCTCATGGTCTTCATCTGGATCCGTGGCACCCTTCCACGCCTTCGCATGGATCAGTTGATGAACTTCGGTTGGAAGTTCATGCTCCCTATGTCCCTGATCAACATCGTTGCGGCTGGCCTCTGGCATTACCTTCCAGCCGGACTGACACGCTGGGCTGTCGTTAGCCTGCTGATCCTTCTCTCCTGTGTTCTTTTGACGCGCAGTCTCAGGCGCAACAAGTGGTTTCATGTTCGCACGTATCGCTTTGCCAGTTAGACCTGTGACCACTGTCACTGGGTAGCCCGGTTTCCTATGTTCATCTGTAACCACACACTTTGCGTCGTTGGAATCGTTCGAAGATGACAATTTCCTTTCTATTGTTGGCCGCCATCACGATCCTCGGAACCGCTGCGGCGATGAGTCTGAAGAATCTGGTGCACTGTGTTCTGGCGCTTACGTTAGGGCTGGTTGGCCTGGCTGGGTTGTTTCTCCAGCTCGGAGCCCAGTTCGTAGGTTTCACCCAGATTCTTGTCTACGTAGGAGCGGTCGCGATTCTGGCCGTCTTCGCAATCATGATGACTCGTGGCGCTCACCCCATCGCCGCGACCGAATCGACTCCCTTTCGGCTCTCTGGAGCGTTGATTGCCGTGGGTGTCTTCGCCGTCCTGGCCTTCGCTCTATACTCTGGTACCTCAGCCCAGACCATCTCGGCCGCGCAGCCTGACGCCTCTGTCCAGCAGATTGGCGTGGCGCTGATGCATCGATTTGTTCTCCCTCTCGAGATCATCGGCGTCCTGCTCACCGCCGCGCTCATTGGAGCCGGCATCCTCGCGATGGAAGATCCCCGGGGGACACGATGAACCCACTCTCAACCTACGTGCTTCTCTCGGCTTTCTTATTCTCCATCGGCCTGGCCGGCGCGCTCACACGGCGCAACGCCATCCTCGTGCTCATTGGTATCGAGCTGATGCTCAATGCCGCCAACCTCAACTTCATCGCCTTCTGGCGCTATGGCCCTCATCCGGAAGCTCTCACCGGAGTGATGTTCGCGATCTTCTCCATCAGCGTCGCGGCGGCCGAGGCCGCTGTTGGCCTCAGCATCATCCTCGCAGTCTACCGGCACTCCAGAACAACGGACCTGGATCGAATGAACTCCATGAAGGGCTGAGCAGCGCATGACCACCGTACGATTTAGCTTGTCCCCCATCAACGAGAAGACCTCCTCTCCGCAGAGAAGTGTAGGTCCAATCCTTCACCTGCAACTCCTTATTGGCCTTCAATGAACTGGATTGTACGAAATCTCTGGCTTATCCCCGCCTTGCCGCTGCTGGCGGCGGGGATCAACGCTCTCGCGAAGCAGAAGAGGCGTGCGCTTTCGGCCTCTCTTGCGATCGGTTCGATGGCGCTCTCCTTTCTCCTCGCTGTCTGGGCCTTCGCGCATCTGTTGATCCTGCGCAGCAACGGTGAGATCGCCCAACAGGTCTACAACTTCCGCTGGTTTCAATTCGGCAACGAGTGGCTGTCGCTAGGCTGGGTGCTCAATCCCCTCACCGCGGTCATGCTTGTCATGGTCACCTTAGTCGGCCTGCTGATCTTCATCTTCAGCGTCGGCTACATGGAGCATGACGAGAACTTCACGCGCTTCTTCTGCTTCCTCGCGCTCTTTGCAGGAGCAATGCTGGGCGTCATCATCTCCAACAGCCTCCTTCTGCTCTTCATGTGCTGGGAGATCGTCGGCCTAACCTCTTACCTCCTGATTGGATTCTGGTTCGAGAAGCCAAGCGCCGCCGCCGCCGCCAAAAAGGCCTTCATCACCACGCGTATCGGTGATCTGCCGTTCTTCCTCGGCATCATGTGGCTCTACGCCCAATCCGGAACGCTGCTCTTCTACAACAACGGCGCTGGCTGCCTGGAAACCGGCTCCATCCATCACCTCCTGGCCCAGGCCACGGCCTTCGGTCCCTGCGTCGCCACCGCCATCGCGCTGCTGATCTTCTGCGGAGCGGTCGGCAAGTCCGGCCAGTTCCCTCTCCACGTCTGGCTGCCCGACGCTATGGAAGGACCAACGCCAGTCAGCGCTCTCATCCACGCAGCCACCATGGTCGCAGCAGGCGTCTTCCTGGTCGCCCGAGTCTATCCCCTGATGAGCGCGCATACCGGCATCGCCAGCGCTCTGACGACCTCCACTGCGCTTCAAGCCGTGATCTGGGTCGGTTCCATCACCGCGCTCTTTGGATCCATCATCGCGGTCGCCCAGTTCGACATCAAGCGAATCCTGGCCTACTCCACCGTCTCCCAGCTCGGCTACATGATGATGGGCCTCGGAGTTGGCGGCGTGGCCGTCGGCATGTTCCACCTCATCACCCACGCCTTCTTCAAGTCATTGCTTTTCCTCGGAGCTGGCTCCGTGATCCACGGTTGCTCGGGTGAGCAGGACATTCGCCGGATGGGCGGCCTCAGCAAGTACATGCCGGTCACCTTCGCGACCTACTCCATTGCGATGCTCGCCCTCTGCGGATTCCCGTTCTTCTTCTCCGGTTTCTGGAGCAAGGATGAGATCCTCCACGCGGCCCACCACTGGAACGTCTCACAGATGCCCTACTACATGGGCGCCTTTGCGGCTCTCCTTACAGCGTTTTACATGTCACGCCAGATGTTCTACGTATTTGCCGGCTCATCGCGTCTGCCCGACGATGCAGAGGATCAGGCGCATGCTGCCAACCACGCCGACCACGTCGATCATCACCACGCGTCGCACGCACCTCACGAGAGCCCCAAGGTCATGACCATCCCACTCGTGATCCTGTCCGTATTTGCATTGCTGCTCGGATTCGTGGGAACCCCCGCATGGCCTTGGTTCCAGTCTT
Source organism: Acidobacteriaceae bacterium (assembly GCA_049578265.1). Taxonomy (GTDB): domain Bacteria; phylum Acidobacteriota; class Terriglobia; order Terriglobales; family Acidobacteriaceae; genus Granulicella. The sequence continues at coordinate 3,857 of JBAULP010000036.1, forward strand.
TCCTCGACGGCACCCCGCTCGCAGTAAACTTCGGTGCCTTCTCAGAGGGTGGGATGCTCCCGGTGATGCTCTCTTCCTCAGTGATCGTGCTGCTTGGACTCACGCTCGGCTGGTATTTCTTCGGCCGCCGCCCCATCCAGAGCGCCGACGCTCCCGACAATTTCGGAAAACTCTCTCCTCCATTGTTCAGCTTTATGGGCCACGCCTTCTACATCGACGCGCTTTATGGCGCGACGTTCATACGTCTCAACACGCTATTCTCCAAGGTCACCGATTGGTTCGATCGTTGGGTCTGGAACGGCATCGTCAAGACCGTAACTCAAACTGTGTTTGGATTGGCTCACTTGGATAACTTCTTGGATACACACGTGGTGAATTCAGGTTTTGATGAAGGCTGCGAAGGCGTCTCGCGCAGCGGTCAACTCCTGTCCCGGCTGCAGGCTGGCAGGGTCCAGGGATATCTGAAGATTGTTGCAGGGGCGCTCATCGCGTTCACCATCCTGCTGCTATGGAAGGCAGGAATATGAGCTCGTTGCCTTGGATCTCCATCCTGACCGCACTGCCTCTCGTGGGCGCCCTTGTTGTGCTTGCACTTGGTCGCAACAATAAGACGTTTGCCCGCGGAACCGCAATGGCCTTCAGCCTCGCAGCCCTGCTCCTCACGCTGCTGCTCTGGCACAACTTCAACTCTGCCGCCGATGGCTTCCAGTTCCAGGAGCTTCATAGCTGGATCCCGGCCCTCAACATCGACTACCGCGTTGGCATCGATGGCCTCGGGCTCCTGATGCTATTGCTCACCTCGATCGTCGTGCCGATCGGCATGCTGGCCTCCAGACAGATTGAGGAGCGCGTTCCCCTCTACTTCTCGCTCGTGCTCGCCCTCCAGGCCTGCCTCTTCGGGACCTTCACCGCTCTCAACTTCTTCCATTGGTTTATCTTCTGGGAGCTCGGACTTATTCCAGCGTTCTTCCTGGTCAAACTGTGGGGCGGATCCGGCAGCGCAAAAGCGGCCATGCAGTTCCTCGTGTACACGATGGTCGGCAGCGTAGCGATGCTGCTGTCCTTCCTGGCGATCTTCCTTGCCACCAAGACCTTCGACTTCACCGACCTCGCAACCCTGGCGCAAAACGGCAAGCTCATGCCCGCCGTGGTCGCAACCCTGGGCTGGCACTTGCTGACGCCAGAACATGCCGCCCTGGTGATCTTCTTCGGAGCATTCCTCGGTTTTGCGGTCAAGGTGCCTCTCTTCCCCTTCCACACCTGGCTTCCAGCAACCTACTCGGAAGCGCCATCCGGGACAACCATCCTTCTGACCGGCGCAATGTCGAAGATGGGGCTCTACGGTTTCCTCCGCATCCTGCTCCCGCTCTTCGGGCAGCAGATGCAAGTGGTGCTCACCCCGCTGCTTTGGCTTGCGGTTGCAACCATCGTCCTCTCCGCCTACACGGCGCTTGCCCAAAAGGATCTGAAGCGAATCTTCGCGTACTCCTCGATCAACCATCTGGGCTATTGCTTGCTCGCAATCTTTGCCGTGGTAAAGTTCACCGGCGGCGACGCAGGGCTTACCGCCGAGAAGTTTGCAGCGATGAACGGCGTCTTCCTCCAGATGTTCAACCACGGCCTAACCGCCGCGACTCTTTTCTGGTTCATCGCCATGCTTGAGAAGCGCTCCGGCGGCCTCCGCGGCCTCAACGACTTCGGCGGCCTTCGCAAGATCATCCCAGTCTTTACCGGGCTAATGGGCATCGCCCTCTTCTCTTCCCTTGGACTTCCCGGCCTCAACGGTTTCATTGGCGAGTTCCTGATCTTCAAAGGCTCTTTCCCGCTGGTCACCTGGGCGACCTCGCTCTCTGTCATTGGTCTCCTGATCACCGCCGTCTTCATCCTCGGCCTTCTGCAGCGCGTCTTCTATGGCCCGCTCGGTGAAAAGTGGGTATCCATGCCCGATCTCACACTCAAGGAACGTCTCACGCTCATCCCCGCGATCGGCCTCATGTTTCTTCTGGGTCTCTATCCCCAAATCATCCTCGGCGTTGTCAACCATACCGCTATCCAGATGGCGCTGCATCTACGGAACTTCTGATTATGCTTGCTTGGACGATCTACATATCTTTTCTCGGAGCGTTGGCGCTCTTTCTGCTCCCGAGCAGTAGGGCGGCTTGGGCACGCAGCATCGCGCTTCTATCTGCGCTTGCCACCTTCGCCATCGCCCTCACGGCCTTCATCCAACATCGTTCCGGCGAGGTCTTCACCGTCGCAAGCGTCCCTTGGATCCCCTCGCTCGGCATCCATTACAGCCTGAAGGCCGACGGCATCAGTTTGACCCTGCTCCTCCTTACCGGTGTCATCGCCGTCTGCGGCGTTCTCTTCTCCTGGAACATCGACTATCGCATCAAAGAGTTCTTCGGCTTCTACCTTGTACTCATCGGCGCCGTCTACGGCGTCTTCCTAAGCTTCGACGTCTTCCTCCTCTTCGTCTTCTACGAGATCGTCGTCATCCCCAAATACTTCCTGATCGCCATCTGGGGATCCACTCGCCGGGAGTACGCCGCCATGAAGCTGGTCCTCTACTCCTTCATCGGCAGCGCCATGGTGCTGGTTGGCCTCATCGCAGCCTACGTCGTCTCTGGCTCCAAAAGCACCCAACTAGGAGACCTAGCGGCCTTTGCCTATTCGCCCCACTTCCAGATGTGGGCCTTCCCTCTGGTCTTTGCTGGCTTTGCCGTTCTCGCTGGTCTCTGGCCCTTCCACACCTGGGCTCCCACCGGCCACGTCGCGGCGCCTACCGCGGCCTCAATGCTGCTCGCCGGCGTCGTCATGAAGCTCGGCGCCTACGGCTGTCTTCGTGTTGCGATGGCAATGTTCCCCCTCGGCCTTGCTCCATGGGGCTTCCACGTCCTCGGTCTGGGCTCCTGGCGAGACGTCTTCGCCGTCCTCGCAGTCATCAGCATCTTGTACGGCGCGCTCGTAGCTCTTGTCCAAAGAGACTTCAAGTTCGTCATCGGCTACTCCAGCATCAGCCACATGGGCTTCATCCTGCTCGGCCTGATGACCCTCAACCAGATCGGCCTATCGGGCGCCATCATTCAAATGGTCTCTCACGGAATTCTGGCCGGTCTACTCTTCGGAGTCGTCGGCCGTATGGTCTACGCGCGCACTCATACCCGCGACCTGAACGCCCTGGCACCCATGCATCTCGGCAAACTCCTTCCGTTTGCCGCCTTCACCTTCGTGATTGCCGGAATGGCGAGCATGGGACTGCCCGGCTTTAGCGGCTTTGCAGCGGAGTTAATGATTGTGATCGGAGTCTGGCATTCCTACCCCACACTCACTCTCTTTGTCGGTGTGGGCCTTGTCGCTGGTGTCGCCTACATCTGGCGAGCCATGCAGATGGCCTTCTTTACGAACACTGGGCCCACGATACCGCCCGAGCATCCTCTCCCCCCCATATCTTTCCCTGAAAAACTCGGAGCGGGCATCCTTATCTGCTCCAGCATCATCGTCGGAACCGTCCCGCAGATATTCCTCAACATCATCCACCCCGCCCTCAATTCGCCGCTCTTTCAGGGCTTGCGGAAGGGAGGATGGTAATGAACATGACCCACTTCTCACAGGTTCTCCAATTACTCGGGCCTGAAATCATCGTCGTCCTGACCGCGCTGGCCGTCATGGCAGCGGACTTGTTCTTCTTTCGAAAGTCTCAGTCTCGCACGCGCTTTCTCGCTACCGCAACCATCGGCGCAATCGGCTGTGGGGTCGCAATCGGTGCGATTGTCCTTTATGGCGCGCAGGGTGCGCTACCCGACGGCCTCTTCTTATCGAATCCGCTCATCCGCCTCGTCCAAGTTGCACTGCTGGTCATCACCATCTTGACCCTTTTCCTGGCCACGGATTCGGATTTCACAGAGCACGTCGGAGAGTTCGTCCTCCTTGTCCTGCTTGCCACCACTGGAATGATGTTCCTTGTGGCGTCGCAGGATCTGTTAGTGATCTTCATCTCGCTTGAGTTGCTGAGCCTATCGGTCTACATCCTTGCCGGTTTCGATAAGCGCAGCCCTCGCTCCTCCGAAGCCGCGCTCAAGTACTTCCTCTTCGGCGGAATGTCCGCAGCCTTCATGCTCTTCGGCTTCAGCCTGCTCTACGGCTTTGCCCACTCCACCAACCTCCTCCAGATCGCCGACGCGATCCACGTATCGCCGCTCAATCCTCTTGTCATTCTTGCAATTGTCACCACTGTCATCGGTTTCGGGTTCAAAGTGGCAGCCGCCCCGTTCCACTTTTGGGCGCCCGATGTCTATCAGGGAGCACCGAATCCCAGCGCTGCCTTCATCGCCTCCGGCTCAAAGGTAGCCAGCTTCTTCATCTTCTTCCAGGTGCTCGCCCTGGGCTTCGCAGGTGCGGAAGGCATCCCAAGCTGGCATCACTTCCAGAGCGGATGGGTGCCCGTTCTCGTTCTTGTTTCCGTTTTCTCGATGCTGCTCGGCAACCTGGTCGCAATCACGCAGAATAGCATTCGACGCTTGCTCGCCTATTCGGCGGTTGCCCACGCAGGCTACATGCTTCTCGCCTTCGTCGCCCACTCTGAGCAAAGCCTGGCAGCGCTCATCTATTACGTCGCCACGTACTCCCTCGCGACACTCGGCATCTTCGGCATCCTCACCGTAACCGAGCGCGAAGCCGGCAACGACACCATCGCAGGTCTCGCCGGCCTCAGCCGTCGCGCGCCCTTTCTCGCCGGTTGCCTCTTCATCTTCATCCTCTCCCTGGCGGGCATCCCTCCCCTCTCCGGGTTTTTCGCCAAGTTCCTCTTATTCACCTCCGTCCTGGCAGTAAGCCCGGAATCGAAGCTTCTGATTTGGCTAATCATCTTCGCCATCGGAATGAGCGCGGTATCACTTTTCTACTATCTGCGTGTGCTCAAGAGTGCTTTTGTCGCGGACCCTGGAAACGAAGCAACGAAGATCGAATCGCCGCTTCTCCACCGGCTTGTTGTTGGACTCCTTGCTGGAGGTGTCATCATTCTTGGCTGCGCGCCGGACGTCATCCTGAACCAGATCCTGAGAGCCGTCCACGCCTCAGGACTCTAACTCAATACAACCTCAGGATCACCTTTCCGCATGCCGTAATCAACGCCAGTTGATTGCGGCATTCAGCTTTAGGCCCTCTTCAATCGCCGATCCCTGTCCCCACATCCATCTCCACAACATAACGTCCACCCGCCAGTCCCGGGCTAGACCTTCATCACCCGACGGCCCTTCATCACACCCGTGTCCCGAACACTCAAACTACATTTAACCCTTCATCGACCATCAGCCGCCAGAGCCGTCGTCCGCTCCTTCGCCGGTTGAAGATAGACAGGATGATCCCCAGTACCGACCAGCACGTCTTCTCCCCCGTTCAAATCCATCACAATCACATCATTGTTGCCAGGGCGCAGCCACGCGCCCGGCAGATACAAACTCCCCATCGGGCCGACATCCCAGAATCGGCCTAGCAAATGGCCATTAACCCACACGACTCCTTTGCCCAGGAGCGAAGTATTAAGGTATGTATCTTCAGCCTCGTTCAGCTTCAGCGAGCCGCGATACAAGCAAGGGCCGGCCACGCATCCATGCAGCGTATAACCCTTGGCAGGCGGAACGTTCAGTGGCAACGGGATCATCTCCCATCCGTGAAGCACTTCACCGCCCAGAGTTACGTCGCCGAGAATCCCCGCCCGCTCCTCGCGTATCTTCGTCGTGAAGTTGATGCGCCCTGAATTCTCCACCAGCACGTCCAGCCGCTGACCCGCATGAGCACGAATCTGCAGCTCCCGTTGCCCCAGGCGCCGATCCATAACACCCTGTAGTTGGCCGTCAACATATACCCGCGCGTAACTGTGCACCGCGCCAACCTTCAGCAGAGATCCCTCTTTAGCATCTCCCAAGAATCCTGCCTTGATCCTCGTCCGGTACAAGATATAGCCATACCCCTGCCCAAGCTCCTCCATCGAACGTGGCGCGTTTCCCTTCACCCCATTCGGCAGTATCGACCAAAGAGATTGCGATTGCGTCAGCCTGATCGTTTTTCCATGGATCATCGGTTCTGATTCCGGAACCAGCGGCAACGCGCGCCGGGTAGCTGCTGCGATCATTCGACGAAATACGAAGTACTTAGCGCGCGGCCTTCCCGCCTCGTCAATTGGCGCGTCGTAGTCGTAGCTTGAAACATCCGGTTGATAGTTATCGCCATCCGAATTCGCCCCATTCATCCAACCAAAGCTGGTGCCACCGTCCACCATGTAGAGGCTGATCGAATATCCTTTTTCGATGGCCGCGCGGATCTCACCTTCTTCCACCGTCGCATCCGTAACGTGATGCTTTTCCCCCCAGTGGTCAAACCAGCCATCCCAGTACTCAGCAATAAACACGGGAGCGTCGGGCTGAAACGTTTGCAGCAACGGGAGTTCGCTCGATGCATCACCCGTCCCAAAGTCAATCGCCGCCAGCATTCCCGGGATCGACCCCGCGCTCAACTCCTCTCCGCCATCGGCTGTATACAGCAACGATTCCCCAAACCCCGCGTCACGCACAAACTTCCATACCTCATGCAGATACGCCTGGCGGTCTCCGTCCACTTTGAACGATCCATACTCGTTCTCCACTTGCACCGCAATGATCGGGCCGCCTCGACTCGCCTGCAGGGGCGCTAGTTCTTGGCCCAGCCGCAACATCCAGCGCTTCACCGCCGCTAGATACTCAGGCTGCGCACTCCGCAACAGAACAGCCGGCTCAATTGATCCCGGCGTCTTACTGTCTTTCAACAGCCAAGGCGGGTAGCCGCCGAGGTCCCACTCCGCACAGACATAAGGTCCAGGCCGCAGCACCACATACAAACCCTCCTGCTGTGCCTCCCGGAGAAACTCCGCAACATCTTTCTGACCGCCAAAATCAAACACGCCCGGGCTTGTCTCATGGAGATTCCAGAACACGTACACAGTAATGGTGTTCAATCCCATCGCGTGAACCTTCCGCAGCCGGCCACGCCAGTCCGCCCGAGGAATTCGCGCATATTCAATCTCACCCGAGAGAATCTGAAATGGCTTTCCCCGCAGAAGAAACTGCCGTCCTACCGCCCTCAACGGAGTCGCAGCCGCGGTAGCCCCATCCGCAGCATTCAACTGCGCCACGCAAGTCGGAACCAACATCGCGAATAGCAGCGCACAGGAAACGAGCAGCACTGGGCTTTTCCTCGATCGCATAAACCTTCCACACCAACCTCTCAACTCAGTGCCTCCTGGCGCTAAAAAGAACTATCCCCGCAGAAGCTCCGGCCGCTTCGCCGCAAGCTCCACAACTAACTCGCCAAATAGGGAGTTAGCCCACGCAAACCAGGGCCGCGTGAATGTATGAACGTCATTCTTGTTATAGCTCTCGTGCATGAATCCGGTTCCGGCTGCGGAAGCCTGCAGCATCACCAGCATGCGACGAATCTCCGCTCCCGATCCTGTCCTGTTTCCAGCGGTGAGCGCGTAAATCATCTGTGACATCGGCCATATCATATTGGGCCCCTCGTGCGGCCCTCCAATTCCTTCACCCGCGCTGCCTTCAAAGAACCAGGGATTCTCTTTGCTCCACACAAACGCCCGCGTGCGCTCGTAAAGTTGCTGATCCGGAGAGGAGTCCAGATAAGGCAATCCCAATAAGCTCGGCACATTGGCATCATCCATGAGCAACTGGTGTCCAAACCCATCAACTTCGTACGCCCAGATCGAGCCCGCCTTCCGACTAGCCGTAGCATACTTCGGCAACGCACTCTCTACCTCAGTCGCAAGCTCTCGCGCCTCGCTTGCCAGCGCGTCATCCTGCAAGATGGACGCACTCATCTCCGCAAGTTGCCGCAGCGACCGTACCGCAAACAGATTGGACGGCACAAGGAATGGATAGACACAAGCGTCATCGGACGGCCGAAACGCCGAAGCGATCAATCCCACCGGCCGCACGGGGTTTCCGTATCCATCATGAGTAAGTGTGTCTGTGGAGTGCCCCAAAAAACGTTGGAATCGGTACGGCCCAGGCCCATGCTTACGCTGCTCCACGCGCATAGTTGCAACTACCAGATTCATCGCACTCTTCCACTGCCCATCAAAAGGTCGCACATCGCCCGTCTGCTTCCAATACCCGTACGCCAACCGAATCGGATAGCACAATGAGTCGAGTTCATACTTGCGCTCAGCGACGCCCGGCTTCATCTCTGTCTCGTCATGCGCGCTCCAAGATAGCGGCGGAGCATTCAAGTCCGCCATAAACGCATTCGCATAAGGATCGATCAGTAAACACCGCGTCTCCCGCCGAATCACGCCTTCCAGCATCTCCCGCAGAGCCTCATCCTTGGAGGCCAGCTTTAGATACGGCCACACTTGCGCAGACGCATCCCGTAACCACATCGCAGGAATGTCCCCTGTAATTACGACGGTGTCCGGCTTCCCTTCAAACCTCCCCATCTCCACCGTTGTGTCGAGCGGATTCGGAAAGCAGTTTGAGAACAGCGCCGCCAGTTCCGGGTCGCTGATCTTGGCGGTCACTTCGACGATCAACTCGTCCACCGCAACACTGCGAAACTTGCGCTCACTGGGCTTCGGCCGTCTCGATAGTACCTGCACCCTGGGAGCCAAGGCTTGCCCAAGCAGTCGCTCCATCGACCCCGAGCACATCCCGATTCCGGCAGCACTCGCGGCCTTAATGGCCGCACGTCTCGTCCATCTCTTCCCCACTCGCACCTCACATCTCAGTAACGAACCGTCCACGTCCGGGCAAGGAAATCGCGTTCGCCCACTCCCATAGTCTCTTGCTCCCAATCTGCGCACAACTATACGACTTCTCGAAAAGTCAACTGCGTAATACCCGCTAGAACCTCAACCCGCCCGCCAATACTGTACAAATCGTCCTAATTCGACAGAGAATCTGTTCCTATCTCCCCGAAAAGTGCAAACCTTCCACCGGCGGGGACATTTTTTTTGCAGTAACTGCGATTTCTCAGTTGCAAACCTCTTCGAGAAAAGGTAAATTTCACTGAATCGTCATAGTTTTGAGCGACTGGGCCTCATTTGAACAAAATAATGGTCGAAGAGCCCCATACCAGCACGATTGATTCATTTGTCAATTCAGTTACTTCTGCTATGACGGCGTCACCAAGGTTCGCAGAATGGATTCAAAAACAAAAAAACGTCAAGCGACTTTGCACTGCATAAGGAGATCCCAGTGAAGCCGAAAAGTCTTTCCTCGTTGATGGTGGTCCTCGCCATCTGTATGGGCACGTTCCTATTGGGAACGTCATCGCCTGTGTGGGCACAGCAAGCCGCTGGCTCCATTACTGGAACCGTCTTAGACCCAAGCGGTTCCGCCATCCCGAATGCAACCGTCACGGTTCGCGACGTCGATCGCGGCACCACCTGGACCACCAAGACCACAAGTGACGGCATATACAACTTCCCGCAGATCACTGTCGGCACAGTAGTCGTCAGCGCCGACGCAACGGGCTTCAGCAAGGAAGTCCGCAACTCCTTCCCCCTCGCGGTAAACCAGGTAGCACGCATTGACTTCAAGATGCAGGTTGGCCAGGTGAACTCGACCGTCGAAGTTACCGACGCTCCCCCACTGCTTCAGACCGTGTCCACTGAAGTTGGAGGCGTTCTTGACGCTAACACCGTCGGTAATCTGCCTATGGCGTCGCGCGATATCAACCAGCTCACGCTGTTGATCCCCGGCGTGACCAGCCCCAACATCTTCGCCTTCCAATCCTCGCAGAACACCTTCGGAACAGGCCGTCCCTACGTCAACGGCGCGCGCGAGCAGGACGACAACGCCACCCTCGACGGCATGGACATCAACCAGCCCGACAACAACGACGCGGCTTACGTCCCCAGCCCCGACGCAATCGACAACTTCAACGTCATCACCAGCAACGCACCCGCTGACTACGGCAATTACATCGGCGGTGTCGTCGTCGAAACCACCAAGTCCGGTACCAATCGCTTCCACGGTACGGTCTACGAATACTTCCGCAACACTGACCTCGACGCCAACACCTGGCAGGACAAGGCCAACCAATTCCTGCAGGTCGAAAACGCCAACGATACCGCCTACGTCAACGCAAGCCTGCTGCCTCGCCCGGTTTTGCAATGGAACAACTTTGGCGCCGCAGTCGGTGGTCCGATCATCAAGGACAAGCTCTTCTTCTTTGCCGACGAAACAACGGAATACAACAACACCCCCAGAACGGCGAACACCAATAGCGTCATTCCTTCAGCCTTCCTTACTGGCGATCTCAGCCAGCTCTGCACCAGCCAGGGAGCTTCCTTCGTCAACGGCCTCTGCTCCAACAACACCTACCAGCTCTACAGCCCGGTCTATCTCAGTGGCCCCAACGCCGGACAGGTCGTGCCGTCGGGCGTTAGCCGTCAGCCATTCCTGAATAACCAGGTGCCCATCAATAGCAAGGTCGCCCAGGCCATGGTCTCGTCCCCGCTCTTCGCTCAGCAGTTCGAGCAGCAGAGCTACTACACTAGCGGCTATGTGCACAGCTACCAGGGTGACCTCAAGATCGATTGGCAGGCGAGCCCGAACGACCACGTGATGGGCCGTTACTCGCAGGCCTACACCGTGAGCACTACCAGCAACGGCACGAACGTCCTCAGCCCGAATCTAACCCGCGAATATCCTCTCAAGAACTTCGTTGCGAATTGGGATCATGTAATCACGCCTTCCTTCTCGAATGAGGTGCGCGCTGGCATGCAGATCTTCCCGGCAAACGATCAGATCTACACCAACGCAACCTCACAGAACCTTCCGCAATTGTTCGGCATTCCCGGCGTCCAGGAACCAATTCTGCCTTCCATGAGCTTTGGCTACGGAGCAGTAGGTAACGCTGACGGAGTTGAAATCTTCCACGACACCACCATCGAAGCGGAAGACTCCATCACCTGGACCCACGGCCAACACTCCATTCATGCCGGCTTTGAGCTCTACCACTACATCATGAACGACGTGTACGCCGGCAACCAGGGCGCTGCGGGTTCGTTCAACTTCAACGGCCAGTACACAGGCAACGAAACAGATACAGCGAGCAACAACCTCAACACCATCGGAAGCCCGTTCGCTGACTTCCTCCTCGGACTTCCGCAGGATGTGCAACAAGGTGTTCCCTTCAACTTCCACCTTCGCAATAGCCTCTTTGCTGGTTTTGTGCAGGACAATTGGAATGTAACCCACAATCTCACATTGAACTTGGGCGTTCGCTATGAGCTGACCACGGCTCGTGGCGACAAAGACGCAGCCAACAACGTCAACTTCGACCTCGCCACCGGAACACCTGAGGTCGGAACGAACTACAACACCTATAAGGGCATCGACAACTTCCAGCCTCGTGTAGGTTTCGCATGGCAGCCCGGCTGGGTTCCGCGGATGGTGATCCGCGGCGCTTACGATATCTCCACCTACATGGAAGGCAACGGCGTCAATAACATGGCTGTCGTAAATCCTCCCAACGTCGAACTGCATAACGAAGACAACATCTCTGGCGCAGCGTTGCTTTATCCGGTCACCACGCTCGACCAGGGATATACGCCCTTCTCCGCTGCTTGCACCACTGCTGAGCTGCAGGCGTTTGCACCCGCCTGCTTTGCCAGCGGCCAGGTTCACGCAACGAACCCAAGCCTGCAGCCTGCCGTTGACCAGCAGTTCAGCCTCGCCGTCCAACAACAGTTCGCAGGGAATTCATCGATGACGATAGCCTACGTCGGCAACAAGGACGACCACATGTCCGACATCTATCTCTACAACCAGAAGCAGATCAACTCCGTTGGCGCTGTCGTACCGGGCCCCTACATGCAGCCGATCGTGAACGCCGGCGCGCAGGCTCGTTACAACGCCTCTGACGGAATCTCGCGCTACAACGCGTTGGAAGCAACCTTCGCGCAGAAGAACTTCCACGGTCTCGACTACTCTGCGAACTACACTTGGTCGAAGTGCATGGCCAACTCGCTAGGCTACTTCGGCTCCTACGGCGATGAGGAAGGCGCTGGAGAGTCTCAGACTCAGGCCACCCAGAACTTCTTCCAGAACGAGTACGACCCCAAGGGTGACTACGGACGTTGCACCATCGACGTCGCAAGCGCCTTCACCGCATACGGTGTCTATGCCCTGCCCTTCGGCCGCGGCAAGCTGATCGGTAGCAACGTCAGCAGACCAGTTGATGCCATCGTTGGTGGCTGGAAGATCGCTGCCGATACCAATATCCACTCCGGCTTCGGAATCACCCCGTTCGCTGGTGCTTACATGGGCGACGATAATCCGAGCTCCGCCTCCACCCTGACCGGGTCCTACGAGCCGCGACCAAATTGCGTATCTGGAATCTCCGGAAGCCAGCCCATGCAAACCGTGCAGATCGGCGGCAGCATTGGTAGAACCAATCTCAACCCCGCTGTAGTGAGTGAAGTGGCCAACGTCTCTGATGGCGGCACCTTCGGAAACTGCGAGACCGGCGCACTACGCGGCCCCAGCCTCAAGTGGGCCGATCTCAACCTCACCAAGCAGATCAACTTCACCAACCAGTTCAACATCGCCTTCTCCGCTCAGTTCATCAACGTGACGAACACGCCGGTCTTCAGCGTGCCCGCCAGCTGGTGGGGCCAGTACAGCTCCTGCGGCTCGTGTAATGCCGTTCGTACCACTGGCCCCTTGGGCGGCGGTGCCGGTACGGTCGGCGTGTTCGGCTTACTCGACGGATCAAACCCTGGCCGTCAGATCGAACTCTCCCTGCGGGTCAACTACTAACCTCCAACCAACCGCAGATGCCACCCGCAAGGGTGGCATCTGCTTTTAACCAACATCTACAAACGCGCACTTCGTTCTTCAAGTACATTCGGAATATCGAGGACCCCATGATCAAGAAACTCCCCATCGCGATCGCCGCAGTCTGTCTGACCCTCCCCACTCTCGCGCACGCACAGAAGACCGAGTTCTGGGTTGGCAACGGAGCCGTAGGTGTCAACTCCTTCTTAGCGCACAAAGACAAGATCGACGTCATCTCCCCCACCTGGTATCACTTCGACGAGGACGGTCTCGTCAGCGGCGAGCCTCAGGCCGCCGTCCTCAACGCTGCCAAGGACGCGCACGTCTCCATCATCCCCCTCTTCGCTCTCTTCAATCACGACAAGCTGCACCTCCTCATCGGCAACCCCAAAGCCCAGGACGCACTCATCGCCTCCCTGCTCCGCGAGTGCCATGACAACGCATACGACGGCGTCAACCTCGACATCGAAGACGTCCTATGGACTGACCGCGACGGCCTCTCCGCCCTCGTCAAGAAAGTCGCAGACGCTCTCCACCAGCAACACCTGCAGGTCCAGATCGACGTCGTCCCCAACGCCCCCGGCCATCCCGGCGACTCCCCCTACAGCACCTGGATCTACGCCCAGTGGCGCGGCGCCTACGACCTCAAAGCCCTCGCCCAATCCGTCGACCTCATCTGCCTGATGACCTACGATCAAAGCACACGCTGGACCACCCCCGGCCCCGTCGACGGCTGGGTCTGGACCAAGCAGAACCTCGACTACGCGCTCCAGTTCGTCCCCAAGAGCAAGCTCTCCCTCGGCATCGCTCTCTACGGCTATCACTGGTACACCGGCGCCCCGAACTTCGACGGCAAGAAGTACACCCCCAATCCCTCCGCCGACTACATCTCCGAACCCAACGCCATCTTTCTCCGCGATACCTACAACGGCAAAACGCAGTGGGATGACGCCGAACACACGCCCTGGTTCTTCATCGACCACGATCAGATGCGGGAGTGGGTCTTCTACAGCGATCAGCGCGCCTTCATGGATCGCTTCAACCTTGCCAAGCAAACTGGCCTCGAAGGCGTCTGCGCCTGGGACCTCGGCGACGAAGACCCCGCCATCTGGCCCGCAATCCCAGCCAATCGCTGAGCCGCAACATCAAGCTTCCTGCAGCAAAAGACCCTCTCCATGGAGAGGGTCTTTTGCTGCATCATCATCGCGCGTCTACTCCACCAACTGCCCGCGCAGAATGCTCCCCGTTCGCTCTCCTGCCGCATCGAATACGTTGAAGTTCGCCGGCATTCCTGGCGTCAACTGCGTCAGCTCCGTCATCCCCATCATCTGTGCAGGATTTCTCGACGCCAGCCGCACGGCCGCGCCCAGTGAAGTGCCGGTAAACTTCTGCACATTCGCCACCGCCTTATCCATCGTCAACACGCTCCCCGCCAACGTATTTCCGGCAAGGCACACACCATCCTTCACCACCACCTCAAAATCTCCCAGCGTATACGTTCCATCGGGCACGCCCGTAGCCGACATCCCATCCGTCACCAGGATCGCCCGCTCCTCTCCCTTCACCTTCAGCCACAGCCGAATGATGCTCGGATGCACATGCACTCCGTCGCAGATCGCCTCCGCATACACATCCTCGCGATCCAGAATCGTTCCCACAATCCCCGGCTCGCGATGATCCAGCGGCCGCATCGCATTGAACAGATGCGTAGAGCTCGTCGCGCCCACAGCAATCGCCGCCAGCGTCTCCTCGGTGGTCGCCATGCTGTGCCCCATCGACACGCGCACTCCAGCATCCGTCACATGCTGTATCAACTCCAACGCATGCGGCAGCTCAGGCGCCAGCGTCATCAAACGAATGTGTCCGCGCGCCGCGGCCTGGAATCGATCAAACAACTCCACGCTCGGCTCGCGAATACTCGGCTCAGGATGCACGCCGCGTTTTCCGTGCGAAACAAACGGCCCTTCCAGGTGAATCCCCAACGGCGTCGCAACGGGTTTGCCTGACACATGTTCACGCGGGCGTTCAATCGCATCCGCCAGATGTTCCAGAGCCTTTAGCGTAAGGTCCATCGGCGCCGTTACCGTCGTCGGAAGATAATGCGCAACCCCGCGCGTCGCCAGAAACCGCCCCACCTCAGCGATCCCCGCTGGATCCGCCGCCATAAAATCGAACGACCGCGCGCCGTGCACGTGGATATCAAAAAACGCTGCGGTCAGGGTCTCCGTCGACCCATTCTCCGGCCCCTCTTCCACGCTGACGATCTTCCCATCCTCAACAGACACCACCGGATGCTTCAGCTCTTCGGTGTCGGTGACCAACCTACGTGCGCTAAATCTCTTGACCATTGTTGTCCGTTCTATTCTTCGTAGCTACTCGTGAACCTGATCCGCAATTTGCGATGCATTATCGATGTAGCTCCGCAAATTCAGCGCGGCTCCATCAACACGCTATGCTTAAGCCGCGAACGCGTCTCACAAAAGTGCTCTCAGAGATTCCTCTTCATCGTTCGTCTCGACGCAAACTTCACCATGAGACCTTCCAAGCCCGCTCTCCAAAAAGCTCTAGTCGACACCAGATGAAGTATGTTCTTGCTCTACACAATAGCCTAGAAAATTGCGCACTTCAATAGAAAACAATCACTTTTTTGGCGAGATGATCCAAGAATCTATCGCTAGGGCGCCGACCGCCGATATCCGCCAACTTATTCAGGTATCTTCCAATCGCGAAGAAACGAGCCGCCTACGCGAGCACAACCTCGATCCCTCGTGCCGTCAACTCGTCATGGATCTCCCGCGGGAGATCCGTGTCGGTGACCACCACATGGATCGCCGAGATCGGGCAGATCAGCGCCGGGCTCACCTGTCCCATCTTCTTCGAGTCAGCCACCACAATCACCCTCTTCGCATTCCGGATCATCGCCAGCGACACAGCCGCTTCCTCCGGCTCCAAGGTCGTAATCCCACGCTCTAAATCGAACCCGGTAATGCTGATGAACGCCTTGTCCAGGTACACATCGCGCAGAAAGTTAAGCGCCGGCTGGCCAGCCAGTGCGAACGTCCATGCCCACGCCAGGGTTCCACCCGTCAGCATCGTCTTAATCGCCGGCTGGTTGCAAAGCTCCATCCCGATATTCACAGCATTGGTGATCACAGAAATCCCGCGACGGTGCCGCAGCGATCGCCCAATCTGAGTGGTCGTCGTCCCTGCGGTAAGCCCAATCGTCTCGTGTTCTCCAATCAGCTCGCTCGCCGCCACCCCAATCCGCCGCTTCGCCTCGGCAGACCGCAACTCTCTAGCCTGAAATGAAGTGTCATGCCGAAATGGTTCATAGAGCAGGGGTTCTACCAGCGTCGCGCCACCGTGAGTGCGCAACACCAGTCCCCGTTTCTCTAGTCGTGCCAAGTCCCGCCGAATGCTCGGCGCTGACGTACCCACCTGCTCCACCAGCTCCTGAACGGAGATATCCCCCGCCCGAAGCAAAGCTTTCATAATCCGATCACCACGTACGTCGGTCTTGGTAGACATAGAAACCTAACTCACTTTGCCTGTAGAAAAACTGTAGACGAGCGCATCAGCTATAGAACAGCTCCAAGACAAATATTTTTCTTGCAGCATCCCAAAACGTACCCTATTCTGATCGTATAGCATTGAAATGATCAAATTAGCGAGGAAAGCCGCCCCGTGCCAACATCCCCCAAGCCCGCCCCGTTCGCTCACTGGATGCTCCGCGAGATCTTCGAACAACCCTCCACTCTCGCGGCGACCGTCGAGCGCTACGTAAAGGGCGACGAACTCTGCCCCTCCTGCTCTCCGCTCCTCGACTGGCTCAAGCACGTCCAGACCAAGATCGTCATCGCAGCCAGCGGCTCCAGCCGCCACGCCGGCCTCCTCGCCGAGCTCATCATCGAAGACCTCAGCGGCATCCCCGTCGACGTCGAGTACGCCAGCGAATACTCCTACCGTCCCGAGAAGGCCCTCGCCAACGCCGCCGTCATGGTCATCTCCCAATCCGGGGAAACCGCCGACACCCTCGCCGCCCTTCGCAAAGCCAACGCCGTCGGCAACCAGACCCTTGCCATCACCAACGTCGACGACTCCACCATGGAGCGCGAAGCCACTGTCTCCTTCCCCACAATCGCCGGCCGCGAGCGCGCCATCCCCGCCACCAAGAGCTTCACCGCGCAGCTCCTCAACCTGTACCTCCTCGCCCTCATGGCAGCCGTCGCGCGCAACACGATGGACGCCGCCGAGCTCAAGCAGCGCCTCCACGAAGTAGCCGCACTCCCCGGCCAGATTGAGATGCAACTCCGCAATTGGGAAGAGGTCATGCACCGCGTCGCCTATCAATATCGCGAGGCCAAGAACTTCCTCTTCCTCGGCCGCGGCATCCATTACCCTATCGCCCGCGAAGGCGCGCTCAAGCTAAAGGAGTCAGCCTACCTTCACGCAGAAGGCTATCCCAGCGGCGAGCTCAAGCACGGCCCCAACGCTCTCGTCGCCGAAGGCACGCCCCTGGTCATGATCGCCACCGTCGACCACTCCGATCCCGACAGCGTTCAACGCTACGAAAAAGTCGTTCAGCTCATGCGCGACATGCGCAGCCAGAACGCCAGCATCCTCGCCATCGCCAACACCGGCGACGAGACCGTAGCCGCCCTGGCCGACCACACCGTCTTCGTAGCCGAGATGCGCGAACCCCTCCTCGCCATCTGTGAGACCATTCCCTTGCAGCTTCTCTCCTACTGGATGGCGATCAACAACGGCATCGATGTGGACCACCCCCGCAACTTAACCAAGGCCGTCCTCGCAGAGTAATCTTATCTACGAATCTAGGTGCCACGAATCTATGTGCCTCGAATCTGGGGGCCCCGGGTCCCTCGCACTTGGGGACCCGGGAGACCACAACTCTCGTGCGCCTCGGACACCACCGGAGCAACACCAACCATGCCGTACTTCCTCGCGCTAGACATCGGCGGCACCAAAACCGACTACCTACTCGCAGATGAAACTCGCGAGCTCGCCCGCGTCCGCACCGGCACCATCAAGCGCATGCGCACCGACGCCTCCACCGCCGCCGCCAACCTCGACCAGGCCCTCACCGAACTCACCGCCGCCGCGCACATCTCCATGCAAC
>JBAULP010000037.1:0-11968 GCA_049578265.1 Acidobacteriaceae bacterium
GGTTGGGGGCGCCGACTGGGTTGGGGATGGGGCAGGGAGGGCCGGCGTTTTTACTGGCCCAGGTGGGGGCCCATGCTGCGGCGCAGTTTGCTGAGCGGCTTAGGGTTATGGATTTGACGCCGGCGGATGCGGGGATTCTGCGGCTGCTGCGGGTGGCGGCGGGGCTTAGTCAGCAGGAGCTGGCAGGGAGGTTGAGGATTCATCCTAGCCGGCTGGTGGCGATGCTGGACAGGCTGGAGAAGAGCGGGTTGGTGGAGCGGCGGGCGAACGCGGAGGATCGGAGGCTGTACTCGCTGCACTTGGCGAAGGGAGGGGAGGAGGCGCTGGTGGGGATTGGGAAGATTGCTCGGGAGCACCAGGAGGCGCTGCTGGCGGGGTTGGATGCGGAGGAGCGGGTGAAGTTGGGGGCGCTATTGATGAAGGTTGCGGATGAGCAGGGGCTGGTGCGAGGGGTGCATCCGGGGTATCAGCGGATGCGTTAGTTGAAGCGATGGAGTGTGGGCGCGGCGGGGCAACCAACCCACGCGTCGAGTGCTTGTTCAGGAGTGGGGTGCCCGTAACGGTGGGTGGGGGGACCGGCGAGCCCGGGGGCGGAACCGGGGAGACGCCGGCAGCGTACTGATCTGAGAGGAATCTCGACGATGCTCCTTCTCCCGCTTGCCCGCTACGTTTTTGTGGCTGCATTTATGAGCGCCTCGTTGCTTTGTGAAGGTCAAACTGCGTTGATTGCACCATCGGTTGGGACTGCATCTGATGGGAATCAAACCAGCGCCGCGGATCCGATGACCATCACTGCGGACCTGAGCGATGCGCCTCGGAAGCTGCTCCATGCCGAGATTGAGATTCCTGTAAAGCCAGGTCCGTTCACTTTCACGGCGGCGAAGTGGATTCCTGGAAATCACAGCCCGACCGGGCCCATTGGTGAGTTTGCCGGAATTTTTGTGACAGGCAACGGGCATTCGATCCCGTGGCGACGTGACGACGTGGATATGTATGCATTCCACGTGGTGGTTCCTGCCGGTGTGACGCGCCTGCACATTCATGACGATTTTCTGGCTGTCGATCAAGGCATTGACGTCGCGCCGAACCTGGCGGAACTGGAGTGGGAACGGCTGATGCTGTATCCCGCGGGCGTGCCCGTTGCCCGGATCGTGGTTGTGCCGAGTGTGATGGTGCCGCCGGGGTGGCATTTCGGCACGGCGCTTGTGGAGACGAAATCTTCAGGAGGGGTCACCACCTTCGCACCGACGACGATTCGGCACCTGGAGGATTCGCCTATTCTCGCGGGCTTGTACTTCAGAGAGATCGGGTTGGCGCCGGGTGTGGTGCCGCAGCACTTCCTGGATGTTGCCGCTGACTCGCCGCAGGACCTTGATCAAAACGTAACGCCGCAATTTCTTGCGGCGCTGAACAAACTGGTGCCGGAAGCGTGGGCAATGTACGGATCCCATCACTACCACTCGTACCACTTCTTGCTGACGTTGAGTGACTTCGCGGGGCGCCACGGTCAGGAACACCAGGAGTCGAGCAACAATGGCGCCTCTCATAACGGGTTCAGCGATCCTGCTCAAGCGGAGCTGAATGGAGAGTTGCTGCCCCATGAGTTCAGCCACTCGTGGAACGGCAAATACCGCCGGCCTGTGGGACTGGACACGCCTGATTTTGCGACACCGATGAGAGGGGATTTGCTGTGGGTTTACGAAGGGCTGACGAGATACCTGGGAGATGTGCTGGCGGTACGATCCGGATTTGAGACCGCAGAGCAGTACAGAGAGGCGCTTGCCTACTCGGCTGGTTCCCTTGATGAGAAGCCCGGCCGGATCTGGCGGAGTGTGGAGGATACAGCGATATCTGCGCCGGTGCAGGGCGGAAGCCTGGCTTACAACAACTGGCGGCGCAACTTTGATTACTACGGAGAGGGCGAGTTACTGTGGCTGCATACGGACATGCTGATTCGCGAGCTAACGAATGGGCGGAAGTCGCTGCATGATTTTTGCCTGGTCTTTCTGGCGAAAGGGGGAAACACGGGGCCGATCACGGTGCCTTACGATTTTGACGAAGTGGTCGCCGACCTGAACCAGGTGGTTCCTTATGATTGGGCGAGCTTCCTGCAGGAACGGCTTACGTCACTTTCGCCTCATGCTGATCTGGAGGGCATTGCCCTCAGCGGATGGAAGGTTGTTTATGGCGACCAGGCGAGCAGTGATGAAAAGGCGCACATGGGAGATGCGGTCGACGCATACTTCTCGCTTGGGCTGATTATGAAAGGTGATGGAACCATCGAAGAGGTTCGGTTCTTCTCTCCTGCGTTCGATGCCAAGCTTTCTCCTGGGGAAAAGATTGAGCGTGTCGATGGGAGAGCGTTCTCAGCGGCGGCTCTGCATCAAGCGCTGACGGAGAGAACGACTGGGGACGCGTCACCGAACGCCGAGGGCGCCTCGCCGAACTCCGGCCAGCCTATATACATGACCGTTCGGCTGGGAAGTACGGAACGCGACGTGTCCGTGGTTTATCACGGAGGGGAGCGATTTCCTCGCTTGGAACGCGACGCGACGAGGCCTGATTTGCTCGGTGAGTCATTGGCGCCGATGACGAAGTAGGGGCGATGGTGCGGCGCTGCTGCGAGGGAGCGGTGGAGGGGTTAGGCGTCGAGGCGGTTGGTGGCGGCGGTGCGGCTGTACCAGTGGGCGGAGTCTTTTGGGGTGCGGTGCTGGGTGCGGAAGTCGGTGTAGATGAGGCCGTAGCGTTCGGTGTAGCCTTCGCCCCACTGGAAGTTGTCGAGGAGGGTCCAGGCGTGGAAGGCGCGGACGCGGGCTCCGTCGGCGATGGCGCGGGCGAGCTCGGCGAGGGTTTCTCGGTACCACTGGATGCGTCGGGTGTCGGGGATGCTGTTGGGGTTGTTGCTGAGAGGGGCGTCGAGGTAGCCGCAGCCGCTTTCGGTGATTTCGATGATGGGGTGGTTGTAGTCGTGGGTGATGCGGGTGACTAGGTCGTAGATGCCGGTGGGCCAGACCTCGAGGCCGGAGTCGGTGAGGGGGCCGACGGTAGGCATGGCGGCGCGGATCTGGGTGTAGGGGTCGCGGCCGCCGGAGGTGTCGGATTCGATCTCGACGCCACCGAAGCTGCCGCCGCCGAAGGTGTGGGCGTGGGAGGCGTCGGAGATGATGCGGCGGGTGTAGAAGTGAAAGCCGATCCAGTCGAGAGGGGCGTAGAGGATTTTTTCGTCGCCGGGGCGGAAGCCCATGATGTCGAGGGGAGGGGCTCCGACGAAGGCGTTGGGATAGTGGCCGGTCATGGCGGCTTCGAGGAAGAAGACGTTGTTCATGTTGTGGTAGCGCTCGGTGGCGGCGCGGTCGGCGGGGGAGTTTGTTTTGGGGTAGGCGGGGGCCATCTCGTAGGCGCTGCCGAAGGTGGCTTTGGAGGAGGCAGCTTTGACGGCGCGGTGGGCCATGCCCTGGGCGAGGCCCAGGGTGTGGGCGGCTTTGAGGAAGTCGGGAAAGCTGGCGCGGTTGGGAGGGAGTGCGCCGACGGCGTAGCCCATGTAGGCAATGGCCCAAGGCATGTTGAAGGGCGCCCAGACGGTGATGCGGTCGCCGAGATGTTTGGCGAGGATGCCTGCGTAGTCGGCGAAGTAGGCGGCGAGATCGCGGTTGGGCCAGCCGCCGCGGTCTTCGAGGGCCTGGGGGAGATCCCAGTGGTAGAGGGTGCACCAGGGACGGATGCCGGCGGCGAGGAGGGTGTCGACGAAGCGGCTGTAGTGGTCGATGCCTTTGCTGTTGGGAGCGCCGGTGCCGGTGGCCTGGATACGGGGCCAGGAGATGGAGAAGCGGTAGCTTTTTAAGTTGAGGGATTTGGCTAGCGCGATGTCCTGGGGGTAGAGGTGGTATTGGTCGCAGGCTATGTCTCCGGTGACCGCGCCGCGAACCTTGCCGGGGGTGTGGGTGAACTTGTCCCAGATGGATTCACCTTTGCCGTCTTCGTTCCAGGCGCCTTCGTTCTGGTAAGAGGCGGTGGCTGCGCCCCAGAGAAAGCCTTCGGGGAAACGGGCTTGCGCGATGAGGGATTCGGGGACGGCGCCGGGGACGGGGGTGGTGCTTTGCGCGGGCGCGAGGAGCGGGGCTGCGTGGAGGTTGGGAGTGGCGTGGAGGTTGGGGGCGGCTTGGAGGCTGGGAGTGACGAGCGCTGCGCCTGCGGCTGCTGCTACGGAGTTCGCTACGAAGGTGCGGCGGTCCATGGGGGCTCCAAATGTTTATGTGGGCCAGCGCTTGGAGGATAGCAAACGGGCGTTGTGATGTGGGCGGGGGTAGAGGCTAGCGGGGGATGAGGGTGAATTGCTTGATGGCTACTTTGGCGCCGCCGAAGGAGCGCTCCTGGGCGGTGTGGAAGACGACGGTGATCTCGTTGAAGCGGCGGAGCTGGCCGGGTGGGATGTGGAAGTGGAGGGTCTCGTTGACGGGGGAGCGGACGAGGGAGAAGTGGGCGGGCTCGCTGGAGAGGATGGGTTGGAGGGCGAGCTGCTGCGAGGCGTGGTGGGGGGTGGTGGCGTCGGTGAGGATGAGGCTGATGGCGATGAGGCCGGGGCGGTTGTCGGCGTTGGTGAGGTCGAGGTCGATGGCGCGGCAGCAGTCGAGGGGGATGGGTTGGGCGAGGGTTTGGTGGGCTTCCATCTCGAGGGGCCAGTCGTTGGTGGAGTGCATGTTTACGACGGTGGACTTGCCGCGCATGACGACGGAGTGAGGGCTGGGGCGGGTGTCGGGCGGCTGGAAGTACCAGTAGGGGCCGTCGAATGGGATGACGAGCGGCTTGGTGATGGCGGTGGTGGAGCCTGGGGTTAGAGCGTGGTGCGGGGTGCGGACGACGGTGGTTTTCTTTTTTGGCGTGGAGGGCCAGAGGATGATGCTGGTGTAGTCGGTGGCGTCGACGGGATGAATGGCGGAGTGGGTGGGGGTGGTGGGGGTTCCGAAGAGGCGAGCGAGGACGGTGAGGAAGGGTGCGCCGCTTAGCAGCGGAAGGAGAGCGAGGAGGGTGAGAGCGAAGGCGAGGAGATGCGTGGGCCAGGATTGGGTGGGTGGTTGCGGGGCGGCGGTGATGCGGGCGGAGGTGGCTTGCCAGGCCAGGAGCGCGGCGGGGATGCAGAGAAGGAAGCAGGCGGCGTGGAGGCTGTTGAGGATTGCGAGAACGAGCGCGGCCTGGACGGTGATGGAGATGATGAGGATGCGCCAGCGGCCGGGCTGCGCGGTGGAGATTGCGGAGAAGGTGGGGATGGCCGGGGTGGAGGGTTGCCACGGGGGTGGGGTTGTGTCGAATGCGGGAGTGGGGGCGGCCATGAGACGGCGAAGGGTGGTGGCGGTGATGGCCGCGGTGAGGGAGGTTGCGAGGAGGATCCATGCGGAGTCGTGACGATAGAAGAGGACGAGCGCGGGGAAGAAGGCCCAGAGGGCAGAGAAGGTGAAGAGGAGAGAGCGGAGATGGAACGCGGGTTTTTCTGAGAGCAGGGACCAGAGCAGCGAGGTGCCGGCGGTGCCTGCGGCGACGGTGGGGAGGGTGTAAAGGAGGGCGGTGAGGAAGAAGATGCTCCAGCGATGCATGGGGGAGATGAGGAGCTGGAAGAGGAAGGCTGCCGCGGCGAGGGCGGCAAAGAGTCCGAAGAGGAAGAGTGGAAGGAGGGAGGCGGCGTCGGGGCGGAGGTTGAGTCTTTCTTCGAGGGACGGTGGAGCATCGAACGGGATGGGCGCGGCGGTGTTGATGGATGCGATGTCCAACCCCGGGAGTGAGTGGTGGTTGCGCATGCGGCTGGTTGGGTGGGGCGGCGTGCTGGAAGGCTGAGCGCGGAGAGTGGGAGCGCGCGCGTGATTAGCATACATGGCGCGGGGCGCGGCTGGCTTGCGGATTCGGCGTGAGATTGAGGCGGTGGTGCGAGAGTTGCGCGGCTTATGATGAGGACGTTGAGGTGCGGCGCGATGAGCTTTCGGAGTTGGATTGCGGCCGTGGCGTTGAGTGGGCTGTTGGGAGTACCGCTTGGCTTGAGCGCGCAGCAGGGGAAGGGGCCTGGGCTGAGGGATATTCTGCAGCGGGTGCAGGCGAATCTGGATCGGTATGATGCGCGGGTGCCGAGCTTCTTTTGCGAGGAGCATGTGGTGTCGTCGCATAGTGAGCCGGGAGAGCGGGATTGGAATCGGGTTACGGATTCGATCTTTCGGCTGAAGAGGACGACGGGGCCTGATGATGCGAACGCGCTGGTGGAGTCGCGGGAGATTCAGCGGGTGGATGGACGGGCGGCGGCTTCGCAGACGATGGGTGGGCCGACGATGTTGAGTGGAGCGTTTGAGGGTGGGCTTGCGGTGGTGTCGCAGAACCAGATGGGATGCATGAAGTATGCGTTGCAGAAGGCGAAGAAGGGGCGCTGGGATTTGGTGGTGCGCTTTGCTACGGAGTTGACGCCGCAGAATGCTGAGGGATGTTTGTTGCAGGAGAAGAGCTCGGGTGAGGTGGAGATTGATCCTGCGTCGATGCAGATACGGCGGCTGGAGATTACGACGCCGCGGCATGTGATGGAGGATGGCAGTGAGTATGCGTCGGCGGTGGTGGGGAGGCGAGAGATTACGGTGGAGTATGCGCCGGTGATGCTGGGAGGGGAGAGCTTCTGGATGCCGTCGGAGATTACGATGCGCGTGGTGGAGGATGGAGGAACGTTTCATCCGCTGGTGTGGTGGTATCGGGCGACGTATCGGAAGTATCACAAGACGGAGGTGACGTCGCACGTGGTGTATGGGGATGGGGGCGTGCGGTGAGGGCGCGGTGGGCGGATGGAGGCGGTGCTAGAATTTCGGGGCTTGAAGGTAACGTTTACACGGATGTGCGAATCGAATTCAGCAAAGGAAGTATCAGGCCTGCCATGCGATCTCATTCAGTGATGTTTGGAAAGATGTTGACGTCGGCGTTTGGACGGATGTTTGCGCTGGTTGTCGTGGTGCTCACGGTTGCGTTTGGGTGTGCGGGAGTTGCCCAGGCGGAGAAGGTGTCGAAGCGGCCTTGCGATGTGCTGGCGGAGACGACGCCTTGCGTGGTCGCGATCAGCACGACGCGGGCGCTGTATCGCGGGTATACAGGGCGGCTGTACCAGGTGACGCGCGCGTCGGACCATACGGAGGAAGATATTGGGCTGTTGCCGGATGGGTATGTGAACGCCCGGGAGCAGGATATTTTTTGCGAGAAGACGTCGTGCACGATCACGAAACTATATGACCAGACGGAGAACCATAACGATCTCACGCCGGCGCCTCCGGGGGGAGCGGCGCATGGGCCGGGGCCGCATGGATATGATCTGCCGGCGAACGCTACGGCGCTGCCTTTGATGGTGCATGGGCATAAGGCGTATGGCGTGGAGATTGAAGCGGGGATGGGGTATCGGAATGACAGCCCGAAGCAGACGGCGGTGAATGGCGAGGCCGAGGGCGTGTATATGGTGACGTCGGCGCTGTATTTGAATGCGAAGTGCTGCTTTGATTTTGGGAATGCTGAGGCGAACAATCTGGATAACAAGGCCGGGCATATGGATGCGATCAACATCATGTGCCATGGGACGCCGTGCCATCCGGATGCAGGGCTGGATATGGAAGATGGGATCTATGGGCATCTGAAGGTGCCGGCGGGGACCGTGTTTGTTACCGATATGGGCGCTAGCAGCGGGCAGAGTACGTATGCGATCTACCAGGGGAATGCGCAGGAGGGGAAGCTTACGTCGACGGGGGTGATTCCGCTGCCGAAGGGGTATCAGCCGATGAAGCAGGAGGGTGCGGTGATTCTGGGGATTGGCGGGGACAACAGCAATTGGGCTACCGGGTATTTCTTTGAGGGCGTGATGACCAAGGGCGAGCCCGATGCGAAGACGATGGAGAAGGTGCAGCGGGCGATTGTCGAGGCGGGGTATGCCGGGGAGTTGAAGCCGTAGTGGGGGAGACCTGCGGGTCTCTCCGCTGCGGCGCTGCGCGCCTCCGGTCGAGATGACAATCTGTGGTTGTACGAACCTTGCCTCCGGTCGAGATGGCGGCGCAGTGGCTGTAGGGGGACTGCTCTAGAATCGGGGGATGAAACGAATCGATGCTGTGGCTGGTGATGGGAAGAGTGTGAAGAGTGTTTCAGTGGAGTCCTGGGTGGTTCGTGCGGGGCGGGATCGGAGGGTGGGTGAGCCGCTGAATGTGCCGATGGCGCCGGCTTCGAATTTTGTGCTGGGTGGTGAGCGCGGGTACTCGCGGAACGATGGGACGCCGGGGTGGGAGGCGCTGGAGGAGATTGTTGGTGGGTTAGAGGGGGGCGACGCGGTTTCGTTTGCGTCGGGAATGGGCGCGGTGGCCGCGGTGTTTGAGGGGCTGCCGGTGGGTGCGGTGGTGGTGTTGCCGACGGATTGCTACCAGGGTGTGGTGGGTTTGGTGGAGGCGGGGAAAGCGCAGAGGGGATGGAAGGTGGAGCGCGTGGCGCTGAGCGATACGGCGCGGTGGGTGGAGGTGTGTGGGGTTGCGGATATGGTGTGGCTGGAGTCGCCGTCGAATCCGCTGCTGGAGGTTGCGGATTTGGATGTGATCTGCGCTGCGCCGCGGAAGGCTGGGGCGGTGTTGGGAGTGGACAACACGTTTGCTACGCCGCTGAATCAGAGGCCGCTGGAGTTGGGGGCGGATGTGTCGGTGCAGTCGGCTACGAAGTTTATTGGCGGGCACTCGGATTTGTTGTGCGGTGTGGCGACGGTGCGGGATGCGGGGCTGCTGGCGAAGTTGAAACAGGCGCGGGGGTTGGCGGGAGCTACGCCGGGGACGCTGGAGGTGTTTCTGGCTACGCGCGGGGTGCGGACGATGGCGGTGCGGATGGAGCGTGCGCAGGCGAATGCGGGTGAGTTGGCGGAGCGGTTGGCGGGACATGCGAAGGTTTCGTGCGTGAGGTATCCGGGGTTGAAGAGCCATCCTACGCATGAGGCGGCGCGGCGGCAGTTGAAGGGGTTCGGGACGATGATTTCGTTTGATGTGAAGGGCGATGCCGCGGCCGCGGATGCGGTGTGCGTGGGGTTGGAGTTGATTCATCATGCGACGAGTTTGGGGGCGGTGGAGTCGATCATTGAGCGACGTGCGGCGATTGAGGGGCAGAAGCATCTGCCGCCGACGCTGCTGCGGTTGAGCGTGGGGATCGAGGGCGTGGAGGATCTGTGGGAGGATCTGGAGCAGGCGCTGGGGAGGGTTTAGCGCGGGGCGGATTGGGCTCGAGGATGGGCTAGGTTTTGCCTGCGTCGATGAGGGTGTGGGCGGCGTGGAAGAGTAGACGGCGGGCGCGGCCGGCGGGG
Source organism: Acidobacteriaceae bacterium (assembly GCA_049578265.1). GTDB lineage: Bacteria > Acidobacteriota > Terriglobia > Terriglobales > Acidobacteriaceae > Granulicella. The sequence goes on from JBAULP010000037.1 coordinate 9,329, forward strand.
AAGATCTGCGCGCTGACGAAGGCACCATTGATGAGGAGGGAGAGCTGGCCGGCGAGCTCTTCGGGGTGGGAGACGTGGAGACGCCTGGCAATGAGCTTGAGGCGGCGCTGCATCTCGAGCTTGTGCGCGGTTGCGACTTTTCGGGCGGGATGGTCCGCATCGGGGAACTCAGCGGCTACGTTGATTTGCGGGCAACCGCGATAGTGTGGGCGGGCGGTGCGTTCGCCGATCCAGTGGAGGTGGGCGTCGAGTTCGGCGAGAGCGTCGGTTGGATGCTGGGCGGTGACGCGGTTCCAGGTGGCCCAGAATTCTTCGTCTTCGCGCTGGAGGAAGGCGGCGATGAGGTCATCCTTGGTGGGGAAGTAGCGGTAGAGGCTGGTTTTGGCGACGCCGGCCTTGTCCACGATCAGGTCGACGCCGACTGCGCGGACGCCCTGCTGGTAGAAGAGGGTGCAGGCTGTGGAGAGGATTCGGTCGCGGACCTCGGCGTGGGATGGGGCGTTTGCTGGCGGATGTGGAATAGGAGGCCTCCGAGGACAAGTTCGTTCTTGACATGGTACAGACCTGTGCGTATGGTCTGTCAATACAGACAGGTCTGTAGCGTTAGGAGATCGGGATGGATTTCACAGGAAGAAGGCAGAGCGGGCCGGTAGCAGTATTTGGGGCCACGGGGCACACGGGGCGGTTCGTGGTGGCGGAGCTGGTGCGGCGAGGGATGGGGGTGATCGCGATGGCGCGGGACGGAGCAGCGCTGGAGGCGGCCGGGTTTTCGGGGCAGGGTATGGTGAAGCGGCAGGCATCGGTGGAGGACGCGGCGTCGCTGCGCGGGGCGCTTGCCGGGGCTGCGGTGGTGATCAACTGCGCGGGGCCGTTTCTTGAGACGGCCGATGCGGTGGCGGATGCTGCTGTGAGCCTGGGGGTGCACTATCTGGATTTGAGTGCGGAGCAGGCCAGCACGATGGCGACGCTGGAGCGATACGGTGATGCGGCGCGGGAAGCTGGCGTGGCGGTGATTCCGTCGGTTGGATTTTACGGTGGGTTTGCCGATCTGTTGGCCACGGTTGCGATGGGCGAGTGGGATGGGGCGGAGAGCATCGACGTGATGATTGGGCTTGATAGCTGGCATCCCACGAGAGGAACGCGGATTACGGGAGAACGAAATACGGCGCAGCGGATGGTGGTGGAGGGCGGCCGGCTTGCGCCGTTGAAGATGCCGCGTGCAGAGAGGCCGTGGAGGTTTGGCGAACCGCTGGGAGAGCAGAGGCTGGTGGAGGTTCCGTTCTCGGAGATGGTGCTGATCGCGCGGCATCTGCGGGCGAAGGGGATCCATACGTACCTTAGCAGCGTTGCGTTGGAGGACCTCCACCGGGCGGAGACGCCGGCGCCGAGGTCGGCGGATGCGAGTGGGCGGTCGGCCCAGCGGTTTGTGGTGGAGGTGTTGGTGGGCCGGGATGGAGAGCAGCGACGGGTGACGGCACGTGGACGGGACATCTATGCGTTCTCGGCGCCGCTGGTGTGCGAGGTGGCCCAGAGGGTGATGGACGGAAGAATTTGCCGTGCGGGGGCGGGTGCGCTGGGAGAGCTGCTGGATGCGCGGGAGGTTTTGGCGGCGCTTACGCCGGAGTTTCTGTCGATGGAGATGGAGGCTGCGGTGGCGTCATGATGGGTGGACCTGGTGGGAGCGGGTTTTGTGGTTCCAGCGGAGGACTAGCGCGGCGATGGTGAGGCAGAGGAGGAAGGCGCGGAGGGGATAGAGCATAGCGATGTAGTCGTGGCGGCCGGTGACGTCGATGAGGACGGCGAGGAGGGCGGCGAGGGCGTTGATGGACCAGGTTTCGAGGGGCTCGGGGGAGCGGGTGGGACGCCAGTGGAGCATGCTTTCGAGGGTGGGGATGTAGGCGACGATCATGACGAGCTGGAAGCCGAGGAAGGCGATCCATGTGGTGCGGGTGATGGCCCAGGCGGCGAGGGCGAGGGCGGCGATGAGGAGGGAGAGCTGCTCGTTGCGGGTGAAGGTGATGCGGCGGGCTCGCTGCTCGAAGAGGATGGCGAGGATGATGAGGGTGACGACGAGGGCGTCGGTGAGGTTGAGGGCGGCTTTGAGGAGGGAGTGGTCGGGGGAGGCGAAGTAGGTGGCGAGGCTCATGAGGACGCCGAGTTCGAAGATGAGCCAGGTGGCGAGGCGCGGGTGGGATTGCTTGCGGATGAGTTTGAGGCAGTAGCGGATGCCGACGTAGAGGTCGAGGAAGGCGGTGAGGATAGCCGCGGCGATGGTGAGGGTGGGGTGGATGGGCGTGGCCTTGGGGGGTGCGTGGGGTGGTGCGCGGAAGAACGGGCGTTCGCCGCGTGAACGAGAAGCAGGTTCTTCGCTGCGCTCAGGATGACGGCGTAAAACGAGCAACAGCAACAGCAACGGCAACAGCAAAAGCAGCGGCAAAAGCAAAAGCAAAGGCAAAGGCAAAAGCAAAGGCAAAAGCAAAGGCAAAAGCAAAGGCAAAGGCAACGGCAAAAGCAAAGGCAAAAGCAAAGGCAACGGCAAAAGCAAAGGCAAAAGCAAAAGCAAAGGCAAAAGCAAAAGCAAAGGCAAAAGCCAATGCGGGGGTCCTTCGCTGCGCTCAGGATGACGGCGTAAAACGAGCA
>JBAULP010000038.1:0-35335 GCA_049578265.1 Acidobacteriaceae bacterium
CGACCGTAGCCGTATCCGCCGCGACCGTAGCCGTATCCGCCGCGACCGTAGCCGTAGCCTACGCGACCGCCGTATCCGCGACCGTAACCGTATCCGCGACCGTAGCCGTAGCCACGTCCCCAGCCCCAACCGTACCAGGGGCCGACGCCGAGGAAGATGCCGTCGTTAAACCATTGCGGGCCGTAGTAGCCGTAGGGAGCGCAGGCGTAGGGGGCGTAGTTGTAGTAGCCGTACTCGCAGGTGGGGGGGCCGTAGGCGGGGTAGCCGTCGCCGATGCCGACGCCGACCGAGACCTGCGCTTGCGCAGCAGGGGGAGCGGAAGTAACTAAGAATCCGAGAACTGCGACGAGCGCGAGATATTTGAGACTGCGCATGGTGAAAACTCCTCATTTGCCCGGCCCGAATGCCACTGAAGCGCCACTGGGTCATTGGATGCCGGGCAGTGGAACGGCGACCTTTTTCCCGCTCCTATGGTGGAAACACGGGATTGGAGAAAAAGTGTCGCGGCTGTGGATTTCTTTGAGGGGACGGGGGTTGCGGTTTGAGGAGGGCGGGCGCGGTTCGGGGGCTAGTTGCCGTAGTAGCCGTTGCGGGTAATGACTTTCAGCTTGGGGTTGGGGAGTTTGATTTCGATGGTGTGGAACTGGTTGGGATGGGTGGAGGGGGCCTGGGGGATTTCGATGGTGTAGAAGGCGTTGAGGTCGTCGGTGGCGTCGTTGAGTTCATTGAGGACGAGGTTGTTGCCTTCGAAGACGCGGCCTCCGGATTGCGCGGCGATGACGCGGAGGTTGAGGTTGCCGAGATGGGCCTTGGAGGGATCGGTGAGGGGGTTGAGGAAGTCCTTGTAGAGGTAGGCGGTGATGGAGGCATGTTCGCCGGCGCCCTGGGGGTCGATGCTATCGAGCGTGATGCGGGCCTGGCGGAGGCCGGTGGAGAGCCTGATGGCGGTGGAGAGGGTCTGCTGCTGCTGGCCGGCGGTGAGGATGTCTTCCGGGCCGTTGAGGTAGGGCCAGCCGGGGCTGACCCAGAGGACGAGCTTGCGGCCGGGACGGGTCTTCTCGGTGTCGACGAGGTTCTGGAGCGCGTCGAGGGAGAGAGCCATGCGCTGGGAGCCGCCGTATTGGGTGGAGTCCTGAATGATGCGGAAGCCTTGCACCTGCTTGTCGAGGGCAGCGGAGAGGGCGTTGCCGTCGATGGAGGGCTGGGTCTGCATCTGGAGGCCCTTCTCGGTGAAGAAGGCGAGGGTGACGGGGTGGTTGAGGCTGCCGTTGTTCTGGCGGAGGTATTGCTGGATGCCCTGACGGATGTAGGTGACGTCGTTGAAGGGGGTGTTGACCTGGTCGATGAGGATGATGATGGTGGTGGAGGCGTCGACTTCGTTGGCGGGGACGTCGGCGATGTTGTGGGGATGGAAGAGGAGGATGTTGGCGGGCTGACCGTCGTCGAGGATGGTGAAGTCCTGCTGCTTGAGGTTGGGGACGGGCTTGTTGGATTTGGTGACGAGGACGTCGAGAAGGATGGGCTGCCTGGCGGGAGCGGCGGGTTGCTGGGCGAGTGCATGAATTGCGAGCGCGGGGACAGCGAGGGAGAAGAGAAGAAGCGTGCGGCTGAGCGTTGCGATTTTTGTTTTCACTGGGGTCGTTCCTTGCTGATGGTTGAGAGAAGCGGGGGTGAGGTGCGTCGAGGCTAGAAGTGGCGGAGGCGCGGCGTGGTGTCGGTGTCGGAGCGGGGTGGAACTTCGGTGGGGCGCGGGGCTGGGGTCTTGTCCATGGTCTTTTCGATGGAGCGGCTGACGAGGTCTCGGGAGCCGAGGCCGATGGCGAGCGCGAGGGTGAGGACGATGCCACCGAAGAGGATTCCGAAGGCGAGTTCTACGACGCCGCCACCGATGTTGAGGTGGTCGAGTGCCATGGCGGCGGTGAGGACCAGAACGAGCCACTTGACGCCGTGGGAGAGAAAGCGGGCGTACTGCAGTTGGGCGTTGACGGCTCCGATGAGGACGGAACGCGCGAGGAAGCGGGCGAGGAGCGTGCCGGCGAGAAGGATGAGGATGGCTCCGGTGATGTGGGCGACGTAAGGGAAGAGAAAGATGGAGTAGCGGGAGTCGACGGCATAGGAGGCGTCGAATGCGGAGATGCCGATGGCGATGCCGGCGAGGACGAAGAGCCAGAAGGTGACGCGCGCGGCGAGGACGGTGGGGGAGTTGTTGGGGGACCAGTCCGAGAGGATGGCCGAGGGGCCCTGGACGACGCGCGAGGCGAGGCGCTGATCGAAGCCGACGGCGGTGAGGAAGCGGCGAACGAGTGCGGAGATGCCCCATCCGAGAAGAGCGAAGACGATGACGGCGAGAAGGAAGGCGAGGATTCCGGGAAGGAAGCTGGCGAGCACCAGGACGATGCGATGAATGGACTGGCGGAGAGCAGATTCGATTTGCTGACCCAATTGGTGTCCCATAGTTGGTTCCTTTCGGAGTGGAGAGGGTGGTGATCGGGCTCTAGGGGTTGAAGCGATCGGGCCAGCGCCAGCGCGAGACGATGTAGGACTTTTCGGTTTCGAAGGCGGAGGCGGTGAGTTGGATGGCGTGCGTGGCGCGGATGGGGTCGTCGGCTGTGAAGCGGAGGTAGGAGGCGACCCAGGCGAGGTAGAGAGGCGTCATGGCGCCGAGGAGGTGGTTGCGATTAAGGGTGCGGAGGTGGAAGGCGAGGGCGAAGTCGTAGACGATGCGGGCCCAGAGATCGGGCTCGATGGAGAAGGCGTCAGGGGAGAGCTGCGAGAGTTTTTTGAGGGCGAGGCGCGACTGCGGTGGAAGGACGAGGGCCCAGATCTCCTGGAGGTTGTCCTGGGCGATGCGGAAGGTCTCGATCATGTCGTGGATTTCGGGAGAGGCAGCGATCTCGTGGATGGGAGGAGGCGAGGGTGGACGCGGGGGTGGGATGGAGATGCCGCGGGCGCGCTGCCAGAAGGTGGCCTTGGCTTCGATGTCGGCGAAGAGAGAGCCGGCGACCGAGGCGAAGAGGGCGTTGAAGTCGGCCTGGGTTGCGGGCGGAGGAGGCGTGGGCGGCATGGAGTCGCCGGCGGAGACTTCGCGGACGGAGAAGCCGGCGGATGCGGCTTCGGCGACGGGCCAGAGGAGAGAGGAACCTTGATTGAGCGCGACGAGGCGCTGAGTGGTGGAGGCGAGGCGCTGGGCCATGCGCGCGGAGAGGGCGGCGTCGATGGGGAGGGGGAAGTGGATGTCGGCACCGAAGAGGGCGCGCGAGAGGGGATAGAGGAGCGCGGAGTTGACGAGGGCTTCGTTGGGGCCGGGGGTGAAGCGAGGGAGGACGAGGTCGATGGATTTGCTGCGCATGCAGTCGACGAAGTTGCGCAGGAGGATGGGATTGACGGCGTTGGGCGCGGAGAGGGCGTTGGTGTCGCCGCCGAGGAGGATGATGGAGCGGGCGTTGCGCTCGAGGGCGAGATGCGAGGCTGCGGCGTAGTCGCCGGTGGCGAGAATCCAGCCGACGTCGGAGCGGGGGGTGGCGTAGGGAATGACTTCGAGGGAGGGCCAGGGAGTGGCGTCTTCAGGGCAGGCGGCGCAGGCGACGAGGACGGACTCGGAGGGGAAGGCGGCGGTGATGGCGTGGAGGGTTGCGGGGAGTGCCTCGCCTGTGAGCGCGGGGAGGCAGATGAGGAGCTCCGCGGTGGAGTGAGTGATGGGCGCGACGGAATGCGCGGCGTCGGTGACGTCGGCGGGTTGCGTGGCGGCGGTGAAAGGCGTCGAGGACATTGGGAGATTGAACGGGTGCTGAAAGATTATGCGCCGTTATGGACGATGGCAAGTATGCCCTTTAGGGGTATGACGAGCCATGTGGGCCGATTGTTTAACTCATAGAGAAGTTCGTAGCAGGCTTTTTCGAGGAGAGAGACCTGGAGGACGAGTTGGTAGACGGATGCGTCCTGCGGGGTGAGGGAGGGGTTGGCGGCGATGGTGGCGTTGTAGCCGCGGAGGAAGGCGGCGGTGACGGCGGACTCCCATGCGGCGGCCCAGGCTGCGAGGTTAGGGGCGTTGTCGGGGTTGGATTTGAGGGCGGGTTGGAGGGCAGTGTGGGCGGCGTAACTGAAGCTGCGGAGCATGCCGGCTACGTCGCGGAGGCCGGGCTGCTTGCGGCGGCGCTCGGCGAGAGGTCGGGCGGGTTCGCCTTCGAAGTCAATGATGAGGAAGTCGGGGTGGGTTTTGGTTTGAATGCAGAGGAGTTGGCCAAGGTGGTAGTCGCCGTGGATGCGGATGCGGTTGCCGAAGCGGGCGGCGTCGCCGTTGAGGGAGGCGATGCGGGTAAGGAGAGCGTCGCGGTGGGCGAGGAGTTCGGCGGCGAGGGTGGCAGCTTCGGGGGTGAGTGCGGTGGGGGATTTTAGGGAGGATTGGAGGGCGTCCAGCGCGGTGGTTACTTGCTGGTGGATGCGCTGGCGGTCGTTGGCAAGGAGTTCGGGGGTGGTGGGCTCGGCGGCGAAGGCTGGGTCGTCGGTGGGGGTGGCGAGGGCGAGGTGGAGCTCGGCGGTGCGGACGCCCAGGAGTTCGGCGGCGGCGAGATAAGGGGCCGTCGCGGGGGCTAAAGCCCCCCATTTCAGTTCCTGGTTATGAGACCCAAGGCTAAAGCCTTGGGGTACCTGAGTGGTGGCGGCTCGTTCTTGTTCCGGGTTATGCAACTCCGCGCTAAAGCCTTGGGGTATCTGAGTGGTGGCGGCCCGTTTTTGTTCCGGGTTGTGAAGCTCGGGGCTGAGGTGTTGGGGTACCTGAGTTGTGGCGGCTCGTTTTTGTTCCGGGTTGTGCAGCTCGGGGCTGAGGTGTTGGGGTACCTGAGTGGTGGCGGGCGCGGGTGTGTTGGCGACTTCGGTGAAGAAGCGGTCCAGGTCGGTTAGGGTCCAGGACCAGCCGTCGCCCAGGTTGGGAGAGAAGGTTTGGAGAAAGGCGAGGGTGGTGTTGTCGGCGGCAAGATGGAGGTCGCCGAGGTAGGCGGGGATGTGGGGGAAGTGCGCCGCGTCGGTGAGGAAGCGGCCGATTTCTACGTCGGGATTCTCGCCGGTGCGGAGATGGCGGAAGAGTTTGAGGATGGCGAGGTCGTCGTAGAAGATGCTGGTGTTGGATTGCTCGGCGGAGGAGAGGCGCGAGGGGACGTCGGCGAGGCGGGTGGGGTCCAGGGCGGAGGATTGCGTGGAGGTGAGGTCGGTGGGGAGGGCGGAGGTCGGTGGCGGTCCGCCCACCTTAGCCGATGATGAGGCCATCGGCGAAGATGGGTCACCCGGGGTGGTGGGGGTGTTGGTGGTGATGATGTGTTGGAGGAGGTTGGCGCGGAAGGTTGGGCTGTTGGTGGCGTCGATAAGGGTGAAGTTGTTCAGGGTGGCGATGATGGCGCTGGGGGTGGTGGATTGGAGCTGGGCGGCTTCGGCTTCGGCGGCGATGGCTAGGGGGAGTTGATAGAGGTCGGTGGTGGTGTCGGTGTACGTGAGCTCGACGAGGGCGATGGCGGAGGTGGGTTCGATGGGGAAGGTGGAGACGATGCGCGTGGAGCGGATGGTGCGGGACTTTCCACCGAACCAGCGCTGGTGCGCGATGTAGGTGGGGAGCGTGGTGTCGAGAATTTCGGCGCCGGACTCGTTGAGGAGCGTGAGGAGCGAGTGCGAGGCGGGACCTGCAGGTCTCTCCGCTCCGTCCTCGCTGCGCAAAGACTCCGGTCGAGAGGACGATGTTGAAGTGGGGCCGGGTTGTAGCTCGAGCCAGAAGAAGCTGTAGGGCGCGAGGGTGATGGCGTAGGGTGTGCCGTCGATGATGGGGAAGGGGACGTAGCCGAGCATCTCTACGGGCTGGCGGCCGGCGTACTTGGTGAGGTCGAGCTGCACGGGTTGAGCGAAGCGCGAGAGGTTGGCGACGCAGAGGACGGTTTCGGTGTGGGGCGTGTTGGCGTCGGCGGAGGGGACGAGGGGGTCGGTGTAGTCGCGGATGTAGGCGAGGACTTTGCGGTTTTCGGGGTGAAGGAATTCGAGTGTGCCGCGGCCGAAGACCTGGAAGATTTTGCGCAGCGCAATCATGTTGCGCGTCCAGTGAAGGAGCGATGAGGCATCGGACTGCTGCGCTTCTACGTTGATGGCCTGGTAGCCCCAGATGGGGTCCATGATGACGGGGAAGTAGAGCTTGGCGGGGACGGCTTTGCTGAAGCCAGCATTGCGGTCGGAGTTCCACTGCATGGGCGTGCGGACGCCGTTGCGGTCGCCGAGGTAGATGTTGTCGCCCATGCCGATCTCGTCGCCGTAGTACATGATGGGGGTGCCGGGGAAGGAGAGCAGAAGGGAGTTGAGGAGCTCAATGCGGCGGCGATTGTTGTCCATGAGCGGCGCGAGGCGGCGGCGGATGCCTACGTTGATGCGCATCCGGGTGTCGGCGGCGTAGGCGAGGTTCATGTAGTCGCGCTCGTCGTCGGTGACCATCTCGAGCGTGAGCTCGTCGTGATTGCGGAGGAAGAGACCCCACTGGCAGTTGTCGGGAATGGCGGGAGTTTGCGCCATGATGTCAGTGATAGGGAGACGGTCTTCCTGGCGGAGGGCCATGTAGATGCGCGGCATGAGGGGGAAGTGGAAGGCCATGTTGCACTCGTCGCCGTCGCCGAAGTAGGGGCGAACGTCGGCGGGCCACATGTTGGCTTCGGCGAGGACGAGACGGTTCTCGTATTCGGCGTCGATGGCGGCGCGGATCTGCTTGATGCGGTCGTGGGTTTCGGGGAGGTTCTCGCAGGAGGTGCCGTCGCGCTCGATGATGTAGGGGATGGCGTCGAGACGGAGGCCGTCGACGCCCATGTCGAGCCAGAAGCGCATGGCTTTTAGGACTTCGTCCATGACGCGGGGGTTGTCGAAGTTGAGGTCGGGCTGATGAGAGAAGAAGCGGTGCCAGTAGTACTGCTGCGCGACCTCGTCCCAGGTCCAGTTGGATTTTTCGGTGTCGGTGAAGATGATGCGGACGCCGTCGAATTTTGTTGCGGTGTCGGACCAGACGTACATGTCGCGGTCGGGGGAATCTTTGGGGGCGAGGCGCGCGCGCTGGAACCAGGGGTGCTGATCGGAGGTGTGGTTGATGACCAGCTCGATCATGACCTGAAGGTTGCGGGCGTGAGCCTCGGAGAGGAACTGCTGGAAGTCTGCGATGGTGCCGTAGGCAGGGTTGACGTTGGTGTAGTCGGCGATGTCGTAGCCGTCATCGCGGAGGGGCGAGGGGAAGAAGGGGAGCAGCCAGAGGCAGGTGACGCCGAGCTCCTGGAGGTAGTCGAGCTTGGAGATGAGGCCCTGGAAGTCGCCGATGCCATCAGCGTTGGAGTCGGCGAAGGCGCGGACGTGGAGCTCGTAGATGATCGCGTCTTTGTACCAGAGCGGGTCGGTGGCGCTGCAGGGCTTCTTCACGTGCGGGTTGCCTCCAGCAGTTGGATGCACGTAGGAAAGAAAGGTGGGTATGTTTACAAACGGCTATTTTAGATGCCGGATGGGTTCACTTGATTTTGAAACGCTGTCTTGATCTCCCCCGTTGCACCGTCAACACGCTCGATGATGAGTTGGCAAATTACCGACCCTGGAACCATTCTTAAATAGAAGAAGCTGTGGTTAATAAGCTCCAGAGTGATTGGGCCCTGAAATCCGCAATGTATGGTGGGGGCAGTCAAATGAACGGTAAGGCCAATTCGGGCAAGTGAACTTCTACCCTCAACGCGGGCCGCAAGGCTGGAATTCTTCTTTAAATGAATCGTCTCCTGCGTTTGCGCTAACAGCACCATGGGCTTTTGCGAGTACGGCGGAAAGATAAAGCTTCCATCGCTCTCCGTCTTGAATGACGTTAGGTATGCCTTCGCGGTTTTTTGATAGGTCTGTACGGCGAGGTCCAATTCAACCTTGGTCCCTTGAACTGTGAGGAGTGCTGCGTCCCATCCTTGAAACTGTGATCCTAGCGTCAGGTCAACTGCCGAGCTTGTGTATCGGAGTTCGGTCGGCTGAGGTGTGATCTCCATCGCTCCGGTTGCGATTGCTTCCTGGATGGCTTTATCGCTGAGAATCACAAATTTTCACGCAGCAGCGGACGAATGCCCTTGATGTACCCAAGTTCTCAAACCTCCAACTACGGGTTGACCAGGAATCTCTACGAGCAGTCGATCAGCTTTCCTTTCGATAATGTAGACGCATACTTGTCCCTGCCCATCATTTTGATCTGCAGGTTCACGGGTGACCTTTACATCTTGCCGGCTGACAATGGCTGAGGACTCTCCAACTATGACATATAACTCATTGTCAAAGAAGCCAGATGCGAGTATGCAATCGATATATTCGGTAGTCATTAAGGTCTCCGGTAAAGCTTCCTAAAGGTAGCACTCAAATTTGTTGAAATAGGGATTAAAAGTTTGCTAGGCATGCTTGTCATTACTCGGCTGGCCGGTTGGCTGATCGCACTGGTGCGTTTAAATCGCTATCGGCTGCGTCTAAATGAGAACAAAATCGGTTCGCGAAATTTTATTGTGAGCCGATGCGGAAGATGTGGGCGGTGGCGGTTGGGGTTAGGGAGATGTAGTTGGTGGGGCCTTGCCAGGTGTATTGGGTGCCGGTGAGCTGGTCTTCTACGGTGTAGGTGGCGTCCCAGGGGAGGTTGAGTTTGTCGAGGGCTAGCGTGACCATTGCGGATTGGGTGTTGATGGGGTCGAGGTTGACGGCTACGAGGATGGTGTTGAGGCTGGCGGGATCTGCGTTCGGGGCGACGAATGTGGGCTTGGATGTCGATTTGGAGTAGACGAGGAGATGGTCGTTGGGGTTGGCGTGGAAGTGCAGGTTCTCGTTGCGCTGCAGGGCGGGGTTGTCGTGGCGGATTTTGTTTAGCTGTTGGATGAGTGGGGCGATGGAGTTGGGGTCGGTGCGGGCCCAGTTGCGGAGCTGATATTTTTCGCTGTCGAGGTACTCTTCGCTACTGGTCTTACCGGGGGATGGTTTTGCGGGGCGGCCTTCGAGGAGCTCGTAGGCTGGGCCGTAGATTCCGTAGTTGGCGCTGAGGGTTGTTGCGAGGATGATGCGCTGGCGGAAGACGGCTTTGCGCTGGGCGAGGTCTTCGATTTGGAATTGGGCGTGGAGGATGTCGGGGGTGTTGGGCCAGACGTTGGGGCGGAAGAAGTCGGAGACGGGTGGGTTGCAGATCTCTTCGAAGTACTCGGTGAGGTCGGCCTTGGTGTTGCGCCAGGTGAAGTAGGTGTAGGACTGCGTGAAGCCACCCTTGGCGAGAGCGTACATGACGTGCGGGCGGGTGAAGGCTTCGGCGAGGAAGAGAGTGTCGGGGGCGGACTTGTGAATTTCGGTGATGCACCACTCCCAGAATGGGAGGGCCTTGGTGTGGGGATTGTCGACGCGGAAGACGCGGACGCCGCGATCGACCCAAAATTGGAAGACGCCGTGGAGAGCTTCCCAGAGGCTGCGCCAGTCGGTGGATTCGAAGTTGAGCGGGTAGATGTCCTGATATTTTTTGGGTGGATTTTCGGCGTACTGGATGGTGCCGTCGGGGCGGTGCGAGAACCAGGCGGGATGTTCGGCGACCCAGGGGTGGTCAGGGCTGCACTGGAAGGCGATGTCGAGGGCCAGGTCGATGTTGTGCGTGCGCGTGGTTTCGACGAGGTGGTCGAAGTCGTCGAAGGTGCCGAGGGCGGGGAGGATTGCGGTATGGCCACCTTCGGCGGAGCCTATCGCCCAAGGGCTGCCTACGTCGTCGGGTTGGGCTGTGGTGGTGTTGTTCTTGCCTTTGCGGAAGGCGGTGCCGATGGGGTGGATGGGCGGCATGTAGAGGACATCGAAGCCCATGGAGGCGATCTCGGGAACGCGCGCGGCTACGTCGGCGAGGGTGCCGTGCTGCCCGGATGGGCCGGCGCTGCGGGGGAAGAGTTCGTACCAGGAGGAGAAGCGGGCGCGCTCGCGATCGATCCAGAGAGGGAACTCGGTGGGGTGTTTGGTGGAGAAAGAGAAGTCAGGATATTTTGCGACGAGCGCGATGATCTCGGGGGTGATGGGGTCGTCGTAGACGGAGAGGTTTTGGTCGGCGAGGGTGCGGAGGTTGGCGGCGGCGGCGGCGAGTTTTTTTGCGTCGGCACCTTTGGCGCGGGAGGCTGCGGCGTCGAGGTGATTGGCGCCGATGCGGAGAGCGAGGGGAATGTCTTGCGCGGAGTCGGGCTGGTTTTGCGATTGGCCCGGAACGGGCTGGGCGGCCAGGCGCTTGGCGAGGTCGTGGATCCAGGTGTCGAAGTGATCGATCCAGGCTTCGATGGTGAAGTGCCAGAGGCCCAGCCTGGTGGTGTCGCCGGGTGCGGCGGCGGTGAAGGTAGCGGACCAGAGGTCATTGTTAATTTCCGTGAAAGGAGCGGCGCTCCATCGGCGTTGCGATTGGTGACGATAGAGGAGGCGAGCCGCGACGTGATCGTGGCCATCGCCGAAGATGGCGGCGGTGACGGTGATGGCGTCGCCGAGTGTGCGCTTGGCGGGATGTCGGCCATTGTCAACGGTGGGCTGGATCTCTTCGATGACGATTCTTCGGCGGCCTTCGGTTGGTTTCATGCGCGATGCAACTCCTTTGCGATCTGTAGAGATGGTAGTCGATGTGGATGACAGCAAGGCCACGCGCAGGAAGAGAAGTGCATCCAATACGAGGAAGCCACAAGGCATCCGGATTACGTGTTGAGGGCTTACCCCTTACCCCCAAGGCGATAGTTTTACGGATGCGCCGCGGGTGGGAGTGGTTGCAGTGGAGATGTGGAAGACGGTGGCCTGGAGGGTTCCTTGGCAGGAATGTTTGGAAAGAAGAAGACGAAGCTGCACGGTGCGCGCATTGAAGATTATGCGCTGATAGGCGATTGCGAGACAGCGGCCCTGGTGAGCCGGGATGGTTCGATCGATTGGTTGTGCTGGCCGAATTTTTCTTCGGGCGCTTGCTTTGCGGCACTGCTGGGGACTTCGGAGAACGGCTACTGGCGGATACGGCCGGAGGGGAAGATTGTTGAGACGCGGAGGGAGTATCGGCCGGGCACGATGATCGTTGAGACGACGTTTGTGACTGAAGAGGGTGAGGTGCGGTTGACGGACTTTATGCCTCCGCGAGAGAAGCACTCTGATGTGGTGAGGATTGTGGAGGGCGTGAGCGGCAAGGTGAAGATGCATATGGACCTGGTGCTGCGATTTGATTATGGGCTGACCGTGCCGTGGGTGACCAAGCACAAGGATGAGGTCCGCGCGATTGCAGGGCCGGATATGGCGGTGCTGCGCAGCCACTGTTTGAAGGGGCGATCGGCGGAGTTGACGGGAGAAGATTTGACGACGGTGAGCGACTTTGTTCTGCGCAAGGGCGATAAAGTCTGCTTCACGCTGACGTATGCGAACTCGTTTGAAGAGGTGCCGGAGCCGATTGTGGTGGAGCAGGCGCTGGAGGACACGCATGATTACTGGTGCGATTGGTCAGACCGATCGGATTACAAAGGAAAGCATGTGGAGGCGGTGCAACGTAGCTTGATGACGTTGAAGGCGATGACGTATCGGCCAACAGGCGGAATTGTTGCAGCAGCGACTACGGGGCTGCCGGAGAAGATTGGCGGTGAGAGGAATTGGGATTATCGGTATTGCTGGTTGCGTGATACGTCGTTCCTGTTGCTGGTGCTGATGCGCGCGGGTTACACGGAGGAGGCGGTGCAGTGGAGGTTTTGGCTGCTGCGCGCGATTGCAGGGTCGCCGGGACAGATCCAGACACTGTACGGGATCAACGGAGAGCGACGGATGGTGGAGTGGGAGGTGGATTGGCTGCCGGGTTATGAGAACTCGAAGCCGGTGCGAGTTGGGAATGCGGCTTCGGGGCAGTTTCAGTTGGATGTGTTTGGCGAAGTGGCGGTGGCGCTTTCGCGGACGCCAGCGGCGGAGGACGATCTGCGCACGCCGTCGAAGGACATGGAGGCCGCGCTGATTGATCATCTGTGCAAGGTGTGGCCGCTGCCGGACGAGGGAATCTGGGAGACGCGCGGCGGGGCGAAACACTTTGTGCATAGCAAGGTGATGGCGTGGGTGGCGCTGGATCGTGCGGTGAAACAACACGAGCGCTTCGATGGTGCGGGGGATGTGAAGCGTTGGCGGAAGAATCGCGACATGCTGCACAAGGAGATTTGCGCGAAGGGATTTAATAAGCGACTGAACGCGTTTACGCAGAGCTATGGTTCGACTGCGCTGGATGCGTCGTGTTTGAGGCTGGCGCTGGTGGGGTTTTTGCCGGTGGATGATCCGCGCATCGTGGGAACGATTGATGCGATCCAGAAACACCTGATGAAGGATGGGCTGGTGCAACGCTATAACCTGGCAAAGAGCTCTGACGGATTGAAGGGAAGCGAAGGCGCGTTTCTTACGTGCAGTTTCTGGCTGGTGACTTGCCTGTGGTTGATAGGGCGTGAAGGCGAAGCGGTGGAGATGTTTGATCGGCTGCTGGCGCTGCGGAACGATGTTGGCCTGCTGAGCGAGGAGTACGATGCAAAGGAAAAGCGGATGCTGGGGAACTTTCCCCAGGCACTCTCGCACATTGCGCTGGTGCATGCAGCGTTTACGCTTTCAGGCCAATGGACTCCGGAGCCTTACGCATCGAAATCGTGATGGCGCTGCGGAGGAGCAACCTCGCCTCCCAGGAGGGAATCTAAGCGAGTACAGGGTCAAATCCAGAGAATTTGAGGGGCAGTTAAGGCATGGGGCATGCACCGGGATCGACGTATCGTCTGCAATTGCATCGAGAGTTTAATTTCGATGATGCTGCGGCGATTGTGGAGTATTTGGAGTCGCTCGGAATTACGCATGTGTACTGCTCGCCTTACCTGCAGGCTGCGCCGGGCAGTATGCATGGATATGACGTGGTGGACCATCGCAGTGTGAATGAGGAGTTGGGTGGAGCGCCGGCACACGAGCGGTTCTGCGAGAAGCTGGGACAGAATGGATTGGGGCAGGTGCTGGATATTGTTCCCAACCACATGAGCCTGGGAGCGCAGAACAAGTATTGGTGGGACGTGCTGGAGAACGGAACGAACAGCAGGTATGCGAGCTTCTTCGATATCGATTGGAACTCGTCGGAGGAGCGGCTGCGGGACAAGGTGCTGGTGCCGATTTTGCCCGAGCAGTATGGGCGGTCGCTGAGTGCGGGGCTGGTGGTGCTGAAACGGAAAGGCGCTCGATTTACTGTGGAGGCCGCGGGACAGACGTTTCCGGTTTCGCCGGCTAGTTTGGCGTTGATTCTAGGCAAGGCTGCCGAGTATGCGAAGAGCGATGCGTTGAACTTTGTGAGTGCGAGTTTTGCGCGGCTGCCTTCACCGGACTTCTGGGATCGACGAACGATTTTGGCGCGTCATCGAGATAAGAAGGTGTTGCTGGGGCTGCTGGAGAGATTGGGGCGCGAAGAGACGAGCGTGTCTGAGGCGATTGATCGCGTGGTGCGGGAGGTGAACGCGAGCGTGGATGCGCTGGACGAGTTTCTCTCGCAGCAGTACTACCGGCTGGCGTACTGGAGGACCGCGGATCAGCAGTTGGGGTACAGGCGATTTTTTGATGTGAACACGCTGATTGGATTGCGCGTGGAGCGCGAGTTTGTGTTTGATGAGACGCATGCGCTGATTGTGAAGTGGCTGAAGCAGGGACTGCTGGATGGTGTGCGCGTGGACCATCCGGATGGGCTGCGGGATCCGAAGCAGTATTTTGAGCGGCTGCGCGAACGCGCACCAGACGCGTGGATTGTGGGAGAGAAGATTCTGGAGCCGGGCGAGTGGCTGCGCGACTGGCCGGTGGAGGGGACCAGCGGCTACGACTTTATGAACATGGCGATGGGTGTGCTGGTGCATCGCGAAGGACTGAAGCGGCTGGGTGAACACTACATCACGTTTACGGGAGATGATTCGGATTTTCCGGGCGTGGCGCATGACAAGAAGATTGCGGTGGAGCAAGAGGCGTTGGGCAGTGATGTGAATCGGTTGACGAGCTTGTTTGTGGACATCTGCGAGAGCAACCGCGATCAGCGAGACTTTACGCGCGCGGAGATTCGGCGGGCGATTCGCGAGGTGGCGGCTTGCTTTTCGGTGTATCGGACGTATGTGATTCCGGAGCGAAACGAAATTGCGGAGGAGGATCGGACGCGCATTCGGCGGGCGACGGAGAGTGCGAAGAGAAATCGTGCGGATATTGATGGCGGGCTGTTTGACTTTATACGCGATGTGCTGACGCTGAAGGTGATGGGCAAGTTGGAGACGGAGTTCGTCAATCGTTTTGAGCAGTTCACTGGGCCGGTGATGGCGAAGGGGGTGGAGGACACGGCGTTCTATTGCTGGAACCGGCTGATTGCGATGAATGAGGTGGGCGGCGATCCTGATTGCGATGGATTTAGTCTGCAGCATTTTCACGAGTACCAGGTGAAGATGCAGAGGACGTTTCCGCTAACGATGACGACGCTGAGCACGCATGATACGAAACGCAGCGATGATGTGCGCGCGCGGATGGTGGTGTTGACCGAGGTGGCCGACCAGTTCGCGGAGGCTGCGCGACGATGGAGCGTGCAGAATGCGAAGTATCGTAAGGGCGACCAGGTTGATCCTGGGACGGAGTGGTTTCTGTATCAGACGCTGGTGGGAGCATGGCCTATCGATGGAGAGCGCTTGCGGAGTTACATGCAGAAGGCGATGCGCGAGGCGAAGGTGCGCACGAGTTGGGTGGCGAACAACGAGGAGTATGAGCGGGCGCTGAAGGATTACATTGATGCCCTGTTGGCAGATGAGGCGTTCGTGAGGACTCTGGAGGCGTTTGTCGGAGACATACAAGATGCGGGGCGCGTGAATTCGCTGGCGCAGACGTTGATGAAATACACGGCGCCGGGGGTTCCGGATTTGTACCAGGGAGGAGAGCTCTGGGATTTCTCGCTGGTGGATCCGGATAATCGTCGGCCGGTGGACTATGCGCGGCGCATGCAGTTGTTGAAAGAGATGGAAGGGATGAACGCGAAGCAGGTGATGGAGCGAGTGGAGGATGGGCTGCCGAAGTTGTGGGTGGTGCATCAGGGGTTGCAGTTGCGGAGGGAGCATCCGGAGTGGTTTGGCGCGGACGCAGAGTATGCGGCGGTGAAGACGGAGGGTGAGTATGCGGAGCGTGTGATTGCGTTTCGCCGCGGGAAGGATGTGGTGACCGTGGTGCCGCGATGGTCGCACGCGGCGAAGGGTTGGGGGACGACGGTGGTTGAGATTCCGGAGGGGCGGTGGGTGAACCGGCTGACGGGAGAGAAGGTTGTGGCGGGAGATGTTGGAGTGGAGGTTTTGCTGGGAGAGTTTCCGGTAGCGTTGCTGGCGCGCGAAGAGTGAAGGCCGTTAGCGAGCTGGGAGAGGGTTAGAAGGGAAGACGGACTTTTAGGAGAAAGGATTGAAGGATGCATAGGTTTGGGCTGTGGGCGCCGAGAGCGAAGACTTTGTCGGTGAAGTGGGGCGACCGCGTACTGCCGATGAAGGGACCGAATAAGCGAGGCTGGTGGACGCTGGATGTGCCGGAGGCGGAGTGCGGGGACGAGTACTCATTTTTGATTGATGATGATCCGACGGCGTATCCGGATCCACGCAGTTTGCGGCAGAAGAGTGGAGTTCATGGGCCGTCGTTACTGTACGACCACAGCCAATTTAAGTGGCACGATGAGTTGTGGCGAGGATCTACGAAGACTGGGGCCGTGTTGTATGAGGTGCACATTGGAACGTTCAGCGAGGCTGGAACGTTTGATGGGGCGATTGAGCATCTGGATTATCTCGCCGACCTGGGGGTGACGCACGTTGAGTTGATGCCTGTGGCGGAGTTTGCGGGGCGGCGTGGCTGGGGGTATGACGGTGTCGCTTTGTTTGCGACGCATGAACCGTATGGTGGACCGGATGGATTGAAGCGATTTGTTGACGCGTGCCATGCGCGAGGGCTGAGCGTGGTTCTGGACGTGGTGTACAACCATTTCGGGCCGGTCGGAAATTATGCGTCGAAGTTTGGGCCGTATCTGACGTCGAGGCACAGGACGCCGTGGGGGGATGCGGTGAACCTGGATGAAGGTGGGAGCGATGAAGTGCGGCGGTTCTTCTGCGACAACGCCCTGATGTGGCTGAAGGATTATCACGTCGATGGGTTGCGGTTCGATGCGGTGCATGAGTATATCGACCGCTCGGCGGTGCATTTTATGGAGCAGTTGTCGACCGAGGTGGAGCGGCTGGGGTCGACGCTGGGGAGAGATTTTTATTTGATTGCGGAGAGTGATCTGAATGACCCGCGAATCGTTCGGCCACGCGAGGCGCATGGATACGGGATGGATTCGCAGTGGAGCGATGACTTCCATCATGCGCTGTTCTCGCTGCTGTACACGAAGGAGAGGGAACGCGGATACTATCGGGACTTTGGGACGATAGCCGATCTGCACAAGGCGTTGAAGCATGCGTATGTGTACGACGGACAGTATTCGAGTTACAGGAAGAGCAAGCATGGGAGATTGGCCGAAGGGTTATCGGCGCACCACTTCGTGCACTTCGATCAGAACCATGACCAGGTAGGGAATCGAGCGCTCGGGGAGAGACTTGAGCAGTTGTGCGGTATGGACGCGGCTAAGGTGGCGATTGGATTGGTATTGATGGCGCCCTATATTCCGATGTTGTTTATGGGCGAGGAATTTGCGGCTTCGACTCCGTTCCAGTATTTCGCGGACCATGAAGATGAAGATATGCGAAGGGCAGTGGCGGAGGGACGGAAGCGCGACTTCGCGCAGTTTGGATTTGGCGATGACGTACCGAATCCGGAGGACATGGAGACGTTCCAGCGGTCGAAGTTGAACTGGAGTGAGGTGAAGGAGGGGAAGCACGCGGAGATGCTGGCGTGGGTGAAGTCGCTGATCACGATGCGGCGGTGTACGGTGTGCTTGAATGACGGGAGCATGCAGCACCTTATGGTGTCGAGCGACGAGGGACGGCGGACGTTGGTGCTGGTGCGAGATGAGGCGCGGATTGTGGTGAACCTGGGAGTGGAGCCTTATGCGTTTGATCTGCTGGAGAGTGAGCAGTTGAAGCTGGTGTCGCGGGATGGGGTGAGTGCGGCGAACGGGAAGTGCGAGTTGCCGGGAATGTCGCTTGCGGTGTTCATGTCGTCAACGGAGCAGTCGGAGAATCGCGAGGTGCATTGATCGCGGTGCGGTTGAAGGCTGCGATAATGGCGACGTGGTGTGGGGGTGAGGTTTGTCGATCAAGACGATTCGTAGCCGCGAGGTGTATCGCAACCCTTGGTGCAGGGTGCGTGAGGATGTGATTGAGCGCAGCGATGGCGCGCGCGGGATCTATGGGGTGATGGATAAGGATCCCGCGGTGATTGTGATTCCGTTGGAGCGCGGGGACGATGGTGAGTATGTGTGGCTGGTGAGGCAGTATCGGTACACGGTGGATGGGACGTACTATGAGCTGCCGCAGGGTGGGTGGGAAGAGGCTGAGGTGGATGTGCTGGAGTTGGCGCGTGGGGAACTCGCGGAAGAGACGGGGCTGCGCGCGAAGACGATGACTCCGCTAGCGGATTTATGGATTGCGTATGGGGCGATGCGGCAGATTCATCATGTGTACCTGGCGGAGGGGCTGACGCAGGGAGAGACTGCGCGCGATCCTGAGGAGCACGATATGACGGTGCATCGGGTTTCAGTGAAGGAGTTTGAGGAGATGCTGCTGGATGGACGCGTGATGGATAATTGCACGGCCGCGGCCTGGGGTGTGTATCGGGTGTGGCGGGATCGGCGGCGGAGGGAGGCTTAGCAGGAACGGGCGAGGGGTAGATTCTTCGCTTCGCTCAGAATGACAACCAGAAAGGCAAGGGCCAGAGCAAAAGCAAAGAAGCGGCTCTTAGTTGACGTGCTTGGAGCGGCGGGACATGAAGTCCATGAGGAGATAGTTGCCCAGGGTTTGCGGGGTGGTGAAGTAGGCTTTGCCGCGGCACATGGCGGACATTTTTTGCACGAACTGGACGAGCTGAAATTCGTTGGCGAGCATGAAGGTGTTGATCATGATGCCGGCGCGCTTGCAGCGGCTTACCTCTTCGAGGGTCTCGGAGATGACGATGGGGTCGAGACCGAAGGCGTTTTTGTAGATGCGACCGTCGTCGAGGGTGAGGGCGCTGGGCTTGCCATCGGTGATCATGACGATCTGCTTCATGTCTTTGCCGGAGCCGCGGAGGACGCGCTGCGCGACGCGAAGGCCTTCGCGGGTGTTGGTGTAGTGGGGGCCGACCTTGACGCGCGGGAGTTGCGAGATGGGGATGTGCTCGGCGGAGTCGTGGAAGAGGACGAGGTCGATGGAGTCGCCGGGGTATTGGGTGCGGATGAGGTGGGCGAGGGCCATGGCTACGCGCTTGGCGGGGGTGAAGCGGTCTTCGCCGTAGAGGATCATGCTGTGCGAGCAGTCGAGGAGGACGACCGTTGCGCAGGAAGATTGGTAGTCGGCCTGCTGGACGTGGAGGTCGGAGTACTCGAGATTTAAGACGCCGGTGGTGGAGGGGCCGCCTTCGCGGGCGAAGACGCTGTTGAGCGTGGCGGTGATGTCGAGGTTGAGCGAGTCGCCGAACTCGTAAAGCTTGGAGGAGCCGTTGGTTTCTACGCCGGCGGCTTCGTGGCGCGTGTCGTGACGGCCGAGGGAGGACTTGCCGATGGGGCCGAGGAGATCTCGGAGGGCCTTGTAGCCGAGGAAGTCCATCCCCTTGTCGGTGACTTCGAAGCGGGTGTCGCCGGTGTTGCCTTCTCCGGCGGAGCCTGCGCCTTCAGAGGGTTCTTCCGCGTTGAGGTAGGCTTCGGCTTTCATGCGCTGGATGATCTTGTCGATGAGTTCTTCGATCTGCGCTTCTTCCAGTTTTTCGAACTGCTCCTGGGCGTCTTCGTCGAGGAGTTCGCCGGACTCGAGGGCTTGACGGATGGCCTCGCGGAGGCTCTCCATGGAGTCGTCGGCGTTCTGGAAGGGCGAGTAGGGGTCCTGGAAGCCGGAGTCGAGGAGGAAGTCGGAAAGGGCCTGCAGGAGGTCTTCGAGGTCTACGCTCGAGGAGAGGTCGCCGGTGAACTTGGTGTAGCGGGTCAGTTTCATAAGAGCAGGGGATAAAGGATAGAGGATAGAGAAAACAAGTACAAGGCGGACTGTATCTAGATTAGACGCTTGGCTGGGTTTATGGATTCGGCTGGGTTGGGACGAAGGAAAGTATTGTGTTTGTTGGGGTAACGCAAGGGGTGCGAAAGTTTGCGCGTGAGCACAATATTGGGGCGGTTGATCCGTTAAGATCAATAGGTCCCTTCGGCGCATGAAGCGCTCTTCGATTCGATGGTGGATTTATTCTGTTGGGAGGGCCTTGGGGCCATCCATGGGCAGAAGACTGCAGCGGATCGGGCTTGGATGCGGATGAGGGATTGATTCCGCGGGCAGACAAACAATTCTCCAGGAGTGGCATGGCACAGGCTTCCGTTGTTGCTGCGGATCAAAAGCAGGACAAGGATTACGATAGCGAGTTTCACTACGAGGCGTGGACGCCGCGGTTCAATCCGTGGATTATCACGCTGACGGTGACGCTGGCTACGTTCATGGAAGCGCTGGACTCGAGCATTGCGAACGTGGCGCTGCCGCATATTGCGGGGACGCTGGGAGCGACGTACGACGAGGCGACGTGGGTGCTGACGTCGTACCTGGTGTCGAATGCGATTGTGCTGCCGATCAGCGGTTGGATTGCGAATCGGATAGGGCGCAAGAATTTTTACATGAGCTGCGTCGCGCTGTTCACGGTGTTCTCATTTTTTTGCGGGCTGGCTACGTCTCTGCCGATGCTGATTGTGTTTCGGGTGATCCAGGGAGCGGCGGGCGGAGGGTTGCAGCCGAGTGAGCGCGCGATTTTGGCCGATACATTTCCGCCGGAGAAGCGGAGTGTTGCGTTCAGCTTGTATGGCATGGCCGTGGTGCTGGCGCCGGCGATTGGGCCGACGGTGGGCGGTTGGATTACCGACAACTATACGTGGCGATGGATCTTCTTCCTGAATATTCCGGTGGGGATTATTTCGCTGTTGCTGACGAGTCGGATTGTGGAGGATCCGCCGTACTTGAAGCGGGTGCGGGCGAAGCTGGGAAGCATTGATGGGATTGGGCTGGGGCTGCTGGCGCTTACGATTGGGGCGCTGCAGATCATGCTGGATAAGGGCCAAGAGGACGATTGGTTTGGTTCGCACTTTATTGTGACGTGCGCGATTGTGGCGGGCGTTGGATTGATTGCGTTCCTGTATCGCGAGCTGACGACGGAACATCCGATTCTGGATCTGTCACTGTATCGGAAGCGCAATTTTGCGATGACGCAGATTGTGATGGTGGTGATTGGCGCGGCGCTTTATTCAACGACGGTGATGATTCCGCAGTTTCTGCAGGAGATGCTGGGGTACACGGCGACGGAGGCGGGACTGGCGCTGTCTGCGGGCGGGCTGGTGCTGATCATGATGTTTCCGATTGTGGGGTACCTGGGGCAGAAGATTGATCCGCGGCTGATGATCACGTGGGGCTTCAGCTTGTTGACGATTGGGATCTGGAGGATTGGTGGGCTGTACCTGGGAATTACGTTCTGGGATGCGGCTAGCTGGCGCGTGGTGATGGTGCTGGGGATGCCGTTCCTGTTTGTGCCGATCAGCGTGATGAGCTATGTGGGCGTGCCGCAGGAGAAGAATAACGAGGTGTCGGGCATGACGGCACTGGCGCGAAATATTGGGGGAAGCCTGGGGATCTCGTTCATCAGCACGATGCTGGTGCGGCGGGCACAGACGCATCAACGGATTCTGGCGGCGAATGTGCATCCGGGATCGCCGGTGTATCGCGCGATGGACCATGGGATGATGGGCGCGATGGAGGCGCATGGGTATTCGGCGAGCGCGGCGAGCAAGGGCGCGGCGGCGAGACTCTATGACATGATGACGGTGCAGGCGCGCACGCTGGCGTATGTGGACACCGTGCATGTGCTGGTGGTGCTGGTGGCTTGCCTGATTCCGATTGGTTACTTGATGAAGAAGCCGAAGTACCGGTCGAAGGAAGTTGCGCCGGTGGAATGAGGCGTTAGTTGGCGGCGAGTAGCGTCGTGCAACCGCCGACGCGGGTTTCTGTGGTGGGGTGCTTGAGCATTAAGGTGATGGAGGGTGGAAGCCCTGCGGTGCCGAAGCGTGCAACGTAGAAGTCGAAGGCGGCGAAGTCGCTGGGGTGAGAGTCGATGTGTTGGACGTCGGTGGTGTACGGCTTGACCAATGAGGGATTGGCTACCGCGTTGCCGAAGAAGAGAATGGCGTTGCGGATGCTGCGGCCGTGGGACTGGTAGGCGTAGAGATCGATGCCCTGGCGGGAGGCGAACTGGGCGATGACGATGAGGGGTTGGAGCGCGAAGTTCTGGTAGTGGATGGCGTTTTCGTGACGCGCCATCTCGCGCGGGAAGGCGCCGTCGGGGTTGATTTCGTCGATGGCCTGTTTGTAGGCGTGGACGCCGAAGCGGAAGAGCTTGTCGTCAGAGGCTGCGACGCCGATGGAGATCGCGGCGAGCGCGCGCCAGTAATGGTGGTTGTTCAGGTCCTTGCCGGGGCGCTCGAAGGTGATGTCGAGGCGTGCGGCGGTATCGAGCCAGGTGATGACGCGGTGGAGTTGGGTGAGGTTGAGCGTGGGGTCGTTGACGAGGACGGAGGTGGTGATGCCGGCGGCGCCGAGTGTCCAATCGACCTGATACCAGGACTGGGAGCGGGGATCGTAGTCGAGGAGCGCTTGGGCCTGGGCCCAGGCGTCTAGCTGCGCTAGCACGCAGGCGGATTCGGTGTGGCTGCCAGTGGCGAGGTACTGATTCATGCCGCCGGTGATGCGGCGCTCTAAGGCGGCGTAGGGGCGCTGCGCGATCGCTTCGGCTGGATTGACGGGGCCGCTGGAGCCGGAGAAGTAGTGGTGCGGGATATCCATGCGGCCGGTGGGTGCGGGGACGAAAGGCGTGGCTACGCAGGAGGGCACGCTTTTGATGGCGGCGAGGAGGAGCGGGTCGTGCGTGGATTCGAGTGCGGCCTGGCGAGCGGGGACGTCGAGGAGCGAGGCGTGTGGGTTGGTGACGTGCTGGGCTTGTGCGGCGGTTGCGAGAAGGACGGCGAGGGTTGCGAGAGGGAGAGCGCGCATAGAGAGAGTGTATGCGAGGGCTACGGATGGACGCCGGTGAGGACGGCGAAGCTGTTGAACTTGTAGGGGATGTCGACGTTGATGAAGCCGGCTTCGCGGAGCCAGTTGAGTTGAGCGTCGATGGGGGTGCGGCGGTCTTCGCGCTGGCGGAAGAGGGAGTCGGTGACTTGCTGCTCGGTGGCGCCGAGCGCGCGGACGGCGGAGAGCCAGCGCTGTTGGTAGAGCTCGTTGAGTGCGGGGGTGGGGCCGGCGATCTGGTCGGCGTTGACGAAGACGCCGGTGGGTTTGAGCGCGGAGAAGATGAGCGGGACGAGGGCTTGCTTCTGGTCGTCTTCGAGGTGATGGATGGAGAGGGAAGAGGCGACGGCGTCGCAAGTTGGGAGTGGGGTGGTGGTGTAGTCGGCGAGGGTGTAGGTGATGTGGGGGTCGTTGCCGAGACGCTTGTGGGCGAGGTCGAGCATGGTCTGGGAGAAGTCGATGAGATGGAGATGCGCGGAGGGGAAGGCTGTGCGCAGCATGGCGGAAAAAAGGCCGGAGCCGGCGCCTAGTTCGACGATGGTTTGCGCGTCGGCGGGGATTTGCTCGAGGGCCGTGGCGTAGAAGGCTTCGTGGCCGGGGACGAGCAGCATGCGGTCGCGGTCGTAGGCTGCGGCGGTGGCATCGAAGACCGCGCGGGTGTTGTTGGTGGGAGTGCTCATGCAGTTGAGCATAAGCGATGCGGATGGAGATTCTTTGGCGGATAAGAAGAACTAATGCTGGGATGAAATCGAATTGGGCTCATTAAAGTTAGAGACCGCTGGCGCTGCAGAGAGGTTCCTTGCGCATCTGGGTGAGGAGGGAATCGGTCAGAAAGGATGCAGTGTGACCGTCGCCTGTGACTCGAAACGTGGGGAGGGCTCGCAGGAATTGCAGGTAGAACGTGATGGGCTCCAGATTTGTCGAACCGCTGCCCGGGGGGTTATAGCGGAGTTGTCCATCTGGTTGGGAGACGCGCTCCCACTGGCGTCTGACCGGCTTTACCTTGGTGTAGCCGATGAACTCCATTATGAGAGTGACCTTTGCGGTCACAGGGGGGAAGTCGGTCGATTTGGCGGGCTTCCAAGGAGGATAGAAGGTCGGGTCGGTAACACCGCCGAAGTTGACGAAGAGCTCCACGAAGCTCTTACCGTTGAGGCGCTTTGAGCACTGTGCCGTGAGGGTGGGAAGAGCGAGATCGAGGGTTGGGGCCGGCGAGGGTGGCTGAGTTGACTGCGCAGAGATGTAAAGGCGCGTGTAGGCGATGCCGCTTGCGGTGTCGATGCCCTGTGTACGCGCGAGGTTGGGGGAGAGGGTAGGAATTTGCGCGGGCAAGACGGCAGTGGCCGTTAGGAAGACAGCCGCGATGCTACTCCAGCGCAGGAGACGTTTGGCTGCCATGTGTTGCAGGATAGCAAAGCTGCAGGCTGGCAATGCGGTGGAGGGATTCGAACTTGCGTTAGTTGAAGCCGCGGCGGGTGCGGTTGCGGGCTATGTCGTCGAGGTCGCGCTCCTGGAGGCGTTCGCGGGCTCGCTCGCCGTAGTTGGCGGCGTCTTCGTTGCGGCGGCGCTTTTCACCGGCGGTGAAGGTGCGCGCTTCCGAGCGGGAGATTTTTTTATGGGCGGTCATGCCTTCCAGGAGGAACTCTGCGGCGGAGACGGCGACCTCGACGGGGGTGCGCGAGTTAATCTTGAGGGGCGTGAGTTTTTCCATGAGGCCCTGGATGGCTTTGAGCTCGGTGAAGACGGTCTGCGAGGGCTGCTTGTCGTTGAGTTCGACGGCGCCGCCGAGGTTGAACCACTGCTCGATCTGCTGGGTGTTGGCGTCGGCGAAGTAGGCGTCGTAGATGTTGGCGACGGACTGGCGGATGAGTTCGCGGATGACGATGTCGGCACCCTTCATCTCGCCTTCATACTCGAGCTCGATCTTGCCGGTGATGCCAGGGAGGGCGGAGAAGATGTCGCCGACGCGCGGGACGACGAGGCTCTCGCCGTGGATTAATGCACGACGCTCGGCGTTGGAGACGACGAGCTCCATGGTGGAGATGGGGAGGCGCTGCGAGACGCCGCTGCGCTTGTCGACTTTTTTGTCTTCGCGGGCTACGAAGGCTACCTGCTCGACGATCTGGCGGATGTAGTGCGGGATGATGATGTTCTGGATGGCCTTGTTGTTGGCGTCGTAGGAGCGAGCCGTCCAGGCTTCCTGCTCGGTGATGGCGATGGCTTCTTCGATGCTCTCGGGGTAGTGCGTGCGGATCTCGCTGCCGATGCGGTCTTTGAGGGGCGTGACGATTTTGCCGCGGGCTGTGTAGTCCTCGGGGTTGGCGGAGAAGACGATGGCTACGTCGAGCTCGAGGCGGACGGGGTAGCCCTTAATCTGGACGTCGCCTTCCTGCATGATGTTGAAGAGTGCGACCTGGATTTTGCCGGCGAGGTCGGGGACTTCGTTGATGGCGAAGATGCCGCGGTTGGCGCGGGGGAGAAGGCCGTAGTGCATGGTGAGCTCGGAGCCGAGTTCGTGGCCGGAGCGCGCGGCCTTGATGGGGTCGACGTCGCCGATGAGGTCGGCTACGGTTACGTCGGGGGTGGCTAGCTTTTCTACGTAGCGCTCGCGGGGCGTCATCCAGGCGATGGGTGTGTCGTCGCCGAGTGAGGCGATGAGGTCGCGGGAGAATTTGCTGAGCGGGGCGTAGGGGTTGTCGCGGAGCTCGCTGCCGGCGACGTAGGGGGAGTGGGGGTCGAGGAGCGTGGTGAGCGAGCGGAGGATGCGCGACTTGGCCTGGCCGCGGAGGCCGAGGAGGATGAAGTTGTGGCGCGAGAGGACGGCGTTGACGATCTGGGGAACGACGGTGTCGTCGAAGCCGATGATGCCGGGGAAGAGGGACTCGCCTTCGCGCTTGCCGCCGGGCGCGATCTCGCGGAGACGCACGATGAGGTTGTCGCGGAGCTCGTCCTTGACGCTGCGGGCGACGCGTTCGGGGGTGTATTCAGAGGAGCGGAGTTGACCTAGCGTACGCGGAAGATTCGTCTGCGACATCGTTTAAGTATAGATGTTCCGCGGAGGCGGAGGATTCGAAGGGCGGCGGCGTGAATTTTGGCCGACAGAATTGCGGCGTGGTGAAAGACGGCGTCTAAACAGGGAGCGTGCACCGGGACGCTCATTTCGCTCTGGGAAATTGCCTATGACTGCGATGTACATGCATCACCGCTGGTTTTTTGTAATCTTTTTGTTTTGCGGGGCGCTGGTGGTGGCGAACCTGCTGCATTACGTGTTGTTCCGCGTGCTGAAACGAAAGGAGGTGGCAGGAACGCAGGTGAGATGGGGCCTGCAACAGCATCTTGGGATGCCGGCGAGGGCGATCTTTCTGCTGACGTGCGTGCTGGTCGCAGTGCCGTTTATTCCGGGGCTGCCTGCGGGAGTTGAGCATAAGACCCAGCACGCGGTGTTTATGGTGGTGGTGGCTTGCCTGGGTTGGTTTGCGGTGGGACTGGTGTACGTATTGGAGTCTGCGCTGATGCGGAAGTACGACCTGAGCGCGGCGGACAACATCAATGCGCGGCGGGTGCATACGCAGTTCCAGGTGTTTCGGCGGATTGCGATTGCGTTTGTCGTGGTGTTGACGGTGGGCGCGCTGCTGTGGACATTTAATGACCCACGGATATGGCACTACGGGAGTGGGCTACTCGCGTCGGCGGGTGTGGCGACGTTGATTGTGGCGGCGGCGGCGAAGTCGACGGCTTCGAATTTTCTGGCGGGGTTGCAGATTGCGCTGACGGAACCGATACGGATCGACGATGTGGTGGTGGTGCAGGGGGAGTGGGGGCGGATTGAGGAGATTACTTCGGCGTATGTGGTGATTAAGATTTGGGACCTGCGGCGGCTGATTGTGCCGCTGAGTTGGTTCATCGAAAATGCGTTTGCGAACTGGACGCGGGAGAGCGCGAATATTCTGACGTACTCGTATTTGTATTTGGACTACATGGTGCCTGTGAAGGAGCTACGAGCGCAGCTGGAGGTGGTGGTGAAGGCTTCGGGGATGTGGGACGAGGTGGCGATGGGCTGCCAGGTGACGAACCTTACGCCGCAGTCGATGGAGGTGCGGTGCTTGATGAGCGCGAAGGATTCGGGGACCGCATTTAATCTTCAGTGCCTGGTGAGGGAAGAGATGATGGAGTTTGTGAAGGAGAAGTATCCGGATGCTTATCCGAATATGCGGTATCGGGCGGTGGGGGAACGTGAAGGTGAGAAAGGTCCAATGGGGAGTGCGGGTGCGGGCTTGCCTGCAGGTCCTTCGACTGCGTAACTCGCAAAGGCGCGAGTTACTGCGCTCAGGATGACAGGTTATAGGAAACGGATTAAAGACGAAGGGCGCGGCTGTTTGGCCGCGCCCTTTCTCTCTGCATTTCCACCCTGAGGAAAGTACAGCGAGCTTATGTTGTGTCTACAGCGAAGACATGTTGTGGAGGAACTCCTGGTTGTTGCGGGTCTTGCCCAGCTTATCCGAGAGAAGCTCCATGGCTTCGACGGGCGAGAGTGGGTTGAGGACCTTGCGGAGGATCCAGGTGCGCTGGAGGTCGTCCTTGGGGATGAGGAGTTCTTCTTTACGGGTTCCGCTGCGTTGGATGTCGATGGCGGGGAAGACGCGCTTGTCGACCAGCTTGCGATCGAGGATGACTTCCATGTTGCCCGTGCCCTTGAACTCTTCGAAGATGACTTCGTCCATGCGCGAGCCGGTGTCGATGAGTGCGGAGGCGATGATGGTGAGGCTGCCGCCTTCTTCGATGTTGCGGGCTGCGCCGAAGAAGCGCTTGGGGCGTTGCAGGGCGTTGGAGTCGACACCGCCGGAGAGGACTTTGCCGGAGGGTGGCACGATGGTGTTGTAGGCGCGCGCGAGGCGGGTGATGCTGTCGAGGAGGATGACTACGTCGCGCTTGTGCTCGACGAGGCGCTTGGCCTTTTCGATGACCATCTCAGCGACTTGTACGTGGCGTGCGGCTGGCTCGTCAAAGGTCGAAGAGATGACTTCGCCTTTGACGCTGCGCTGCATGTCGGTGACCTCTTCCGGGCGCTCGTCGATGAGCAGGACGATGAGGACGATCTCGGGGTGGTTGGCCGTGATGGAGTTCGCGATGGACTGCATCAGGACGGTTTTGCCGGTGCGGGGAGGGGCGACGATGAGGCCGCGCTGACCCTTGCCGATGGGGCAGAGGAGATCCATGACGCGGCCGGGGATGCCGTCCTTCACGGTCTCCATCTTGATGTGTTCCTGGGGATAGAGCGGGGTGAGGTTGTCGAAGAGGATCTTGTTGCGGGTCTCCTCGGGGCTTTCGAAGTTGATGGCCTCGATCTTGACGAGCGCGAAGTACTTTTCGCCCTCGTGGGGGCTGCGGACGTTGCCGGAGATGGTGTCGCCGGTCTTGAGGTCGAACTTGCGGATCTGGGACGGGGAGACGTAGATGTCGTCGGGGCCGGGGAGGTAGTTGTAGTCCGGGGAGCGGAGGAAGCCGTAGCCGTCGGGAAGGATTTCGAGGACGCCTTCGGCGAAGATGTGGCCTTCTTTTTCGCTCTGGGCCTGGAGGATCTTGAAGATGAGGTCTTGTTTGCGCAGGGCACTGGTGCCGGCAATTTCAAGAGCGCGGGCGAGCTTGCCGAGTTCGGCAATGCTCTTTTCTTTTAACTCGGAGATGGTCATGAGTACCTGAGTGGTTTCCATAAATTTTTGCGGGATGGGATGTTGCGAGGGGGGTAGTGCGGATTCACGCTGGAACGGGGGAGTGCCGGAAGCGGAGTTGCAGGGAAGATTGAGCGGAGGGACCTACAGAACGGGAGTGTTGAAGCCTATTGCGGAGTGAGATGCTTGATTTCGGTAAAGCGTAACAGACGCGGTTGAGGAAATGTATGTCGCGCGACCGAAGCCGCGCGACAAATTTCGCTAAGCGGCGCGGCGCTCTGAGGTGGGGAAGGTGTCGAGGCTGACTTCCGAGGCGGTATCCATGGGAACCGTATCCTTGAAGCGGTCCAGAACCTCGTTGGTGGTGTCCTGAAGGCGGGTGTTGGGCTTGTGGAGCTTACGAGTGGCCTTGGAAGCAAGTTGGCATAGTTTGTAGCGATTGTTCACGTGCGTGAGAGCACCAAAGATAAGATCTGAGCGCATGGGCCATTCTCCTAGTGTGGGCGGGGCTCCGGGCGTTTTCGATGGAAGCGTTACATTCCATGGATCGCCTGTTCTGGTAGCGGATGCCTCGTGGTTGGCTGCGGCACAATGCCTGGAGCGAACCGGGGTTACTGTTTAGACGCGTTCGATGCTCTGAAGGCGCGGTGAAATGTTTCCACAAGCTTGTGCTTGCGTAAGTTACAGCCTTGCAACGACTTAGGCTGTGATTGCGCGAACTCTCCGATTCCCGATTGGCCACGGGAGACCTCTCAAGGCTTCTGAGAAGGCGACATTTGGGAGGAAAGTCCGGATTGAAGTTGGCTGCGCCGGTGGATCGGAACCCGGACATCGCGCTCGGATAGCGAGAGGAGCAGCTTGGGCCCTAATACCTGCCACTTGAACCATAACGCGTGCACAGGCGTGGGTCAATCCTTTTTTCGGGACATGTCGAAAGATAATTACAGAAAATGGAATGTTGTTCTTTTTCGGGAAACATCAGACAAAAGGGAAGGTTCGGAGGCGTTTCACGACCAATAACTGCGGTCGAGGGTGCGGTATTGGATGGCCTCGGCGATGTGGGGGACGGAGATGGAGGGAGAGGCTTCCAGGTCGGCGATGGTGCGGGCGACTTTGAGGATGCGGTCGTGGGCGCGGGCGCTGAGGCCTTGTTGTTGCATGGCGCGCTCGAGGAGGCGCTCGGCGTTGGTGGAGAGCTCGCAGAAGGTGCGGATCTGTTGGGTGGACATCTGAGCGTTGGCGAAGATGGCGCGGCTGGGGGCGCGGGAGGTGGGCTTGGTGCGGACAGGGGTTTCGAGGAAGCGGTTGTGCTGGATCTCGCGGGCGGCGAGGACGCGGGCGCGAATCTCGGCGGAACCTTCGGAGCTGGCGCCGCCGCGAAGCTCCTTATATTGGACGGCGGGGACTTCGATGTGGATGTCGATGCGGTCGAGGAGCGGGCCGCTGACTTTGCTGACGTAGCGCTGGATCATGGGCGGGGTGCACATGCACTGGCGGGACTTGTCGTTGAAGTAGCCGCAGGGGCAGGGGTTCATGGCGGCGGCCAGCATAAAGCGGGCGGGGAAGCTGAGGGACATGGCGGCGCGCGAGATAGTGACGGTGCCGTCCTCGAGGGGCTGGCGGAGGACTTCGAGGACGTTGCGAGGGAACTCGGGAAGTTCGTCGAGGAAGAGGAGGCCGTTGTGGGCGAGGGAGACTTCGCCGGGACGAGGGATGATGCCGCCGCCGATGAGGCCGGCGTCGGAGATGGTGTGGTGCGGCGAGCGGAAGGGGCGATGGGTGACCAGGCCCTCGTCGCGATTGAGGACGCCGGCTACGGAGTGGATCTTGGTGGTCTCGAGGGCTTCTTCAAAGCGCAGCGGCGAGAGGATGGAGGGCAGGCGCTTGGCCAGCATCGTTTTGCCGGAGCCGGGCGGGCCGATCATGAGGATGTTGTGGCCGCCGGCGGCTGCGACTTCGAGCGCGCGCTTGGCTACGTGCTGGCCGCGGACGTCGCGGAAGTCGGCTGCGTACTCCAGGGCTTCGTTGAGGAGGGTGGCGCTGTCGACGGAGAGAGGCTGGGCGAAGATGCTGCCGCTGGCAGCGGAGTTGAGGAGCTCGCGGACTTCGAGTAGAGAGGTGACGGGGTAGACGTTGACGCCGGAGACGACGGCGGCTTCGCGGGCGTTGGCGGCGGGGATGATGAGGTTGTGGATGCCGGCGTTGCGCGCGGCGATGGCGATGGGGAGCATGCCTTGCACGGCGCGGAGGGAGCCATCGAGGCCTAGCTCGCCGACGAGGACGAAGTCGGAGATGTCTTTGATGGAGAGCGCGCCGTAGGCTCCGAGGATGCCGATGGCGATGGGGAGATCGAAGCCGGAACCTTCTTTTTTGAGGTCGGCGGGCGCGAGGTTGATGGTGATGCGGGTGGGCGGGAGATCGAAGCCGGAGTTTTTGATGGCGGAGCGGACGCGGTCGCGGGATTCGCGAACGGCGGCGTCGGGGAGGCCGACGGTGGCGAAGGTCTCCTCCTGGGTTTTGATGCCGGAGAAGTCGATCTCTACGTCGATGAGGTGAGCGTCGATGCCGTAGACGGCGGCGCTGCGAGCCTTGAAGAGCATGCCTGGTGAGTCCTTGAGGCCGTAATGCGGTAAGTGTAGCACTGGGCGAGGGGGAGTTGCGGTGATAGAGGTGCAGGCGTCGTGCGAAGGTGAGAAGGGGGCGGCTACAATCGATGGGGCGTGAGGCTGATTGAGACGATGAATACGAGTTTGTTTGAGCTGTTCAAGATTGGGATTGGGCCTTCGAGCTCGCATACCGTGGGACCGATGCGGGCGGCGTTGCGGTTTGTGCGGGAGATGGGGGCGCGGGGTGAGTTTGGTGCGGCGGCCGAGAGATCTGTCCCTGCGCTCGCTGTGGACCTTTATGGGTCGCTGGCGCTGACGGGGATGGGGCACGGGACGGACCGTGCGGTGATGATGGGGTTGCTGGAAGAGTCGCCGGACACGGTGGATCTGGATGCGATTGGTGGGCGCATTGAGCGGCTGCGGGAGACGCGCGCGCTGAAGTTGTTTGGAGAGCGTGCGGTGCGGTTCGATCCGGCGGTGGATTTGCGGTTTCATCGAGACCAGATGTATCCGGATGCGGGCGTGGTGACGCATCCGAATGGGATGAGGTTTACGGCGCTCGACGCGGACGGGAAGGTTTTGTTTGCGCAGGTGTACTACTCGATTGGCGGTGGGTTCATTCTATCGGCGGAGGAGTTTGCGGCGGGGGCTGGTGGGGCGAAGAAGCGGGCGGTGCCGTATGCGTTTGCTAGTGCAGATGAGTTGTTGCGGCTGGGTGAGCGGCATGGGCTGACGATTGCCGAGATGGTGCTGGCGAATGAGGTCGCGCTGCTGAGTGATCCGACAATTGTGCGAAGGATTGATCGGATTGTTTCTCCGCTAAGGCCAGGGAACGAGATGGCGCAGGTGGAGGAGTCGCTGGTGGGCGAGGAGCGCGTGAAGGCGGCGATCTTTACGCTGTGGCAGGCGATGGCAGATTGCATTGAGCGCGGGATTAAAACGGAGGGAACGCTGCCGGGTGGGTTGAATGTGCGGCGGCGGGCTCCGGGGCTGGCGCGACGGTTGGCGTCGATGGACGAGAAGGGGAAGATGCGCGACCCGCTGGCTCCGCTGGATAGTGTGACGCTGGTGGCGATGGCGGTGAATGAGGAGAATGCCGCGGGAGGTCGCGTGGTGACGGCTCCTACGAATGGAGCGGCTGGTGTGATTCCGGCGATTGCGTACTACTATGTGCACCATGCGGCGAGCGATGCCAGTGATGAGGAGCTCAAGGCTGGGCTGCTGCGTTATTTTTTGACGGCCGCGGCGATTGGAATTCTTTATAAGGAGAACGCTTCGATCTCGGGGGCTGAAGTGGGGTGCCAGGGTGAGGTGGGTGTGGCTTGCTCGATGGCGGCGGGTGGTTTGGTGGCGGCGCTGGGTGGAGATAATGCCGCCGTGGAGGGTGCGGCGGAGATTGCGATGGAGCACAACCTGGGGATGACGTGCGATCCGATTGGAGGGCTGGTGCAGATTCCTTGCATTGAGCGCAATGGGATGGGTGCGGTGAAGTCGGTGAACGCGGCGCGGCTGGCGATGAATGACCAGGGCGTGCATAAGGTGTCGCTGGACCAGGTGATTGAGACGATGTACCGGACGGGGATGGATATGCAGTCGCGGTATAAAGAGACGAGTTTGGCGGGGCTGGCGCTGAATATTATTGAGTGCTGAGGAGCTGTTAGTGCGCGCTGATGCGGCCGGCGTCGATCCAGCAGGTGGTGGGCGTGGTGAGCTGGTTTTCGATGGCGTAGGTGGTGAAGTAGTCGCGGAGATCCTGGTGGAAGGCGGGGAAGCATGGACTGTCGCGGGGGGGCGTGACGGAGAGGGACATCGTCTGGCCCAGGAACGACTCCCAATCTAAGGACTCTTGACCATGGATCTGTTCGTGATGGCGGTCGGCCGTGAAGACCTGGTCGAGGTTCTCGTGGATGCGATAGCTGCCGCGGACGTAGTCGGCGTAATCCGTGCCGTGGTTGGTGAGGAGGGATTCGAAGTCGCGGGCTTGTGGGGTGTCGATCTTTGCGCGGCCGAGAGAGACGAGGACCAGCCAGCCGTTGGGTTGGAGGATGCGGTTGAACTCGGCGAGGGCGCGGGGAGTATTGAACCAGTGGAAGGCCCGGCCGGCGGAGATGAGGTCGATGGAGTGATCGGGAAGGCCAGTGGATTCGGCGGTGGTGTTGCGGAGTTGGAGCGCTGGATATTGAGTGCGGAGGTCAGCGCAGGTGGCGCGCATCTCCTGGTTGGGTTCGATAGCGATGACGGGGTTGCCATTGGAGAGGAAGACTTCGGTGAGCATGCCGGTGCCGGCGCCGATGTCGGCGATACGCCAATGCGGTTGCAGATGACACCAGAGTCTGAGGCGATCAAGGATGGTTGCGGTTGGATAGCGCAGGCGGTAGCGGTTGTAGGTTGCGACGCGTCCTGTGAAGCGGTCGGTGCTGTTCATGGATTGATGATAGCGGCCGCTTGATATAGTGAGCGCATGGCTTCGATGGAATCGCAGAGCCCTGGTGTGCGGACGCATGACCGGCGGCTGCTTGTTTTTGTGCTGGTTAGTTTGGTGCTCGCGAATGTGGTGCAGTGGGCGGTGTGCCGGGCGCTGCACCTGGGGAATCCGGGGAGCATGATTCCGGACCTGAAGGCGTTTTTTCATCTACGGCAGTGGACGGATTCGTGGCTGCCGATGATGAAGTCGCTGGATTATTTTAGAGCGCATCCGACGCTGCCGATCTATGACGCGAAGTTGTATGACACGCTGATCTACTCGCTGGCGAGCGAGCTGCCGCTGGTGGCGATGCGGAAGCTGGGACTGAGCGACGCGATGATGCTGCGTACGCTAGCGGTGCTGTCGTTTTTGGCGGTGTGGGGTGTGGCTGCGGTTTCGATTGCGATGGGACGGTGGTTGCTGCGACGGCGTGGAGCGGAGATGACGTGGCCGGCCGCGGTGGCGGTGGTGCTGGCGACCCTGGGGTGCTATCCGCTGATCAAGGGATACTCCCTGGGAAATGCGCAGACGTTTTTGTCGTTCGGGTTTACGGTACTGCTCTTGCTATGGACTACTGGGCGCGATCGATGGGCGGGCGTGGTTGCGGCGCTGCTTACGGCGGTGAAGCCGCAGTTTATTTTGTTGTTTGTATGGATGCTGGTGCGGAAGCGGTGGGGAGCGGCGTGGGCGTTTGTGGCTAGCGGTGTGGTGTTGATTGTGGCGTCGGTGGCGGTGTTTGGTTGGCACAACAATCTGGATTACATAGGCGTGCTGGCGGGGCTTAGTCACAAGGCGCAGTCGCACTATGCGAACCAGTCGATGTTTGGGACGATCAACCGGATGATTTTCAACGGCGAGAATCTTCAGTACACGCCGTATGTGTACACGCCTTATATTGCGTGGGTGTATCGAGTGACGGTGGCGACGTCGCTGCTGCTGGTGGGGTTGGTGCTGCTGTATCCGTGGAGGAAGCTGCGGGGGACGACGGCGGACATTGCGGCGATGGGAATTGTGTCGGTGGCAGCGTCGCCGATGGCCTGGGAGCATCACTACGGGATTATTCTAGGGATTGCGGCGTGGGCGTGGTTTGCGCATGCTTGCTGGTGGAAGCAGCGGCCGTGGGTGTTAGCGGTTGCGGTATTTTTCTGCTTGAACTTTTTGCCGGGGTTTAACTATTTGGCGAATGATCGCGGGTGGAATATTTTGCAATCGTATCTTTATTTTGGCGCGCTGACGCTGATGGGGTGGTTGATGCATCTAGCCGAGCGCGGTGCGGATGAGATCGGGGCTGAAGCCCCTGCTATTTCGGGTCGGTGAGTGTTCGGGCTAAAGCCCGGACCTATCTCAGCTAGCGTTCGAGTGCCATGGCTACGGAGTTGCCGCCGCCCAGGCAGAGAGCGGCGATGCCTTTGTGCGCGTCGCGGCGCTGCATCTCGTAGAGGAGGGTGACGAGGATGCGGGCGCCGCTGGCTCCGATGGGGTGGCCGATGGCGACGGCGCCGCCGTTGACGTTGACGCGGTCGAGCGAGAGGCCGAGTTCTTTGGTGACGCCGAGTGCCTGGACGCTGAAGGCTTCGTTGAGTTCGAAGAGATCGACATCGTTGAGGGACCAGTTGGCGCGGGCGAGAACTTTCTGGACTCCTGTGACGGGGGCGAGCATGACCCAGCGCGGAGCTACGCCGCTGGTGGCCTGGGCGCGGATGGTTGCGAGCGGCTTGAGGTGCAGATGGCGGGCGCGCTCCGCGGACATGAGGAGGACGGCAGCGGCTGCGTCGTTAACACCGGGCGCGTTGCCGGCGGTGACGGTGCCATCTTTCTTGAATGCGGGCTTGAGGGCGGCGAGGGCTTCGAGCGACGCGTCGGCGCGGACGCTTTCGTCGACGGTGAGGATGGTGGGTGGTGCTCCTTTTTTGGTGGAGATGGTGAGGGGGATGATCTCGGCATCGAAGCGGCCGGCCTGTTGCGCGGCGGCGGCTTTGCGATGGGAGTTCAGCGCGTACTCGTCCTGCTGCTCGCGAGTGATGGAATGTTTTTCGGCGACGAGTTCGCCGGTCATGCCCATGTGCTGATCGTCGCAGGCGCACCAAAGGCCGTCGTGCACCATGGAGTCGACGGCTTGCGCGTCGCCCATGCGGAAGCCTTTGCGCGCGGCGGGCAGGAGATAGGGCGCGTTGGACATGGACTCCATGCCACCGGCGACGGCGATCTCGGAGTCTCCGGCAGCGATGGCGTGAGCGGCAAGAGCGACGGCCTTTAGTCCGGAGCCGCAGACCATATTGATGGTGAGGGCGGAGACGGTGTCGGCGAGGCCGCCGCGGAGAGCGGCCTGGCGCGCGGGGTTTTGGC
>JBAULP010000039.1:0-22876 GCA_049578265.1 Acidobacteriaceae bacterium
CTTCGGTGGAGGCTTCGGCGGCGGCTCCGGCGGTGGCGGCGCCAGCGGTAGCTGGTAGCCAACTGGTAGCGCGCGCGGCAGTTCCTCTATAGATTAATCTCAGCACGCTCAGAGGCTTGCACCAAAATGAATACGATAGACGCGAAAGGGAATACATCGATGAAAGCTCTTTGGGTCGTGCTCGGAGTTGTGGGCCTCCTCGTCCTGGTGGTTATACTCGGCTTCGGCAGCTACATCTCCGCCAAAAACCAGATGGTCCAGCTCAACGAAGACGTCGACCAGACCTACTCGCAAGTCGACATCGAGCAGCAGCGCCGCCTCGACCTCATCCCCAACATCGTCGCCAGCGTCAAGGGCTACACCAACGAGGAAGAGTCTGTCCTCACCAACATCGCCAACGCTCGCGCCGGCGTTATTGCCGCACAAGCCAACCGAGCCCAGAGCATCCAGGCCAACACCAAGCTCGACGCCGCCATCCTCCCCCTCTATCGCCTCCAGGAGGAGTACCCCAACCTCAAGGGCAACGACCAGTTCATGCGTCTAGAGGATGAGCTCTCCGGCACCGAGAACCGCATCTCCGTAGCGCGCATGCGGTACAACAAAGCCCTCGAAGCCTACAACGTCGACATCCGCCAATTCCCCAACAGCATCTGGGCAAACATGGCCAACTTCCACTATCGCGACGAGTACTTCAAAGGCAATCCCGCCAACTCCACAGCCCCCACGGTCGACTTCAGCCACTAGACCGCAGCCTCCGACACTCGCTTCGAAGGGGCGGGAATTCAATCCCGCCCCAAGCCCCGCCACGGAGCTCATTTTGAAGGGGCGAGACTGGTAGCCCAAGGCTTCAGCCTTGGTCTTCCCGCCGTCAACCCACCCACGCCCCCGGCTTTAGCCGCTGAGGGAATTCATCCGCTGCATCCGCCCTACCGCAACAACCCGCGATCCCTTAACCCCCGCATCACGCTCTCAATCGACCAATCCAGCGCCTCAGTCCCCGCGACCGTGATCGTAGCGCGTGCCTGCGAGGGCAGCACATACAACTCCGCCATCGGCCGCACTGCAGCCTCAAACTGTTCGCGCACGCTCTCCTCGGTCCGTCCGCGCTCGCGCACATCCCGATAGATCCGCCGATTCAAGCAAACCTCATTCGGCGCATCCACATACACACTGAAATCGTATAGCGGCCAAAGCTCGTCGTAGTGCAGCGCCATAATCCCTTCCACCACCAGGTACGGCGCCGGCTCAACGGCATCAAACACACCCACCACCCGCGAGTGCCGCGCAAAATCATACACCGGCCGCTGAATCGCGCGTCCCTCCGCGAGCTCCCGGATGTGCTCCACAAACAGCTCGCTCTCCAGCGAATCCGGATGATCAAAGTTCTGCTTGTGCCGAGCATCAAGAGGGAACTGAGACAAATCCCGATAGTACAAATCCAGCGGAAACAGCGTCCCCTCCAGCTGCATCGCCAGCTCCCGCGCCAGCGTCGTCTTCCCGCTGCCAGAGCATCCGCCGATCCCCACCACCACCGGCCGCTGCGGAAGTCTCATCTGTTCCGGATGTCTCTCCACCTGCTTCATCTCGTCCTCTACCTACGCCGTCGCCGCCGCCACCTGTGGCACCAGCGCCTTCACCAGCGACGTAAACTGCGCCTCCACCCGTCGCCCAATCTCCATCACCTCTGCGTGATCAATCGCCTGGTCGATCACGCCCGCGGCCATATTCGTCACCAGCGAAATCCCCAGCACCTCAATCCCCATATGCCGCGCAATAATCACCTCGTGCACCGTACTCATCCCCACCAGGTCCGCACCCAGCACCCGAAACGCGCGAATCTCCGCCGGCGTCTCATAGCTAGGCCCCAGCACCGCTAGGTACACCCCCTCTGGCAACGAAATCCCCTGCTTCTCCGCCTCCGCCTTCGCCATCTCCCTCAGCCGCGGAGAGTACGCCGCCGTCATATCAAAAAATCGCTGCCCCGCACCCTTGCGCAACCCAAACCGAGCCTCATTCCGCCCCAGCGCCGCATTCGTTCCCGTCAAATTAATATGGTCGCTGATCGCCACCAGCGTCCCTTCGCCATAGCTCTTGTTGATCCCGCCCGCCGCGTTCGTCACAATCAGCGCCGTACATCCCAGCAATCCCAGCACGCGCATCGGAAAGGTCACCTCGTTCATCGAGTAGCCCTCATACGCATGCACGCGTCCCTGCATCACCACCACACTCACCCCGCCCATCATCCCCAGTACCAGCTTCCCGCTGTGCCCCTCCACCGTCGACACCGGCCACCCCGGAATCTCCCCATAATCGATCGTCGTTGCATCCTCCACCTGCCGCGCGAAGTTCCCCAGCCCCGACCCTAAAATAATCGCCAGCCTCGGCTCCGGCTTATGCATCGACCGCACATACTGCGCAGCCGCAAACGCACGCGTGTAATGGTCAGACATCTCTCTCCCTCGCCTCTACTTAATCAACATACTCACAATGCTCGCCGACATCAGATTCGCCATCGTCCCGGCCAGCATCGCCCTCACGCCCAGCCTCGCGAGATCGCCTCTCCGCGTAGGCGCCAGCGCCCCAATTCCGCCAATCTGCATTCCAATCGACCCCACATTCGCAAACCCGCACAGCGCAAACGTAGCAATCGAAAACGTCCTCGGCGGCAGCGAGCCCTTAATCTTCCCCAGCATATCGAACGCCAGAAACTCGTTGATCATCGTCCGCGTTCCCAGCAGGTTGCCAATCGTCCGCGCATCATGCCACGGAATCCCAATCAGCCAAGCCACCGGCGCTCCCACCACGCCCAGCACATTGTTCAGCGAGTGCGGAAACGGTATACGCCCATGTGCCCACGCAAAGTTCGAGATCCCCAACATAATCCCATTCGCCAACCCCACCAGCGCCACAAAGCTGATCAGCATAATCGCCACATTGAACGCCAACTGCCCGCCATCAATCGTCCCGCGCGCAATCGCCCCCACCAGATTCTCGTCCTTGTGCTCCGAGTCCGGCGGCATAATCACTGTCCCCGCCGTAGCCGGCACCTCCGTCTCTGGCACCAGCATCTTCGCTACAAGAATCGTTCCCGGCGCGGTCATAATCACCGCGCTCAACAAGTCCTTCGCATTGATCCCGAACAAAATATAAGCGGCCATAATGCCACCGGAAACATGCGCCATCCCCGACGTCATAATCGTCATCAGCTCACTGCGCGTCGCCCCCTCCAGAAACGGCCGAATCGTCAGCGGAGCCTCCGTCTGCCCCATAAATATCGACGCCGCCACATTCGTACTCTCCGCGCCTGACGTCCCCATCGTCCGCTGCATCGCCCACGCCACCCAGCGAATAATCTTCTGCATCAGCCCAATGTGATACATGATCGCAAAGAACGCGCTCACAAAAATAATCGTCGGCAACACCGAAAACGCAAACACGCTCAGCCGGTTCGACGGAATCCCCAGGTACCCAAACACCAACCCCGATCCATCCGCCGCATGTCCCAGCAGCCCCGTAATCACATCCGAAACGCTCTTGAGCATCCTCTGCCCAAACGTCCACTTGATCACCCCAATGGCGAACAGGATCTGCAGCCCCAACCCCCACGCCACCGTCTTCCATCGAATCGCTCGCCGATTCGTCGAGAACACATACGCCAGGGCAACGAACACAAAGAGTCCAAGCAGTCCGGTAAATCGTCCCAAAGGCAGGCTCCGTTAAAAACAAATTAGGCAGCAAGAGCTTAGAAAAGCTGGTGAATACAACTAGCAACCATACGCCAATCGCAGGGTGATAACGGCAGTGTACCCATTCGCCCCCGCACAAAGCCAGACCACCCATCCAACCCTCACCGGCCCCTTCGCGAAACTTGACGTCAAACTTCGCGCCCTTTGCGTGATCGCCTTTGTTCTTTCGCTCGACTAGCCTGGACAACTCACCTTTCGCAATCCCATCCGTCCAACTATCGCCGTCACAGCCCGCGCATGGTACACTAAAGCTGGTCGTCGAATACGATTGGTCTATTTGCTTGTTCCGGCTCTACCGCTCTACACGCAAACACCAACAAGCGTTCAGCGGTACATTGCATTAAAAGGGAACAAGAATAATGGAACAGGGAACAGTTAAATGGTTTAACGATGCCAAGGGCTTCGGATTTGTCAGCCGTGAGAATGGCGATGACGTATTCGTGCATCACTCCGCCATCCAGTCGAACGGCTTCCGTTCGCTTCAGGAAGGTCAGCGCGTTCAGTTCAACGTGGTCAAGGGACCCAAGGGCTGGCAGGCTGAGAACGTTCAGGCTCTGTAAGCAACAGTCAGTTTCAAGAAGGGGCGGTTCGGTCTCGAACCGCCCCTTCGCATTTCCTGCCCCGCGCAGCTCTTCGTGCCCCAGCGCATCTCCCGCACCGTCCTCGCGCCGCGGACCCATCCGTCCATTCCACCCACACCTTGAGCCTCCCCGGCTCTGGAGCGCGCATGTCTAATACCCCCACCATAGAAAGCAAGTACCAGCTCAAAACCCTCCACGCTGAGATCGACCTCTACGATCGCCGCCTCGCGCACCTGCTCAAGTTTGAGGTCTTCGCCACCGACGCAGCCCGCGCCGCCGCCGTTCGCAAACTCACTCTCAAGCGCGACCCGCTCGTCGCCACCGCCCGCCGCCTCGCTGAAGAGGGTGTCGAGTTCAAGCAAAGTGAACTCCCCCGCTCCTTCCGTCCCGAAGGCGTCCCCGCCCCCGTCGAAGTCCCCGAGCCCCAGGCCGCCGAGCCCACCCCCACCGAAAACCGCAACGCCCGCCGCCACAACGCCGGCCACACGGCCGCCACCCTCGACTGGGAAAAATCCATCCAGCACTACATGCAGAACAAGCCCGCCAAAGTCTAACCCGAAGCCTCATCCTCTCGTCAGCAATGAACCGGCTCTTGCAGATGAGGCTGTTTCTGCGCAACAAAAAAATTGTCATCTTGACCGGAGCAAAACGGCTTCATCGTTTCGCGCAGTGGAGAGACCTGCAGGTTAACTTCGCCCCAATCTCCCCAGGAGCTACTCCGCTCGCACCACCTCGCGCACCATCGGCAGCCGCACCGTCCGCGCATCCTCAATCCGCACCGTCCGCTCGATCATCCCAAACGGTTCCTCCATCAACGCCTCATCCTCGCTGAACAGCGTAAACAGCGGCTGCCCCACCTCCACGTGATCGCCGATCTTCGCATGGCTCTCAATTCCCGCATGCGCGCTCACCGGATCACCCGGCTTCGCGCGCCCAGCCCCCAGCCGCTGCACGGCCCACCCCATCTCCTTGCAATCCATCCCCGCCAGGTACCCCGCCCGCGAAGCCCGCAGCACACGCATCGCCTTCGGCTTGTGAAACGCAGCCGGGTCCTCAAACACACCAACATCCCCACCCTGCGCCTCCACAATCTTCAGCCAGGCCGCGTACGCGGCGCCCGACCGCAACACCTCATCGGCCATCGTCGCACCCTCATCCGGAGACCCCGCGCGTCCCGCCAGAAACAGCCCCCAACCACTCAACGCATTCGCCAGTTCGATCAAGTCCGCCGACATAGCATGCCGCGAGCCCTTCATAATCTCCACGCACTCCCAAACCTCCACCCAGTTCCCGGAGAACCTGCCCATGGGCTCCTCCATCGCCGTCAGCAGCGCAACCGTCTTCGTCCCCGCCGACTCCCCGGTAGACACCATCAACTCCGCCAAAAATCTCGACCGTTCGGCTGTCGGCATAAAGGCGCCCGACCCCACCTTCACATCCAGCACCAGCCCGCGCAAATCCTCAGCCAGCTTCTTGCTCATAATGCTCGCGCAGATCAAAAACGGCGACTCCACCGTCCCCGTATGGTCCCGCATCCCATACAGAATCCGATCCGCCGGCACCAGCCGCGGCGTCTGCCCCACCAGCGCCGCATGGTACTCCACCAGCACCTCCCGCATCCGCGCCAACCCAAGCTGCGAATCAAACCCAGGAATCGTCTCCAACTTGTCCAGCGTCCCGCCTGTGTGACCCAGGCTGCGTCCGGAGATCATCGGCACCGACACACTTCCCCCACCATCCATCCCCACCGCAGCCCAAACCGGAGCAATCAGCAACGAGCTCTTATCCCCCACCCCGCCCGTCGAGTGCTTATCCACCGTAAACGTCTCCAACCCCTTCGCATCAAACACTTCCCCAGAAAACCGCATAGCCCGCGTAAGCTCCCCCAGCTCCCGCAGCGACATCCCCCTCTGAAACACCGCCATCAAAAACGCCCCAAGCTGCGCGTCCGTAATCGTCTCGCTGAAGGCTCCAATCGTCTCGCTGGAATCTCCAATCGTCTCGCCTTGTCTTTCGCCGTCATCCTGAGCGGAGTGAAGGACCCCCGCATTCCCCGCCTCAGCCGCCAGCTTCGCCTCCCCATTCGCAACCACAGCCCGCACCAGCCACTCAATCTCCGCCGCCGACAACTCCCCGCCATCCCGCTTCTTCAACACCAAATCAATCGCATGCATCCGACCACTCCTATCCCGAAAGATCTCCGTTTTGTGAAAGGGCGAGGCTTCAACCCCCGCCGAACAGCATCTCCGCTTTGAAAGGGCGG
The DNA here is from genome assembly GCA_049578265.1 of Acidobacteriaceae bacterium. Taxonomy (GTDB): domain Bacteria; phylum Acidobacteriota; class Terriglobia; order Terriglobales; family Acidobacteriaceae; genus Granulicella. The sequence continues at coordinate 6,591 of JBAULP010000039.1, forward strand.
GGCTTCAGCCCCGCCGTAAACAGTCCATCTTGAAAGGGGCTTCAGCCCTGAGGGAATGCTATTCCCCGCAAACACCTCTACTCCTTCTACCCCAGATACGCCGCCCGAAACGCCGCCGGCAGGAACTCCCCCAGCGTAGTCTCCATCGCCCCCGTCTCTCCCGGATAAAGCACCAAAACCTCATCCCCGCCAAACTCCGCCAGCGTCTGCCGGCAAGCTCCGCAAGGCATACTAGCGGCCCCATTCAAATTCGCCACCGCCACCGCCCGCACCCGAACCCCCGGCCCCCGCTCCGCCACCGCCCGCGCAATCGCCCCCTGCTCCGCACAGCAAGTCAACCGGTACGAGCAATTCTCCACATTGCACCCGGTCACCACCCCACCATCTTCCAGCAACAAAGCCGCCCCCACCCGAAACCCACTATAAGGCGCATAAGCCCGCCCCGCCGCCTCCACCGCCATCTCCCGAAGCCGCCTCTTCTCCGCCTCACTCACCACGTCCAATCACCATCCTCATTCTCTTCGCGATATCCTCGTCTTCGCGTCACGCGGGCTCGTCTAACCGCCATCGTAAGTCGTCTAGACTAGCCGCTATCCCAACCCGCCGCAACCCACCGCCCCACCCCGGAGCCTCCCATGCACCTCCGCACCGCCGCCCTCCTGACCCTCGCCGCCACCACACCGCTGGCCTTCGCCCAGACTCCCACCCCAGCAGCGCAAACACCTTACGTCCGTCCCACGCCGCCAATCCGAACTCTGGCCATGCGCCCAGCACCCACTGACCTCCCCGACGGCACCCTCCCGCCCCCCACCGCAAACGGAAACTTTGTTATAGGCCCCACGCACCCCCCATCCCCAGACTCCCTCCCCAACCCCGCGATCCCCCACGGCACCCTCATCACCTTCACCATGTCCTCGGCCGACTCCCACTACTACCCCGGCATAGCCCGCACTCCCGGAACCTTCGGCACGCCCAACCCCGCCAACCCCGCGCAGCTAGACGTCACCACCAGCCACCCCGCCCCTTACACCCGCAAGGTCACCGTCTACGTCCCCGCAAACTACCGTCCCGGCACCATCGCCCCCTTCATCGTAGGCGCCGACGGCCCCGACCCCCTCCTCTTCACCGTCCTAGACAACCTCATCGCCGCCCACAAACTCCCCGCCATGGTCGCCATCTCCATCCAGAACGGTGGCGGCGACGCCCAGGGCTCCGAGCGCGGCCTCGAGTACGACACCCTCTCCCCCCGCTACGCCGACTTCGTCGAGCACGAAGTCCTCCCCCTCGTCGAATCCCACGCCCACGTCCGCCTCTCCCACAACCCCAACGCCCGCGCCACCATGGGCGGCAGCTCCGGAGGCTCCTGCGCCCTCATCATGGCCTGGTACCGCCCCAACCTCTACCACCGCGTCCTCACCTACTCCGGCACGTACGTCAACCAGCAGTGGCCCTTCAACCCCGCCACGCCCGAAGGCGCCTGGGGCTTCCACACCACCCTCATCCCCAACACCCGCCGCAAGCCCCTCCGCCTCTGGCTTGAAGTAGGCGACCGCGACCTCTACAACCCCAACATCATGCGCGACAACATGCACGACTGGGTAGCCGCCAACGAAGCCATGGCCCAGGTCCTCGCCGCCAAACACTACCCCTACCAATTCGTCTTCGCCAAAAACGCCGGCCACGTAGACCACGCCGTCCGCGCCCAAACCCTCCCCGAAGCCCTCGAATACCTCTGGCAAGACTACCCCCGCTAACCGTTGCCGCGGCCCTTGCACCCGCCGCAGCCGTTGCCTTTTTGTTTGTCATCCCGGAGGGATCTGCCGTTGTGGTTGTAGTTGTAGTTGCAGTTGCCGTTGTGGTTGCCGTTGCCGTTGTTTTTGCCGTTGCCCTTGCGGTTGCCTTTTTGTTTGTCATCCCGCAGGGATCTGCAGTTGCAGTTGCAGTTGCAGTTGCCGTTGCCATTGTAGTTGCCGTTGCCCTTGCGGTTGCCTTTTTGTTTGTCATCCCGCAGGGATCTGCCGTTGCCGTTGCCGTTGCAGTTGCAGTTGCAGTTGCCGTTGCGGTTGTCGTTGCCGTTGCCTGTTTTACGCCGTCATCCTGAGCGAAGCGAAGGACCCCCGCATTGGCCTTTGCATTTGCCGCTATCGTCGCCCGTTTTACGCTGTCATCCTGAGCGAAGCGCGTAGCGCGCAGCCGAAGGACCCCGAAGGTGCCTCACCCACCACAACCGCAACCACCTTTTCAACCAGCAACCCCGTTGCTGTTGCCATTGCTCGAAGGGCCAAAGGTCCGCCTCATACCAGTCCAGGGCGAAGCCCTAGGTAAGCTTGCCCCAAAATGGTGCCTATGGCACAGAGGCCCGGTCCTACGTCGAGAGGTTATATTCGGACGGTCCGGCCAGCACTAATCCCTCTTTCGCATCCCAGCGATAGCAAATTCGCGTTTCGTACCATTCCCCGTGAACGTCACCGTACCGAACAAGTCCATAAGCCCACAAGAACATCGCTTCTCCTCTCGCAATCTCCATGTGCTGCTCGTCTGTAAGAGGGTAATCAGGGGTTGCATCAATGTCGTGCTTTCGCTTGTCCCCCTGCGGAATTATGTGGGGGTTGACTGAAAAGTTTTCGGTACCGAAAACATCGAGAGCATTGGGCGGGAACTCTGGAGAATCCCCCACAGCGAGCACGACCCTTAGCGCCCGAACGCGCGCTGGCGTCTTTCCATAATTCTTAATTTCGTATCTCAGTATTCTCTGGAGTATTCGTGGGTCTCCCACGCGAACAACCGTGAATTGAGGTAGATCGAGAGACTCGATCAACAGCCACGGCCTCTCGATATTGATTTGAGCATCCGCGCTTTTCTTTGCTGCATTTGCCGCTTTAACGGATGCATTGGTTTGAACGGCTATGTATATCAGAGTCGCGACGCCAACTAAACTAGCAACCAACGCAGCCGTACCGCCGATCCAAACTGGCAGAACATCTGGCTTGAGCACTTCCTCCCAGTAGGATTGCTTCGCAGGAGCGGCTAGCGAGCATAGCACCCATCCCAGGACTGAAAACGCAATGGAAGAAATCATTTGGCTACGATACACGCATGAATTCCCCAAAATAATTCCCTCAAAAACAGCCCAAAAACAGCATGTCAACCCCCCAAACCCCTCAACCCCAACATTCCAAACCACATCCGCGTGGCATACCTACCCAACCCAAGGCGCTAAACTTTAACTAGACCCCAAGGCCCACCGACCACCCTCGAAGGGGCACGGCTTCAGCCGTGCCGTAAAAGCCCGCGTCGAAGACGCTTCCGCTCTGCCGAAGGCTGGAGTGAAGCCGAAGGCGGAACGACCAAATTGCCTTCTTCAAACCAACCACGAAACCCACCCCACCCCAAAACCACCCTTAACCCGTTTCTAATGTCATTCTTACCCGTAACCAGTGCCCCATCAACCACATACAGCCAAAAATCCCCACCCGACCCAGAAACGCACCTCTAACCCAAAGGATTGCAACACCTTACCCCTAAACCTTTGATAAAAAGTACGCTTAGCAGAAAATCGCCCGCAACAACCTGATAACAAACGGCTTATGCTAACCAGTGGAGTGTCAATACCTTACCCGTAACCGGCGCCTTTTCATCCACTTACAGCAAATGATCCGGGGGGGAGGGGGGGTACCCCCCTTCCTCTTACGACTTCGGCGCCACAATCAGGTCGCTGTTCACAGAAAACACGCCCGAAACCGTGTCAGCCTGCACCTTTGCAATCGTCGCGTCGCCCTTGCTGTCCACCACGCCGTACAGCGTCACATGCCCGTTATCCACGATGATGTGGATCGCATGGAACCCAATCGGCGGGTTATTGATCACGGCATCCATCATCGGTCCGCCAAACGACCGATAGCCGCCCTGGTTCGCGTTGTACCGGCTTAGCGCCGGATTACGGTAGATCTTGTCGTACACCGCTCTCCGGATCCGGTTGTCCATCGGTGACAGCGGCAGCACCTTGATCTCGTTGTCCACTGTCTCAATGCCGTGGATATCCTTGGCCACCCGCCCAGCCTCGCTCTTCAAAATCGGCCGCGACGCGTACCCCTGAAGCACCAGCGTGCTTCCGTGAACCTGGAACGTGATCCAGTCAAAAACGTCATAGTCCGTCAGGCCGCCAATCTTCTTGCGCACCTGCTGCACTATCGGCGACTGCATCTCCATCTCCGTCTGCTTCGACTGCCCCAGCATCTGAGGCGAGCTCAATACCATCACTCCAACTGCTGCACTTGAAAGGAAAAACGTAATCCAACGGCGCATCGTCCGCTCCTCTAACCAGAGGCTCTGAATTTGGAAGAAAACCGGCCACTCTTCGTCCCTCGACCGGTTCCACCTAGCCAGTCCTTAAGACGCCAGTTTTCGCAGCGCGGTTTGCCGCAAGCTGCCTGTTTTGAACTACTCTCCGCTTACCGCAATCATCACCTTCAACGTCCGCGGAGGAAAGCACGAAGCATTGTCGCAGGCCTGGTAATGCAGCTCCCCGTTCAGCGTCGAAGCCCCTTTCGGAGCCAGCAACCGCACCTTCACCCGAAACTCTCCCTGGTACACATCAAGCGCATCTCCAGGATTCAACGGCAGCCGAAACTTCGACCCCTTCGGATACTGCTCATCCTCCACCTTCACGCCGCTCCCAGCATCCAACCGCAGCACAGTCGGAATCAACAACTGGTCATTCGGAGTATGCGAGTTGATATGGAATCCATCCTGCACCCGAAACCGCAGCTCCACCACCTGCGGCTGCCCAGCCAGAACCTGCACCGAATCGCTCACCAGCTCCACATGCTGCTTGTGCGCCAAAGGCAGACCGCCTAGCTGAATGCTCTGTGCAGCCAGCGGAGCCGCAACCAACATCACGCAAAGACCAGCCAGCGCAACCCTCACACGCCACCCGCGATGGCCTTTTGAATATCAGCCTCAAGCTCACTCTTTGAGTGCGCTCCAATCGTCTCGTCCACAATCTTTCCGCTCTTGTCCACGTAGAACGTCTCAGGAATGTAGTCGCTCAACTGGTAGCTCTTCGACACCGAATCATCCGGCATCAGGATCGGATACGTCACACCAACCTGCTTGGAAGCGGCCGCAACCTGCTTCACCGGCATGCCATCGTCCTGGTCCAACCCGAGAACCACGAGCCCTTGGCCCTTGTACTTGTTCTGCAGATCCTGGAACCAGGGCATCTCCAGCTTGCAAGGTCCGCAGTACGTAGCCCAGAAGTTCAGCACCACCGCATGTCCCTTGTAGTCCGCCAGCGACACCTTCTTGCCACTCAGATCCACCAGCGTGAACGAGGGCGCAACCTTGCCCATCATCGTCTTCGCCATCGGGTCATCACCCGTATCCGAAGCACCTGAGCTTGCAGGCGTTAACGTCACCTCTTCCTGCTGCGCCTTCTGCATCACCATCTGCCGATGCCGAAGGTTATGCGTTCCAGCCAACACGATCAGCGTGACACCCGCGATCATCAACACCACAATGCTCAACCGACGAACCACGAAATCACCCTCGCGCGCAGGCCAAATCCGCTCCTGCACTCCTCTTCTAGTCTAGCTCCGATGCGCGGTCTGCTAGCATTCTCTCTAGCCAATATCTGTCCGACACGCAATGCCCCAAGCCCCTCCAACACCCGCGCTTCGCCGTCCCTCCGAGCTGGTCCGCATCGAAGCCCAGGCCCTCGAACAGCTAGCCCAGCGCCTCGAAGGCCCACAGGCTGAGGTGTTTGACCAGGTGGCCGCGCTCCTCGCAGACGCCGCCCGAAGCGGTCGTCGCGCCGTCCTCACAGGAGTAGGCAAGAGCGGCCTCATCGCCCGCAAGATCGCTGCAACCCTCCTCTCCACCGGAACGCCCGCGCATTTCCTCCATCCCACCGAAGCTCTCCACGGAGATCTGGGCCTGCTGAGCCGCGGCGATGTAGTCATTGCCCTCTCGTACTCAGGTGGCAGCGACGAGCTCCTTCGCCTCCTACCTGTCTTCCCGCGTCTCGGCATCACGCTCGTCTCGCTCACCGGCTGCGCGACCTCACCGCTCGCCAAAGCCAGCGCGCATGTCCTCGACGTTAGCGTCGACCGCGAGGCCTGCAACCACCAGCTAGCCCCAACCTCCTCGACCACCACGATGCTAGCTCTCGGCGACGCCCTCGCCATCGACGTCAGCCGCCGCCTCAACTTCCAGCCCCAGGACTTCGCCGAGCTTCACCCCGGAGGCCAGCTTGGCAAGCGCCTCCTCACCATCGACCAGCTCATGCACACCGGGGACGAAATCCCAGTCGTCGCTCCCACCGCAACCCTTCCCGAGATCATCCACGAGATGTCCGCCAAGCGCCTCGGCCTCACCACCGTCCAGTCCAAGGGCAAGCTCCTCGGCATGATCTCCGACGGCGACCTCCGCCGCCTGTTCGCCCGCTCCGGCCCCGACGCCTTCCACCTATCCGCCGCCGACATCCTCAACCCCAACCCCCGCACCATCCCTCCAACCCCCTTCGCCATCGACGCCCTCACCCTCATGGAGCGCCACAAGATCACCGCCCTCATCGTCACCACAGACGGCACCCCTACCACCCCCACCCAGGGCATCCTCCACCTCCACGACCTCCTCGCGTAGTGGGTTATTTCTGGACTGCGATCGCATAAATCGAGGCAAGCTCTGCTCCGATACAATCAATGGGATATGCATCGTTGGTCGAAGTTGTTCATCCCCACCCTCCGCGAAGCTCCATCCGAAGCCGAGGTCGCAAGTCATAAGCTGCTCTTCCGAGCCGGCTACATTCGCCAGCTTGGTGCCGGCCTGTACAACTACCTCCCTTTGGGACAGAGATCGCTGAACAAGATCATCGCGATCGTTCGCGAAGAGATGGACAATATTGGCCAGGAGTTCTATCTGCCAGCGTTGAATCCGGCAGAGATCTGGCAGGAGTCAGGTCGCTGGACCGGTATGGGCGACAATATGTTCCGCCTGAAGGATCGCAAAGGCGCCGAGCTCTGCCTCGCGATGACTCATGAAGAGGTAATGACCTCAATTGCCCGGAACGAACTGCGCAGCTATAAGCAACTGCCTCAGATCTGGTATCAGATCCAAACAAAGTTTCGGGACGAACCGCGCCCAAAGGGCGGTCTGCTGCGCGTCCGGCAGTTCATTATGAAGGACTCCTACTCCTTCGACATCGATGACAAGGGTCTGGACGAAAGCTACAACAAGCATGATGCCGCCTATCGTGCCATCTTCACGCGCTGTGGCTTGGAATTTGTGTCGGTTGAGGCGGACTCTGGCGCGATGGGCGGGTCGCAATCCCAGGAGTTCATGGTCTATACCGATGCTGGGGAGGATCTAATCGCTAGTTCTGCCTCAGGATACGCAGCAAATCTTGAGAAGGCCACAAGCGCGCTCGCTCCCGTCGAAGATCTGCAATCTACAGGAGATGGAATGCCGGAGCTGGTCTATACGCCGGGAAAAGCCTCGATCGCAGACGTCACGGAGTTTTTTGGCATTCAGGCCTCCCAAGACATTAAGTGCGTCGCGTTTATGGGCACTCCCTCTGCGCTCGCATCCGGAGCGCCACAGCGGCCGGTCGTTGCCTTTCTTCGTGGCGACCATCAGGTCAATGAGACGAAGCTTTGCGCTGCTGCAGGCGTCGTGGAGTTACGCCCCATGCTGCCGCCTGAACTGGACCTGCACATAGGAGGTCCAGCGGGGTTTCTGGGGCCAGTTGGCCTCGGTGAGGTAATGACCCGAGGTTCTTTGAACGGGCTCAACTCGGGCAAGGAACTCGCAAAATTGAAGGGTGTTCTGCGCGATCTCGCGGCCGAGGGGCTGAAGACAATTGTGGTGATGGATCTTGGTCTGGAAAACCGCACCAATCTTGTGGCTGGCGCAAACAAACAGGACTACCACTACCGAAACGTAACGCCCGCACGAGACTTCACACCAACTTTGGTTGCTGACATTCGCAATATCAACGAGGGCGAGCTTGATCCCCTTGGCGGTGAGCCGCTGCGCCTTGGCAAAGCCGTGGAGATTGGTCACATCTTCAAGCTGGGCTACAAATACAGCGATAGCATGGGATCCCGAGTTCTTGACTCGAATGGGAAAGAAGTAACACCGATCATGGGCTGCTACGGAATCGGTATCGAACGCATTCTTACTGCGGCGATTGAATCTAGCGCGGCGACGTTCGGCTTTGAGTCCGGAATCGAGCAATATGTATTGCCAGCAGCTATTGCGCCATATGAAGTGGTGGTAACGATCACTAATGTGCGAGAGCCGGAGCTTCTAGCAGCAGGCGAGCAGCTTGCCAGCCAACTTCATGCTGCCGGAGTCGATGTGCTCCTTGATGACCGTGATGAACGAGCTGGAGTCAAATTCAAGGATGCAGAACTTATTGGGGTTCCGTATCGCATCAATATCGGTAAGAAGCTCGCTGACGGTCAGGTTGAACTGGTCGACCGTCTCAACCGAATAACCACGGATGTCGGCCTTGATTCCATCGCACAACATCTCGTTTCCCTGCTCGCCGCGTCCAAGCACTGAAGCCGCTCTTTCCTAAACCAATGCCTGTGAAACTCAAACTCGGTGGAAATACTCATCCGCTCCTTTGGAAATTGGTGCGAGCGGGCCTCGTTCTCATACTCGCCTTCGTGGTCATTGGGGCATCAATTTTTAGCTACTATTACTTCCAATATCGTGGGCTGGTAGCAGAGCGTCTTGCTAAAGGGCCTCTTTTTCCGCCTGTGGCACAAATCTATGCTGCACCTCAAGAAGTCCGCCCCGGGCAGGAGCTCTCCGCGAGCCAGATCGCAGCGGCGTTGAGGCGTGCCGGATACAACTCCAATCCGCAACTTGGCAGTTATGAACTTCGCGGCGGGTCAATTCTTATAAAGCCTGGTTCGGAGAGCTATCTAGCGATGGACGGAGCGACCATCGCCACAACCGATGGACAGGTCCAAAGTATTACCGCAGAGAATGGTGCGGCGTTGTCCGCGTATAAGCTTGAGCCTCAGCTAATCACAGCACTGTCTGAGGACAACAATCGAACAAAGCGTCGACTCGTAACCTACAACCAGATTCCTCCGCAGATGGTGCAAGCGGTATTAGCCATCGAAGACCGAAGGTTCTTTGAGCATTCCGGAATTAATTATGTTCGTACGGCAAAATGTGCCGTGCAGGATATTCTGGCGCACCGCATGAACTGTGGCGGATCCACGCTCACGCAGCAGCTTGCGCGTGGCTTCTTCCTCTCCCCGGAGAAGACCTACTCCCGAAAGATTGCCGAGATCGTGATTACGTTTCAGCTCGAGTCTCGGTTCACTAAACAGCAGATTTTCGAGATGTATGCGAACGAAATCAATCTTGGACAGAGAGGGTCCTTCGCAATCAATGGATTTGGTGAAGCGGCCCAGGCATACTTTGGGAAAGATCTGAGACAGCTTGACCTGGCTGACTGCGCACTGCTCGCGGGAATGATTCAGCGTCCGAACTACTTCGCTCCATACAGGCATCCCGAGCGCGCAATGGATCGCCGCAATCTTGTGCTTGATTCAATGGTGGAGACGGGAGCGATCAGCCAACAACAAGCTGAAACAGCCAAGGCGGAACCCATTCGCCTCGCGCCGCCGGATGTGGACGCATCGGAAGCACCTTATTTCGTTGATCTGGTTCATGACGAGATTGTTCAGCGCCTTGGTGAGTCGACGACTGCCCACTCTGCACTGCGTATCTATACCTCGCTCGACCCCGAGCTTCAGATTGCGGCTGCGGCAGCAGTTGAGGCCGGCATGAAAAACGTGGATGAACTCGTCCGCCACCGTTACTTTCTTAAACACCATAAGAAAGGCGAGAGATTTACTGCTGATTACAAACCCGACGGGCGCATCGATTATCCGCAGGTGGCATTAGTCGCGCTCAATCCCCATACTGGGCAGGTGCTTGCTCTGATCGGGGGCCGCAACTATGGCGAATCACAGCTGGACCACGCCCTTGCGGAACGACCAACAGGTTCGATCTTCAAGCCCTTTGTTTATGCGGCAGCATACGGAACTTCTCTCGATGGAACTCAGCTTGGATCGAGCGGTGTCTTCACTGCTCTGACGAAAATTAATGACGACCCTCAGGACTTCAGCATCAATGGACGTCCATACATTCCCGGCAACTTCGTCAGAGGGGAGTATCCGGGTATGGTCACGGCCGCGGATGCTCTGGCCCACTCACTTAATATCGCGACAATTGCCCTTGCCCAGATGGTTGGCTACGACAATGTGGCTGCGTTAGCGCGCTCCTCTGGCATTGTGAATGCCAGAGGTACACCCTCCGTTGCGATCGGCACATATAGCGCTTCGCCGCTCGAAATGGCTGGTGCTTATACGGTCTTCGCAAACAATGGCGTCCATCTTAAGCCTTGGGTTCTAGCCAGCGTTCGGAATCCGCAAGGGGATATCGTCGCCGATTTTGCACCGGAAGCGAAACAAGTCGTCGACCCTCGCGCGGCTTTTCTCACGCAATCTCTGCTCGAAGGCGTAATGAATTACGGTACAGGTATTTCGGTTCGGCAACACGGTTTCACCGCCCCGGCAGCCGGTAAGACGGGAACGGAGAATGACTCCTGGTTTGCAGGCTATTCCTCTAACCTGCTTTGCGTCATATGGGTTGGCAACAATGATTACACGGACATCAAGTTGCAGGGCGCGGATGCAGCGGCTCCGATTTGGGCCGAATTCATGAATCGCGCGATTCGAATTCCCCAGTACTCCGATATGAAAACGCTTGGGCCCGCTCCCAGTGGCGTTGAAGTCGTGCGCATTGATCGCGCTACCGATCTCATTGCGGACGACTCGTGCCCATCCGACAGCTTCTCCGCTGCATTCCTGATCGGAACTGCACCGGAGAGCACTTGTTCGCACATGGGAGAAAACTCGCAATCGCTTGGTAGTCGGATATTCAGTTTCTTCACCGGAAAGCCAGCTAGCCCAGCCCCGCCTCCTGCCACCGCCGCCCCGCCTGCCGACGCAACGAAGCATCGTAATTTACTGCAAAAGATATTTGGTACAGGCAAGGATAAGACGAAAGATCAGTCCCCGCAGTAAAGACCTTCACCTTGCGATCGTCAGACAGGATCGTCGACGTCAGCCCTCGATTGCTTGAAGCGAGGGCTCATGCCGATCGCGACTCGGTGGATCTGTCAGCAGTTTGCTCGTGGAAAGCCAATACTTGAGCAGCAAGAAGCCAAGTATCCAAAGGAGCGCCTCGACAGTCAGTTGAGTGAACCAAGACCACCGGTTGGATAGATAAAACAGTAAGAAATGTATCCCAAGAAATCCAATGGCCGCCAAATTGCGGGTAACGGATGTGAGATCAACCGAAAGGCGGCAGAACATGATTGGGAGTGCAACAAAGAAAATCGGCCACGCGTATCCGATGAGTCGGGAGAACCAGGTTCCCAGTACCGGGGCCAGCAGTAAACTGGCGCCACCGTAGATCAAACAAAAACGAAGCAGCGCGCCGCGCACGGGTAGTTTCCGGATTCGCCATCCGACAAAGACTAATAGTAGAGGTAGAAGTCCGAAGTAACGCATCATTGCGTCAGCCATTTCCATCCATCCCACAAACGAAAAGCCGCAAATCCCCACCGCGTGGATTTTCCCCAGATGGATCTTCATCTCCCAGCTTGGCACTGAGCAAAATTCTGAATTGACGTCGCTCCACGGAACGAGTCCCAGAATATTGTTCATGAAGTTCCACGGTACCTTTGCGATCATGTACAGCGATTCAGGCAAATGTTCCGTGTTTGATTGTGCACGAGACGCCAAGTGGCTTACGGTCACGCTTCCCGCTATCGCACCGACGACCGCTACGATGCGGTCTCTCCAGCGCAGCCATCCCCACGCCGCTATTAAGAAACAGACGAGAGTAAGAGAGGTCGATTCGCGCGAAAGCATAAGGGGGAACATCATGATCGAAGCAGATAGCATGTGATCTGTTGCCAACAGAAGCAAAACAATCACGAGTAGCGCGGAGTACCAGAGATCGGGGAGTACAAGATCTTCTAGAAGAAGATTCCAAAATGGCACCATTGCAATTGCAAATAAGATCCACCGTGGCGCATTTGTTGCCGAAATCAGGTAGTAAATTCCAACGAGCATTACGACGAGCGAACCAGTTCCCTCCAGCACAAAACCATTTTCTATGGTGCAGTGAAGGATCCGCGCAAGCAGTGCCGCTACGATGGCTCCAAGCTGACGTGACGCGAAGGGTTGCATCACTTCGCTGTAATCTCCTGTAGCGATGCCTAAGTAGAAGCGCGCATCCCCGGCAACGAACACTGACTCTCGATGCGCTACGACGAACATGGCACAACACAAGCAACATAGAATTGCTGCGAAGCATAAAAGCAACCGAAGCAATGGCGAGCTACGTCCAATCGGCGCGTTTAGCCATCGCATCGTTGCTGAAATCCCATCGAACAAAAATCAATCTCTCCGTTAAAATGCGATAGACACTTACACCTCTTATACATGTATCCCAAATAAGAGTGATGAGAGCACATTGCACAAATGGGCTCGGCGGTATTACGAGATCACTTACATTGGATCGTGTGAACGGACTAACTCATCCTGCGAAGCAATGCTGATTCGCTGCAGATTAAATCCGATCGGGGAGGATCGAAAACCGGCTTCCTGCAGAATCTTCGCTATCCAGTGTTTATGGATTGGTATTCCATTCACTACCTTGATTAGCATCCCGGAACGCTTGCGCAGACCGACCGCCTGAACCTCTCGCCGTCCATATTCAGCAAGAAATTTGGCAAGCAATCGAGCAACGCGTGAGCGGTCTGGCTCCTCCTCGGGAAGAAGGACTTGAATTGCGGGATTCCCGTGCCTCAAATATGCTCGCAAATGCCCCCCGATAAGGACGACTTGGGCCCCCACCGTGCGGCTCATCATCGAACCGGCTTCAGCGATAGAAGGCCAGCGTACGAGCGCGCCGTAAGGATTCGCAGGATCCGTCGCCGCGAGAATGACTACCTGATCCTCAGCTACTCGCCCTTCCGTCCTCAAGGAACGTAAGGACTCAACGGCTGGTGGCAATGCAAACTGGCTGCCGCCTAATTTGGAAATAAAGTAGCCGCGGCGGACTCGGCCACTTTCCTCTAGCGCTTTCAGTATGACGTAGATAGCCGGGAAACCGCCCGGTATGTTCTCGAATAGAACGGTTTCACGGAAGACGATGCCGTAGCGAGCTAAGAGTTGCTGTGATATTGCGCGATTCCACTCAACGCTTCGCGTCAGTGCGGTGCGACTGTCATCGAGCGCGGACGCATTTAGACTCCAGCGACCCTGACCCGCAGGAGGAGTTGTTCGACGACTACGAAATCCCTGTTGCGTCTGAGTTCGAGGAGACGTCCTCTGCTTACGATCTGCGACTCCCGCCCGTTCGCAATACGCTCGAAGCGCATGAAACGCATCGTTAATCAGCAGACCTTGCCATGCGAGAGACCACAATGCATCCAGCGTTTCTCCAGGGTAGCCTCCGCCGACTCCTTCATGGATCGGTTGAAAGAATGAAGCTCCGTTTTTCTGTAGGTATTCAATGATTGTTTTCGATTTGCCATCGATATCGGCCGCGATATTTGATGTCTTTGGCGCCCAAAGCAATGGAAGCTTCTCGGTGAGATACAAGCCGATTCTCCCATTCCGATCTCCCAGCGAATCGATACCGACCCAGACTACCTCGCCGGCAGCAATGAGCTTGTCAAGATCAGACGGCTGATAGCCGCTGATCCGCGCTGGAAAAATCTCCGTTTCCAGCGCACTTGCGGCAAGGGGGGCGCCTTGCAGCGTCTCGATCACATCCAACAGCGCATCCAGTCCTCGACGAGGCTGAATCACGCCCTGCCACATAGAGAGAAATTGTGCGAACACTGGCGGTTCAACGGGCTCTATCTCATTGCGCAGCTTGGCGAGCGATTTTTTTCGAATTGACCGCAGCACCTCGACGTCTATCCACTCGCGAGCGAGTCCTCCTGGTGTGAATCCCCCTTCGATAATGCGGCCTGTGCCGGCCAATTGTTGCAACACCTGTTCGACTTCGCTCCTGACGAAGCCGAATCGACTCGCTATATCTATGGTCGTGAATGGCCCATGAGTTCTAGCGTAGCGTCGCACGATCTCGAGTAGAGGTTCGTGAGATCGGTCGAGGAAAGTCTTCGGGAGTCGAGAGGAAATCGATACGGGAAGTAGGTCGCGGAACAGGCTTGCATCTTCCGCCGCGATAAACCTTTGCGTGCCAGCGAGCTGAATCTCCAGTACACGTTCTGCACGGGCCAATTCATCGATAGAGGCTACGGCACTCGGCGGTTCACAGCGCGCAGCGAGCTCCTCCCGCGAGAGTTCACCGAGCCGTAGCAAGAGATCATGAATTCCGTCGGGATTGCGAGCTTTGCGTTCTTCGGTCAAACACTGGAGCTGCTCCTCTGTGGTGCGAATCGCTTCTTCGTTCAGAAGTTCGCGCAAATCCGAATCACCAAGAAGTTCGCGCAACTGGTCCTGATCGATAGAAAGCGCCTGCGCGCGCCGCTCTGCCACCGGCGCATCTCCGTCGTAAATGAAATTCGCTACATAACCAAACAGCACGGCGCCAGCGAAAGGTGACGGTGTTTGAGATTCTGAGATTTGAACGGTGATCGATTGAATCTTTATTGCCGCTAATGTTTCGAAGAGTGCTGGCATGTCAAATACATCTCGTAAACACTCACGAAAGGTTTCGAGCAGTATAGGGAAACCTGGATACCGTGTTGCAACGCCTAGAAGATCGGAGGCGCGCTTGCGTTGTTGCCATAGGGGGGCCCGGCCCTCTGCGCGGCGGCGGGGTAGTAGGAGGGCTCGGGCGGCTGCTTCGCGGAAGCGGCCGGCGAAGAGGGGGGTGTGGCCTAGTTGCTGGGTTACGAGGTTGGCGGCTTGGTGGGGGTCCAGGAGGATGAGGTTGGCGTCTGGGGGTTGGTCGGTGTCGGGGAAGCGGAGGACGAAGCCGTCGTCGGTCCACATGGTCTCGGCGTGGAGGCCGGCGGCCTCGGCGTTGGCGGCGGCGGCCATGGCCCAGGGGGCGTGGATGCGGCTGCCGAAGGGAGTGAGGACGCAGACGCGCCAGTCGCCGAGCTCGTCGCGGACGCGTTCGATGAGGATGGTGCGGTCGTCGGGGACCTCGCCTGTGGCCAGCTCCTGGTCGGTGATGTAGCGGAGGACGTTCTCGGCGGCCTGGAGGTCGAGGTCGTGCTCGTGGGTGAGCTTGGCGATGGCTGCGCCCTTGGACATGGAGCGGAGCTCGCGGACGAGCTGGCCGATGCGGCGACCGAACTCTATGGGGCGACCTGCGCGGTCACCGTGCCAGAAGGGGAGCTTGCCAGGTTGGCCGGGAGCAGGTGTGACGAGGACGCGGTCGTGGGTGATCTGGTCGATGCGCCAGGAGGAGGCGCCGAGGAGGAAGACCTCGCCGGCCCGGGCCTCGAAGACCATCTCCTCGTCCAGCTCGCCGACGCGGACGGGTTTAGGGCTGTTGGCGAGGAAGACGCCGTAAAGGCCGCGATCGGGGATGGTTCCGCCGTTGAGGATGGCGACGCGTTTGGAGCCGTGGCGCGGCGTGAGCCAGTGGTTGGTGCGGTCCCAGGTGACGCGCGGGCGAAGCTCGGCGAACTCGTCGGAGGGATAGAGACCCGAGAGCATGTCGAGGACGCCGTTGAAGGCGTTGGTGCTGAGGGTAGCGAAGGGAGCGGAGCTGCGGATGAGGGCGAGCAGAGCAGAGTGGGAGATTCCTGGCGAGGTGTCTGCGGTGGCTAGCGCGGCCTGCTCGGGGGGAAGCGGCGGATGCGCGACGATAGCTACGATCTGCTGGGCGAGGATGTCGAGGGGATTGCGGAGGAAGCGAGTGGATTCGACCAGGCCCAAGTGCATGGCCTGTGTGGCTGCGGCGCAGGCGATGAGGTCGGCGCGGTACTTGGGGAAGATGATGCCAGTGGAAGGAGCGCCGACCTGATGGCCAGCGCGGCCGATGCGCTGAAGGGCGCTGGCGACGCTGGGAGGAGCTTCGACCTGGATGACCATGTCGATGGCGCCCATGTCGATGCCGAGCTCGAGAGAGGAGGTGCAGACGAGGGCTCGGAGCTGGCCGGCTTTGAGGAGCTGCTCGATCTCGGCGCGCTGCGCGGCGGCTAGCGATCCGTGGTGCGCGCGGGCGAGCTGCTCGCCGGCGAGGTCGTTGATGGC
>JBAULP010000040.1:0-1550 GCA_049578265.1 Acidobacteriaceae bacterium
TGCCGGTGCCGGGTGTTCGCGGCATCGGCGACACGCATGTGCTGGGAAAATTTCTGCGCGACGTGACGAAGCTGAATGACGCCGAGCACAACTTCCGAATCTTCGGCCCGGATGAAAGCCTCTCCAACGGTTTGGAATCCGTTTTTGAAGCGACCCAGCGGCAATGGGAAGGCGAGACCGTGCCGAACAATGAGTTTCTCGCACCCACCGGCCGGGTGATGGAAATGTTGAGCGAACACCAATGCGAAGGCTGGCTGGAAGGTTATCTTCTTACCGGCCGTCACGGTCTCTTCAACTGCTACGAGGCCTTTATCCACATTGTCGACTCGATGTTCAATCAGCACGCGAAATGGTTGAAGGTTACTGCCGGCTTGCCGTGGAGACGAAAGATCTCGTCCCTGAACTATCTCCTGGCGTCGCACGTCTGGCGGCAGGATCATAACGGTTTTACCCACCAGGACCCTGGCTTCATCGACCACGTCGTCAACAAGAAGGCCGAGGTCGTCCGCGTTTATCTTCCGCCGGATGCAAATTGCCTTCTGTCCGTAATGGACCATTGCCTGCGCAGCCGTCATTACGTCAATGTGGTTGTCGCGGGCAAGCACCCAGCGCCGCAGTGGCTCACAATAGACGCCGCGGTTAAACACTGCACCAAGGGGATCGGCATCTGGCCATGGGCAAGCAACGATCAGGACGCCGCACCGGATGTCGTCATGGCCTGTTGCGGCGACGTGCCCACTCTGGAGACGCTTGCCGCTGTCGCCATCATGCGCGAGCACCTTCCCGCCCTGAGAATTCGCGTCATCAATGTCGTCGACCTGATGAAGTTGCAACCGCAATCTGAGCACCCGCACGGGTTGAGTGATGTCGATTTCGACGAGCTCTTTACGAAGGACAAACCCGTCATCTTCGCGTTCCACGCCTATCCTTGGCTGATCCACAGGTTGACCTATCGCCGCGCAAACCACGACAACATCCATGTTCGTGGTTACAAAGAGGAGGGGACCATCACGACGCCTTTCGACATGACGGTAATGAACGACCTGGACCGCTTCCACCTTGTGATGGATACCATCGACCGCCTACCTCAGACTGGGGAAAAGGGGGTCTATCTCAAACAACAACTCAAGGACAAGTTGGTCGAGCACAAGCAGTACATTTGCAAGCACCGCCGGGACCTGCCGGAGATCCGCGATTGGAAATGGAAGCCGCTGGTTAATTGATGGGTCTTGAAAGGAGGGCATGATGCCAATTGATCTTCGCGAAGAAAGCGACGATAGGATCCTTGTGATCCACGTGAGAGGAAGACTGGTAAAGCAAGACTACGGCCCGTTTGTTCGCGAATTCGACCGGATCGTTGAGGCGCGCGGAAAATTGCGCGTCCTGTTCGATATGACCGAACTCCAGGGTTGGGAGCCGGGAGCGATGTGGGAAGACATCAAGTTTGACATACGGCACTTAACCGATATCGACCGGCTTGCCATGGTGGGAGATAAGAAGTGGCAGCAAGGCATGGCCTTCTTCTTCAAGCCCTTCACAAGCGCCACAAC
>JBAULP010000041.1:0-16196 GCA_049578265.1 Acidobacteriaceae bacterium
TCTCTGCACGCGCGCATGTTCCAGTGGCCGCCTCACCCGCACCAGCCGCGCCACCACCGCCACCGCCTCCGGCCCCGCCAGCCGCACAATCCCAATCCCGCCCCTACCCGGCGGCGTCGAGATCGCCACAATCGTCTCAACCGAACTCAACCTACCCGGCGTCTCCATCCTTAACAACCTAAACCACCCCCAAGTCTCCATCCCCCGCCGCCGTTCTCTAAACGCGGAAGCATCGCAGTCCGCCCATATCGTATCCAGACAAGCTCTTGATTCTCATAGAAATATTCGCGCAAGTGTAGCAATTCGCCCACACAGGCATGCACCCTCGCGCTGAAATCGCCTGTTAATCAAGGAAAGTCGCGATTTTTACCGGTTCTTCACTATGGCAATCAAGATGCAAGAGTGTTTTCACCAAATTTTTCAATGAATGAACACCTGTTTTACCCCTACGCACGACGACAGGGTGTTCCTAATAGCCGTATCCGCAGCCCATTCCACTCTTCTCCTGGAGGAAGTTCTACGATGCGTTCTTTTCGATTTGGCAAAATCGCCCTGGCAGTAGCCTTGGCCCTGTTTGTAGCCTTGCCCTTCCTGTCCGGCACGGCACACGCCCAAGGTATTACCACCGGCACCATCTCAGGATCTGTGACTGACCCGACGGGCGCTCTTATCCCCGGGGCTACCGTCACCGCCTCCAGGGGCTCCACCGGTGAAACGGCCAAGACTGTTACGGGTAAGGATGGCTCGTTCTCCTTCAAGGACCTCCAGGTTGGCACCTACTCCGTTGTGGTTGCTGCAAACGGATTCGCCGGCAAGACGTTGAACAACGTCGAAGTCGACGCCAACCGTGACTCGGCTCTCGGCTCTCAAAAGCTCGCCACCAGTGGCGCTCAGGAAGTCGTTGAGGTCTCGGCCGCAGCCAACATCCTTGAGACGTCACAGGCGCAAGTCACCACCACCTTCAGCGCGGAACAGCTCACCAACCTGCCCGTCTCCGGCGGCTTCGACGAAGTGGCCCTCCTCATCCCCGGCGTCGTCTCCACCCACATGGCCGGTTTCTCCAACACCAACGGCGTCGGCATCTCCGCCAACGGTCAGCGCGGCCGCTCCAATAACTTCGAGCTCGACGGTCAGTCCAACAACGACAACTCCGTCGCCGGCCCCCAGGTCTTCTTCTCCAACGACGAAGCCCTCCAGCAGATCCAGGTCATCACCAACGACTTCAGCGCCCAGTACGGCCGCAACATGGGCTCCATCGTCAACTACATCACCAAGTCCGGTACCAACACCTGGCACGGTTCCGGCATCTACCGCTACTCGAATGACTTCACCAGCTCGCTCTCGCCCGGCAACTCCAAGGGCCCCGAGTTCGGCTTCTGCGTCCCAGGCGAGAACTCCTCCGATGGTTGTATTCCCACCGTCGTCCCCCGTTACGTCAGCAACTGGTGGGGCGGTACCCTCGGCGGTCCCATCATCAGGAACAAACTCTTCGCCTTCGGTTCCACCTACTTCAATCACTTCCTCGAAGCCGGCGCGCTTACCTCCAGCGGCACCAGCCTCTTCCCCACCTCCGCTGGCCTCACAATGCTCGCCTCCGCGTTCCCCAACAGCCCGGCCATCGCAACCCTCAATGCGCTTGATCCTTACTCCGTCAAGTCCGGCAACCCGGTTCAGCTCAACTCCACCAACGCTGCCTGCTCCGGCGGCACCTGCTATGAGACAGTTGCTGCGAATGGAGTGAGCATCTCCAACGTTCCGTTCGCTCCCTTCGGCCGTACCCAGCAGGTGGACAACACCGATCAGGAAGACCTCGGTCGCATCGATTGGCAGCCCACCGCCAAGGATCGTCTCTACGTCCGCTACTTCTACCAGAAGGAGCCGGACCAGCCAGATAACTTCGCGGCCAACGGCGGCTTCGTCAACGTCCGCGACGCCGTTCACTCCGTCGGCGCCGACATCACGCACATCTTTGGACCCCGCTGGGTCGATCAACTTCGCTACAGCTTCCAGCAGAGCACCCTGGCCTTCGATGGCGGAGGTTTCTCGAACTGCACCATCGTCAACTTCGCCACCTGCCCGTCGTCGGTCAGCATCGGCAAACTCACCACAGGTTCGGAGAGCAGCCTCGGTCTCGCCGACAACCTTCCCCAGGGCCGCATCGTCAAGGCGGGTCAGGTGCAGGACAACGCCACCTGGTCTGCCGGTCACCACTCCATAACCTTCGGTGGTGAGTTCGACTACACCAACTCCCCCAACACCTTCCTCCCGAACTCGTCAGGTACCTTCACCTTTGACAGCTTCGACGACTTCATCGCCAACGGATGCTCGAGCGGAAATTGCACGTTGAACCTCACCCTCGGCAACCCCGTCATCCCCTTCAAGGAAGAGGACGTCGCCCTCTACTTCCAGGACGATTGGAAGGTCACCCCCTCTCTCACCCTCAACCTCGGTCTCCGTTGGGAGTTCTTCCAGCAGGCACTCAACCTCCTGCATAACGAGTCCGTCAAGCAGCAGACCGGCAGCGACCCCTTCTGGTCCACCGCCCTTCCCCTGTCGCAGACCACCCTCGCTGCTACCCCCAACTACTATAAGAACTACGAGCCCCGCATCGGCTTCGCCTACAATCCGCAGTTCGCGCACCGCGTAGTCGTTCGTGGCGGCTTCGCCATGAACGTCGATCCCGGCTTCTACAACATCAACCTCAACGTCGCCTCCTCGGCGCCGCTGGTCGCAGCCGGTACCGTCTACTGCACTGGAACCAACACCTGCCTCCCCACCGGTGGCGCAACCTTCAGCAACGTCCAGCAGCAGGACGCCCAGTTCGTTCCCCGCGGCGGCAACCCTGGCGAGGATAACGAGACCAACGTCAGCCACAACTTCCGCGAGCCCTACGCCGAAACCTATACCCTCGGCGTCGAGTATCAGATCCGCAACTCGGCCGTCGCCGAAGCTCGCTACACCGGCAACCACACCATCGGCAACTTCCAGTCGCTCGATGCCAACCCCTACCTCGGTGATCTCGCCGCTGACTTCCCCAACGTGGTCAGCCCCTCCAGCATCTGTACCGCGGCGGACAGCACCCTTGCCGACGGCGGCGATATTGGCCATCAAACCTGCGGACTCACCAACGTCCGCACCCGCGCCAACACAGCGTTCGCTAACTACAACAGCCTCCAGTTGAGCCTCACCACGCGCAGCTACCACGGCGTCACCTCCACCTTCGCGTACACCTGGAGCCACACCATCGATAACACCTCCGAGATCTTCGGAACCTTCGGTGGCGGCAACACGGTCGCCTTCTCGCAGAGCCCGCTCAACACCGATTCCGCTGAGCGCGGCAACAGCGGCACCGACTTCCCCAACGTTGCCAGCATCAGCTTCACCTACAAAATCCCCACCTTCCACACCGGTCACGGCATCACCGACCGCGTCGTCAATGGCTGGCAGGCCAACACCGTCTGGCTCTACAACAGCGGCCAGCCCTACAACGACTACGACCTCACCAGCCTCCAGTCCCCGCAGGTCAACGGCGACGATCCCAACACCTATCTCTCCTACAGCGATCAGGCGGAAGCCAACGCCTTCAGCAGCGGCGTAGACTTCGGCCGTCCCATCCTCTCCAACCCCAAGGCTCCCGTTGGCACCCTGGGTATCTACACGGACAGCGACGCCACCGGCGGAGGCTTCACCGCCCCCGTCCTGGTCGACTACGCCACCGGCGCTTCGATCACCCCGTCGCAGGTCCGCTTCATCTCCAACAACCGCCTTGCCGCCAAGATCTTGAACAACCCCTTCCCCGGATCGGGTCGTAACATCCTCCGCGGCAACACCTACAACAACGTCGACTTCAGCGTCTTCAAGGACACCCGCATCACCAACCGCGTCACCTTCCACCTCGAAGTCGACGCCTACAACGTCCTGAACCGCGCCTACTACGGTAACCCCGACAACTTCGAAGGCGACTACCCCTACGGTTCGTTCAACAACTTCTACTACGCCGACGCCGGCGGCAGCTTTGTCGGCTTCGGAACCGGTCTCCGCAACCTGACCTTCGGCGGCAAGATCCTCTTCTAACCAACCTTCAACCTTCCCATAGAGGCGCCCTTCGGGGCGCCTCTTCTTTTTCCCCTCCCAACCCTCTCCGCCCCCAGAAAACTCCCACTATCCATATCACCCTGCCCCAATCCTCCATATTTTGGTATTTCCGCCCCAGCTTACATCTCCCGCCCTTCCGCTAACCGCCCTCCGCTAAGCCAGATACCGAACCCCCGCCGTTTGGCCGGGAAAATGCACGTATCACGATAGAAGTTAGTAGAAGTTATCGTTTCAGGGAGATTCACCCATGTTTTTGGTTTTATCGCGGAGAGTTGCTCAAACTCTCCTGCTTGCAGCAACTTTTGGCCTCACTCTCAATGTCGCCTTTGCCCAGGGAATGAACACAGGAAACATCTCAGGAACGGTCGCCGACCCCACCGGCGCGATCATTCCAGGCGCGACGATTACCGCAACCGCCGACGCCACGCACATCGTTTCCACCGCGAAATCCGGCAGCGACGGTAACTTCTCCTTCAAAGCGCTCCCCATCGGCACCTATACCGTCGTCATCGCCGAGAATGGATTCTCGCCGTTGACCCTCAATAACGTTGAGGTCTCCTCCGCAAAGGACGAGGGTCTGGGCGTCGAAAAGCTCAACACCGGCACCGCGCAATCCATCGTCAACGTCTCCGCGGCCTCCACCCTCCTGGAGACCTCGCAGTCGCAGGTCACCACTACCTTCAGCGCTCAGCAGGTCTCCACCCTCCCGCTCGCTGGTGGTTTCGACGAAGTCGCCCTGCTCATCCCCGGCGTCGTCAATACGCGTTCGGACATGTTCTCCAACTCCAACGGTGTCGGCTTCTCCGTCAACGGCGAGCGTGGCCGCGCCAACAACTTCGAGATCGATGGTCAGTCCAATAACGACACCACCATCGCCGGTCCCCAGTTCTTCTTCAGCAATGAAGAAGCCCTCGCTCAGGTCGAGGTCATCACCGACAGCTTCAGCGCGCAATACGGTCGTAACGCCGGCTCCATCATCAACTACATCACCAAGTCCGGCAGCAACGCCATCCATGGTTCGGCGATCTATAAGTACTCCGGCGACTTCAGCAGCTCGCTCGCGCAGGGCGTCTCCAAGGGCGTTCAGTTCGGCTTCTGCGCTCCCGGCCAAACCCCGGCAGCCGATGGTTGCGAAGCTCCAGTCGTTCCGCGCTACGTCAACAACTATTGGGGTGGCACACTCGGCTTCCCCATCATCAAAGACAAGCTCTTCGCCTTTGGCTCCACCTACTGGTTCAAGGATCGTGAGTACGGTGCGCTCGTCACCAGCGCCGGCCAGGAGTTCCCGACGCCCGCAGGCCTCACCACCTTGGCCGCCGCGTTCCCCAACAATCCTTCCGTTGCCATCATCCAGCAACTCAGCCCCTACTCTGTAACCGAAGGCAATCCCCGCCAGATCGGCGCAACCGTCAACGAGACCATCGACGGCATCACCGTTCCCATGTCTCAGTTCGGCCGCCAGATTCCTTCCCTCGCCAGTGACCAGGAAGATCTCGGCCGCATCGATTGGCAGGCCACACCCAAAGATCATCTCTTCGTGCGCTACCTCTACCAGAACAATCCAGACACTCCTTACCAGACCGTTGCCAACGGCGGCTTCGTAAATGTCTCCGACAGCATTCAATCAGGCGGCGCGGAACTCACCCACACCTTCGGTCCCCGCTGGATCAATCAGCTCCGCTACAGCTTCCAGCAGAGCACGCTCGGTTTCGAGGGCGGCGGTTTCTCCAACTGCACCATCACCTCTTTCGTGAACTGCCCCAGCAACGTCAACCCCAATGGCGTCGAGCTTGAGTCGGGTGACATCTTCACCCCCCTCGGTCTCAGCAGCAGCTTTCCCCAGGGCCGCATCGTCAAGGTCGGCCAGCTTCAGGACAACGTCATCTGGACCGTCGGAAACCACACCATCACCTTCGGTGGCGAGTTCGACGACACCCACGCCCCCAACGTCTTCCTTCCCAACGTCTCCGGTACCCTCAACTTCGATACCCTCGACGACTTCGTAGCCGGCGGCTGCTCCAGCGGCCTCTGCTCTGACCAGGTTGCCGAGGGCAGCCCCACCATCCCGCTCGTGGAGTACGACGCGGCCGCCTTCCTTCAGGACGACTGGAAGGCTACCCCCAACCTCACCTTCAACCTCGGACTGCGTTGGGAGTTCTTTGGTCAACCTCTGAACGGCATTCACTTCTCCACCAAGGCAACTCAGCTCGGCCCCAATCCGCTCTGGAGCACGGCGCTTCCTCTCTCTGAGACCACTGCTCCGTACATCAACAACTACTACAAGAACTTCGAGCCGCGTATCGGCTTCGCCTACAACCCGTCCTTCAATCGCAGGCTCGTCATCCGTGGCGCCTACGCCATCAACGTCGATCCGCAGTTCCAGAACATCGTGGAGAATGTAGCCCAGTCCGCACCGGCCGTTATCTCCGGATCCATCTCTTGCAATGGCGGCACCACCAACTGCATTCCCACCGGGGGTGCAACGTTCACAACGGCGCAACAGCAGCTCGCGCCTCAACTCCCCACCGGCGGTAATCCCTTCCTGGATGCCGTTCAAACCGCGCCCGCGAACTTCCGCTACCCCGTCGGTCAAACCTACACCCTCGGCATGGAGTACCAGATTCGCAACTCGGCTGTGCTGGACGTTCGCTACGTAGGCAACCACACCAGCAGCCAGTTCCAGTCCCTTAACGCGAACCCCTACCTCGCACCTGTCGCGGCGGAGTTCCCCAATGTCGTCAACCCCGCCAGCCTGTGCACTGCGGCAGATAGCACCCTCGCCGGCGGAGCAGACATTGGCTACCTCCACTGCGGAGAGACCTCCGTTCTCAGCGTGAACAATACGGCGTTCTCGCAGTACCAATCCCTGCAGACCAACCTCACCACGCACGCCTATCACGGCATCACCGCAACGGTCGCGTACACCTGGAGCCACAACATCGATAACGCCGACGAGGTCTACTCCACCGGCACCGGCGGCAACACCATCTCCTTCGCACAAAATCCTCTCGACACGGATAACGGTGAGCGCGCCAATAGCTCGCTCGACTTCCCCAACGTTGCCAGCATCAGCTTCCTCTATGCCTTCCCCAAGTTCCACTCCGGCAAAACGGTACTGGATCGGGTCATGAACGGTTGGAACGCGGACACCATCTGGACTTACGCCAGCGGTCAGAACTTCACGGACTACCAGGGCATTAACAACGGCTCACCGGTAGCAAACAACCCCGGCTCCGGTGCCCTCGGGAACGCGAACCCAGGCGATCCCGCAACCACTGAGTCCTACAGCGATATCCCCTTCGAAAGCAACTTCCTCGGTCTCGATGTAGCCCGCCCCATCCTCTCCAACCCCAAGGCCCCGCAGGGCACCCTCGGCATCTACACCGACACAACCACCTCGGTCAGTGCGGCGGGTGTACCTACGTACTCCGCCCCCGTGCTGGAGGACTTTGCGACGGGAGCCGTGGTTAGCCCATCGCAGGTGCGCTTCATCGCCAATAACCAGCTCGCAGCCAACATCCTCGGAAACCCCTACCCAGGAACGTCGCGCCACACCCTCCGCGGAGACACCACCAACAACGCCGACCTCACCGTCTTCAAGGACACGAAGCTGACCAACCGCGTCACCTTCCGTCTCGAAGTCGATGCCTTCGACGTCCTCAACCGCGCCTACTACGGAACCCCCGGCAACTACCTGGCGGACTATGCCAGCAGCGGCGGCTCCTACTTCAACAACTACTTCGAAAACACCGCGTCGGGAAGCCAGAACCTCAACACCCCCGGAACTGGAACCCGCAACCTGCTCTTCACCGGAAAGATATTGTTCTAACCCTCCCCAACGGACCAAAACTTCAAGAGGTGCCCTCGGGCACCTCTTTTTTTGCCTCTTTTGGACCCGTGCGTCGAGAATCGAGCTATAACCCCCGAATTGCAACACAAAACCCAGTTCGGAGCAGCACCAAACTCACATCCCCCTGAGATCCCCGGATCAGAACTCAATCCCCCGCTGCGCGAGAATACCCCTTTGATATGCGTGCTTTACCTCGCGCATCTCCGTAACCGTGTCGGCCAGCTCCACCAGCAGCGGATGAGCGTTCCGACCGGTCAGAATGACGTGCAACATCTCCGGTTTGCGCCTCAGAACGTCCGCAACTCGTTCAGGATCAAGCATTTTGTAGCCAATCGCATAGTTGATTTCATCCAAAACAATCAAATCCCATTCCCCCGACAGAATCGCCTCAACCGACTCATTCCAAGCCACTTCCACCACCCGCAGGTCTTCCGGATCGGCCTCCGCACCCCCCACTTTTACAAACCCGCGCCCCAGTTTCCGAAGCTCGTAAGTAAAACCATCTAAACCATTTAGAGCCTCAGCCGACTCCAGCTCCCCATAGTGCCAGGACCCCTTCAAAAACTGCAAAACCAACACCCGCATCCCATTCCCCGCCGCCCGGAACGCCGTCCCCAAAGCAGCAGTAGTCTTCCCTTTACCCGCCCCCGTGTTGATCAAAATCAGCCCGCGTCGAGAGTCCTCAACCGTTTCATTTTCCACCATGTCCATCTCCACTTAGCCTCTTACAATCAGTAGTTTATCTGTCACTGCGTCTCAGTGGCCGCAATGATACGGGTGACCAGAAAGAATAGTGAGAGCACGATATACCTGCTCAGCCGCGACCACAGCCGCCAACTCGTGCGGCAACGTAATTCTCCCAAATGCGAGCAGCTTATCGGCTCGCGCTCGTGCTCCAGGAGACCATCCATCGGCGGGCCCGATCGCAAGCACCCATTGTTGTGTGCCTCCATCTCTAGCAAAACGAATGACTTCCGCGACCTCTTCTGAGGACAATTGCTGCCCGTCCCGATCCGCTAATAGCGCCATCGGCTTGGTTCGCCCCGCCGCTCCCAAGAGATATTCCAGGAACTCATCCTCCGTCCCGAAATTTCGATGAGTACAGGTCATAAGCCTCGACGCTCTCGAAATGTACTCCTGAAGCATTTCGGCAGAGGGTCCGGACGCCTTCGACCGCCGATTCGATACTGTTGCAAGTAGTATTTTCATCGTGATTCGCTGATCATTTCACAGAAGTTTCTTCCAGAATTCATATTTATATACCCAGATCGAAAGGTTAATCGGGAACCGCTCCCGTCCCACCACTATGCAAATCTAAGATTCCATTAGATATGGTGTGTTTGGCCCTCCAGATGCTCAGTCTCTACCATCCACAGGATCAATTGTGTTTGTGATCTCAACCATCAAGGTGAGGCACTGGAGAAATTCGTGACGTTTAAAAAGATATTTGTATTCCTCGCAATGCTGACCGTTTCAACCTTCTGCTTTGCGCAGGAGACCACCGGTTCTCTACAGGGTACAGTCAAGGATCCAACCGGAGCAGTAGTTCCGGGCGCGACCGTCAGCGTAACGACTCCCACCCTGGTCGGTGTCAAGACGGAGCATACGGACGCCAAGGGTTATTATCACTTTTCGAACCTTCCTCCCGGAGCCTACGTGGTGACGGTAGATGCGAAGGGCTTCAAGACCCTGAATCAGTCTGGATTGGTGATCGAGGTTGGTCACTCTCCTACTCTTGACTTGTCCCTTGCGATCGGATCGACGGCCGAGTCTGTTGATGTCACCTCCCAGACGCCCGCGATCGACGTCACCTCGGTGACCACTCTGACCAACGTTACGCAGGACGTCTTGAACTACGTTCCGCGCGGAACGTCATTCCAGTCGGTAATTCAGTTTGCCCCGTCGGCTCGCAACGAGCCTTTGATGGGCAGCAACACCATGTCCAACGGTACGGGCAGCGTTTCACCTGGCAATGGCAGCAACGGCCAGGCCTTTGGTTATTCCGTTGCTGGCGCCTCGGATTCAGAGAACTCTTACCTCGTCGAAGGTCAGGAGACTGCCAACCTTATCGGCGGGTACTCGCACACGAGCGTGCCCTTCGACTTTATCGACCAGGTTGAAATCAAGAGCTCGGGTATTCAGGCCGAGTATGGCGGCGCGCTTGGTGGCGTCATCAACGTGATCATGAAGAAAGGTAGCTCGCACTTCCACGGGTCAGCTTTCGCTATCTTCGAGAGCCAGGCGTTCGACGCGGGTCCCAACTACACGCTTCGCTACGACCCGACAACGAACCCAACCTCGCAGCCCGGCTGGACGAGCGCGTATCTGCCCACAAATTGCAACCCGCCCGCAGGAAACAAGATCCCTTACTATTGCGGATTGTCTGATGCGATCGCGCAAGCCTACCAGCCGACGCAGGATCACTACAGCGACTTCCGCCCAGGTTTCACATTGGGTGGACCACTGCTTCCTTTCTCGCAGCGTCTTCGCGACAAGATATTTTTCTTTGTCGGCTTCAACCCGGATCTCAACCGCGATGAGCGCCGCGTGAACTACGGCCCGGCCTCTGCGGGAAATCCCGCGACCGGCGTTGTGCCATTCAGCCAGAACACGAACACCTACTACACCACAGCGCGTATCGATGCCCAGGCTACGAAGAAAATCCGCGTCTTCGGATCATGGTTGTATCAGCTTCAGAAGCAGCACGGCGAAGTGTTGCCAACGGCTGACTCGGTCTATCCGTACGACTTCACGACCGGAACGGGCCAGTACAACGTGTCCAGTTCTAACGATCCCTCGCAGTTCGGTCACTTTCTCGGTTTCACGGCGCCGAACATCACGGTCAACACCGGTGCGGATATTACCCTCTCACCGAGCATCGTATCCACCACCCGCTTCGGTTACTACTTCGAGAACTACCACGACTTCGGTTACCCGACTGGCAACGTAGTCGATGTGTGGGAGACGAATGGCTTAGGCGAAACAGCAGGCTTCGCGAACGGAACCCTCATCGCGACAACCCGCAAGAACGCCAGCAAAGCGATCGAACTCGATCAGGATGTTTCGTGGTACAAGAGCACAAAGTTTGGTACGCATAACTTCAAGTTCGGCTACCAGCTCAACAGAAACTCGAACGATATTATTCAGATCTTCAACCAGCCTGAAGTTCAACTGTTCCCCGGCGCTGATTACGATCCCGGTAGCCCGGTCGGCGATGCAAACTGCGCCTCGATTGCGGCGTCCCTGGGAACAAGTCTCGATGCCAATGGCGGTTGCGAAGGCCCAGACGTCGACTTTAGCGCCGGCATCGTGGTGAATAAGGTCCCAGTAGGCACCTCAGTGGGCTACGCAACGGTGTACGACTTCGGTACGGGTGGTCACGCTACGGCTTACGACAACGGGTTCTATGGCCAGGACTCCTGGACTGCAGGACGCGGCGTTACGATCGATGCTGGTATCCGCGCGGAGAAAGAATACCTGCCTGGCGAGTCCTTCGGAGGCAATGCTCCTCAGAAGCCCATCAACTTCGGGTGGAAGGACAAGATCGCTCCCCGTATCGGCGTAGCGTGGGATGTCTTCCGCGATGGCAAGATGAAGGTGTTCGGCGGCTACGGTCAGTTCTATGACCAGATGAAGTTGAATGTGGCGATCAGCTCGTTCGGTGGTCAGTACTGGAACAATTGCACCTATATTCCGTCTGACACCAACTACAGCTCGCTCCAACCTGCCTTCAATAGCAGCGACCGTTACTGCCCGAGTGGAAACACCTCCACTCAGGCGAACCTCGCAGGAGGCGCAACTCCTTCGAATATGAACTTCGTAGAGAATCTGAACCAACGCGCTTTCCCGACGACCTGCGCAACTTGCAGTGCCGATCAGGAAGGTGTGGCGCCTGGTCTGAAGCCCTATGAGCAGCATGAGTCCATGGGCGGCATCGACTATCAGATCAAGCCCACGCTTGCTCTTGAAGTTCGGTATGATCGCAGACGTCTAGACCATGTGATCGAAGATGCTGCGGTGTACTCCGCGACTGAGGGAGAAACCTTCGTCATCGTCAATCCAGGCCAAGGTGTGAACGCAACGGTTAGCGGGTACTGCAACTTCCTCTACGGTCCGGGCAGCTCCTCTTGCGACGCCAATGGTGGCCCGTTCCCGCCAGACCAGAATCCCCAGGCCGCGCGCAGCTACGACGGTGTTGAGGTTCGTCTGACCAAGGCCATGAGCCACAACTGGTATGGGTTGTTCTCTTACACGTACAGCCACTTCCGTGGCAATTACACCGGCCTGACCAGTTCAGATCTTTCCGACGGCGGCGCTGGCGGTCGTAACTCACCAAACAACAGCCGTGCGTTTGATGAGCCTTACTTCCAGTACAACGCGAATGGAGGATCATCCAGCGGTCTTCTTCCGACAGATCGCCCGAACACGCTGAAGTTCGATGCGTACTATCAATTGAAGTATCTCCACAACTTCACGACTAATTTCGGTGTCTTTCAGTACTTCTATGAGGGATCACCGAACACCAGCTACGGGGATGTAGGACTCAGCTTCAACGCGTTCCCGGTGAAGTTGTTTGACTGGGGCAAGTGGGCGGACATCACGCAGAACCCCAACACGGGCGCGATCACTGTAGGTAACCCGTATACGTACCGCAACCCGTGGTACAACGAGACCGACTTCAACCTTGAGGAGCAGTACAAGCTTGGAGAGTCCAAGATGATCACCCTGCAAGCCACTGCAACCAACCTGCTCAATGAGCATGCTGTGACTGCCGTTTATTCACAGATCGACTCAAGCTACAACGGAAACCAATACATCGAGCCGAACGGTCTGCAGACGGACCAAGGCATTCCGTTCTACGCGGCCGCGATGACACCTTACAACGTTCAGGCCTCGCTCAACGGTGTGCCAATCAACGGTGTGGCGTCCAATAGCACTGGCGGACCGGAGACGATCAACAGCCAATACGGAAAGCCCTTGTTCCACCAGCTTCCTCGTACGCTGCGTCTGCAGGCAACCTTCACCTTCTAAACCAAAGAGGCACCCATGTCCTGGGTGCCTCTCCTTCCTTTCGATTCATCTTCAGGCAGGAGGCGATTCCATTCGCCTCCTGCTCTTTTTCTGCTTCTATAAGCAATCGCAAATCTGAAGCACTAGCAGAGAAGACTCAGTTAGTGCCGAGCTGCTCCAGTTTTATTCTCAAGCTTTCGATTTCTTGGGCGCGCTTTTCTTTGACACAGCTTTCTTTGCACTGAGAGATTTTGAAGATGCAGTCTTCTCCGCGCTGACAGCGCGTTTTGTCGATTTTCGGGCCGGCGCGGGTTGATGCTTCTTTGCTGTAGACGCAACCGCAGGCTTCTTCGACGAGGGTGATTTCTTCGTTTTTTCCGAAGCTTTCTTGCGCCCAGATGTGATCGCCGCTTTCAGCTTCGATTTGAGTTGGACGTTCAACTCCTCAACGCTCAACACACTAGCGGACTTACGAAGCCGTTCAAGCCCGTAGAAGGCGCGCTTCTCAGCCGAAAACACATGGACGATGAAGTCCACGTAGTCCATCAGGATCCAATCGCCCTGGCGTCTGCCTTCGACAGAGTTGGGATACGTGCCGAACTCTCGCTTCAATCGCAGCTCGATTTCGTCGGTGATCGCAACGTTCTGTCGATCACTTTGACCGGTGCAAATCAAGAAGTAATCGGTGAGACCGCTCTCCGAAGGGTCGAGTGACAGGATCCGAATGTCTTCGGCCTTTTTATCTTCACAAGCGGCGGCCGCCGCAGCGAGAAGCTGTTGAACCTGAGTGTGTTTGTTGCTTGCCATGGAACTCCTTGTGCAGCCTCAATGGTAGCGCAGGAAGCGGATCAAAAGGCCGGATGTCAGAGTCTCATCGTCGCGAGGGATCGTCCCAGCTAAGTCCCATAGAGATGACGGGTTCGGATGTAGCGAAGAATGGATGCCGGCAGCAATCCATCGCAGTCCGACCCGGTTGCAATCAACGAGCGAATGTTCGTTGCACTGGCCTCCTCGTTGACGTGCTCCAGTAAATGGACACGCGACATCTGCGCTGGCCCCAAGTTCAGAGAAGCCAATTCTGCTGATGAAAATCCAGGGCGGCTGACGACGATCCATTCCGCAAACTCGAAGAGTGCGTTGCTGGATTTCCACCGACGCACTCCCAAGAAAGCATCCACACCAACAATCAAGAACAGCGTGTCCTCGGGACCCGATGCTGCTTTGAGACGGGCAAGAGCTTCTACTGTGAAATTCGGCGAACCATCCTCGTGTGGCGCATCGAGTTTCGACGCCTCCAGATGCGCCTGATGAGCATAGGACTCCTCATCGCAAAGGAGTGCCACCATCGCGAATCGGTCTTCGAACGGGGCGACAGCACCCTCCGGCTTTAGCGGCTGCCTTCCAGTCGGCGCAAGGAATACCCGGTTCAGACCAAATGCTTCTGCGGCAGCGATCGCCACGGAGAGATGGCCAAGGTGTGGCGGATCGAAACTTCCGCCGAAAAAACCAATTCGCATGATGGCTGATTGTAGCCGCACAGGCTCCCGCGGTTTCCGCTGGCCTCGCAGAATGGGGCTGATGGCATCGCTCCACTCTCGTTCCCTTGCGCCAGCCGTGCGGCAGGTTTAATGCAAGGCAGCATGTGCTAAAGACCAGCAAACCGCGACAGAATGACGAATGTCCGCGCGCAAAACACTCGCCGTCCTGATCCTAGATCGGTAAGGATCTCGGGAGACTCCGTTTCCGGCCAAACACAAAAAAGGAGCAGCCAATCGATTTGGCTGCCCCTTTCAGTTTGAACGTCAGGTCCTAGTGGCGCCCACCGCCGCCACCATGGCCTCCGCCCCATCCGCCGCCACCACCGTGCCAGCCGCCACCACCGCGCCAGCCACCGCCCCAACCGCCGCCGTAGCCCCATCCTCCGTAACCCCAGCCAAAACCTAGATAGAAAGGATCGTAGTATCCGGGGTAGCCCCAATAGTATGGATAGCCATAGTCGTAGTAAGGATAGCCCGCGTATGGGCCGTAGTAGCCGGGGCCGGGGCCCGATCCCATGCCGCCCATGCGAGCGTAGGGAATGAGGTCGGCGCGGGCCTCAAAGGGATCGAACTCGAAGGCGCGGATGTCGGGACCATTGAAGACTACCGCGTGATTTTCTTTGATTTTTATAGGCTTTTGCTGGGTATTATGCCCGGGATACCCGTAAGCTTCGCCTTTTAGCACCCGAACGGTATTCGTATTGGCGTTGAAGGTGTAGAAGCCGTCTTTGATTAAATCGGTTTGGCCGCCGGGGAGGTCTACCAGGATCTGGGAGTGCTTGACCGGATTGTGGACGCTCACGTTGATGACGCCGCGATCGACGGTAAGTTCTGTGTCTTCATCAGATAGCTTGACTGCGCGGACGGCGCTACCGCGGCCGACGCGGATGAAGACGCCGGGCGCGGCTACGGCGCTGGCGGTACCGTGCTCGGGGGCCAGGATCTGGCCGGGCGTGAGCTTCTGGACGAAGGTGTTGTTGTTGTAACCATTGGGGTTGTTGCCGGCGCGCTCGATGGGCGCGGGCTGAGATTGCATGGGCATATTGCTCATTTGTGGTGCGTTCTGATCATCACTTTGAGCGATTGCTGCCATTGTGATCGAAGAAAGCGCCAGGGCGAGCAGGAGACCTTTGTAGCGTGTCATACCGAAAACCTCTGATCTAGTAGACGGGAATTCATAGGGAAACGTTGCGGTTTTTGCAGGATCGGGGCGGTTGGTATCGATTATCGGGCGAATTTGGGGCTTTGGGCGTGTGTGTTTGGCGCTGCTCTGAACCCTGTTTTGTGTTGCAATCGGGGGGTTATAGGTGGGTTCTCGATCGAGCTCGCGGGGGCACTTCGGCGGAACGTGACAAGGACACTTTTTCTGTCTGGACGGGGGAGGGGTTGGTCGTGGGACGAGGTGAGAGGTGCGATGATGGGGGATGGGCAGGGTGCTGATCACGGTCGGGTTGGTGTTGGTGGTGGCGGGGGTGGTGGTTGTCGGGTTGGAGCGGATGGGAGTGTGGCCGGGGCTGCGGTGGATGGGGCATTTGCCGGGGGACTTCGCGTGGAGGAGCGGCGGCTCGCGGGTGTACTTTCCGCTGGCGACGTGCGTGGTGCTGAGTGCGGTGCTGTCGGTGGTGTTGTGGGTGCTGGGGCGGATGCGCCGCTGAGTTCCAAGGTCTTGCGGTCCTGCGCGGACGGCGAGAGGCTTCGCGTGG
>JBAULP010000042.1:0-19747 GCA_049578265.1 Acidobacteriaceae bacterium
TCCCCCGCATCACCAGCTCACCAGCAGCATTCTTATTCACCACCGTCTGCACATACACAATCTGCGGCAGCATCTTTCCAAAGTGTTCGCTCGCATAATTCAGCACCCGCCGCACCGGAGTATCCGCACGCCCCATCATGCGCTCCATCCCATAGACGGCACCTAAAAAATGCGAGCGATGAATCCCCATCACCCCACCGGTCCCAATAAAAATATTCTTCGACCCATTGGCCATCCCCACCACCTCATGCGGCACCACCTGCCCAATCGACAGAATCAAATCGTGCCCACCCCCGTCTTTCGGAGACCCGACCAGCAATTTGTTCACCTGCGCCGGCCACGAATAATCCAGCTTCCCCTCACTAACCTCCAACATGAACTCCCCGGGAACCTCCCCCAGCGTCACAATGTCATTCCGCCAGTCATGCACCCGAAACAACCCCCGCGGCGTCTTCCCAAACATCGTCCGAATCTGTTCATCGCTCATCGCCGTATGCGTTCCCAGCGCCGGCAACACATCCACCATCGCCTCGCCATAGAACTCCCACGCCATCTCCGTAAGCTCACCAGCCTTCGAATGAAACCGAGTAAAATCCGGCGGCACCGCCAACACCCTCTTCCTCTCCC
The DNA here is from genome assembly GCA_049578265.1 of Acidobacteriaceae bacterium. Taxonomy (GTDB): domain Bacteria; phylum Acidobacteriota; class Terriglobia; order Terriglobales; family Acidobacteriaceae; genus Granulicella. The sequence goes on from JBAULP010000042.1 coordinate 628, forward strand.
CCAGCTTCCCCAACGCCTCCCACAACCCCGCGCGAATCTCCGCGACACTCATCTCCGTCTCTGCCGAACCAACCCCAAAAAATAAGCTCATAGAGAAAATGTTACGCCGTCCCAATCCCGCCCTCCTATAATCTGCCTATGAAGCGCGCCACCGTCACCCCCGCGCACACCGCCCTCGTCAGCATCCTGGGCGGAATCATCGCTGCCTGCGGCCTCCTTCTCCCCTACCCGCTCTTTCATCACCGCAACGGCTGGACCATCCTCGCGCAGCTCGCAATCACCTGCGCACTCATCCTCCTCGGCCTCGTCATCTGCCAGCGCGCCAACTTAAATCTCACCCAGGGCATTATCGACGACCGCTGGAATCGCCACGACGTACAACGCCTTCGCTCCCTCCTCAACTCGCGCTGGTCCAACGCACTCCTCTTCGCCCTCTTCCTCGCCTATCTCATCCTCTCCTTCTCCTGGTTCTCGTCCCCTCATCATCACAGCATCACCAACTGGGCAATCTACATCCTCATGATGAGTTTCCTCTGGCTTCGCGCCTCCGTCCGCCAACCCAGCACAGACATCCCTCATCCAACCTGGAACAACCTCTCACCCCTCCACTCCGAGCATTGGGGTCAACACTAAACACTCACTCTCTTCCCTCGCCGCTGGGTCTCACCGCGAACTCCACCCGGAGTCTTCGCTACATGAAAAGTTGGTTCGTCCGCATCAACCCCTCCCGCCCCACCTTCGACCAGGAGGCCACCCCCGCCGAACACACCCTCATGGCCCGCCACTTCCAGTACTGGACCTCCCTCCAGAAAAAAGGCGTCTGCGTCTGCGGTGGCCCCGTCCTCGATCCCCGCGGCACCTACGATATCTTCGCCCTCCGCGCCGAAACCCGCGACGACGCCCTCGCCTTCGCCAGCGCCGACCCCAGCGTCCAGGCCGGCCTCAACACCATCGAAGTCACCGAAATGCGCCTCGCCCTGCTCTAACCCCGCCTCAAAAAATCCCCCACCTCCCAATCCCTGCTACGATTCCGCCATGGCACACCTCATCGGCACCGACACTCCATCCGACGCCTTGATCCAGCCTGTCTGGACCTACCGCGTCCTTCCCGCCCTCGCCCTCATCGCCCTCATCCTCGCGCAAACTCTCGTAGCCCACAACAACCTCTGGCGCGACTTCCTCGTCGGCTTCGCCACCGGCCTCGTGCTCATCCTCTGCGTCCTCGGCTTCACCGCCAAACCCACCAACTCCTAACGCCCGCGTTATCCTGTACTCCGGCGCCAACCCCGCGCCCGGAGCAAGCCCGTGTCTGACGTCATCACCCCCCGCCGCCTCACCACCCCCGAGTTCCACGCCCGCGTCCACGCCCTCAACCCCACCATCGCCGTATTCGACTGCGACGGCACCCTCTGGTCCGGCGACGCCGGCTCCGCCTTCATGCACTGGTCCATCGACACCAAGCTCATCTCCCCCCAACAAATCGACTGGATCAACCAGCGCTACGAAGGCTACAAAGACAACACCGTCTCCGAGTACGACATCTGCGCCGACATGGTCACCGTCTACCGCGGCCTCCCCGTCGAAACCCTCCGCGAAGCCGCCGCCCACTTCTTCCGCGACTACGTCGAGCCCAACATCTTTCCCGAACTCGCCGTCCTCATCACCGAGCTCCAGGCCAACCACTGCGACATCTGGGCCGTCTCCTCCACCAACGACTGGGTCATCGAAGAAGGCGTTCGCCGCTTCAACATCCCTCCCCAGCACGTCCTCGCCGCTCGCGTAGAAATCGACAACGGCATCATCACCGACCGCCTCATTCACGTCCCCACCGACGAAGACAAAGTCGTCGCCCTCTCCCGCATCGGCATCACCACCGGCGACCGCGGCCCAGACGCCGTCTTCGGCAACTCCATCCACGACGCCGCCATGCTCTCCATCGCCCGCGGCCGCCCCGCCGGTCGCGACACCCCCGGTGTCACCGGAGCCTTCCCCGTAAACCCCTCCACCGCCCTCCTGGACCGCGCCGCCACCGAAAACTGGCCCGTCTACTACCCCGCCTCCGTAACCCCCTGAGGAATGCCTCCTGGAGACGCCATGGTGAAGCGGCGGCCTCAGCCCAGACGCAACCTCCGTTTTGAAGGGGCACGGCTGGTAGCCCGAGGCTTCAGCCTCGGGTCTCCGTGCCATAAAGTCGACCTACCGAAAGGGGCTTCAGCCCCAGAGGGAATTCCCCATGCACCTTCACCGCCTCAACGCTCATCGGACACTGTAGACCAATCACCCCTCACCAACGTCTACACTGAACAAGACGTGAAAGACCCGATCCGCAAGCTCAACGAACCGCGCTCCTCCCACCCCGCCAAGCCGCTCCGCCGCGTAGCCGCCGCGCTCATCCTGCGTGGCGAAGGCCCCTCCCGCGAGCTCTTCATCTGTCAGCGCCGCGCCGGCCAGCCCATGGGTCTCAAGTGGGAGTTCCCCGGCGGCAAAATCGAACCCGGCGAAACCCCCGCACAGGCCCTCGCCCGAGAGCTCTCCGAAGAGCTCGACATCATCGCCACCATCGGCCCCCACATCACCACCGTCCACCACACCTACCGCAACGGCGGCGCCATCGAAATCGACTTCTTCCTCGTCCGCGAATTCCAGCGCGACCCCATCAACCTGATCTCCATCTTCGAACAGATGCTCTGGTCCCCCCTAACCGACCTCCCCACCTACGACTTCCTCGCCGCCGACCTAACCCTCATCCGAGACCTCGCCGCCGGCAAACTCCTCTAAGTTGTAAGTTCTAAGTTCTAAGTTCCGCCATCCCCAGGCACTTACAACTTACAACCCTACAACTTACAACTACATCTGGTGCACCGACTGCCACAGCAGCACCACCGTCAACCCCACCACAATCACCGTAGTCGCCCAAGCCACCACATTGAACCAATGCGAGTTCGTATGTTTCCCCATTAGCGACTTGTTATTAATCAACTTCAGCATGAAATACAGCACGAACGGCAGCAAGATCCCATTCAGTGCCTGGCTCAAAATCGTCATCGGCACCATCGGAAAATTCGGGATCAGCACCACCGCCGCGCCCGCCACGATCAGCAGCGTATACAGCCAATAAAAGAACGGTGCCTGCGAAAACTTCTTGTCCACCCCACTCTCAAATCCCAACCCCTCGCACACGCTATAGGCCGTTGAAATCGGCAGCACGCTAGCCGCAAAGAACGACGCATTGAACAGCCCCGCCGCAAACAAAATATAAGCAAAATCCCCCGCCAGCGGTCGCATCGCCTGCGCCGCATCGCTCGGCACATTGATGTTCCGCATCCCATGCGTCCACAGCGTAGCCGCGCACGCCACAATAATGAACCACGCCACAATGTCCGTGAAGAACGACCCCACAATCACATCCAGCCGCGACGCCGCATACTGCTTAATCGACACCCCCTTCTCCACCACCGACGACTGAAGATAGAACTGCATCCACGGCGTAATCGTCGTCCCAATCACGCTGATCACCATGTACACATAGTTGTGGTCTTTCCACACCGACCGCCCCGGCACCGTCACCGTCTCCACCAGCGCCTTATGCCAATTCGGCTGCGCCAGCACGCCCGCCACGATGTAGCAGATGTAAAACACACTTGCGATCAGAAAGATCTTCTCAACGCTCTTGTAATCGCCCTTCACCACCAGCGCCCACACCGCCACCGCGCAAATTGGCACGCTCGCATACTTGCTCACATGGAATAACTGCAGCGACCCCGCAATCCCCGAAAACTCCGCAATCACATTTCCGAAGTTCACCACCACCAGCAGCACCATCAGCACAAACGTCATGCGCAGGCCAAACTCTTCGCGAATCAAATCGCTCAAGCCCTTGCCTGTCACCACGCCCATGCGCGCGCACATCTCCTGCACCACAATCAGCGCCAGCGTAATCGGAATCATCGTCCACAGCAGGTGGTACCCATACTGCGCACCCGCCTGCGAGTAGGTAAGAATCCCACCCGCATCGTTGTCCACATTCGCGGTAATAAACCCCGGCCCCAGCACCGCAAAGAACATAAGGATGCTCAGCCGATAGCGCTTCCAGAAACTCACACCCGCACCGCCACCATTGGAATCCCCAGCCACATCGCACCACACACAAGGCCGCCACCGGGCACAAGGCCGCAAAGACAGCGCAAACAAATCATCAATCTCTTCACGATGCCTCCTAGGCTCCTCTAGACTAACCCGCCGAAACCCATTCTGACATCACCAACCTGAACCCCACAAAAAATTGCTTTCGCGCTCGCCCTCTTTGGCGTGTCATCTCGCAGGGATCTGCCCTTGCCCTTGCCCTTGCCTTTGCCTTTGCCTTTGCCTTTGCCGTTGCCGTTGCCGTTGCCGTTGCCTGTTTTACGCCGTCATCCTGAGCGAAGCGAAGGACCCCCGCATTCCCGACCCAACCCCGTCATCTCGACCGAAGCGAAGCGAAGTGGAGAGATCCCTGTATTGGCCCTTGCCCTCGCCCTTGCCCTTGCCTTTCTGGCTGTCATTCCGAGCGAAGCGAGGAACCCGCTTCTCGCTCGCGAAGCGAGCGCCCGTTCTTGCCTTTACTAGAAGCTAAAAGCTAGAAGCCACCCCCACCCCACAACCGCCCCCACCAAAACCCCGCCGCCTTCTCTACGCTCTACACTCTATCCCCTATCCCCTACCCTACCCAGCCGTGCCAACACCTTCCCCACCTGCACATCATTCGAATACCCACACCGCTCCGCCCGCTCCCTCCCCGCCTTCGCAATCCTCTCCCGCGCCACCTCATCCGGCAGGTACCGCGCAATCATCGCGGCGCACTCTTCAAACCCCGTAAAGAACACGGCCTCTTCCCCCTCCACAAACCGTTCCATATGCCCCACCGACCGCTCCGCCAGCAAAAACCCACCACAAGCCGCAATCTCAAAACTCTTATGCACAAACTCATCCTGGTTCGAGTGCGTAATAAAACTCAAATTAATCTTCGACCGCCAAACCGCCTCGCGATAATCCTTCCCATACAACTCCGTCCCCGTATAAAGCGCCTTCGCAGCCTCAGCATCCAATCGCTCCTTCCACATCCGGTCCCCCGAGATCACCACCGGAAACCCACACTCCCTCCACAACCGCGTCAAAAACTCCGGCCTGTCATCATACGACGTCCCAATAAACGAGACCCCCCGATTCCGCCCCCGATCATTCCACGGCCCATCCACCGGAAAATGAATCGTAGGCTCATACGCAGTCTGAATCTTGATCACATCCCGCGCCCCCCGCGACATATAGTCCGCAACATTTTTATCCCGCTGCACCACATGCAAATCAAAGTGCGGAATGTCCTTCATATACAGCCGCCACCCCGGATCCCTCCGCGGCCCGAACGCGTTATCGATCATGTAACTCACCGACTTCACGCCCATCTTTCTTAACGTCTCCAGCGTCTCCGGCCAAAGCCCCAGCAACTTATCCGCCCAGAACACATCCACCCGCTCGCGCTCCGCCATCCGCAGCACATCCCGATTCAGCCGCGCCACCCAGGGCCCCACCTGCGCCCGATGCACCACCTTCCGCAGCAACGCGCTCTGCGGCGCATACTCCAGACAATTCAACGGCACCACCACATGCCCCAGCCGCTCCAGCGCCCACGCCCGATACTGCGCCGAATCATTCGGCGACAACTGCGCCGCATACAAAATCTTCACCGCCACCGCTCCTCTACTGTCTACTCACTACCCACTACTGTCTGCCCTTACCCTTCCCTAAGCTGCGCAATCACCTGCTCCGCATGGATCGCCCCCGCAACCCGCCCTTCGTGATCCACCACCGGCAGCGACCGCAGGTTGTACTTATCAAACAACTCCGCGACCTCCTTGTCGCTGGCCTCCAGCCCACACCGCACCGTATGCCCATCCGCCAGCTCCACCAGCAGCGTGTCTGCAGGAGACAGCAACAGCTTCGGCAGCGTCACCACTCCCGCCAGCTTGTCCTGATCCCCCAACAGATAAATCTCCGTAATCGTATCCGGATCTCCCTCAAACGCCCGCAGCGCCATCACCGCATCCGACACCGTCGCATCCTTCCGCGCGCTCACATAATCCGTCGTCATCCTTCCCGCCGCAGAGTCCGCCGAAAACTCCAGCAGCTCCTCCACATCATGCCGCTCCTCCGGCTCCATCTCCTCCAGAATCGCCTCGGACTCCTCGTCGCTCAGCTCCGCCAGCACGTCCGCCGCCGCGCCCGGGTCCATCTCCTCCAGAATGTCCGCCGCCCGCTCAGAGTCCATCCCCTGCAGCAGCTCCTTCTGCATTCGCGGCTCCACTTCCTCCAGCGTCTCCGCCGCCGTCTCCTCCGGCAAGCTCGAAAACACCGCCTCGCGCTCACCCGGCGCCAGGTCTTCAAGAATGTCCGCAATATCCGATGGATGCAGCTTCGACAGCCGCTCCTGCCCAATCTTCAACCGCACCCGCCGCGCCGGATCGCGCTCAATCAAATCCACGCAAGCCCACGGAATCACCCGCGGCTTCAGCCTCCCCGTAAACTCATCCACCATCCCCACCGGCAGCCCCTTGAACAGCCGCCGCATCGCCCCGCGATTCCCAACCTCGACCTCCTCAATCCGCAACCCCGCGGTCTCCCCCTCGCCGGCGCCCGGCTCCCACGCCAGGTTCACATCATTCACCCGCACCACCTTGCGCCCATCCACGTCGATAATCTGCTGGTCCAGCAAGTCATAATCCAGCAGCAGATAGTCATGGTGCTCCTTGTACGTCTCCGGCTTCCCCTTGGCCCGCAGCTCCCCAACATTGCTCCCCGGCCACACCACATCCACCACCGGCAGCAGCAGCTTCTTCGGCTTCTTCCCCCTACCTTTCGTCTCCAGCACCAGCGCCGCCACATGCGTCTGGTCCGCAGACACATCCACCGCCATCTCCTTCACCTTCCCCAGCAGCTTCCCATCCGCACCCAGCACCCCGCGCCCCAACAGCGCCGAAGCACTAGTAGCCACATTCGCCGGACTAAGCTGCAACTCCGTCATCTCTACCCCACACCCTACCCCTAAACTAACCCATCAGATGCACTCCTGCGCGGACGGCGAACATTGCGAAGCACAGGTCCCCACGCAAGGTTCCCACCACCACCCCAGCCGTCCCCTTTTTGGTTTGTCATCCCGCAGGGATCTGCAGTTGCGTTTGCTCTTGCTCTTGCCGTTGCCGTTGCCCTTGCCCTTGCCGTTGCCGTTGCGGTTGCGGTTGCGGTTGCCGTTGTCGTTGCGGTTGCGGTTGCCGTTGCTCGTTTTACGCCGTCATCCTGACCCTGAGCTTGCCGAAGGGGAAGGACCCCCGTATTGGCTCTTGCTCTTGCCGTTGCTCTTGCCGTTGCCCTTGCCTTTGCCTTTGCCTTTGCCTTTCTAGCTGTCATTCCGCAGCGCAGCGGAGGAATCTGCTTCTCCGACACGCCCTGCAAACACAACGCCCCCGCCCAACCCTACCCATACGTCAAATCCGTACTCTGCCCCACCTCGATAATGTACCCATCCGGGTCCCGTATATAGCACCGAATCTCCCCATACTTCGGAATCGGCGGCGTAATAAACTCCGCTCCCCGGCTCTTCCACAACTCATAGCAAGCCTGAATATCCGCCACCCGAATATTCATAAAGCTATTAATATGGTTCGGGTCCGGCACGCTCAGCGTCACCGTAGGCTTATCCGGAGTAGGCCCGCCCCCCGGATTCACCAGCAGCCAGGTATTCGCAATCCGAATATAAGCCGGCGCCCCAACGTCATCGCCCTTGCTAAGAATCGTCCCGCCAAACACCTTCTGATAAAACGCCGCCGACCGCGCCACATCCGCGACCGTCAGAAAGTGCGCCACAACAAACCCCTCCGTCGGGGGCATCGTGAAGCTCCTCCCATCAACCTGCACGCTGTTCTTAACCGACTCCAACTCCGATTGATTCGCCATTTCCTTACTCCAGTCCCTTGGAATAGATGCCACGACCAACCACGCCTGCCCAACCCGTGCCGCCACAAACAGAGAACGGCGAAGCCCCAGGGCCCCGCCGCTTTCTCTACACTCTATCCTCTACTCTCTATCCCCTGCCTCTAAGCCGTGACCGGCTCCAGCACCGCCGCAAACTTCTTCTCGGTCCGAGCCTTATACGCATCCTTATGGAACGCATACCCGGCAATCAGAGGAAACGCAATCGAAGCCTCGGCAAACACCATCTGCTCATACGTCAGATCCACTTTGCCCCAGCTGGAAGCCTCCTTCAGCGTCGACCCCGACAGCGCACCATCCCGCGCATCGGCCACCGTAATCTGAATCGCATACTTGTGCATCGAAGCCTCGACCCCCAGCACATCCGCCGCCACCACAATGTCCTGCGCAAAGTTCTTAGGAACGCCGCCGCCAATCATCAACAATCCAGTAGTAGGATTCGCAATCTTCAACTGCGTCAGCTCATAAAAATCCTTCGCCGAATCAATCGACACGACCGACTTCCCGCGCCGCTCATGCTGATGCGCCACCAACCCAAACCCCGCCGAGCAATCCGAGAACGCCGGGCAGAAGATCGGCACATCCTTCTCATAGCAAGCCAGCACAATCGAATCATGCTCGCCATCCTTCGGCGTCCGCTTGTGATGGACGAGATATTTCCCCATCGCCGCAATAAACTCCCGCGAAGAATAAGCGCGCGGCTCGAGCGAATCCGTAATCTCCTTTGTCGTGTCGTCGCAAATGCGCAACTGCTCTTCATCGATGAACGTGTCATAGATGCGATCGATCATCAACTCGCGCAGCGTAGCATCGCCCGCGCCATACTTGTACTCATCGCCGGCCACATAGTGCCGGAATCCCAGCGCCTCAAAGAAGTCCTGGTCCACAATATTCGCGCCCGTCGAAACAATCGCGTCGACCATATTGTTCCGCACCAGGTCCACAATCACCTTCTGCAATCCAGCCGAGATCAACGACCCCGCCAAACACAGAATCACGCCGCACTCCGTATCGCGCAGCATCATGTCATAGATACTCGCGGCCCGCGCCAAATCCCGCGAGCTATAAGCCATGGAAGCCATAGCATCCACCAGCGCCACCACGTTGTGCTGCTTAATGTCGATGTGCTGAATCTCAGTTGTCAAAAGCTCTTTTTTCGTAGTCATATCACCACCATTTTATCCCCCCAAACCCAACCCCCAACCACTCCCTTCTGTAAATTTCCACCCTCCGCCCGCACCTCACCCCAGCACAAACCGCCCTCGCCGAATCGCCACCCACGCCACCACCGCAAAGAAAACCAGCGCCGCCAACTTGGCCACCGTCGTAATCGGCTCGGTCCCCTTCGGCGCCAGCGCATGCAGCGGCGCAATCTTCTCAAATGACTGAACAATCAGCACCAGCACATTCAAAAACTCCGCAATCGACGCCGTAACGATATACGTCTTCGACCACCCCTTGAACCACGCCGCCACCGCCACCGCCAGCACCACCAGCGAAATCACGCCCACCACAATTCCTGGCGTAATCCCATGGAACGGAAAGAAAAATCCCGTCACGCTGGTCAAAATTGTCATCACCAGGAAGACCGCATTCACCGCCGGCAACCGCATCCCGGCAACAAATCCCCACACCACCACCAACCCAGACAGAATCCCAATCAGGCTGATCGCCACATGAATCAACGTATAAGTAGCCATGACGGCATCCTTTCGCAAAGGGAGAGTTTGCTGCGCAACGCCAGGCCCCACATCACGCCCATCTTACATCTCTTCCCTCCGCCGCCGCGCCAGTCTCCTCTCCGCGCACGGTTTACTTCAGAAATCCCTCCAACGCCGCATCAAACTTCGCCGGCTGGTCATACATAATAAAGTGCCGCGACCCATCCACCTGCACCAGCGTCACATGTGGCATCGGCTTGTACTCGGACTTCATCAGCCCCGCATACGTCGCTGCATCCGGCTGCTTCATCCCCTCGTAGCTCTCATACAGCACCAGCGTCGGCGTCTTGATCGTCCCCACATCCCCGCGCAGATCCGTCAGCATATCCTCCACCATCGCCTCCACCACCACCGCGCGGTCGCTCGCGCCCGAGGCCGCCGCCACCAGCTTCCGCCCCTCCGGATCCGTCACAAGATTGTCCGCAATCATCGGCTGCATCGCCGCATACTGGTCCGCCGGAATCGACTCCATCCTCGACCGTATCTGCACCGCATACGGCTTCGTCGCCTCCACCGTAGCGTTCGGATTGAACAGCGTCGAATAAAACGGCAGCGTATCCACAATCACCATCTTCCGCACGTCCGCCGGATACTTCTCCGCCAGCATCAGCGCCAGCAGCCCGCCCAGCGAGTGCCCCACCACCACCGGCTTCATCCCCGCCGCCTCTATATACGCATGCAGCTCCTCCACCATCCCCGGAAGTATCAGCCCCGTAGCATTTACCCCCGCCGGCGCCCCCGCAAACCCATCCACCTGCACCAAATGCAGCCGATAGTTCGGCGCCAGCAGCTTCGCCTCCGCGTCCCAAACATCCCGCGAGCTCGACAACCCCGGAATCATCACCACATCCGGCTTCCCCACCGTCCCTTCATCCACCACCGTAAACCGCGTAGGCACAAATCCGGCTGTACTCCCCATTGCAGCGGTACCTCCCGGATGGGTTGTACCCCCCATAGCAGCGGTACCGCCCTGTGCGTGCGCCGACAACGGCTTCATCAGCAACACGATCCCAGCCACCACCAACATCGCCGTAGCCAACCACTGCAACGTCTTCATCATTCGCTCCATCACGTCCTCCAGAACCAGCCACAACCCAGGTACCCCGAGGCTTCAGCTTCGGGTCTCACATCCTCAGCGAAGAGGTGCGGGCTTTAGCCCCCCGCAAACTTCCTCGCCTCATAAATCTACGTTCCGCGCCGCTCCTGCAACCCAATCCACTGCGCCGCAATAAACAGAAGGCAAGCCACAATCTGTATCGCGCTATTCCACGGATGCTCCCTAAAAACATCCTGCGCCACAATGAACAGGAGGCAAGCCAGATTCAGCAGCCGCACCTGCACACTCATCTTCCGATACACGCCGCCCCATCTCCGCTTCGGTCTATCCAACGTCTCTTCCATCTCATCCTCCCTCATCGCACCACCCACTTCCACCGCCAACCGTCACCCATCGCGCATGACACTTGTCACCCGCGCCGCTCGTCACGATTCAACTGAAGCAGCAGCACAATCACCCGCGCCAGCAGCACGACCTCCAACCCCAACCCAACCCACATCCGCCATGAGTGCTGCGGCACCGTCACTCCCAACAGCGCGCCCATAGCCGCCACGCCCACCGCCATCACCACTACTCTCCACCGCTGCGCGTTCATCCGTCTCAGCGCATCACCTTTCCTTCCGCAGCACCAGCCCAGGCACCACGCCGGCATCCACTGCAGCCATCATCGCCGTCAACGACGCCGCGACAACCAACTCCCTCCGCGGCTCACTTAGCCTGCGCATACTGCCTCTTCAACTCCAACTCCCGCTCCGTAGCCACATCCTTAAAGATGTCCTCCACGCGCCTCCCAAACAGCCGCGCAATCCGCATCGCCAGCGGCAGCGACGGATCATACTTCCCCGTCTCAATCGCATGCACACTCTGTCGCGAGATCTCCAGCATCTCCGCCATCTCCGCCTGCGACCACTCCTTATTCGCCCTCGCCAGCTTCAAGTTATTAAGCATCCAGCCTCACCCGATTCGCATACACCTGCACCATCTGCACCACGCCAAACAACACCCAGAACACCGCGAACTCTACGAACGGCGGCAACATCTTCGCTCCGCCAAGCCCGCGCACCATGCTCACATACCAACTCACCCCTAGCGTCCCCGCAATCGCAATCAGCAACGACCGCACCATCACCATCCGCTGAAACTCATCCCGCTCCCTATGCAGATACACCGCCACCGCAAACAGCATGCTGCAAATTGCAAACGTCGGCAGCGCTGCCAGCACATACAACATCGCTCCATGTGGCGCATGCCTCTCCGCAAAACTCGCGATCCCCCACATCATCAATCCAAACGCAGCCATGTTCAGCACCATAGCGACCGCCAACATCTGCGCCGCTGCACTGGAACCCTCCCAAGGAAACCGATGTCTCATCACACACCTCCCTTTCCAAAACAGCCATCTAAATCCAAGCTAGAAGCTAGAAGCTAGAAGCTAGAAGCTAGAAGCTAGAAGCTAGAAGCCAATCCCTCACGCATCCACCGGTCTGTTCTGCATCCACTGCCAGGCCTGGGTCGCCATCATCCCTAACCAGAAGATCAAAAACGCGGCAAACGGAGGCAGCGTTCCGGTATGCGCAAACGCTCGCAGAAAGTCGCTCACCATCACCGCTGCCAGCAGCACGCCCGTACCCACCAGGATCGACTGCATCGTCATCCATCGCAGATACTCGTCCGTCTCCTCGCGCAGATACGTTCCCATCCGCCACAGAATAGCCAGTACCGGGATCGACGGCAGCACCGACCAGAAGTACACCAGGAACCTCTGCCCGCCATCGTGCTTCACAAACCAAGACGAGCAAAGCAGCGCGATAAAATACACAACCATCCAGCGCAATGAATCCCGCTGGTACCGTTTCTTCGCAGCCGAACTCCCCAAACAAAACGTCATCGCAACCTCCTACCGTCCGCAGCTATGATCCGCAACTACCATCCGCAAACAACCCTTCGCCCAACACCAGCTCCAACCGCCTACGCATCCGCCGGCACCCGGTTCGCCACCTTGTACGTCACCTTCGCAACCAGCATCGCCAGCACAAACGCACCCACGTCCACTCCCGCCATCCATCTCCCATTCCATCCAAACAACTGCAGGAACCCATGGAACGAGATCGTAAGCATCACCGCCGCCGTCCCCCAAAGCAGGCACCGCACCACCAGCAGCCGGTGGAACTCGTCCGTCTCTTCTTTCAGATACCGCGCCAGCACATAAATGAACGCCGCCACGGTCAACGTAGGCAGCGCCGCCACCCCCAGCAGGCTCGACCCCTCCAGGTGCACCTTGTCCACCCAGTAGTACGTCCCCATAAACACCGTCTCGTACGCCGCCAGCACAATCACCCCGCGAATGATCAGCCGCTTCTTCGCCTCGTTCAACCGATTCCAGGACCAAGCCATGACAACCTCCAGTTGCGATGTAAAGCTTCCTTTACATCCGATGTAAAGGAAGCTTTACATCAGCCCCCGAAAATGTCAAGCGTCCTTTACATTTTTCTCCCCTTTTTCAAAACCCCAACACCTAAAACCACGCTGTACCCCCCATCGCGCAACACAAAACCCAGCTAAGAGTGCACTCAAACGCACACAAAAAGCCCACCGAAATCCCCAAGCCCGATCCCCGTTGTTGATACGCTGTTAAGCACCATGAACGTCAACTTTGCCGAGCGCGCTCACAACCACAACTGGAAGCTCGACCCCATCGTCCGCTCCCTGCTCGACACCGACTTCTATAAGTTGTTGATGCTACAGTTCATCTGGAAGAATTTCCCCACCACCCAGGTCACCAGCGAGATCCATAACCGCACCACAGCCATTCGCCTCGCCGACCGCATCTCCGCCGCCGCCCTCCGCGACCAGCTAGACCACGTCCGCTCCCTCCGCCTCCGCCGCAGCGAGCTCGTCTGGCTCGCAGGTAACACATTCTACGGCACTAAGCAGATCTTCCACCCCAACTTCCTCAACTGGCTCGAGCACGACTTCCGCCTCTCCGACTACACCATCACCGAAACCAACGGCCAGCTAACTATCCGCTTTTCAGGGCTTTGGACCGAAGTCACCCTCTGGGAGGTCTACTCCCTCGCCATCGTCAGCGAGATGAAGACCCGCGCCGCCCTCTCCACCCTCAATGAGCTCGAGCTCGACGTTCTCTACGCCCGCGCTAAGACCCTTCTTTGGAACAAGATAGAGCTCCTCCGCACCGTTCAGGATCTCCGCCTCTCCGACTTCGGAACCCGCCGCCGCCACAGTTTTCTCTGGCAGGAATACTGCATCCAGGCCCTCGCCACAGCGCTAGGTCCTTCATTAGCAGGCACTTCCAACACCGCGCTCGCCTACAAGCACGATCTCGAAGCCATCGGCACCAACGCCCACGAACTCCCCATGGCCATGGCCGCCCTGGCCTCCCAGGGCACCGACGACGACCTCCGAAACTCTCAATACAAAGTACTTGAGCTCTGGCGCCAGTCTTACAACAACGAGCTTTTAATCCTCCTCCCTGACACCTTCGGCACCACCCAGTTCCTCCAGAACGCCCCCCGCTGGGTAGCCGGCTGGACCGGCGAACGCATTGATTCCAAAGACCCTTTCGTAGCCGGAGACGAGTACATCGCCTGGCTCGAATCCCGAGGCCAGGATCCCCGCACCAAGCGCCTCATCGCCTCCGACGGCCTCGACGCCAGCACCATCGTCCAACTCCACGCCTACTTCAACGGCCGCATCCGCTTCTCCGCCGGCTGGGGAACCTTATTAACCAACGACTTCCGAGGCTGCCACCCCCGCAACGAAGACACCTTCGAACCCATCAGCCTGGTCTGCAAACTAACCTCCGCCGACGGCATCCCCACCGTAAAACTCTCCGACAACCCCAGCAAATCCACCGGCCCCGCCGACCTCATCGCCCGCTACCGCCGCGTCTTCAACACCCCAGTCCAAACCGAAGTCCCCGTCCTCGTATAACTTCTCCACCAAGTCAAATCAGATACCCGGAAGCGTACCAGATACGGTACACTTATCCTGTGAAGCCGATCCCCCCGTCGAGCATGAAGCGGATTCACGCCGTCTTCTTCCGTACTGCTGCAGGCGGAGAACCCGTGCGCGAATGGCTGAAATCTCTGCAGCCCATCGAGGATCGCAAGCGCATCGGTATTGATATCAAAACGGTTGAGTTCGGATGGCCCATCGGTATGCCAACATGCCGTCCACTTCGGGATGGCCTCTACGAAGTCCGCACAAATCTCTCGAATTCACGCATTGCTCGCGTCCTGTTCTACATCGACATCCAAAGCAGGATGGTCCTCCTGCACGGATTCATTAAGAAGACCCAAAAGACTCCTGACGAAGACCTTAGCCTCGCCAGGAGAAACAAGAAGCTCCATCAATCTGAAACGAGGCCAGTCGAATGACCGCAACCAAATCCCCGAAGCGGCAGCAAGCAAACGCCGTCCACACTGGCTCATCCTTCGACGATTTTCTCGATGAAGCGGACATCAGAAACGAAGTCGAGGGTGCCGCGATCAAGAAGGTGCTGGCTTGGCAGTTCGAACAAGCCATGCTGAAGCAGCAAAAAACGAAACAGGCAATGGCGAAGGAACTCCGCACCAGCCGCTCTCAACTGAATCGCCTGTTGGACCCGGCCAACACCGCCGTGTCTCTCGACACCATGACACGCGTAGCCAACGTCCTCGGCAAACGACTCGTCATCGAGATCCGCGACAGACCTGTTCGTCGCGCTAAGACTCCAACGCAAAAATCCGCGGCGCCAACGAAGCTCGCACGCAGAGCCTGAAGCCACCCCCGTTATACTCACCTCATGCGCACCGTCACAATCGCCCGCATCGCTCTCGCAGCCACGATTCTGCCCATCCTCACCACCCCCGCCGCGCACGCTTGGGGCCGCGACGGCCACATGCTTATCAACAAGTTAGCGGCCCAATACCTGCCCTCGGACGTCCCCTACTTCCTCCGCAACGGCAACGGCGTCGACGTCATGGAGTGGATGGGCCCCGAGCCCGACCGCTGGAAGCAGCGCGACGCCGAGCCCGAGCTCGACGCCACCCAGTCCCCCGACCACTTCCTCGACTACGAGTGGGCCATCTACGGCGCAACCCCCTGCACTTCCGGCCCCGACTGCATCGACGGCTACGACTTCCCGCGCAAGCGCTACGACTTCATCCGCAACATGGCCGCCGCCCTCCCTCAACATCCTGAGATCAGGAACTTTGAGACCGTAGGCTTCCAACCCTGGCAGGTCGAAGAGGTCTACCAGCGCCTCAAGGCCGACTTCCGCCAGTACCGCCACCTCACCGCCGCCAACGAAGACACCGCGCCCGTTCAGCTAGCCATCCTCTACGACGCCGGCTGGCTGGGCCATTACGTCGGCGACGGCTCGCAACCCCTCCACAACACCATCCAGTACAACGGCTGGACCGGCCCCAACCCTCACCACTACACCACCGAACACCACATCCACGCCCAGTTTGAGAGCATCTACGTCTCCGCCAACATCAAGGCCGCGGATGTCGCCCCCCTGGTAGCCGCCGCCCAACCCACCGTCATCGACGACGAATGGCCGCAATACTGGCACTACCTCCACCACTCCAACTCGCTGGTCGAAAAGGTCTACCAACTCGACAAGGAAGGCGGCTTCGAGGGCGCCGGAACGCCAGAAGCCAAATCTTTCACAGAAGAGCGCTTAGCCGCCGGAGCCATCGAACTCCGCAACCTCATCGACTCCGCCTGGGTCCACTCCGCCGACCCCGTCCAGGAATACCACGGCCCTCAATAGCTGCACCCAAGCTATAAGTTGTACGTTGTAAGTGGAACCAGTCGTCCGCCTTACAACGTACAACTTACAACTTCTCCCCTTCCACCGCCTGCCCGCGTCGTGCACGCTCCGCCATCTTCCGCAGCATGGGCTCACTACTCAGCGCGATCACAGGCGCAGCCAGCACCGCAAACACGGCCCATATCACCAGCGCATGCCACTCCCAGGTCCAAAGCAGCCGCGTCGTGTCCCACGGATGACGGCTCGCCGCATGCCATAACTCGTGTCCCTCCAGCGGAAGATTCGGTGTAGCAAACACCAGCGATCCAACCTTGATAAACACCGGGAACATCACCAACTCCAGCGGATACACCGCGTGATTGCCCACCTGCGACGCCACCAGGTTTAGCCGGAACAGCGAAGCGAGTCCCAGCGCCACCAGCGTCGTCGATCCCAGCAGCGGATTCACCCCCACCACCAGCCCCAGCGCCAGCGACCACGCGAGCCTATCCGGATCGGCCCCCATCTTCAGCAGGCCCATCACCGGGTTCACAATCCATCGTTGCCAAAGATTCGCCACACCTCCAGCATATCGGTACACTCACCGCAGCGCCTATCGGTGTACCTGCGCAGTGCATACCGGTACACTCACCGCAGCGTCCCTGTTCCACTCTCAACACCTCCCCAAGGAAACGGTTTGTCTCTTCTCCGCACGTCTCGCCGCATCATTCACCTGCTCGCCATCGCTGCCGTTTTCTCCTACTCCATCCTCGAGGTCCTCCTCACCCGTCCGCGCACCCGCGCCCTGCGCGCAGCCTGGCTCAGCCGCATCTGTCACCGCCTGCTTCGTCCGCAGCACATCACCGTCACCGCCATCGGCCCCATCCCCGCCCACGGCGCCATCATCTCCAACCACCTCACCTACGCAGACATCGCGGTCCTCGCCACCATCCAACCCTGTGTCTTCGTCTCCAAGATCGAACTCCGCTCCACGCCCGTCTTCGGCTGGATCAGCATGATGGCCGGCACAGTCTACATCAATCGCAAAGCCGGTCGCACCGCCGGCCGCAGCGCCAGCAAGGCCGCCGAAGGCATGGCCAAAGGCTTCCGCGACGCCCTTCCCGTCGTCTTCTTCCCTGAAGGCACCACCAGCCTCGGCGACGCACCCACCCTCCCCTTCCGCAGCGGCCTTCTCGCCATGGCCCTCGCCGCCGGCGAACCCATCACCGCCGCCTTCATTCACTACGAGCTCTCCCCTGCAGACCTCGCCGCCGGCTACTCCACGCACAACGACGTCCACTGGGGCAAGCAAACTCTCTTCCAGCACGTCTGGAACTTCGTCGGCCTCACCAACGTCCACGCCACCATCCACTTCGCCGACCAACCCATCGCCTTCTCTGAAGCCGCTCTCCACAACCGAAAGCAAGCCGGTCGCGAAGCCCAGGCCGCAGTAGAAGCCCTTGCCATCCCCCTCCAGCAACCCACCCCTGGGCCCTGAACCCTGGACCCTGCTTTACTGGCACGTCAGCGAAGTCCACACCCCGGCCGTCGTCCCCGACGACCCCGTAATCTCCAAATCAATAAAACTCCCCGCCGCAATCGTCACCGCGCCCGTCGAAGTGCAGCTTCCATTCGTTGTCGCAGAGCAGCTCAGCGCCGTAGTCGCCATCGCGCTCGCCGTCCCCGCCCGCAGCGCCACTGTAATCGTTCCCGACTGCTGCGAGTACACATCCAATTCCGTCGCCGTACATCCCTGCGGCACCCACGCCAGCGCCGATCCTCCACTCTCCGTAGCGCTCGTACTCGGCGAATTCACCGCATAGAACTGCGTCGTATAGTTCACCGCGTGATACATCGCAGCAAATGTCCCACTGCTCGTCCCGCTCCCACCCCCGCTCGAACCCGCCGCCCCCTGCGGAATCGAAAAGTTCAGCACCGCCGCCTGCGCCGTCCCGCTGTTGGTCACCGTAGCCTGCGCCCCCGCGGCCAGCGTCGTCACCGTTCCCACCGCAACCGTAGCCGCCGAACCTTGCGCTCCAGTGGCGCCCACTCCACCAGCCTGCGCCAGCACACCCCACGCCGCCGGATTCACATCCGGCTCCTGGTTGTTCCCCGAAGCCAACGCCAGGTACGTTGACCCACCAAACGTAACAGCGTCGTTCATCGCATACTCCGCGCCCGCACTCCAGATCCCGCGAAAGTTCATCCCCACAGCCCCCGCCGCGCCAGTCGCGCCAGCAACCCCCTGCGGCCCCGCTGGTCCCTGCGCTCCTGTCGCTCCGGTTGCTCCAGTCGCACCTGCCGCGCCCGCCGCACCTGCCGCTCCCGCCTCCGCCAGCACCGACCACGCAGCCGGAGACAGATCCGGTCGCAACCCCCCATTCCCCGCCGTCAGCGAAAGATAGCTCGTCCCTGCATAGCTCACCGCATCGTTCACCGCATAGCTAATCGCCGAGCTCCACGCCCCCTGCCACACCAGCCCCGGCGTTCCATTCACGCCGTTCGATCCATTCGCACCAGCAGGCCCCGTCGGTCCCGCCGGCCCTTGAGCCCCCGTCGCACCCT
>JBAULP010000043.1:0-7184 GCA_049578265.1 Acidobacteriaceae bacterium
AACCAGCACTTCGCCACCTCCACCCATCAGGCCCCACGCGAGCACGAGTTAGGCCGCGCCGGCGACGCCCACAACTATCGCCTCGAGCTCCGCCTCCTGGCCGACGTAGGCTTGGTCGGCTATCCCAACGTAGGCAAATCGACGCTCATCAGCCGCCTCTCCGCCGCCCGCCCCAAGATCGCCAACTACGCCTTCACCACGCTCGAACCCAACCTCGGCGTCGTCCAGGTCGGCGACGCTCCCTTCGAAAAATCCTTCACCGTAGCCGACATGCCCGGCCTCATCGAAGGCGCGCACCTCGGCGCCGGCCTCGGCGTTCAGTTCCTCAAGCACATCGAGCGCACCAGCGTCCTCGCCCACCTCATCGACGTCTCCGACGCCGCCGACGCCACCAGCGGCAGCGCCCGTCCCGACCCCGTCGCCGACTACAACACCATCACCGCTGAGCTGAAATCCTTCGACCCCGCGCTGGCCGCCAAGCCCACCATCCTCGTCGCCTCCAAGGCCGACGTAGCCAACCCCGACAAGCTCAAGAAGCTAACTACCTTCGCCAAGCGCAAAAAGCTCCCGCTCTACTTAATCTCGGCCGTATCCGGCGAAGGCGTAGAAAAACTCAAGTACGCGCTAGCCGACGCCGTAGAGGCCCACCGCACCATCGACCTCAACGCCCCGCCCCCCGCCGAGCCGGCCATCTTCAAGGCCGCCCGCCGCAAGCCCAACTATCCACCCCCAGCCCCCAGCGCCAAAACCCGCTCCCGCTGACCCCGCTCTCCGAAAAGCAAGGCGGCCGCTTTGGGAACCTCGCCACCATGACCAGCGTAAGACCCTATATGCGAAAGCGGCTGATGTGGACCGGAGGATACGGCTGGAGATGGATGGGCGCGGCTTTGGTCTTTCTCGCGCTGTGCGAGACGCCGGGAATCGCTGCGCGGGCGCAGGAAACCGCGAAGCCTCAGCCCGTCAAGATGATGCCCAAGGATGCGGACCCCGACTGGGAGGTCGCCACTGTAAAGCCAAGCGATCCAAACGAGATGCGGGGACAGCATATCCTCTTGCAGGGACGGCGCGTAGAGCTTCTCGACACCACCGTGGAGCAGTTTCTACTCCTTGGTTACAGCGTCCAGAAGAGCCAGCTTGCCAATGAGCCCGCCTGGGTCACCACCCAGCGGTGGGATGTCGACGGCGTGCCAGATGTGCAGGGCGAGCCGAGCTTGAAGCAACTGCAGGCAATGATTCGGAAGATTCTCGCGGAACGTTTTGGATTGAAGCTGCACCACGAACAGCGGGAGCTGGCAGTGTTCGCTCTTATCCCGGCCAAGGGCGGTCCGAAGTTGGTCGCCGATACAAGCGATCCCAACGGATGGATGGACCAGCAGAATGGGGAGTCGGACGGTCGCCATGTCGAAGCACTCAAGAACGCATCCATGGGAGATCTCGCACTGATCCTGCAATTTCATGTGGACCGGCCCATCATCGATCAGACCGGGCTCAAAGGGCGGTACGACTTCAAACTCCAATGGTCCACCGACGACGCACCCACCACGGCAACGGATGCTCTGCCTGGCCTGTTTACGGCGATTCAGGATCAGATCGGACTGAAACTGGAACGCGTGAAAGCTCCAGCGGATGTGCTGGTCATCGATACAGTGGAGCGTCCGGGAGCGAATTGACCGGGCCCCTCAAGCCCAAGCCTTGAGCTCCGGGTACCGTGCATAGATTCGCCGCTGGTCCTCCACCGGCAACTGCCCCAGCCGCATCGGCTTGTCCTGCGGCCGCACGCCCTTCTGGTTCAGCACATTCATCAAACTCCACTCGCGCTCGAGCCCCGTTGGCTCCTTCGCTGGCAAGTCATACCGCGTAAAGTCGATCGCCATATAAGGCGTCGGCTTCTCCCAATCGCGCAGCAGCGCCAACCGAAACTCCTGATTCATGTACCACCGAATCTCCAGCTCCTTCTCCGACCCCGGCGCGCCCGTCCCCTTCTCATCAAACCTGTAATTCAACCCATCATTATTCGGAGTAGCCTTCCGCCACTCCATCCCAAACTCACCCTCCGAAATCACCCGCGTATCCGGCCACCGCTCCTTCACCGACTGCAGCCACCACGTCAAATCCTCATCGTGCCCAATCGACACCTCCCAGATCCCCGTCACCCATCCAAACCCATTCAGCGCATGCCCGCTATCGAAGTGCACCGCCGTCGTATCCATCATCTCCTTGCGCCCGACCGTCTGTCCCAGGTCCCCCACCGTCTCAATCGGCCCCACGCCCATGCGGCTATTGAATCCGCCCTTGAATCCATCCCGCCGCGCCGCCAGAAAGTCGCAAGTCCATCCATCCAGGCAAACGCAATCGATAAAATCCGCCGGCCCCTGCGCCGGCTTCAGATAATGCTCCGTGCTCGGATAGTACGGATAACAAATCCCCCCATCGCCATCCCCATGGTCGATCCCATGCTGGCTCCATATCTGCCCCTGGCACACATGGATCCCCTCTTCGGTCGCCAGCAGCCGCTGATTCTCCGCATCCATAAACCCCGCAATCAACGACTGCGGCCGATACCCTCCGCCCACCATCCCCGACACCAGCTTCAGCGCCTCATGGATCGTCCCCTTAATCTGCTCCCGCGTGTTGTACATCGGCGCAAAGTACCCGCCCGGAATAAACGTAATCTCATCCCCATAGCGATCGTGATAAGACGCCAGCAGCCGCCGCGCCTCCTTATACTCGTCGCGCCTATCGTTCAGCGCCAGCCAGCTCACCGCCCACGTCATCCGCCCATCCGGACACCCGCGCGCAAACGCCTCTCGCCGCGACCGTATATGCGCCGGAGAATTATCCGGTGCCTCATCCTCCCCTATATTCCGAGTAGGCGTCACCTCAATCTGGTTCACCCGCACCACCGACACATGCGTAAGAAACCGTCCACGCAGCGTCGTCCCCGCACCACCCCACCCCAACGCCGCAACATCCCGAGCAGCAGCAGCGCCCCGCGAAGCAACCGCCATCGCACCCGCCGCCCCAGCCGCGCGCTCTAAAAACCTTCGCCGAGTCCAGAGAGAGTCCGTAACCTTCACTCCTTGCTCTTCACTTCAGACGCAAAAATCCGCGCGCAACACCACTACGCCCAACCCTTAGTGCATCGGGTAAAACAGCACCAGGATCCCCACACACCCAACCCCAAAGATGATCAGCAACAGCGGCCACCACCGGTCAATCCACGAATCCTTCTTATGGCTCATCCACACACCAACCTTTCCAACCGAATTCTACCCGAAACCCCACGCACCCCACTCCCCCCGAACGTCAACCGAAGCCCTGGCCCTCCACGCACGACCTACTTCTTCATCGCCTTGTGGTCGCCTCCCTGGTGCAGCACCAGGTACGTCACCTTTCCCTGCGCATCCGGAAAAAACTCCACCTCCGCATTCATCTGCAGCGTAAAAAACTTTGTCGCCGACTCCGGCAGCAACTCCAGCGCGCGCTGACCCGTCCCTTGCGCCATCAGGTGGCCATCCTTCACCGTAACGACGAGATCGAAGTTTGGCGCCAGCCCATACGTCCCCACATACTCGGCAAGAATCTTCGGGTCCACCGCAACCACCGTCCGCTCCAGCGGCTTCCAGTCCGGCCACCCATACTCCGCCGCAACGCTGCGCAGCACTTCATCGGCGATCCGGCTGCCACCCTGCGCATTCGTCATCACCACCGCGCCCTCGCCATCCTTCTCATACGCTGCAAAGTCTGACTCGAACCCCACGTTCACGCCACCATGCGTAAAGTAAGGGTCCGTCTTGCTCCCACCGATCTCAACCCCAAGCCCCCACCCGCCCATGCCCGGCGTCAGCATCTGCTCCGTCATCGACTTCGTCAGCACATGGTTCGCCTTCCCTTCCAATGACCTCTCCACCTCAATCGCATACTTCGCCAGATCCGTCGGCGTCGTCCACAACCCAGCCGCCGCCATCTCCGGATACGTATGCGCCCCACCCACCACCGGCTGCCCATCCCCCTGGTACGGCGTCGCCGCCATCGCCTTCCAATCCTCCGGCAGCGGCTGCTGATACGTGCTGTGCGTCATCCCAATCGGCGCCAGCACCGTATCGTGCAGCAGCTTCGGAAACGGCTCACCCGACGCCTCAATCATCATCAACTGCATAATCGTGATCCCCCCACCCGAGTAATTCCACCGCGTCCCCGGCTCCGCCTCCACCCGAATCGCCGGCGTATTCGCAGGCTTCTCTCCATTCAGCACCTGCACCAGCGTTGGCACCGGCTCACCGGCCGCATAGCCCGGAAACCCGTGCACCGTCGTCCCTCCCGTATGCGTCAGCAGCTCGCGCAGCGTCACCACCTTGCCCTTCGCCTCCGGCCCATACGGCAGCTTCCAACTCTTCAGCTCCGTGTTCACATCCGCATCCAGCGACAGCTTGCCCTCCTCCACCAGCTTCAACGCCGCCAGCGCCGCCACCGGCTTGCTGATCGACCCGGCCTGGAACAACGTATCCGCCGTCACCGCCGGACCACCCACCTTCATCACGCCAAACCCCTCGGCCCACTCAATCTGCCCATGGTGAATCACCGCAACGCTCACCCCCGGCACATGCAGCGCTGCCATGCGCTCTTGCAGCGTCTGCGCCGCATGCGCATCGCCCTTCACCACCACTGGCGGCAGCAGTCCCGCCTCCACGCCTTCAATATGCCGCTGCGTCTCAGCCGATCGCATCGAAGCCGAGCCCGCGGCAGATGTCGCACCCGTCTGCGCCCCCAGCGCCGGAACCCCTGCCAGCAAGAACGCCAACGCTGCAAACCGCCCGCCTGCAAACCGCATACGCAACCCTCCATATCCACCGTAAAATCGAGCCCCAAGCCTACCACCCAGCACCCTCCACCCGACACGCCATCCATCCCGCCGCAGGCAGCCACAACACCAACAAACCTTTAGCGATGCTGCTTCGCCCGTAGCGCAAGAAACTGCTTCCGACAAGGCGCCGTCGCCAGCGAGTCCGGGTTTGCGGGCAGCGAAGCCGTCACCGGCCTCCCCAGCGCCAAGATGCCATCCACCGTCCCCGCCAGCGCCAACTTCGGATCAAGCGTTACGCCGAACGCCCGCTTCTTGTCGCTATCTGGCATCGTTTCCGAGCCCACGCCGCAACCGTGACTACCCATCGTCCAGGCCTCGCCGCCGCCGTCCGTCACCTGCAGCGAAACAAGCTCACCGGCCGGTAGATACATCGCCGCCGTCTTATACCCAAAGATCGGGTTCTTCAATCCATGAACGTTCCCCGTAAGCACCAGCACGATATCTTCAGGCTTGCCGCCTTGCAGCGACAGAACGGCGTGCCCCATCGCCTCGTCGTGTGACGGAACCGACGTGAGCGCGTCAGACGTATTCACGATCGCCACAACCCGCAACGCAGGATACTCCGCCTTCAACTCGCGCAGACGAAGCAACAGGTGCAGCATTGCCTGGCTCGTGCGCCCGTCAAAGATCCCGCGCCAATCGATCTGCGACAGCAACCGCTGCCGCGCCGCACCCAGGTCTCCGGAACCAACCAACGCATCGATCGCCGCCTGCTCTGTATCCGGCCGTTCCAGTGCGACCGTCACCTGCCGACCGTGCGCCAACGCATCGCACACCAAATCGCCGAACGCCGCCGGCGTCTCCGTAGTGCCATGCACCTCGCCCACCCACACCCAGCGAACCGACGTATTCGACCACAACTGCGCCGCACCCGGAACATCCACGCATCCAGCCAGCGCCCGCGGCGCAGTCGCAATCAACAGCATGAACCCTAGAGAAAGCAGCTTCTTCATAGCACGACCCTCCAGAAAACATGACCACGATCATCTCGCGTCGTTCCCTGCGAACCGTTCCATTCGCGGTCGTTCGCAGCGCAGCACCTCAAGCAGAAGATCGCTCCACGCGCAAACCTCTTTCTCGATCACACCAGCATCCAACCCAGGAGAAGGACGCAACGCGATGCGTCCTTTATATACTAAAACTTTAGGACATCCCGACAAGCTCAGACATAAATTCAAGAGAACGTCAGATATTCATTAAGCCTCGTCTCATCAACCAGACGGCCCCTGACCTCGAACCATGCTGAAGCGCCTCATCACCTTCGACCTCCCACCCGAGACCCGCGACGCCGGCCTCCTCGCCCTGCGCCTCACCGTCGGCATCACCCTTCTGCTCAAGCACGGCCTCGAAAAGGTCGAGCACTTCAGCGCCATGGCCGCGCACTTCCCCAACCCCCTCCACCTCGGCGCCGCTCCCAGCCTCGTCATCGCCCTCATCGGCGACTTCGTCTGCAGCATCCTCATTGTCTTCGGTCTCGCAACCCGCTGGGCCGCCGCATGGGCCTTCCTCAACATCTTCGTGGCTTGGGCCTTCGTCCACCACTTCGTCTTCTTCGGCCGCGCCGCCGACCACGGCGAGCTCATCGTCCTCTACCTCGCCGCCATGCTGACCCTCTTCCTCACCGGCCCCGGCCGCTACAGCGTAGACGCCACCCTCCGCAGCCCCCGCCCCTGAAATCCTGTCAAGCCCCCCGGGCCACCAGAAACCGCCAAAACCCCCGTCATCACAGGCGATTTATATTTCCAAAACCTGGCATACTTACCCCCTCCCACTCGCTAAAATTGAACTAGGGGGGTCTACTGGCTAAACGCAGCCCGACGACCTTCCTGCGCCGCATCACCTGTTCGAAAAGCGCGCACCTACGGCCATAACCCTATTCGATTCAGTAGCTTACATCACAAGATCCCAGGCAGTAGGCTTGCTTTCAATACTTTAGGGCAAAAAATATCCGGGGGAGGGGGTGCACCCGCTCCGGTGCCAACGGTCACGGAACGGCTCCAGCTCAGGAAGTACACTAGGAAGGTTGCGCGAATCCGCGCCCCAACCATACTGGAGCCTCCGTTGAAGATCGTACTCGCTGAGAAAGTCTCGCCCGCCACGCTCGCCATCTTCCAGAAAGAACCCGGTTGGAACATCGTCACCGCCGACCAGATCCCCGCAGGAGGCCTCCCTGCTGAGCTCGCCGACGCCGACGCCCTCATCGTCCGCTCCGCCGTCCAGGCAGACGCAGCTCTCCTCGCTGCCGCTCCAAAACTCCGCATCATCGGCCGCGCCGGCGTCGGCGTCGACAACATCGATGCCGCCGAAGCCACCCGCAAGG
>JBAULP010000044.1:0-6487 GCA_049578265.1 Acidobacteriaceae bacterium
GTCCCAGACGTGGGCGGCGATCATGCAGCAGGAGGCAGGTGGGGCGCCGAGCTCGCGCGCGACCATGTGATAGACCTGCAGGGCGGGTTTGAAGGCGCGAACGGTCTGGACGCTGATCTGGCGCTCGAAGAAGTGCGCGATGCCGGCGTGCTCGAGCGGGGTGTTGCCGTGCGGGTTGGGAGGAGAGTTGGTGCAGGTGACCATGCGGAAGCCTGTGCGTTGGAGGAGGGTGAGTCCTTCTTCGACGTCGGGGTGGGCTGGCATGGTGAGCATGAGGGCTTTGAGTTCGTCGATGTCCGCGGAGGTGACGTGGACGCCGTGGATGGCGCCGAGCATCTCGAGGACCGCTCGGCCGAGCGAGAAGAAGTCTTCGTAGAGGCCGGAGAGGGTGATCGCCTCCGAGTACAGGACGAGCTGAGCGAACCACTCGCGGAGAACCTTTGGGTCGCCGAAGAGGCGGTGAAAGAGGGGCGCCAGAGAGTCGATGTCGAGAAGGGTTTCGTTGACATCGAAGACGAGGATGGAGGGCTCGGTCATGATTGCCTCGCTTGGGGTTTGCTGTGGGACTGGCGCGCCTCACCATGTGATGCGCTTGGAGCCCGCGCGCTTGCGCACGCGCTGCGATTGGTTACGACGGCTCAGGGTAGCGGGACGAAGAGGCTGATGTACTCGTCGACGGGAGTGGCTTCGAGTTTGGCTTGGTCGAGGGAGGCTTCGAGGATGCGGTCGCGCAGTGCGGGAGAGAAACGGCGGTCCAGGTTGGTTTTGAATTTCTCGATTAGGAGAGGGATGCCGTCGGCGCGGCGGAGGCGGTGGCCGATGGGGTATTCGACGATGACCTCGGGGAGGATGGTGCCGTCGTTGAGGGTGACGGTGAGGGCGTTGGCGATGGAGCGCTTGTTGGGGTCGTGGTAGTCGGCGGTGAACTGACGGTCTTCTACGCAGTGGATGCGGGCGCGGAGAGCGTCGATGCGGGGACCCCACTCGGGATCGCGGGCGACCTTGTCGTCGTAGTCTTCGGCGGTGAGGCGGCCGAGGAGCAGCGGGACGGCCACCATGTACTGGATGCAGTGGTCGCGGTCGGCGGGGTTGTTGAGGGGGCCCTGCTTGTCAATGATGCGGATGCAGGCTTCGTGGGTGCGGATGGTTACGGACTTGATGTCCGCGGCGGTTTTGCCTGTGGCGGCGAGTTGCTTGTGGAGTGTCATCGCGGCTTCGACGGCGGTCTGGGAGTGGAACTCGGCGGGGAAGGAGATTTTGAAGAGCACGTTCTCCATGACGTAGGAGCCGTAGGGGCGTTGGAACTTGAAGGGCTGGCCCTTGAAGCTGACGTCGTAGAAGCCCCAGGTTTTGGCGGTGAGGACGGAGGGGTAGCCCATCTCGCCGGTGCGTGCGATGAGGGCGAGGCGGACGGCGCGGGAGGTGGCGTCGCCGGCGGCCCAGGACTTGCGCGAGCCGGTATTGGGGGCGTGGCGATAGGTGCGGAGGGCCTGGCCGTCGACGAAGGCTAGCGAGACGGCGTTGAGGGTCTCGTCGCGGGACATGCCGAAGAGCTGGCAGACGACGGCGGTGGAGGCGACCTTGACGAGGAGGACGTGGTCGAGGCCAACGCGGTTGAAGGAGTTCTCGAGGGCGATGCAGCCTTGAATTTCGTGGGCCTTGATCATGGCGGTGAGGACGTCGCGCATGGTGAGGGGATGGCCGTTGCGGGTGAGGTAGTCGGCGACGGCGAGGATGGCGCCGAGGTTGTCGGAGGGGTGGCCCCACTCGGCGGCGAGCCAGGTGTCGTTGAAGTCGAGCCAGCGAATCATGGTGCCGATGTTGAAGGCGGCCTGGACGGGGTCGAGGCGATAGCTGGTGCCGGGGACGCGGGCGCCGTGGTGCATGGTGAGGCCGGGGACGAGCGGGCCGAGGAGCTTGGTGCAGGCGGGGAAGTCGAGGGCCTGGAGGCCGCAGCCGAGGGTGTCGAGGAGGCAGTAGCGGGCGGTCTCGTAGGCTAGCGGGGATTCGATGGCGAAGTCTAGGGCGTAGTCGACAATGTCGACGAGTACCTTGTCGAAGGCGGGGCGGACGTTGCTGATTTGTGCGGACATATTGGGCTTCTAGCCTCTAGCTTTTAGCTTCTAGCTAAGAGCGGGTGGGTGGAGCGTTGAGTCAATGGTCTGCGCCGTGGCGGGGAGAGATGAAGCAGATTCCTCCGCTTCGCTACGGAATGACAGCCAGAAAAGCAAAAGCAAAAGCAAAAGCAAAGGCAAAGGCAAAGGCAACGGCAACTGCAGATCCCTGCGGGATGACAAACAAAAGAGCAAAGGCAAAGACGAGAGCAACGTTAGAGATTTTAAGGTTACGTGCGTTGGTTGAGGGGGATGAAGGGAACGTCTTCGGGGCCGGTGTAGTTGGCGGAGGGGCGGATAATTTTGCCGTCGGCGCGCTGTTCCATTACGTGGGCGGACCAGCCGCTGGTGCGGGCGATGGCGAAGAGGGGCGTGAACATGGCGGTGGGGATGCCCATGGCGTGGTACGCGGAGGCGGAGAACCAGTCGAGGTTGGGGAACATGCGCTTGACTTCGAGCATGACGGCTTCGAGGCGGTCGGCGATGTTGTAGATGCTGAGGTCGCCGGCTGCGGCGGAGAGGTCGTGCGCTACTTTTTTTATGACTACGTTGCGGGGGTCGGAGATGGTGTAGACGGGGTGGCCGAAGCCGATGATGACTTCCCTGGCTTCGATGCGCTTGCGGATGTCGGCCTCGGCTTCGTCGGGGGTGGCGTAGCGCTGCTGGATTTCGAGGGCTACCTCGTTGGCTCCGCCGTGCTTGGGGCCTTTGAGGGCGCCGATGGCTCCGGTGATGCAGGAGTGCATGTCGGAACCGGTGCCGGCGATGACGCGGGCGGTGAAGGTGGAGGCGTTGAACTCGTGCTCGGCGTAGAGGATGAGGGAGGTGTGCATGGCGCGGACCCACTCGGCGCTGGCGGGTTTGCCGTGGAGGAGGGAGAGGAAGTGGCCGCCAATGCTGTCCGTTGTGGAATCAATGGGGGTCTCGACTTCGATGCGATGGCCGTGGTGTGAGAAGTGGTACCAGTAGAGGAGCATGGAGCCGAGCGAGGCCATGAGGCGGTCGGCGATGTAGAGGGCGGAGTGGTCGGTGTAGGGCTGAGGCTCGGGCTCGACGGTGCCGAGGACGGAGACGCCGACGCGGAGGACATCCATGGGATGCGCGGTGGAGGGGATCTGCTCGAGCGTAACCTTGACGGGCTGGGGAAGACCGCGGAGGCTGATGAGGCGCTGCTTGTAGTGGGCGAGCTCGGGCGCGGTAGGGAGATGGCCGTAGAGCAGGAGGTGGGCTACTTCTTCGAACTCGCAGTTGGCGGCGAGTTGGAGGATGTCGTAGCCGCGGTAGTGGAGGTCGTTGCCGTTGCGGCCGACGGTGCAGAGGGCGGTGTTGCCGGCCTGGACGCCGGAGAGGGCTACGGATTTTTTCGGCTTGAAGGTGGTCGGGGTGGTGGTGGTGGACATAGATTCCTCAAGTGAGACTCTTCAGGCTTACCTCAGCGGCTGAAGCCGCGTTCTTGCCGGAGATGGTATGGCACGGCTGAAGCCGTGCCCCTTCGAGGGTGCGGTGGCTACGGTTTGCGTTTGTTGCTGGAGCTTAGGGTTGCGCTTGTTGCTGGTGGTTCTTGTTGCGTTTGTTGCTGGTGGTTAGGGTTTGTCTTTGCGGAACAGAGCGTCGAGCTTTTGTTCGTAGGAGTGGTAGTTGAGGAAGTCGTAAAGGTCGGCGCGGGTTTGCATGGTGTTGAGGACTTGCTGCTGCGTGCCGTCGTTGCGAACGTGCTGGTAGACGTTGAGGGCCGCGGCGTTCATGGCGCGGAAGGCGGAGAGCGGGTAGAGGGCGATGGAGACGTCGGCGCTGCGGAGTTCGTCCACGGTGAAGTGCGGGGTGGAGCCGAACTCGGTGATGTTGGCGAGGATGGGGACATTGAGTTTGGCGAAGGCGCGGTACTCGTCGAGGGTGCGGACGGCTTCGGGAAAGAGCATGTCGGCGCCGGCTTCTACGCAGGCGGAGGCGCGGGCCAGGGCAGCGTTGAGGCCTTCGGAGGCTAGCGCGTCGGTGCGGGCCATGATGACGAAGCTGGGGTCGGTGCGGGCGTCTACGGCGGCCTTGATCCGGTCGACCATCTCTTCGGTGGGGACGATTTGCTTGTTGGGGCGGTGGCCGCAGCGCTTGGCCTGGACCTGGTCTTCGATGTGGCAGCCGGCGGCTCCGGCCTTGATGAGGGAGCGGACGGAGCGGGCGAGGTTGAAGGCGCCGCCGAAGCCGGTGTCGATGTCGACGAGGAGAGGGAGGGGGCAGACGTCGGTGATGCGGCGAGTATCTGTCAGGACATCGTCGAGGGTGGAGATGCCGAGGTCGGGCATGCCGAGGGAACCGGCGGCTACGCCTCCGCCGGAGAGGTAGAGGGCGCGATAACCGACGCGTTCGGCCATGAGCGCGTGGTAGGCGTTGATGGCGCCGATGATCTGCAGCGGGTGCTCGGCTGCGACGGCGGCGCGAAGGTTTTCTCCCGGGGTAGCCGGGAGAGGAGTTTCACTCATGCGAATCGATACCTCGCGAAAGAACAACCAAGTTGACAGCGTGCGGACACGCTTGGCAGTGATTGTCATCACTGCCGGGAAGTTCATCGTCGGGCCCGGGGAAGGGGAAAGTCAAATGAATCGGACGGGTTGCGCGGTTACCGATGAGAGAGCTAGGGAGTGGGGGTAGTGGGGCAGGCGCAGGTGCGGAAGTTGTTGGGGTCGGCGTTGGTGATGGCGCAGGCGTAGGCGGGCCAGAGGAGTTGCATGGCTGCGGCTTTGAGGCTGGCGCTGATGCCGTGGGCTTCGGCGGGGTCGCCTACGTAGAAGTATTGCTGGTAGGCGCGGCTGGTGTCGGAGCTTCCGGATTTGTCGGCCAGGAAGCCGTTCGTGAGGTTGGCGATGGAGGTCCCGGAGAGGTTGGGCTCATGGTAGGTGGTGGAGTAGGTGTACTCCTTGTGCCACTCGGTGTCGATGCCCATTTGGTTGTTGGCGGCGTAGACGGTGTAGTCCTTGAGGATGGCGGTGGAGGGAGAGACGCGCGCTACGGTGAAGGCGGGGTTGTTGCCGTTGACGGGGGTGATGGACGGGACAAGCTTGCCGGGGATGGTGGCGTTGGGGTCGGGGCTGTCGGGGGCGGCGTGGAAGGCGCGGAGCTCGTCCATGTGGGTATGGCCGAAGAGGGTCAGGCGGATGACGTCGGGGAAGTCGGCGATGGTTTCGGCGAGGGCGCTGGAGTTGAGGAACATGGCGGGGGATTGGCCGGCGCAGACGTTGCGATGCTTGGCGAAGGTGGAGTAAGCGTCGATGCCGGGGGGAATGTGGGTCATGATCCAGACGTGCTCGTGCGCGGCGCGGGCGGCGGTGAGCTGGGTGCGGAGCCAGGTGATCTGTTGAGTCTCCGCGTTGGGATCGGGGTCGTCGTTGCAGGCGGCGTACTTTTTGGACTCGAAGATGTCCTGGAGGATGAGGAGGCGGGTGTGGTGGAAGGGCTCGGGGAGGGCGATGTTGTCGTCGCCTAGGGCGGGGAACTGTTGGAGGATGGCGGCGCGGTTGGAGGGAGAGATCGCGTCGGCGGCAAAGGAAGTGGCGTCGGATTGGAGGAAGGCGCTGTTGGGGTCTTCTCGGTAGTCGTGGCAGCCGGAGTCGTTGTTGCCCAGGGCGAAGTAGATGGGCGAGGCGGGGAAGGTGTGGTGGAGTTGGAGGGCGATGAAGGCTACGGTCTTGGCGGCGAAGGCGGAGTAGTCGGCGGGGGTGGAGGTGGGAGCGAGGGTGTGGAAGCGGCAGTCGAACTGGTGCGCCATGAGATCGCCAGAGACGGTGACGAAGAGGGGGTGGGGCTCGTGGAGGTGCTCGGCGCGGAGGCTCGAGGCCAGGAGGGCGGGGGGTGTGTCGACGCCTTTGGCGTTGCAGGTGGATTGGAGGTGCGCGAAGTCGGCGGCCTGGGTGGGGGATGCGGGGGCGTAGAGGATGGCGGCCCAGCCGGTGGCGGGCGTGGCGTTGAGTTGAGGGAATTTGGCGGGATCGTGAAAGGGGTCGAGGTGGATGTCGGAGAGCATGAGGACGGGGACGGTAGATTTAGTGTTCGATGGGGAGGTTGCGAAAGCAGAGAGAGGAGTGAAGCAAAGCAGGGAGAGAAGGCAGGCGAATTTCACGGAAAGAGACCTCGGCGAAGCGGGCAATCGATTGAGTGAAAGGAATGATGGATTAAGCGCGCGCGTGCTGCTGAGAGTGTATCTCCGATGTGTAGACTGGATTGCTAACGACAGGGTACATAAGAAGCAGGGAAGCCTATGAAACGGGTGGCGTTTGCGGAGTTGCAGGGGCGCATTGAGTTGGTGTTGCTGGCGCTTGGCGTGGCGCCAGCGCGTGCGGCTCTGGGCGCGCGGCTGATTGCGGAGACGGATCGAGATGGCG
>JBAULP010000045.1:0-89599 GCA_049578265.1 Acidobacteriaceae bacterium
ACCTGGCAAAGAGGATGATATACAACCTTCTTTTCGCGCTGCCGACTGTGAGGGAAGCGCTTGCATCGCAAGAGGGTGATAAAGGGCAATCGTCTCATTGCGATTGCTCCCGGGCAAGTACAAGGGATGTTTCGAGAAGTAGGCCTGGTCAGGAAGGATATGGCGGAGAGACAGGGATTCGAACCCTGGATACCTTGCGGTATACACGCTTTCCAAGCGTGCGCCTTCAGCCACTCGGCCATCTCTCCGCTGTATTGCTCGACAACCATTCGACTCTATCACACGGAGACTGTTAGGACGCATTCCGGATCGATGAGGTCATGTAGCCGACACAACTAGTTTACCAAGATTTGACCTGAGACGAATAGCCGAGGACAAATTGTCGAAACGCTCCTACATTGCCTCGCGGTTCCGGTCCGCTCGCGTATACGAGTGAAAATTCTCTGGCGAGTTTGAGGCCTTTCACATGAACGACGCGGAGCGTTCCAAGGGCTAATTGATTCCTTATTGCCCAACGCGAGACGAATGTACATCCCAACCCTGCTTCGACAGCGCTCAGCAGGCCCTCCGTTGAGTCTAGTTCCATGATCGTGTTCAGACTCTTCTTCTTTACGCCGGCCTTTACCAATGCGTTTTCGACAACTCTTCGTGATCCAGAGCCAACTTCGCGCATGAGCAGGGGCGCACCCGCAACTTCGCTGACATCAATCTCCTCTCCCGCCCACTCGTGGCCTGGAGGAACAACGAGCACCATCTGATCCTTCATGAAGGGCTCCGTGTGAATGTCCTTCCTCAGACCAGGCCCCTCAATCAGCGCTAACTGGATGCGATGTTCCACAACAGCTCCGAGAATTCTGTCCGTGTTGCCGCTGATGGCCGTCACTTTGGCTCCTGGATGACTGCGTAAAAACGTTGCCACCATCTGAGGAAGAACATATTGAGCGATCGTTTGTGAAGCACCCAGAGCTAGCACTCCCGTCACGCTCCCAGAAGCGCTTGTGACAGCTTCGAAAGCCTCTCTGGCTAACGTCGCGAGGCGCTCTGCGTGGGGAAGCAATGCGGCACCAGCGTCGGTAAGCGTAACTCGTCCGCCGACGCGATCAAACAGTGGAACCCCATATTCCTCTTCAAGCGCCTTAATCTGTTGAGTAACTGCGGGCTGCGTGAGGAGTAACTCTTCCGCGGCCCTTGTGAAGTTCAAGTGCTGCGCTACGACTCGAAAGACTTTGATCCTAAAGTTTTCCATTCCATGGGATCCCTCAACATATCGTACAGAAAGCGATTCGATTAAACAGTGATCGTCGCTGTTCCGACGCGATTGCCCTCCTACTTGTTCCCATCCCAGATGGCTGGAGCAAGCTTTGACCAATCCCACATTGATTTTCTGTCGAACTCGCAGCGAAATACTTATCGGGCACCTTGGGTCAAGCTATATAGCAAAACCAGCAGAACGGTGGTACTGACAGCAACGTATAAGCGCTGTCTCTGCCTTGCGAAACCGATAACACAGAGTACAACTCTTGCTACGGGAGTTGCTATCAGCAGGACCATGCCGAACTGGATGATGTTTCTTGGTTTTAGATGAAAAACACCGCCAACGATTCCAGAAAAAGTCTGAAGCGCATGTCCTGCTGCGTGAAAGTGCGAATAGTCGGGAGTCGGCAGGCTCGGATGCCGGAGATACGCCAACCCACCCACCGCAGTCACGATTGCGGCCGCTGTCACTCCGACGCGCAACATGGCAGCCACGGATAAATCGATGTCATGGTCCGTCGGTCTGCTCATCAAATTCTCCCAGTAATGCCGCTATAAATCATCTCGCATCCCAACACGATGATTACGAGTGCAAATAGTTTCTTCAGAGCGCCCACCGGGGCTCTAACGAGGACGCGTGTTCCTAAGAGCGACCCCGCCAGGACACCCAGCATTACAGGGAACGCAATTCCCGGATCAATGTAACCCCGCGCCATGTAGATACCGGCGCTGGCAGCTGCTGTTACGCCGATCATGAAATTGCTGGTAGTTGTCGAGACCTTGAACGGCAACTTCATCACTTGATCCATGGCTAAAACTTTGACCGCGCCCGAACCGATTCCGAGAAGTCCCGAAAGTGTGCCGGCACCGAACATGATGCCGAAACCTAGCGGCACATTTTGGGCTGTATACGGTTGGTCTCCCGTGGGCGCCGCGTAGATGCCGGTGAGTTCCAACTTATTCCCGAGCGAGTTTTCGTTTTGCTGCGCGGAGATTTCCGGCCACTTTCGGAAGGAAGAGAAGGCCGAGTACAAGAGAACTGTTCCAAAGATGATTGCAATCCAATGTCCCGAGATCTTGGCGGTTAGATAAGCTCCAAGAAGTGCTCCTATGGTTGTCGCTACTTCAAGAAACATACCTATTCGAATATTAGAGAGCCCTTCGCGAACGTATGCCACGGCGGCACCCGATGAGGTTGCAATTACGGAGACGATGGATGCCCCAATGGCGTAGCGAATATCAACGTGAAACAGAAGCGCAAGGACAGGAACAATCACCACGCCGCCACCTAGACCAGTGAGCGAGCCGAGCAAGCCAGCAGCAAGCGAGATCACAAAAAGAAGTGAGCTAAAGGCAAGCAGATTCATGCTGCGCCCTTAGCGATGTTGGTAGCGTCGCGCCTGATAGAGAGCACAGGACACGTCGCGCCTGCGAGAAGATGATAGGCAAAACTCGTGTGGAGGTGGCGCCCGAGTTGCGATTCTGTTCGAACCCCGAGGACGATCAAGCCAGCGTTTTCGATTTGCGCTCGTTTAATCACCTGATCGACCTCCATACCTCGCTTTAGTTGAAACGCGGGGCTGCACCAGTCCGAGTCATCAGTATTCAAAGCCAATTTCATGCTCTTGCAGTATTCTTCGGCGAGTTCCCGACGCAGACGTTCACTGCTCTCTGCAACAACAGGCAACAGTTGGCAGACATCGATCGGCGCACCAAATTCTTTACTGAAGAAGACGGCATACGGCGCCGCGGCGGTTGCTTCAGGGGTGAAATCAGAGAAGTAAATAATCTCGTCAAAGTGCAATCGCAGATCCACTCCTGACAACACATGTGCGCCAATGGTAAGAGTGGGGCAGGAAGCTTCGAGCAATATTTTTTCGGTATTAGATCCTATAAGCAGGTGCTCGATGCCGCGATGAACTCCGTGAACGCCCAAGACCAGCAAATCGATTTGATTGGAAGCCGCAGTCCTCAGTATCACATCTGCCGGTATGCCTTCCTCAACGAGGACTTCCACCTGCAGCCCGAGGCGTTTGACGCCATCAGCGAGAGAGTGAACGCGTTTCGTTGCTGCTGCACGCATGCGGCTGCCAACCTGCCATACAGTTTCGACTTCAGCAGCGGCTTGGGAGAGTTCTACAACGTGGAGCATTACGATTGTGGCTTGGAAGTGACTCGCGAAGGCCACGGCATAGTCTAATGCCAGCCGCGAGCTCTCGAGAAAATCTGTTGCAAAGAGAATTCGCTTGATCCTTATCTCAGCCATCACTGATATCTCCAGTAGACCTAAGGGCGCGTACCACTTTGGAAGCGCAATGTAGCCAGGTCAGATTCATATTCAAACCGGGCGTTTGCATCTTGTATTTGAGCCTGGGTCTGCTCCAGTTGTGCCTGACTTAGTTCGACGATGGAACTCAGTCCAAGTTGATAACGTGTTTGAGCGAGGTCGAGGGACGTATTCGCTTCTTTCAGCAATTCCGCAGTCACGCTCATGCGCTCCTTAGCGGTCAGCATGTTTAGCCACGCGGTCCTTACGTCCCGAACAATCCGATCGGTGAGTTGGCGACTTTTCTCATCGGATGCCTTCGCTCGCAAGTCCGCTTCAGCTGCTTCTGCACGAAATTTGAATCCGTCAAAAATCGGCACACTGAGATTGATCCCTGCAGCTCCGTACCAGTCTTGTAGGAAATAGGTGGTAGAACGCACGGGAGTAACTCCTGCAGTACCCCGCGCGGAGATGGTAGGTAACAACTGTTCGTGCTGAGCACGACTGAATCGGACATCCGCTTGGTGCACCAATTGCTGCGCTCGAAGGTCCGGCCGCTGCTGAAGAGCGAGTGCGATGAGTGCCTGAGCCGAGTTCGCCGGTGGGGGTGGCATCGTCACATCATCGACAAGGGTATAGTGCACGTCGCTGGTTGTGCCGAGGATATCGCTGAGAGCTGCCATCGCAGCATTCTCCTGATTCTGTGAATCGAGCATGAGCAGACGTGCCTGCGATAACGTCACATGAGCAAAGCTCTGGTCCAGTGTGGATTTAAGCTTGCTGTTCGTAAGGGCATCAATCTGGCTGGCGACGTTCTGCCGTTCCTGCGCTGTACTGGCTGCCACTCTCAAAGTGGCTTGAGCCTCCAAAGCGTTGTAAAACGCCACATCCACCGCGAAGACAATGTCTTCTCGTGTGGCCTCGGCACTCTGCTCGGCAGCTTTTGCCTGGAGAGATGAGGAAGACACCAAGTTGCGGGTGTGGCCGAAGTCGGTAATCAGTTGACTAACCTGCACCCCGGCACCTACATGGTTGAGCAAACGCGATGCGGTGAGTCCGTCGGAAGACAGACGGCTCGCTTCTTCCGCTCCAACTCCTGCTCCGTTGCCGAATAGGCTGGGTAGTTCCCCCGCGCGAGTTTCTCGTGTGACTTGCTTTTGCGCAAGCGCGAGGAGAGCAGCGACGCTAACGCGAGGATTATTCTTGATCGCTAGTTGCTCAGCCTGCTCGCGAGTCAGAGTTTCCGGTACTGCACCAGTTTCGCTTGGGGGCGTTAGGACCAGCACGTGTTGAGGAGCGTCGGGAAGCGAGGCTCGATTCATCTGACCAAGAAGAAAAGTTGATGAAGGGAAGAGCAACACCAACAAAGCCACAAGACTTTTATGCATTGCTCACCTCCTGGGCGGCTTCAGCTTCAGCTTCCTTGCGGTGGACCAACAGATACGCTGTTGGAACAAGGAAGACGGTCACGACGACCGAGACCGCGAGACCGCCAAGAATTGCTCTTGCCAGTGGCGCATATTGTTCACTGCCCGGTTCGATTGCGAGCGCCATGGGAATGAGGCCGAGGATGGTAGCGATTGTTGTCATCAAAATTGGTCTCAGACGCACCTTGCACGCTTCCGTCAGCGCAGACTTAATCGACTGGCCCTTCGCTCTCAAGGTTCCGACGAACTCAACGATCAAGATGCTGTTCGAGACTGCAATGCCGGTCATCATGATGACTCCCATCAGAGACATGACATTGAGGGTCGTTCCCGTAACGAGGAGAAACAGAATGACGCCTGGAAGTCCAGGAGGGATTGCGAGGAGGATGATGAAGGGATCAGAAAATGAGGCGAATTGAGCCATGAGGATGAGATAGACGAGAACTACTGCAAGAACGAAGCCCAGACCAAAACTCTTGAAGGAATCACGCATGTCAGTGATGGACCCGCCTATGTGAACCGTCAAACCATGGGGCACTTTCATTCCTGCCAACACTCGGTTGATCTCGCTGCTTGGACGCCCGAGATCCTCCGTTTTAGGCATCACGTAGACATCGAAGCTGCGGCGAAGCTGGTAGTGATCGACTTCAGTCGGAGTGTCGATTTGCTTGATCGTTGCAATTGATTCGAGCGGTGTCGTTTGCTTACTGCCAGGGGCTCGCAGCGGAATCTGCTCAAAATCGGTGAGCGTTTTAATCTCGTTATCTGGATATTGAACGGTGAGCATGTAATTGTTGCCAGTTTTCGGGTCAACCCAGAAGCTAGGCGCAACCATTGAATCTGACGTCAGGGCAGTGATCACGTTGTCGATCGCAGCCTTCGGAGATATTCCGAGCAGAGCGGCATTCTCACGGTTGATATTGAGCTCAAGCCCTGGATAATCGAGATCCTGCGGGATAAGCACATCGCCGATGGAAGGCAGATTGCGTACCTTTTGCGCGATCTCCTGAGCAAAGTCGTAGCCAGCTCTCATGTTGGTGCTGCCGACACGGATGTCGATGGGTGCGGGCTTGCCCTGATTCACGACAGCGTCAACCAGCCCGCCGGTTTGGAAGTACGTTCCAATCTGCGGAAAGTCTGTAGCGAACCTACTTCTCAAACGCTTCATGTAAACGAAGCTGCTCGTCTTGTGGTCAGGTTTGAGGCTGACCTGGATGAAGCCGGTGTGCATTCCAGAGTTGCTGGTGTAGATAGCCGAGAGGTCGGGCGTGATTCCTATATTGGAGACGATCATATTGAGATCGTCTTTGGATACGACCTGCCGAATATCCTTCTCCATCATCGCGACATATTGGTCGGTAACTTCGAGTCTCGTTCCAGGTGGGGCCTTGACGTCAACTACAAATTGACCGGGATCTGTGCGCGGAAAGAAGGCGACGCCAAGGAGAGGGAAGAGTGCACAACTAACAAGTACGAATGCGGCGAAACCAATTGCAGCGGCTACGGGGCGATCCAGGCAGACGATGACGGCCCTTTCGTATGCATGTTGCAATCGCTCAAACGACCGGTTGAAGCCGATCACGACGCGACGGAATATCCCGGGACGTCGTGCGCGCTGCTCAGCAATCACTTCGTCTACCGCTGGAGTTGCTGTTTCATTCGGTGTTGCGGAATGACTGTGCGCCGGGTCTAACCGGATGAACTTGGCGCAAAACAGTGGCACGACCGTCATAGCTACTACGTACGACGCGAGCATCGCCAATACAACTGCCAGTGCGAGCGCCGTGAATAGATACTTGCTAACACCCACCAGCAGGATCACAGGGAAGAACACAATGCATGTACTACAGGTCGCAGCGAGAACGGCAAGCTCGACCTCTTTGCCGCCATTGGCCGAGGCCTCGACCGGAGGCTCCCCCATCTCCATATGCCGGAAGATGTTCTCGAGTACTACGACAGAGTTGTCGATCAATCGCGATAATGCAAGCGCAATTCCGCCTAGCACCATTGTGTTGATCGTACTGCCCGTCATATCGAGCGCGATGAAGCAAGCCAAACAGGAGATCGGTATCGACAGCAACACACTGATGGTTGCGCGCACGTTGCCTAGAAACAGCAGGATCATCAGCGCTGTCAGCACCAGTCCAATTGTGCCTTCGTTGATGACGTTCTTTACCGCTATCTTCACAAAGGCGGACTGGTCAAAGACCACGTGCGTCTTCAGGTTTGCAGGGACGTCGAGTAAATGATGTACCGCGTTTCGAACGCCATTCACGATGCTGATGGTGTTCGACCCTCCGCCTTGCTTCAGGATCGGAATATAAACCGAGTGCTGGCCGTTGACGCGAACGATGTTGTATTGCAACTGTCCCGCGTCCTCTGCATGGCCAACGTCGCCCACAAACACGTTGGATCCTACAGAAGCATCCTTGCCCGTTTTGATCGGCATGGCATTGATCTGATCGACGACCGGTATCTGGCTGTTAGCGTAAACATTGTAGTCCTTAGGCCCAATTCGCACATCACCGGCGGGAAGAATCAGGTTGGACTGATTTACCGCATGTACTACATCCATCACTGAAAGTTGATGGGCCTCGAGCTTTACCGGATCGACGTAGACCTGAATCTGGCGGTACTTGCCTCCATACGGCTGCGGTACAGAGGCGCCAGGCACATTGGCAATCTGGTTTCTGACTTCAAATTGCGCCAGATCCTTTAGCTGCGTCTGATTCATCCCCTTGCCTTCGAGCGTCACCAGGCATACAGGAAGATTCGACGCATCGAAGCTCAACACAACCGGCGGCAGTGTGCCCGGTGGCAGACGGCGCAGGTCCGCCATCGCCAGATTAGAGATGTTGCTGACTGCAGCGTTAGGATCCGTGCCGGGCTGGAAGTAGATCTTGATCAGGCTGACGCCGGGCAGAGACCTCGATTCGATGTGCTCGATACCGCTGCCGAGCGTGAAGAATCGCTCGTAACTATTCGTGATGTCCGCTTCGATTTGTTGCGGTGGCATGCCTGAGTAAAAGGTCGCCACTACAACGACGGGGATGTTGATTGGGGGGAACAAATCCACCGGCATGCGAGTCACGCTCGCAACTCCGACCACGACCACCATCAAGCAAAACATCAGGATGAAGAACGGGTATTTGATCGCAAAAGATGACATTTAATTACCCATTTCCTCTGCGGTCGTCGGAATGAAGGCCGCGTGTGGCGTGACCGCCTCGCCAGCCTGGTATTGTGACTGTCCTGAAGCAATCACTCGCTCCCCGGTCTGCACGCCCGTTAGAATCTCTATTTCATTTGCCGTCTGAATTCCTAGCGTGACGGGCTGTCGTTCGATCTCATTGTTCGAGTTGAGGATCAAAACGTAGGCTTGGTCTCCATTTTGAACGACGGCTTGAGCGGGAAGGGTGAGCACGTTAGCTTTCTGTTGAAGCTGGATCGTCGTCTCTGCGTACATCCCAGGACTCAGAACGAGATCAGGGTTCGGGACGTCCACTTCCGTCAACATCGTTCGCGTCTGCGGATCCAACGCTCGCGTAAATCGGACAATCTTTCCTATGAAGGTCTTCCCCGTTGCGGTTACTTTGATCGAGACGGGGCCGCCGAGCTTAATGTAGGGAACATCATTCTCTGGAACCGGCATGCGCAGTCGTAACAGATCACTCTCTGAAACCTGAACAACAGGCATGGTTTGAGTGTTTGACGTTTGACCCGCCTGGATCAGGGACCCGACATCTGCATAGCGCATCGTGATGACTCCAGTGAACGGCGAGACGATCTGCTCGTAGTTCGCAAGGGTGCTGTAGCGGTGACTATTTGCCTGCGACACTCCCAACTGTTGCCTCGTCGCATCGAGGGCTGCCTTGGCCACGCCTACTTGTGCCTGAGCCTCCTGATCCTTCGATTCCGCGTCGTCGAGTTCTTGTTGAGCGATCAACCCCGGGCGCTGCTTGGCGGCCTGCGCCAGGCGCGTGTAGTCGAGATGGAGTGCCGAGTAGGTAGCCTGTGCGCTGACTACCTCACTTTGTGCGCGTCCAATCTCGGCCTCCGTGTGCTTGACGTCCGCCTGCGCCCCGTCAAGTTGGTCCTGGAGTTCCGGTACTTCAAGGTCGGCGAGGACTTCGCCCCTGTGAACCAGGTCGCCGATATCTACTTTGATCCAGCGGATGTACCCCGAGACTTTCGCGTGAAGCTCAACAACTTGATACGGCTCAAACTGGCCGGCAATTGACAGAGTGCTGGAGAGGTTCCGACGGGTAACCTCTACGACAGCGGCTGAACGGGGTTCCGTAACTGGCGCCCTCTTGTTGCGCAGAGCGAGTAAAGCTGCAACAACAACTACAAGACAACAGGCAAAAACAACGATCCAAAGGATGCGCTTGCGAGACATGAAACCACCTATCGAGGTTGCAAAAGGGGGAGATCGGGCCACGACAAAAAGCCAAAGATTGACCGGGACCTATGGGGATGATGGAGCTTCGACTCAGACGATCGTAGGTGGCGCTCGAGGGATGAGTGACCGATATATCTGAATCATGTGTGGGAAATGCTCAACTGGAAGTGGAGCGCTGTTCCGAGACATCTCGATCGCGAGACCGTGCGTGACGAATCTCGACGGGCGATACGCGTCAGGCCGTACACGAGCGTTGGGGGCCTTCCTGGACGCCTTCAAAAGTCGCATGTGGGCATTCAAAAGGCCTACAGTTGGTCGCTCTTTCTGGGAAAGGAGCTTGGCAGCAGCTATGACGTGGGTGGAGTCGTGTGGGGAGTGGTATAGCGATAGCTTGTAATGCAATCCCCAGAAAAATACGGCGACGCCGAGTAGCGCGGTGAGCGCTAGGCCTGGGAACCTTCGTGTTTTGCAATGGGTCATCAGCACACTGCCTCGCCTTCCACAAAGAAGTCCAAAGTGGACTAAGAGGTGAGCAGCCGAGCTGCTCAGTCTTAGGATTCTCCCTGGGGTACGGAGTTTGCCCGGCCCCGAAGGAAGCCTTTTGTTTTTAGCACGCTCGTGCAAAGTTAAGGATAAAGGAAGTCTGGTATGTAGCTCCGGTCAGCCCGCGCACACGAACTCGACGGCTAGTAAAGCTCAAGGAATGCCCAAAATAGCACTCGTAGAACGGGGCGTCTAGGATAGATTGGGCGGAGGTCGCTGAAGGGTCGGGCCACGTTCCGCCTGGTCGCAGGAGCCATGCGTCGTCCGCGAAGTCTCAGGACGGCGTGCTGAAGCTGGGATTGCGAAAGGGAAGAGGGTCTCTGGGGAAAAACTCAGGTTTACAGATGGCTGCGGTTGACTTGCCGTCTTCAGCGAACCGATAGCTCCTTGCGCCCGCGTCTCCACGGAAAGCTTTGCCATGGAATTCGTCGTGGATAGATGACCGTCTGTGATGTGGTAAAGCGATAGTTTCGCCTGGAGGCCCCAGCTAAATAGGACGAGCGAGAGGAGAAGGACAATCCATTGCCCGACAAACGGGATGGGCTTCATTCCTGGCGCGTCCGTCCTGTCCACCGCGAGTGACCTCATTCTCATCAGAGTATCAAATCCTTCATCGACGCCGGGTGAACACATTGATTAGCCCAGGCGGTATGGGGGCAGTGATTTAGACGTGCGGATTGAAAG
Organism: Acidobacteriaceae bacterium; assembly: GCA_049578265.1. Lineage (GTDB taxonomy): Bacteria > Acidobacteriota > Terriglobia > Terriglobales > Acidobacteriaceae > Granulicella. Next base: position 10,577 of record JBAULP010000045.1, read on the forward strand.
ATCCTCACCATTGGGTGGTGACGGAACTGACGGGCTAATTCAATGTCTGATAACACATATTCTGTATAGTGGCTTTCATCGCTGGATGGATGTACCTGGTTTCCTTCGATTCTGCCCTGCCTTTGCCGCCGAGTGATACCCTTTTCTTGAGAGGTTGGACGATGAAGGTCGTCATTGCTACGGGGCGGCAGGCGCATTATCGATTGCCTGCGAATGCGTTTGTTCGGCGCGGATACGAGGTTTGTCTCTACACTGCTACGCCGCGCAATCGCATGAAGGGCTTTGATCCGGCGGTTACGAATCGGTGGGTTCCGGCGCCAATTGCGGTATTCAGCGCTTTGACCCATCTGCGAACCTCGCTCGTGCTGGACGAATTGGACTCGACCCTGTTCGACCGATGGGCTGCTATGACATTGAAAGGATGTGACTTAGTCCTTGGTGCGTCGACGTCAAGCTTGGCGACTTGTAAGGCGGCGCAGAAGATGGGTGCTACGTTTGTACTGGATCGGGCTTGCCCGGATATACGGGTTCAACAAGACATGATGGCTGAGGAGGCTCAGAAGGTTGGCGGAGTGTTTCGCCGGAATTCGCCTTGGTTTGTAGAGCGTCAGGTGCAAGAGTATGAATCGGCAGACTTTATCTTGTCTCCTTCGGATTACAGCCGGCGCAGCTTTCCGGATCATCTGCGGAAGAAGGTGGTGCTGGCTCCTCTTTATGGGAGATCGAAGGTGGCAGTTCGGTCCCCAAAGCCTTTAGGATCAATGTTTGTGCTGGGCGTCGTGGGTGGTCAGCCGTTGCGCAAGGGGTATCTTTACCTTTTACAGGCCTGGAAGGAGTTGGCGCTTCCGAACGCTCGATTGAAGATTCGGACTGGGGACGCGATGTTCCAATACCCTGTTTTGAAGCGCCTCATGAGCGAGCTCCCCAACGTCGAACTTGTTAGCTATGTACCTGATATCAGTACATTTTACGCGGAATGCGACGCGTTCATTCTGCCTAGTGTTGACGATGGTTTTGGGATGGCGCTGTTTGAGGCGCTGGCCAATGGGGTGCCTTCGGTGGCTACTCGAAATTGTGGGGCTTCGGAGCTTCTGGTGGCGGAGCGGGATTGCCTTTTGATCGATGCTTTCAGCGTGGAGCAAATCAAAGAGGCGGTGCTAAGGCTCTATGAATCCAATGAGTTACGGGAGCGGTTGAGCTTTGCGGGGCCGGCAGCTGTGGAGGGATTGCAGGAGGGTGGGTTGCCTCGGCCTTATGAGGACGGGGTGGATCAATTGATGCGCTCTATTGCTGGCGCAAAGCTTGTTTCATCAGCAGCTTAGACGAACTTATTGAAGTCCTCCACCAACGAAGTGAACGATCTCCAGGCGGTCACCGGTGTGGATCTGGGCTTCGGACCAGGTAGTTCTGGGGGCGATTTCACCGTTCCGTTCTACAGCTATCCGATCAGCTTTAAGCTCTAACGCACTGATAACAATTGACAAAGCGGATGGCGATTCGAGAGCCTTCAGGGTGCGCTGCTGACCGTTTAATTGGATGGTGAGAGGGGTGGACATAGGCTTTCAGGCTATCAGAGAGGGCTGTTTGAGTTCCCTTTTGTGTGAGTTTCGTGCTGCTCGTAGCTGGGTTTTGTGTTGCAAAACGCTCTTCATAGCACCGTTCTCTGCTTGGCCGGTTTGGAAAGTGGATTCTCAGCGGAAAATTTTCATGAACGATGCCACAAAAGGTTGAGCGGACCGCGGCCGTGACCGAGGTTGGGGGCTTGGCGGATGGCTTCGGTGACGAAGTGTTTGGCGCCGCGAACGGCTTCGATGGGGGTGTCGCGAAGGACGAGGAGACAGAGGAGGGCGGCTGAGAAGGCGCAGCCGGTTCCGTGGGTGGAGGTGGATTCGAGGTGCTCGCCGGCGAACCTGTGGATATCTCCGGAGGGGAGACGGAGGATGTCGGTGGGTTGGGAGTGGTCGCCGGCGGTGGCGACGATGTGGAGATGAGGGTGGCGAAGGGCGAGAGAGTGAGTGGCGGCTTCGGCCTGGGAGAGGTTGTCGATGGGGTGCGAGGTGAGCGCGGCGAGCTCCTTCCAGTTTGGTGTGATCCAGGTCACCAAGGGGAGGAGGTTGTGGTGAAGGATCTCGATCGCGTCGGGTGGAAGAAGGTTGGCTCCGGAGCTGGCGCGGAGGATGGGATCGAGGACGATGGGGACGGTGGGGTGGTTTCCGGGGGGCTGATTCCCTGCTGCCGACGGGGCTTGCCGGGGGTGGAGGGTGGCGAGAAAACCTGCGACTGACGCGGCGATTTCGCTAGAACCTAACATTCCGATCTTGATGCCGGAGGGGGGTAGATCGGCGGCGAGGTGGTCGAGGGCGCGGCGGAGGAAGGCGGGATCGGAGGGTTGGATTTCGGCGACGCCGAGGGTGGACTGGACGGTGAGGGCGGTGATGGTGCTGGTGCCGAAGAGTCGATGCGCGGCAAAGGTCTGGAGGTCGGCGGTGATGCCGGCTCCGGAGGAGGGATCATGGCCTGCGATGGTGAGGAGGGAGCGTTCGGCGGTGGATGGAGAGTGCTCCGAGGCGGAGGAGGGGGAAGAAAAAGGGGACACGGGGCAACCCTGCGGTGTGAAAACCGTATCATACGTGAGGGGTTTTTGCAACCCCAAAACGGGAATAAGTAGCTTTATATTGTTTGACTTAGGTCACTACAGAGGTGACAATATCTGTATGAGTGATCCTATGATTAATGGCATGGATGAGTCGCAGGGGAAGAAAGGCCGCAAGCGTGCACGCGCTGGCGTGCTGGCCGTGACCCTGGGGTTGACCGCCACCCTTGCTGCAAGTCCTACGGTGAAACGAGAGAACGCAGCAGTACCGAACAACTCACCGTCCGGCAAGACTATTGCGAAACGTCACTGGTTTCAGATTGGTAAAGCATCCTGGTACGGAGGGAAGTTCAACGGGCGGAAGACCGCGGACGGGGAGACGTACGACATGTACGCCATGACCTGTGCGCACCGCACGCTTCCGCTGGGAAGCTGGATTCGGGTGACAAACCTGAAAAACAGAAAGTCGACCATTCTCCGGGTAAATGATCGTGGCCCCGTGCCACTGAACCGGATTGTGGATCTCTCTTACGCGGCGGCACAAAAGCTGGGCGTGGAGGGATTGGCTAAAGTACGCATCGAAGAGGTGAACCCGGCCGATCCGGCGCTGGCAGAGCAGATGGTGGCTCAGCTAAGGCTGGATGATCCGTCGCGGGTCCAGCCTGTCGGTGAGCTGCCGAACGTGGGTGCTTTGACGCCCGGGTTGGTGGCGGATGTAGACCGCTAACGCTGAGCTGTACCCGGGCGGTCGGATTCCCTGAAAAGACGAAGTGCCTGAGAAGCCCCGCGATCCCCTGCGTCTTGAGGGTTGTGGGGCTTTCTGGCGTTTTTGGGGACTTCGGTGCGCCCCTGGGAGAAAGGCAATTCAGTCGCTTCGGCTGCGCCTTCGCTCCGGCCTGCGGCAGCGAGGGGCGGGTCTTCGACCCGGGCGTTTACGGCACGGCTGAAGCCGTGCCCTCAATGGTGTCTTTACTGTTTGCGGCTTGGCTGAAGGCAGGCGCTTGTGTTTCGGCTGTTTTTGGCCTTTCTGGAGCTATGCTCTGACGCTTTACGACGGCTACGGCCTTGTCGTGGGCGAGGCGGGATAAGTTTGGGCTCCCGTTCATGTCGCGATGAGGCCGCGCCTTAGATGGGCGCTAGGTCGGCGGTCCAATTCCCTTTTGATGGACGCATTGTGAGAAGCTCTACGATCCCCATGGGTCTGGAGGTTTGCGGGGATTCTCTCCGATCGGGGATTTCGGCGCTTAGTGCTTCGAGGAATTTGGGTGCGCCCCGGAGAGGAAGGCAATTCAGTCGCTTCGGCTGCGCCTTCGCTTCGGCCTGCGGCAGCGAGGTAAGAGTCTTCGACCTGGCGGTTTTGCGGCACGGCTGAAGCCATGCCCTTAATGGTTCGACCGTTTGTGGCTTGGCTGAAGGCACGCCCTTGATGTCCTGGGCTATCCTGCGGTCTTCGCGGCGTGGCTCAAAGCCATGCGCTTCCATCCTGGGCTCGGCTTGGCGTGGTTCGTCGTCCCTTCCATCCTGGGCTGTCCATGGTGTGGGTGAGGAGTAGCTTGGGTTGGGTTCCCTACTGGCTTTGGTCGATGGGTTTCAGGCGGTGGGCGTAGAGGCCGGTAGCGGCTTCGGGGTCGATGTCGGCGATCAGGATGCCTTCGGTGCCGTGGGGTTGGAAGGCGAGGACCGAGCCGTCGGGGCGGATGATGGCGGAGGTGGTGGGGGCGTTGGGGCTGGCGTAGTTTACGGTGGCGAAGTAGCAGGCGTTTTCGGCGGCGCGGCAGAGGGGGATCATCTCGAAGATGGCGCTGGCGGGGTCGGCGAAGGGCTCGGAGGCGGAGGTGGAGCGGGCGGAGGGGTTGTCGGCTTCGTGGAACTGGAGGTGGAAGACGATTTGGGCGCCTTGGAGGACGGGCCAGCGAACGGTCTCGGGATAGCGCCAGCCTTCGTGGCAGATGGCGATGCCGAAGGTGAGAGGGCCGGAGTGAAAGACGTGGCGGGTGTGGCCGGGGCTGTAGGTGTTCTCTTCTTCGGGAGCGAGCTGGACTTTGTCCTGGAAGCCGGCGATGGAGCCGTCGCGATGGATGACGAGAGCGGTGGCGCGGAGGGTGTCGTCGACGATGCGCTCGGTGCCGAGGATGAGGGTAAGGTTGGCCTGGCCGGCGGTGGCGGCGAGGGTGGTGTGGGCGTAGTGGAGGAAGGCGGGGTCAGGTGGGGGGATGGACTTGTGGGGGGCTCGGTAGCCGGGGACGAAGCACTCGGGAAAGCAGAGGACGTCGGCGTGGGCGTTGGCGGCGGCGAGGATGGCCTGGCGCGCGAGGGCGATGGAGTCCTCGGGCGAGGAGGGAAAACGGACGTTGGCGAGGGCGATGCGGCAGATGCTCATGTTTGGAATATTGTAGGTCGTTCGCGGATGGGTTGGTGATCGGCTGTTGGGTGGACGGTTTAGAATTTCGGGCACTATGACAAACACGGTTCAGAAGGTGCTGCTGATTTATTCGTCGATTGTGAGCACGGTGCTGGCTGGTGCGGTACTGATGGGAGCGAAGGCCCGGGTTTCGGCGTTTGATGAGATACGGGTGCATCGGATCGATATTGTGGAGCCGGATGGGACGCTGCGGATGGTGCTGTCGGATAAGGATCGGCTGCCGCCGGTGATTCTTAAGGGAGTGGAGCATCCGGAGATGGGCGAGGCGCGGCCGCAGGCGGGGTTGCTGTTTTACAACGATGAGGGCACGGAGAACGGCGGGCTGATCTTTGGCGGAGGCAAGAATGCTAAGGGTCAGGTGATGAACTCGGGCGGGAGTTTGTCGTTCGACCGTTATGGTGGAGGTGAGACGCTGCAGTTGGCGGGGGTGGATGATTCGGAGAACCACTTCGCCGGGCTGGGGATTAATGGCTTGGGGGGACGAAGGGTGTGGGTTGGCCGGGATGGGAGTGGGACGGCTAGCTTGTCGCTGGCGGGCGCGGATGGGAAGAAGCGGATTCGGCTGGAGGTGACGGCGGACGGGAAGGCTAGCCTTGCGTTTTTGGATGCGCAGGGGAAGGTAGTGCAGGAGCTTGCGCCGGCGGCGCCGTAGGTTTGCGCGGCGAGGAAGACGAACGCCCCAGCCGAGGCCGGGGCGTCCGGATTTGTGGAGTTGTCAGGAGAGACGCTTGTGGAGCATCAGCGCCAGGCCAGCCAGGCCGGTTGCCAGGAGAAGCAAGGCGGGCGGTTCGGGAGTGACGCTGGTGGAGCCGACGGTAGAGACAACTACGTTGTCTAGCACCGATCCTTCTTCGTCGCCGGTGGGGTCGTCGCTGGTGAAGAGGAGATAGCCGGGCGAGGTCAGGGTCACGAGTTCGTTGACGATGATTCCATCGGTGTCATCGGACGAGGCGAGGGTGAAGGTCTGATCGTAGTTTCCGAAGGAGACGGTGGTGGAGCTGGAGGGTCCACGTTGGCTACCGACGAGGTCGAAGCTGAGGTCGTAGGTACCGGCGGCGAACTCCTGGTTGGACTCGAGCTGGCCTTGCGGTTTGCCGCCGGTGCCATCCATGTCGATGCAGTTGCCACTCTCTGGCGCGGCGCAGAGAGAGGCAAAGCCATCTCCTGCTCCGACGATGTCCACGTTGGTTCCGTCGATGGTGCTGAAGGCACCTGCGGAGGTGACGGAGAGCTCGGCGGTGAGCTCATCGAAGTTTTCGTTGAGGATGGTGGTTGCGTGGATTGAGGTTGTGAGTCCGAAGAGTGCAACTGCGGTAAAAGCTATCGCTGATGTTCGCATGAAGGTGGTCCTCTCGGGGTGAGTTGTCGCGTGACGCGCGACTTGGTCACGGATTTCTGGTGCAAAGGTCCGGTCGCCGGCGTAGGAGATGGCTGGAGGCCAATCGGAGAGACTCGGTTGAGGAGGCTCAACAGGACGGAACTATAGCCCTAAAGAAACTAAACAGTACACAATTTAATTTCGAATTCGCGAAAATTTTAATGTCTTGATGCGCTGCACTCGTGCGCTGAAGCCGCGCGGAATCAGACACTTCTGGGTTGGGGTGCGACGGCAAGCACGTTTGATGCCATGTGACTCGCTGGTGTTGACGCGGGTTTTCGTGCACGGACGAACGCCGACATGCAAAAGAATTCATTCAAGGCTGCTAAATTGTTTCCACTGCGCGCGTGACGTGGTGGCTAAGAAGGTGGTTCGGTGGGGATGGAGGTGCAGGGTTCAGCGGGCGGTGAAGTGGAGGCGGAGCTTGAGGTCTGGGTCTGTCATGCCAGCGGGGGGTGGGGAAAAGTGGGTGGTTTTCAGGGCGGTCCAGGCGGCCTTATCGAGGAGTGGGGATTGGCGGTCTTCGAGCTTCATGGAGAGGACCTTGCCGTTGGGGGCGAGGGTAAGGGTGATGAGGGCCTGCTCCTGTGCGGAGGGCGGCGCGGTGGGTTCGGTGAAGTCCCACTGCCTGGCGATGGCTGGGATGATGGTGGCGATGTAGGAATCGATATCGATGGAGCCGGGGTTGCTGAGGAGGTCGATGCTGAGGTGCATTTTGGTGTTGCGGGGCGGCTCGTTGGGATGGAGGGGGTCGTACTGGGCGCGGGTGGGGGTTGCGAGGAGGATTGTGAGGACGGCGAGGGGGAGGATGGTGAGGAGCCTTCGCATGCGGGGATGATAGGCCTGGGGTTGAGAGGTGGCAAATGGAAAGGCCCGAGCGTTTAGCTCGGGCCTTGCTTGAGGTTGGTGCGGTTGATCTAGGAGACGGGAGCGAGGCCCAGACGGTTGTGAGTGATGGGTAGATCGCTCAGACGGAGGGCTAGTGACTTGGCTCCGCCACCGCCTTTGATGAACTCGCTTAACTCGAGCTGGACGACGTCGAAGCCGGCGTCGAAGAGGCGGGTGGCTAGTTCACGGGAGATTTCGCCGGTGAAGATCATGCGACCGAGGTTGAGGGCGCAGCAGGCCATGTGCGTGGCGTCGAGCTCGGAGACGGCGATGCGGCGGTTGGCGGGATAGGCGCGCTCGATGGCCGCGTTGGAGGCGGCGTCGAAGGCCTGGGGGTAGTAGAGGATGTATCCGCCCAGTTCACCGGTTGGATGAGCGAGGGGGGTGAAGCAGGTATCGAGGTGGTAGAAGCGGGGATCGCTGAGGTGGAGCGAGGTGACGGGGACGTGCCATGCGTCGGCTACATGACGGTGCGCGGCGCGGCAGGTGCGAACACCATGCGCGGCCCAGAGAGCAGTTCCCTCTTCATTGAAGGCTACGTCGCCTTCGCCTTCGAAGGGAGTTTCGCGCGGAGTCTCCCAGAGGATGAAGCCCTGGGTGGTGAGCCAGCGGCGGAGGTAGGCAGTCTCTGCGCGGCGCTGCTGCGGGTTGAAGCTGGAGAGAGCGGCGACGCCGTTGTGGATGAGAGCGCCGTGCGCGAGGAAGACCATGTCGGGGCAGCCCGGCTCGGGATGAAGGAGTCGAACGTCTGCGACGCTGCGAAGGACGTTGTGCATTCCCTTCCACTGAGCGAAGGCAAGATCGCGAGACGATCGGTGGACGTTGCCGGCCATCCAGGGGTTCAAGACGTAGTCAACGCCGTACCACTCTGGCGGACACATCAGGAAGGTGGGGCGGGTGAACTGCGGGGTGGAGGCGAAGACGTTTGCGGCGGGTGAAGCGGCGATGCTTGTAGCCATAATGAAGAAATTCCCTAGTACCGTGAAGGAGTGTCCTCCCGTGAGACGACTGTCGTCAAGTGGGAAAGGTTACTCCTGGGGTTACGTTCCCATAATCGAACACACTCGGTAAGACGCCTGGGAATGAAAAAAGGTCCGCCGGGTTGGCGAACCTTTTATGGAGCTTTCAAAGTGACGGAAAACGGTGGTAAAAAGCTAACGTTTTGCGGTTTCGTGAAGGCTGAATACGGTGCCTGAGGGCGGGGGTGGGACGGCTGGCGCTAAAGCGTGGCTTTAGAGTTTTTCGAAGAATTCACAGACTGAGCAGGAGATGTAGACTCCGCCGGGGACGCCGCGCTCGCGGTCCTTGACGCGCTTGACGATGCGGGTGGGCTTGGAGCACTTGGGACAGTCGGTGCTCTTCTGTGTGTCCATGACCTTTTTGCGGTCGCCGGTCTTGGCAATCTTTGCCATTGTGATGATCTCCCTGATGCGATATCTGATGCGAATGTTTGGCTTGACCCGGCAGCGGCGGCAGAGCGCACGCGGCGACCTGGCTTGATCCGTGATGGGCTGGGCTGGTGGGCTGGCCGAACAGGGGGTAGCGAGGACGCTGAGCCGGGAAAGGCTCTTTGTAAGTTTACACGATTGATGCGTGGATGGGGAGGGTGAGGCGCACGCAATGGCTGGGGGTTCACGAGCGCTGCTATGCGGTTCAGCAGGAAGGAGATGCCGAGCAAATCTCGGCGCGCGTTCATTTCTTCTTAACTTTCCTGTCAACGTGCGTTCACCTGGCGCTCTTAGGATCATCGCAATCAGACATTTACTTAATTCCCTCTTCGGCATTTGGGGGGATGGTCTGAACCATCACTCACTCAACCATGAAGGACTTGGAGAGCCAAATGAAGCGAAGTTCTGCCGGAATCCGGCCTTGTATTGCCTATCTTGTTGCGTTCTTAATGATGTTCAGCGCTGGCACTCGCCACATGCACGCACAGAGCAACGACAGCGTGATTCGGGGAACGGTGGTAGACCAGAGCGGCAAGATGGTTCATAACGCAACGATTGCAGTGGTCACGGATGTGGGAGTGGTGGAGAAGACGTCGACGGGGGCGGAGGGCAAGTTTGAGGTTTCGGGCCTGCGTGCGGGAAAGTACACGGTGGAGATTTCGGCACCGGGATTTTCGACGGAGATTAAGCATGACGTGGTGGTGAACGCGGGTGCGACGATGACCTTTCCTGTGACGCTGACGATTGCTTCGGTGTCGCAGGAGGTTACGGTGGAGTCGGAGGCGGATAAGTCGCTGGCGTCGCAGCTTTCGCCGGTGAAGTCAGTGCTGGACGCTGGGTCGGCGCGCACGGAGATCACGAGCAACTACGTGACGGAGTTCACTACGCCCGTTACGGACTTCGCAGACATTCTGCAGGCTGCTCCGGGTACGTTCAGTTGGGATCCGAATGGCACGGGCGAAGGGCAGGCGGCGATCTACTTCCGTGGATTCAAAGATGACGATTACACGATCACATGGGATGGAGTTCCCTTCAGCGATTCGAATGATCCGAGTCATCACTCCTGGGCGTACGTTCCGGGACCGGCCATCGGGTTCGTGGACTTTGATCGCAGCCCCGGTACGGCATCGGATATGGGACCGTCGAACTTCGGCGGATCGATCCACATGTTTTCGCCGCAGTTGCATGGGACACCATCCATGAGGATTTCAGAGTCCTACGGGTCGTTCAACACGAACCAGATTCTGGGCGAGTATTACTCTGGCCCATTCCTCGATCACAAGGCGAACTTCTGGTTCGAAGGCCATCATATGAGTTCGGACGGCTACCAGACGTTCAACTACCAGCAGCGCACGGCGGGCACGGCGAAGTTTACGTACAGGTTCTCCGATACTGCCCACTTGTCTTTGATCAGCACGGTGGTGATTGTGGATGCGAGCACGCCGAACAACGATCCATACCGCTTCCAGTTGCAGGAGTTCGGCAATAACTTCTACATGCAGAACAACTACTACAACCCGGATGGCACGGTGAACGGGCTGTACTACAAGTTCTTCAACAATCACATCCCAACCGACTTCGAGATCATCCACTACGACCAGGATTTTGCGCACAACTGGCATCTGGATACGAAGCCGTACACGTACTCGTACTCGAACCACCAGCACTACAACAATGATCAGTACAGCGAGGCCGATGCGACGCTTGAGCTGTCTACTTCTGTGACGGCTACCAGCGGCATTGACAAGATGAACCAGTACAACCGCGGCGGCGATATCACGACGATCAGCCAGGCTTCGAAGTATGGCGTGTTCCGCACCGGCGCGTGGTATGAGTACACCCACACGAACCGGTACCAGATCGATACGAATCCGACGGACTGGGTTGACTCGGACCTGATTGGGAAGATCAAGTTCCATGAGCACTTCATCACGCGTGCGGTGCAGCCGTTCGCGGAGTATCAGTTGGTGGCTATCCCGCACTGGACGATTACGGCGGGCTTGAAGGATGCGTATTACAACATGACGGTCACGCAGTACGCCTCCAACAAAGAGATTGGTCCGCTGGGCTGCCCGACAACGGACACCACGACTCAATGCCCCATTTACGTCACCCACGAAGCCGGATACAACAGCTGGCTGCCGTCATTTGAGGCCAACTACCGCATTCGCAGCAACTGGTCAGCGTATGCGCAGTATGGGCGCGGCAGCATCATTCCCTTCAGCGCCGTCTTTGACGTTACCGGCGCCGAGGTAGAACAGGCGCCGCCGCCAACGATCGCGACGACGTACCAGGGCGGCACGGTGCTGAAGCTGAACCGGCTAAGCATGGATGCGGACGCGTTCCATATTCATTTCATCAATTCGTACGCGAGCTTCACGCCGACCTCGGGTGCAAACAACGGGCTCACGTATTACTACGCCACGCCGCCTTCGGATACGAATGGTTTTGAGGCTGAGGGCAATGTCGCGATGGGACATGGACTGAGCGTGTTTCTGAATGGCACGGTGGGCGAGGCGAAGTATGAGGCGTCGAATGGAACGGCTGCTACGGCGACTGCCCCAGCGGTTGGGCCCAGCACCGCGGCGTGGGTTGCTAATGCTCCGCATGATACGGAGACCATTGGTTTGACGTACCAGAAAAAGAGCTGGGACGTGGGCATGTTCAACAAGCGTGTGGGTTCGCGCTGGGAGGACGATGGGTCTACTCATCAGAACGTTCCGCTTGATCCGTGGTGGATGAGCAATCTGTTTTTGAATTACACGATTCGCCGTGGCTCGAGATTTGATAACTCGAAGATCAAGCTCAGCTTTAATAATTTATTCAATGACGAGGGTATCGCTGACATCACAGGTGAAGGCAATGCCACCAGCGCGAATGGCGTACTGTACACGCCGTCTCCGCTGGATACGCTAGAGTTGCTGCCTGGACGGAGTGTGATGATCACGTTCCAGTTGGCGTTCTCACCGAAGAAGCGATAGGCGTCGTTCTGCAAATGTAAAAGAAGGCTCCCGGCTGATGCTTGCCGGGAGCCTCTTTGTTTTCGCGATTGACGCTTCCCTGCTGGGCGGCTGGCCGGTTGGTTACTCCTCGACCGTGGAGTGGTTGTCGGGGAAGGTTTGGTGGTTGCGGATCATGGTGACGAAGTCGGCGAGTTCGCGATTGACGAGGTCGGGGCGGTCGTTCTGGATGTAGTGATCGCTGCCTTTGGCGATGACTCGGATGCTTTGGGTGGAGAGGCCTTTGGCTTCTTCCTGCATCTGGTTCCAGACGACGTTGTTGGCGCGAGCGAGGGGCGCGGGCCAGTTGGGTGGGAGCACGGTGGGGTCGTGCGAGAGGATGAGGATGGGGAGATTGCCGAAGGGGCCGGCGTGGAGGGTCTCCTCTCCTGAGGCTTGAACGGCGTCGAGCTCGTTCTCTGTCGCGTCCATCTGCGAGGGCACGCAGGAGTCGGCTTTGATCCATTTGCTGTAGGCGGCGAAGCCTGGGGGGATGGTGGTGCACTGCCCGTGGATACGGTACCAGCCTACGGACATGAGGAGCTTCTGCCAGGGCATCTTGCGGCGCTGGTCCTGCTCGATCTTGCGGAGGCCTTCGGGGATGCGGTCGTCCTGGAGGGGCGTGGAGCCGTCGATGAAGACGAGGCCGGCGAGGTCGGTGGGATAGTGGGCGGCGTAGTCGCGCAGGTAGATGCCGGAGATGGAGTGGCCGGCGAGGATGAAGGGGCGCTGGACGCCGGCTACCTGTAAGAGCTCGTGGAGGCGGGAGGTGATGGCGTCTGCGTCTTCGGTGCCGAGGCGGGACTGGCTCCAGCCAAAGCCGGCGCGATCGTAAGAGCAGACGCGGGTTTGCCTGGAGAGAACGGGTTGAACGGTGGCCCAGGCGGTGAAGTCGTCGCCGAGGCCGGAGCTGAGGACTACGGTGGGCGAGCCGGCGCCGGTGCAGTAGAGATGCATGGCGTGGCCGTCGACGTCGTAGATGTGGCCGGGGATGCCGGCGACGTGGCGATAGTAGTGAAGGCTGAGTGCGTTGTATGCAGCTCCAAGGCCAACGACCAGAAGGCAGAGGATGACGACGGCTGCACAGATTCGGGAGATGAGTTTGAGCGCCATTTGCTCTCCATGGTACAGGTGCCTGCTAGGCTGCTGATACGGATGACGCTAGAAACACGAGAGACGGTGGTGGTGAGGCCGGGGGCGGCGGTGGAGACGCTTCGGCGGCATTGGTTTCTTTACGTGTACGAAGGCGTAGAGCTGGGGTGGTTTATGGTGGCGGCTTGCGTCGCTACCGTGGTGTTGTTTGGGGTGGGGTCTCCGGTGCTGCGGTGGGTTCCGGATGCGGCTTGGAGGCGGGTGGTGATGGGCTTGGCGATGGGCTTGACTGCGGTGTTGATTATTCATTCGCCGATGGGAAAGAGGTCGGGGGCGCATTTTAATCCGGCGATTACGTTGACGTATCTTTCGCTGGGAAAGATTGGAGTGTGGGATGCCGCGGGGTATGTGGTGGGGCAGTTTGTGGGAGCGATTGCGGGGGTGGGTGTGGTGGCGATGGTGATGGGGAGGGCGTTGGCGCAGCCGTCGGTGGACTATGCGGTGACGGTGCCGGGGATTGGTGGGACGGTGGGGGCGTTTGGGGCGGAGTGGTTGATGGCGACTGTGCTGATGGGCGTGGTGTTGTGTATGACGAATGAGCCGCGGATGGCGCGGTATACGAGCTATGTTGTTGGGGTGTTGATTGCGTTGTATGTGTTCTTCTTTGCGCCGGTGTCGGGGTTCAGTATCAATCCGGCGCGGACAGTGGGGTCAGCGGTGTGGGCGGATGTTTGGACGGCGGGGTGGGTTTATTTTGTGGCTCCGCTGCTGGGGATGTTTGGGGCGGCGGCTTTGTATGTGCGCTGGTTGGGGATTGAGAGCGTGATCTGCGCGAAGTTGCACGCTGGGCCTAGTGTGCTTTGTCCGGTGAGAGTGGGGGAAAGGCGCTTCTAGCTTCTAGCTTTTAGCTGAAGGCTCGGGCCGTGGTGGGATGGGCGGCTAGAGTCGTCAGACCAACATCCTCGCTTTGCTTCCTGGTTGTCGAACGTCTTTATGAAACGACAAAGGCACGAGCAACGGCAAGAGCAACGGCCCAGGGCTGAAGCCCTCTTTGTGGGTCGTTCGTTTTCCGCGGGCTAAAGCCCGCTGCTACTCCGGTGGGACGGGCAACGGCAAGAGCAACTGCAGATCCCTGCGGGATGACAAACAAAAAGCTAGAAGCTAGAAACAAAAAGCTAGAAGCTAGAAGCTAATCAATGCTAGCTGTTCCTGTTCAGGTGGTCTTCAATCTCGGGGTTGGTGCTGGGGGCGGTGGGGGTGGTGTTTAGGATTTGGATCAGGGGTTGGGGGGTGGTGGCGGAGGCGGTTTCCATGGCGGTGTGGGCTGGGGGTGGGGCTACTTCCATGGGATAGCCGGCGGGGGTGGGGGCGGTGTAGGCGTACTCCCATGCGTAGTGGCGGGTGGCGCGGAGCAGGACCAGGATGGCGATGAGGAGAACGATGGCGGTGAAGAAGGCGGCTTCGGGGCCGTAGGGGCCTCCGGTTAACCATTGGGGCCCGGAGACGGAGGTGAAGATGAGGTTGGTGTAGCCTGCGTCGCCGGCGATGGGAAGGCCGAAGAGGATGGAGGCGAAGGCAGCCCAGGCGAAATGAATGCCCCAACCGACCCAGAGGGCTCGGGTGCGAAGGTAGGCGATGGAGAAGAGGACGCCGAAGAGGAAGGCGTCGAGGATGCTGAGGAGGGTGGCGTTGGGGCTGAAGCTGGCGAGGGTGGCGTAGAGCAGCGAGAGGAAGAGGGTGGCGAAGGTGGGGCCGGTAGCGGCGATGAACTCGGCGAAGATGAAGCCGCGGAAGGCGACTTCGAGGGCGAGGGTGGCAATGGCGGCCACGAGGATGGAGAGCAGCGCGTAGCCGAAGTTGCTGAAGGAGAAGCTGAACTCCGGGTGGAGGGCGCCGAAGAACATCATGGGAAGAACAGCCGCGATGACCATGCCCCAGCCGATGGCGAGGCCGCGGAGGAACTCCTCGCGCGTGGTGGGGCGGCTGGGGAGGGCGTTTACGTTGCGGAGGCCGTTGCCGCGGGAGTAGGCGTCGGGGACCGAGGAGCGGGTGGCGATCCAGCGGACGGTGGCGAAGCCGATGAGGAGCAGGAAGAGGAAGAAGGACTGCTTGAAGAGGTCGTAGAAGCTGGAGAGATTGAAGCGGACGGTGAGGCCGGTGGCGGCGCGGGTGGCGAGGCCTTGCGCGGCGACGATCCAGAGGCCTCCACCAAAGAAGAGGAGCATGTGGAAGGGGCGCGGGAGGGCGGAAAGCGTGGTGGTGCGAGAGGGTTGCGGCAACGGGATGATCGTCTCCTTTCCCCGAGATGCAGGAGGGTGAACCTGCGGGGCCTGCAAGGGTTAGACGCATTCCCAGGCTGGTGGGACCAGCGGAGGGTGGGAGAAAGACGGCTACTAGCTTTTGGCTTCTAGCTAAAGGCAAATGCGCGGAACGAAGATCCGTGGCTGATCGCGGAGGGTTCGAGCCACTTTAGAAAAGCTAGAAGCTGAAAGCTAGCAGCGCCTTTGCACTTCAGGCGGTGGTGTAGAACTGCGCCAGGTTGCGGAATTTGTCGTAACGGGCGGAGAGCATGGCGTCGAGGGAAAGGTTCTGGAGGTACTCGAGGTGATCGACGAGGCGCTCATCGACGATGTTCATGGCAGCGGCGGAGTCGTTGTGGGAGCCGCCTTCGGGCTCGCGGATGATCTCGTCGACGCAGCCCAGCATTTTGACGTCGGTGGCGGTGTAGCGGAGGGCCTTGGCGGCGTCCTGCTTGCGGGTGGCGTCCTTCCACATGATGGACGCGCAGCCTTCGGGGGAGATTACGGAGTAGATGGCGTTCTCGAGCATGAGGACGCGGTCGGCTACGGCGAGGGCGAGGGCGCCGCCGGAACCGCCTTCCCCGGTGATGGTGGCGATGGTGGGGACGCGGAGGCGGGACATTTCGAGGAGGTTGCGGGCGATGGCTTCGGCCTGGCCGCGCTCTTCGGCACCGAGGCCGGGGTTGGCCCCGGCGCAGTCGATGAAGGTGAAGACGGGGTGGTTGAACTTTTCGGCGATCTTCATGGCGCGGAGGGCCTTGCGATAGCCCTCGGGGTCGGGCGAGCCGAACTTGCGGGCGACGCGCTCCTTGACGGTGCGGCCCTTGAGATTGGCGATGACCATGACGGGTTGGCCGTGGAAGCGGGCCATGCCAGCGGTCATCGCAGGGTCGTCGGCGAACTGACGATCACCGTGGATCTCGCTGAAGTCGGTGAAGAGGCCTTGGATGAAGTCCATGGGGTAAGGACGCTGGGGGTGACGGGCTAGTTCGGTTTTGGCCCAGGCTTCGGGAACCGGGGGGGCGGGCTGGGGGGGATTCTTGGGTGTGTGCTCTGCCATCGCGTTGACCAAATTGATTGTACGGTAAGTTTGGGGGTGGCGGGGTGGGCCGATGGAGGGCGAAAGGCGCTTCTAGCTTCTAGCTTTTAGCTTCTAGCTAAAAATTCGGGACGAAAGGGCAGCGTTATCGCTTGAAGAGTTGGGGCCAGGTCCGGTCGTATTGCTGGCGGGCGAAGAGGAGGATGGCCAGGACCAGGGCGTAGAGGAGTTGGGTGCCGGCGGCGGTCCAGTCTTGCTTTAGGCCTACGCCGAAGAGGAGGACCAGCATGAGGAGCAGGGCTGCGGTGAGGGCGGCGCGGGTATAGAGGCCGAGCAGGAGAAGGGTGCCGATGAGGAGTTCTACGCAGGGGATGGCGTAGCCGGCGGCCAGGGTGAGGGATGCGGGTAGGGGCGCGGCGGCCATGGACTTGACCATGCCGTGCGCGAAGCCGGAGAGGTGGGTTCCGGTGAAGATGCGGGCGAAGCCGTGCATGAAGAAGTCTAGGCCGGTGGCGAGGCGGAGGAGGATGTAGGCTTGGTGGCGCTCGGGGGGAGCGGTGGGGGCGTCGGGCATGGGGATTGGATGCGGTGGGGGGTGGTTGCGGTACAGGAGTCGGCGTGAGGCTAGTGTTGCAGCAAGACGATGCGGAGGATTTCGTAGGGCTCGTCTTTGCCCTCGATGGCTCGGACTTCTTTGTTGTCGTAGACGTCTTTGTTTGCGGGGACCCAGATCGCTGGGTTGGCTTTGGGTGGGCTGGTAGGGGTGAGAGGGATGATCACTGCGATGGATGGAGCATTCTCGGCTGCGCGGCCGGTGCATTTTTCGTTAGATACGCAGAGATCACGCTCAATGTGTAGCGCAGGGTTGGTGAAGACCGTTTCGCTTGTCGAGTGATAGGGCGGCTTGGGGGCGTCGCCGCGGAAAGCTTCTTTGATGGCGTGGGGTGGGATGGATTTTAGTTCTACGCGGAGGAAGTCGGAGGGGAGGTCGCTTAGGTTGGTGATGCTGTGGCGCTCGTGCATGCCGGGCGCGATGCGGAAGGCTCCGGTGTGGGTGGGCGGGCGCGTTACGGAGAAGTTGACGGGTGGTGCGTGGTCGATGCGGACGGGGCCGGAGTTGTTGAGGTAGACGAAGACGGTGGGGTAGTCGGAGTGGTCGTGCATGGGGACGAACTCGTGCGGGCCGTAGTGGACGCGCATGACGAGGACGTCGGGGTTGTTGAGGATGGTTTGGTAGTTGGCGGGGAGGGGCGTGGTTTGGGCGAGGGCGGCGGTGGTGAGGAGGAGTGCGGCTGCTGCGGCGGTGAAGGCGACGTTGTGCCGGAGCCGGCGGAATACAGGGGTCCCTCCACTGCGCCTCGCAAAAGCGCGAGGCTTCGGTCGAGATGACGGGCGTTGGGTCGACACGATCATGGGAGACTCCGGTCGGGTGGAGCTAGAGGATCATTGGATGACTTGCACCGCGCCGCGGCCTACCAGGGACTCTACTTGTTCGATGAAGAGGATGTCGGCGGCTACGGTTAGGCCTTTGGGTTCGAGGTCTACGGCGAACTGGTCGGGTTCTTCGAGACGGAGCATTAGCTTGCCGGCTCCGGGGGCGGAGCGGAAGAGGGCTTCGAGTTTGGAGAGGAGTTCGGTGTCGGGGCTGTGGAGCGGGACGCGGATGCGGAGGGCGTCGGGGAGTTTGAGTTTTACGTCTTCTAGCGCGGTGATGCCGGTGATGGCTAGCTTGGGAGCCGCGTCTTCTTCGCCGCGGAGGTTGCCGCGAACGATGACGGGGACGTCTATTTTTAACTTCTCGGCTAATTTTTCATAGGCGCTGGAGAAGGCGATGAGTTCGATTTTGCCTACGGTGTCCTCGAGGGCGGCCTGGGCGTACATCTCGCCGGTGCGCTTGGATTTGGCTACCTTGAGGCCGGTGATGACGCCCGCGATCTGGATCTCGTTGGAGGACTCTTCGCGGCGGCCGCGGTTGAAGGTGGCGGGCTCGGGCTTCATCTCGCAGGCGGTGGCGGTGTCGATGACTTTTAGGTTGCGAAGTTTTTCGCGGTACTTGTCGAGGGGGTGGCCGGAGACGAAGAAGCCGAGGACGTCTTTTTCGTTCTGGAGGCGGAGGTGCTCGTCCCAGTCTGGTGCGGGTGGGAGAGCGTCGTCGGTGGCGGCGGTGTTGGCGGGGCCGGGATCGTCGAACATGCCGAAGAGGCCGTGCTGGCCGGAGGCGGCGTCCTTCTGGGATTTCTGGGCGCGCTCCATGGCTTTGTCGAGGGCGGCAAAGACGCGGGCGCGGGGGCCGAAGGAGTCCAGCGCGCCGGCTTTGCAGAGGCTCTCGAGGACGCGCTTGTTCATGAGGCGGAGGTCGACTTTTTCGCAGAACTGCCAGAGCGAGGAGAAGCCTTGATTCCCTGCTGCCGCTAGTTCGGTGCGGGCGTTGATGATGGAGTCGATGGCGTTGTGGCCTACGTTTTTAATGGCGGCCAGGCCGAAGAGAATGCTGTCGCCGGTGGGTGTGAAGTTGGCGGCGGAGACCTGGACGGAGGGTGGGACGACGGCGATGCCGAGCTCTTTGCACTCGCCGATGTACTTGACTACATTTTCGGGCTTGGAGGTTTCGGAGGTGAGGAGTGCGGCCATGAACTCGACCGGGTAGTGGGTCTTGAGCCAGGCGGTGTGATAGGCGAGGAGCGAGTAGGCGGCGGAGTGGGATTTGTTGAAGCCGTAGCCGGCGAACTTGGCCATCTGGTCGAAGATCTCGCCGGCCTGGGACTTGGGGAATTTGCGCTCTGCGGCGCCGGCGAGGAAGATGGCGCGCTGCTTCTCCATCTCGTTGACGTCCTTCTTGCCCATGGCGCGGCGGAGGAGGTCGGCGCCACCGAGCGAGTAGCCGCCGATGACGTTGGAGATCTGCATGACCTGCTCCTGGTAGACCATGACGCCGAGGGTCTCTTTGAGGAGGGGTTCAAGTTCGGGGAGGGTGTACTCGATGAGGCTGGCGTCCCATTTGCGCTTGATAAAGTCGTCGATCATGGACATGGGGCCGGGGCGATAGAGGGCGTTGAGCGCGGTGAGGTGCTCGATGGTGTTGGGCTTGTAGCGGCGGAGGACGTCCTGCATGCCGCCGGATTCGAACTGGAATACGCCGGAGGTGAGGGCGCGGTGGAAGACGCGCTCGAAGGTGGCCTGGTCTTCGAGATCGATGGTGGTGAGGTCTACGGTTTCGCCGCGATTGGAGGCGATGAGCTCGAGGCAGTCGTGGATTACTGTGAGGGTGGTGAGGCCGAGGAAGTCCATCTTGAGGAGGCCCATCTTTTCTACGGCCTTCATGTCGTAGCTGGTGACGATGGCTTCGTCTTTGGTGCGGGTGACGGGGACTAGCTCGGTGAGGGGTTGAGGCGCGATGACTACGCCGGCAGCGTGGACTCCGGCGCCGCGGACGAGGCCTTCGAGGCGCTGCGCGGTGTCGATGAGTTCTTTGATCTTGGGGTCGGCGTAGGCCTGGGCGAGCATGGGGTTGTCTTTTAGCGCTTGCTCGATGGTGATGCCGATGGTGGTGGGGATGAGCTTGGCGATGCGGTCGACTTCACCGTAGGGCATGTCGAGCGCGCGGCCTACGTCTTTGATGGCGGCTTTGGCGGCCATGGTGTTGAAGGTGATGATCTGTGCGACTTGATTCTCGCCGTACTTGCGACGGACGTATTCGATGACCTCGCCGCGACGGTTCATGTCGAAGTCGATGTCGATATCAGGCATGGAGATGCGTTCGGGATTGAGGAAGCGCTCGAAGAGGAGCTCGTTCTGGAGAGGATCGATGTCGGTGATCTCCATGACGTAGGCGACGAGCGAGCCGGCGGCGGAACCACGCCCGGGGCCTACCGGGATTCCCTGCTCGCGGGCGTAGCGGATGAAGTCCCACACGATCATGAAGTAGCCGGGGAACTTCATGTCTTTGATGGTTTGAATCTCGCGGGTGAGACGGGCTTCGTAGTCGGCGAGTGACTTGCGGAGCTTGCCGGTGGCTTCGAGATGCTTGACGGTGGTCTCGCGGCGTTTGCGCCAGCCTTCGCGGCAGACCTGCTCGAAGTAGGTGTCTATGTCCATGCCGTCGGGGCAGTCGAATTTTGGGAAGGGATTTTTTACTTTGGCGAGCTCGAGGGCGCAGCGCTCGGGAAACTGCATGGTGCGGGTGCAGACTTCGGGCGCGTGAGAGAAGAGCCGATGCATCTCGGCTGCATCCTTTATGTAGAACTCCTGCGTGTCGAACTTGAAGCGCTTGGGGTCGTTCATGCTTCCGGCGGTCTGGACGCAGAGGAGGACTTCATGGGCGCGGGAGTCTTCGTCTTCGATGTAGTGGGAGTCGTTGGTGGCGATGAGCGGGATGTCGAGGTCTTTTTCGAGGCGGAACATGGCCTCGGTGACGGCCTTGTCGGGCTCGAGGTGGTGGTCCTGGATCTCGAGGAAGAAGTTGCCGCGACCGAACATGGTTTCGAGCTCGCCGGCGGATTTCCTGGCGAGGTCGTAGTTGCCTTGCATGATGTGCTGCGAGACCTCGCCGGCGAGGCAGCCGGAGAGACAGATGAGGCCTTCGGTGTGCTTGGCTAGGAAGGCTTTGGAGACGCGGGGCTTCTTGTAGAAGCCATGCAGGGCGGCTTCGCTGGTGAGGCGAACGAGGTTGCGGTAGCCGGCTTCGTTTTCAGCGAGGACGAGGAGGTGGTTGTACTTCGAGTCCGGGTCGGCGTGCTCGCGGAGGTGAGACTCTTCTTTGCAGACGTAAAGCTCGCAGCCGAGGATGGGCTTGAGGCTCTTCTTCTTCATGGCGTCGAAGAAGTGGACGGCGCCGTAGATGTTGCCGTGGTCGGTGATGGCGGCGGAGGTCTGGCCGATTTTGGTGAGGTGCTTGGCGAGTTTGTCGACGTCGCAGGCGCCGTCCAGGAGGGAGTAGTCGGTGTGGAGATGGAGGTGCGTGAACTCAGCGGCCATGACGGTAGTTTACGGCTTGGGGGGCGTGCGGAAAACTGAAGGTTTGAGCAAGGCTAAGGATGATCAGGAATAGCCGAGAAAGAGTGCGAGGGCCGCGGTCATTTCCGCCATCTCCTCGTGCGTGATCCTGCCGATGGTCTTGCCTACTCTGGCACGTGAGATGGCAGAGATTTTGTCGATCATCAGGTCCGATGCGAGTTGAAGGCCGTTGGCGGCAGATGGATCGATCCGCTTGCGGAACAGGACAGCATGGGGACGCAGGTCGCTTGTCATTGGAATGACAACGACGGATTCTCCGGTTGCGAATAAGTCCGATTGGACGATCACCGCTGGACGCGGCTTGCCAAATTCGCTTGCCAGAACAACCGTGACGACATCACCGCGAGCTAAACCCATCCAGTTGTATCCTGAACGCGTTCAAGCCAATCCATAATTTCCTTTTCCTGGGGATCGTTCTTGACTGCGAGGCATTGGCGGCGGGCTTCTTCGGCGAATCCGGGGCGGCGGGTGTCGGGAACCCAGATCTGGATGGGGCGCAGGCCTCGGGCGCGGAGCGATTCGCGGTGCTTGCGCACGCGCTCTCTGGCAGCCCGCTTCTTTTCCAGCTTCTCGGCTTCCAGCTTGCTGGTGGTGGGCTTGGTCGGGTTGTTTGCCGGCCCGGTCTTCATGGGCTAATTGTTACATGTAACAACATGAAAGGGCAAATGCTGTTCGCGGTGGCGCGAGTTAGTGGAGCGAGAAAATCTCGGACTGGGAGAGGGGGATGTGGTTTAGCTGCTTGAGTTCGGTGATGAGGTTCTGGTTGAGGGCGGTGACGCGGTGCTGGCGATAGAAGCCGTAGTGGGGGTCGGTGATGGTCCAGAGGATGACTTTGCTGTGGGGCGGAGTGAGGGTGAGGGAGACGCCGTCGAAGTTGTCGTGAAAGTGGAAGACGAGGTCGGCGGCATCGGCGGAGTCGACGACATGGTAGTGGGCCCAGGTGTTGAGGGCAGCGACGAAGCCTTTGTAGAGGGGATTCTTGGGGTTGGTTTCTGTCTCGATGAAGACGTTCTTGGCGTCAAGGACCTGGGGTGGGACGGGGGCTTCGGCGTGGATGAGGGATTCGAAGGATGGCCGGAGGGTGCGCGGGCCGTTGAGGGTGCGAGAGCTTGGAGGTGGGACGTTGACGAGCTTGCTGATCTGGTAGGTGAGCCACTCGATGGACTGGGCGAAGGCGATGTTGCCCTTGGGAATGTCGGTGCCGCGGCCGGCGAGGACGGTGATGGTGTCGATGGGGGTGGGGGCAGCGGGGTCGGCGCGAGGGTCGAGGATGGTGAGCTCGAATTTGGGGGCGTGCTGCTGGGGGTATAGGTCGCCGGTGGGTCTGGTGACGATCTCGGGGGCGTTTTCAGCTCCGCGGATCTGGAAGATGAGGTCGGCGTGGGCGGGCGAGTCTACGAGATGGAAGTAGCCCCACTGCTGAAGGGCGGCGTAGAGTTCGTTGTAGCTGATGTTGGGGCCGCCGGGGATCTCGCCGTTGAAGAAGTCGTTGCCGCTGGCGTTGGAGAGAAAGACGGTTCTGGCAGCCGTGACGCGGGAGACGACGTCCTGGGAGGGTGCTTGCGAGAAGGAATTCGGGGCGCAGGCGAGGAGGAGCATGCTGAGCAGAAGGGTGCTGCGGGGGAACCAACTGCGGGGCCGTCTGCTGATAGCGTGACGCATGAATCAATCACCTCCGTGCGAGGACAGTGCGGGAGAGTTGACTCCACGATACATGATGGGCAGCAGAAACCAGACAGCTAAGATGGCTGGAGGGGTATCGTTGCGGGCGCTGGCGAGGGGCTTTCCGGCATCGTAGAAGAGTGTCAGAACGAGGCGTTGTCGGCTAGAATCCATGAACATGGGGGACTCCAAGTGAGCATGCGGGACTCGGTAATGCTGGGGTGGATCTTCCGGGCGGTGCGGCGACGCGGCCGGGAGAAGGAGTTGCAGGCGGCCGTCAATTGGCCGACGGCTACGGCTAAGTTGCTTACAGGGAAGATTGTGGGTTGCGATGAGCTGGCTGAGGGGACGCTGGCGCAGACGCTGCAGGTGGAGTATCAGTATTACTTTGCGCTGGGGGATGACTTCTTTGGGGGGTATTTGAGGAGTGTGTGCTGCTCGGACTCGGAGGGAAGCCGGTGGATGCGCGAGGTGGGCGAGGGGAAGACGGTGGTGGTGCGGTACGATCCGCAGGACCAGGATACGTCGCATGCGCTGCAGCGGGACAATGAGGGGAAGCTGCCGTTTGCGATCTGGGAGATGTAGAGGAGCAAGGAGTAGAGAGTAAGGAGTAAGGAGTAGAAAAGGCGGGACGGTGGCGGGTGGGAAGTCGTCTGTGGGAAGTAGTAAGTAGAAAGTAGTAAGTAGTTAGTAGTTAGTGCGGATTGGTTCGGATGGCGGCTGGAAGTTTTTCGTAGATGTTGCCGAAGCCTCCGTTGGAGAGGATGGCTACTACGTCGTTGGGGGCGAGGCGGGGGGTGATGTTGGCTACGATGGCGTCGGCGTCGGCGCAGAGGACGGCGGGAATATTGCGAGTGGCTAGCGCGGAGAGGACGTGGTCGGGGTCGAGGCGTTCTAAGGCGGGGATGGCTTCGGATTTGAAGACAGCGGCTAAGATGACTTCGTCGGCCAGAGCGAGGGAGTCTACTAGCTCGCGCTCGAAGACGTTGCGGCGGAGGGTGTTGGAGCGGGGTTCGAGGACGGCCCAGAGGCGGCGGCCAGGGTAGGCGGCGCGGAGGGCGCGGAGGGTTTCGCGGATGGCGGTGGGGTGGTGGGCGAAGTCGTCGATGATGGTGATGCCGTTGAGTTCGGCGCGGACTTCAAGGCGGCGCTTGACGGACTGGAAGGTGGCGAGGGCTTCGATGATGGCTTCGACGGGGATTCCCTGCCCTGCGGCTAAGGCTGCGGCGGCGGTGGCGTTGAGGGCGTTGTGCTCGCCGGCCATGGGGAGGGTGAGGCGGGCGAACTCGGTGCCCCCGCGGTGGAGGGTCCAGGTGGTGGTGGAGCCGCGCTGCTGGAGGTTGGTAGCCTGCCAGTAGGAGCCGTCGAGGAGGCCGTAGCGCTCGACGTTGCAGAAGGCTTTGGCGGAGCACTCGGTGACGTTGGGGTTGGCGTCGTAGGCGATGAGGCGGCCGCGGCGGGGGATGAGGTTGACCATGCGGCGGAAGGCGGTCTTGACGGCGTCGAGGTCGGCGTAGATGTCGGCGTGATCGAACTCGACGTGGGTGAGGATGGCGGCGTCGGGAAAGTAGTGGAGGAACTTGGGGCCTTTGTCGAAGAAGGCGGTGTCGTACTCGTCGCCTTCGAGGATGAAGGTGCGGGTGTTGGGGTCTACGCGGAAGCTGGTGCCGAAGTTCTCGGCCACGCCACCGATGAGGAAGGAGGGTGTGAACTGCGGGTGGGTGCGGCCGGCTACCTCGTAGATCCAGGCGAGCATGCTGGTGGTGGTGGTCTTGCCGTGGGTGCCGCAGACTACCATGCGCTCGCGTGTCGCAAGGAATTCGTCGTGGATTAGGGCGGCCATGGAGGTGAAGGGGATGCGCGCGGTGGCGGGGCGGTCGAGGATGTACTCGAGCTCGGGGTTGCCGCGGGAGATGGCGTTGCCGACGACGACGAGATCGGGGGCGGGCGTGAGGTTGGCGGCGCTGTAGGGCTCGAGGATGGGGATGCCCATGGCGCGGAGCTGGTCGGACATGGGGGGGTAAGCGGCGGTGTCGGAGCCGGTGACGCGGTGTCCCTGGGCGCGGAGCATGCCGGCGAGCGAGGCCATGGCCGTGCCGCAGATGCCGATGAGGTGGATGTGTTTGGTGGCCATTAACCGATCTCCCTTACGATGCTGTTGTCGACTGATACCCATGTGCCGAGTGGGAGGCTTCGGTTGCCGCCGATGACGTGACCGCTGCGGAGGCCGATGAGGACTGGGCCGGGAACGTCTCGCAGGGCATGAAGGCAGGCGGATTCCAGCAGGGGCATCTCTTCTGGTTTTACGTTTGCGGTCATGTCTCCGAGCACAATGGCTGTGACGTGCTGCATCAAGCCGGCCCAGCGGAGATGTTGGAGCATGCGATCCCATTGGTAGGGTTTGACGTTGATGTCTTCGAGGAATAAGACGCAGGGCTCGTCGATGCGCAGCGCCCATGGTGTGCCCAGTCCGGCTTCGATGATGGCGAGACAGCCGCCGAGCAGCCGGCCTTCCGCGGATGGGCCCTCGCGCAAGACGCGTAGGCCGTCGGAGGGGCCGACGCTCCAATTGCGATGGCCGTCCATGACGACGCTCCAGGTTCTGTCGTCTTCGCCGTGGTCGAGGGACCAATCGGCCGCGACCATGGGGCCGTAGACCGTGTGCAAGCGGCACTCGTTCCATAGCCACACGTGGAGGGAGGTGTAGTCGCTGTAGCCGACGAAGAGCTTCGGGTTGGAATGGATGAGGTCTTTGTCGAGGAGGGGTAGCAGCTCGGCGGAGCCCCAGCCGCCGCGGGTGCAGAGAATGGCCTTGATGGAGGGATCGGCGAAGGCGGCGTGGAGATCGCTGAGGCGCTGTTCGATGGTACCGGCGTAGTACAACGGACCGCGTGCCTTGGCGTGCGGCATTACTACTGGTTGATATCCACGCGCGCGGAGACGCTCACAGCCGCGATTGATTTTGGATGGGTCGGCTGAGGCGGCGGGCGATACGATGGCTACTTTGTCGCCGACGTGGAGAGTTCCCGCGCGCCACGGAATTGTTGTGTAGGGCTGAGGGCTCATGCCGGGAAGTCGACCTCGCCGGTGCAGATGATTTCGGCGGGGCCGGTGAGGAGCATCTGGCTGGAGTTGGTGGGCCAGACTACGCGCTGGGTTCCACCTTGTGCGGTGGCGGAGAGCGAGCGTGCGGCGTTGTGCAGGACCATGGAGGCGGCCGCAGAGGCGGAGGTTCCGGTGCCGCTGGAGGTGGTGGGCCCGCAGCCGCGCTCGTGGATGCGGAAGGCGATGTGGTCGGGTGCGAGGATGTGGACGAACTCTACGTTGGTGCCGCGGGGAAAGGCTGGGTCGACGGCAAGGAGCGCGCCAAGCTGGTTCCAGGTGAGGCCGTGGGAGCTGAAGTTTTCGTGGGTGGGAAAGAGGACGAAGTGGGGGTTACCCATGTTGACGGCCGCGCCCTGGATGGGGTCGGGGATGCCGGCGAGATGCACGGTCATGGGTGTGACGGTGGGGACGCCCATAGAGCTTTCGATCCAGTAGTCGGAGCCGTCGCGACGGATGAGGCGGCAGGAGCGGACGCCACCGCCGGTGCCGATGTCGGCGTCGTGAATGCCTTCGCTGGCGGCCAGCCACGCGGCTACGCAGCGGGTGCCGTTGCCGCTGAGTTCGGCTTCGCCACCGTCGGCGTTGAAGAGGCGGAGGAAGAAGTCGCCGCTGGATTTGCCGTCTGGCTTACGGCTGAGGAACTCGATGCCGTCGGCACCGATGCCGGTGTTGCGGCTGCAGAGCTTGCGGGCCATGTCAGCGTGGCGGGCGTTGGCGTGGACTTCGTCGATGATGAGGAAGTCGTTGCCACAGGCGTGGGCTTTGACGAAGGGGATGCGGCTCATTCTTCCTCCGAGTCGTTGAACATGATGACCTTGTCGGTGGCGTCGTCGGCTTGTAGTTCGTGGAAGAGCCTGGTGTGGATCTTGTGGGTGGCGTTGACGGTGAAGCTGACGCGCTCGATGCCGGCGATGTTGTCGCGGTCCTGTACGGCGAGGCGCTGGCCGAGGGAGTCGAGAACCTTGAGGATGGCAAGCTGCATGCGGTGATTAGCGGCGGCAACTTCCTGCGCGACGATGGCGGCGCGATCTTCGCCGACGGCTTGCGTTGGGAGGATGGAGCCGATATCGGCGCGGACTTCGTAGATCATGGGGTAGCGCTTCCAGCCTAAGCGACTCTCGAAGGCTCCGATGGTTTGCAGGGCGAGTAAGACGAGGAGTGTAGAGACGACGGCTACCAGGTAGAGGCCGGCGCCGCAAGTCATGCCGATGGCGGCTACGACGAAGACGGTGGCAGCGCTGGTGAGGCCGAGGGTGCGATTTTTTGTGTGGAGGATGAGGCCGGCGCCGAGGAAGCCGACGCCCTGCACGATGTTGGCGGCGATCTGGCCTTGATTCGTGGAGCCGGGACCGGCGATGACGACGCTCATGATGGTGAAGAGCGCAGCGCCCATGCAGATGAGCATGTTGGTGCGGAGGCCGGAGTCTTTATGACGCCACTCGCGCTCGAGGCCGATGGCTCCGCCAAGAGCGCAGGCGAGGAGCAGGCGCTTGAGCGAGGAGCCGGAGAGGACCAACTGCTCGACGGAGGTGAAGTGCATGTGGGCCTGTGCCACCATCGAGCCAGAATACTACTGGGACGCGTGGAGAAATGTCGGCGGTGTGCGCGAAGGCAACAGGCGAGGGTTAAAAGAAACAGCGCCCGCGAAAGGATGAGAAACGCGGGCGCTGAGTGTTTACCGGCCGGAGAGTTAAGCTACGGGCGCGGCGACGTTGATCTGTTGGGAGAGGTTGCTGAGGACTTCGTCGGCGTGCTCTTCTTCGGCGAGGGTGCGCTGAAGGATTTGCGCGTCCTGATCGTTGCCGAGGATCTGAGCCCAGGTGCGGAGGGTACCGTAGACGGCAATCTCGTGATGCTCGACCTGATTGCCGGCGGCGATGAGGACGATGTCGCGGATGGCATCGTTGGCAGCGTCACCGATTTCAGACTCGGCTGAACTGATGAGCGCAGCGGTGACTTTGCACTTGGAGTCACTGGCCTCGCCCTTATTTGCGTTGAGGATGCGTTCGAGGCGAGCAACGTGCTCTCTCGACTCCTGGAGGTGAGTGCGGAAGGCTTCGGATAGCTGCGGGCTGGTGGATTTATCGATCATGGCGGGAAGGCCCTTGTCCACGATCTGCTTTTCGCTGCTAAGCGCGTGCTGCAGCATGTTGATGTAGAGCTCGCGAAGATTATTTACGTCTGGTGTGAAAATTCCCATGGCCGTGTGACTCCTTATAGACACACGCGTGCGGGCTCGCGCTGAGGCGTGTGCTGGATAGATTTTGAATTTGCGTGCTTTGACCGGTGGAGCGTTCGCACCGGGGTCGTGTGCGTACTACAGTAAGTACGCCACTAGCTGTGATGCAGGGTATGGCGCGCGCGTGGCTTTGCGCGGAGGGGTGTGGGTGTGGATTTCCGATGAATTATTTTGGCGCCGGTGGGAGGGTTCCGGTGGGTGTCCAGAGGAGCGACTGATAGACGTGGGCACAGGGTTGGCCTGTGGTGCAGATGACTTCGATTTCGCCGAGGCCTTTGGGGTGAGCGGCCACGGCTTTGGAGACGGGGTCGCCCTGGATGGCGATGACGTAGGCGGCGGCGCGGGCGGGATCTTTGAGGGCGATCTGCCAGGTTTGGTTGTCGTTCTCGCTGACCATGCTGCGAAGAGTGCGGCCGGCGGTTTGGACGGCGCCGACGTGGTTGGTGAGCGACATCATTACGGGGACGTTCTGCGGCATCTCTTCGAGCGCGGTGGCGATGTTGGTTTCGAGCGAGACGCGGGTGCTGGCGTTGACGATTCCCTCTTTGAGGACGAGCGGGATGAAGTACATCATGGCGATGCAGTTGGCGATGCAGAGGAGCATGGCGGCGGGTTGCCAGAGGCGTCCGGCGACGATGGCCCAGTTGGCGGTGCGGGATTTGAGCCAGACCTCGAGGCATTCGGCGGCGAGCGCGGAGTAGACGGCTAGTGCGGGAAGGAGTTCCATGCCGTAGCGGGCGTTGTAGAAGGCGTGCGGCCAGAGTTGCGGGATGAAGATGGGAACGGAACCGTAGGCGACCGAGTAGATGTAGAACGGGAGCGGGATCCAGAGGAGGAGCGCGAAGAGTTCGGCGCGGGCTCGGACGGCTGCGGTGGCGCGGCGCTTGAAGGAGAGCCAGAGGCCGTAGAGAGCGGCGGCCATGAGGGCGAAGCCTGTCTCCCAGGCGGCGGCGTCGATCTGTGCGGTGCGGGTGAAGAAGAGCGTGGCCCAACCTATGTTGTGCCAGCCGCGATAGTGCTGGCCGGGAGGCGCGGTGCGGCGCTCGATGGCCTTGGCGGAGTAGGGGCCGCGGAGGAAGTCTAGCCAGTCGCCTTCAAAGTGGGCGTTGTACCAGAACCAGAGCAGCGGGCCCGCGATGCAGAAGATGGTGAAGAGGATGAACCAGGGACGCATGCGGCGGCGCAGTGCGGGGTCGGAGGTGAAGAGGGCGATGGCGAAGCACAGCCAGAGGATCGCGCCGATGATCCAGCCGTCGTAACGGGTGAAGACCATGGCGAGGATGAGGAGGCCGGCGAGCATCATGCGGGCGCGGGCGGTGGTGGGGTCGGTGGCGCGGAGGGCCGAGATGGACTCCGTGGTGGCTACGACCGACCAGATGAAGAGCGCGAGGAAGACCGCTTCGGTCATCGCGGTGGTGGAGAGGAAGAGGAGGTTGGCGTTGAGCGCGTAGAAGGTGGTGGCGACGAGCGCCCAGCGGAGGCGCATGAGTCGGCGAGAGAGACGCCAAATGCCGGCTACGCTGGCCGCGTAGCTGAGCATGGACATGGGCGCGCCGGCCAGGCCCGTCTGCCACATCCGCATGTTCATGATGAAGGGCAGCATGAGGATGTGCGGGAGTGGGAGCCAGACGCCGCCTAACTGCGAGAGGCCGGGCCACTTGGCGTCGAGGATGCGGCGGGCGATGGCAAGGTGGGCGACCGCGTCTCCGTAGAGGAGCAGGTAGCCGTGGTGGAAGCAGACGAAGAGAGCGATGAAGGCGAGGATGACTCCGCCGAGGAAGAGCGGATAGGTTTCGCCGGGGACGACGGGACGAACGGCTTCGGGGTCGCCGGGAACCCAGATGGGCGACTGGCGGAGGGATCCGCGGCGCGGGGAGTTGCGGCCGAGGATGACCTTGCCTAGCTTGATCTCGCCGGGCTGCCTGGCGCCGGGGAGATTTGGGTCGCGTTGCCGCTCCTGCTCGAGCTTGGCGGCGCGTCGGTCTGATCTAGATCTCGCCATGGGGAGTTAGAGGTGAGAGATCTCCTTGAGGTGGTCGAAGCGCTGATCGATCTCTTCGCGGGTGGTGCGTTGGAGGCGTTCCGTACCAAAGGCTTCGACGGAGAGCGAGCCGAGGACGCAGCCGTAGAACATGGCCTTGCGGAAGATCTCGGGGGTGAGCTTGCCTTGAGAGGCGATGTAGCCGTAGAAGCCGCCGGCGAAGCTGTCGCCTGCGCCGGTGGGGTCGACGACCTCTTCCTGCGGAGTGGCGGGGGCGCGGAAGAGCTTGCGCTCGGAGCCGTCGGGTTTGCCCTCGAAGGCTTCGCCGAAGCTGTGCGGCGAGAAGAAGGCTGCGCAGCCGTGCTCGGCATACTTGACGATGAGGGACTTGGGGCCGAGGGCGAGGACGCCTTTGGCGGCGCGGATGTTGTTGGATTCGCCCGAGAGCATGCGGGCTTCGTTGTCGTTGATGATGAGGATGTCTAGCTCGCGGAGGACCTTGAGGAGGTTGTCGCGGTGGGCGGCGATCCAGTAGTTCATGGTGTCGCCGGCGACGAGCTTGGCGTTGGGGAGCTCGGCGCGGACGCGGGACTGGAGGACGGGGTCGATGTTGGCCAGGAAGAGATAGTCGGTGTCGCGATAGCTGGCGGGAATCTTGGGGGCGAAGTCGGCGAAGACGTTGAGGTCGGTGGCGAGGGTTTCGGCGGCGGCGAGGTCTTTGACGTAGCGGCCGGTCCAGTGGAAGCTCTTGCCGGGGACGTGCTCGATGCCGGTGGTGTCAATGCCGCGGGAGGTGAGGACGGCCTCGTGCTCGGGGAGGAAGTCGTCGCCGACTACGCCGACGACGCGGACCTTGGTGAAGAAGCTGGCGGCGAGGGCGAAGTGCGTGGCGGCGCCGCCGAGGACGCGCTCGCGCTTGCCGCTGGGGGTTTCGAGGGTGTCAAAGGCTACCGAACCTACTACGAGAATGGACAAAGGTTGCTCCTTAGTGCGTGTGCTTAGCTTGATGCTGCTTGCCGGGTCGGGCAGGAAATACAGGGGTCTCTCCACTACGCTGCGCTTCGGTCGAGATGACGCAGTTTGGGTAGCGATGCTTGTGAAGCGCTACCAGTATTTGCCGTAGAGGAGGTCTAGCCTCTTCTTGGTTTCGGCGGGGATGGCGGCGCGGTCGGTCATGATGGCGAACTTGGCGGCCGTTTGGGCTGGGCTGGCGCTCAGGTCGGTGGGCATGAGGCGGACCGCGGCTTTGACTACCTTCTGGGCGTTGCCGGAGTTTTGATGCATGACGGCGATGACCTGCTCGATGGTGACGGAGTCGTGACCCTCGAACCAGCAGTCGTAGTCGGTGACCATGGCCAGGGTGGCGTAGCTGATCTCGGCCTCGCGGGCTAGCTTGGCTTCCTGGAGGTTGGTCATGCCGATGACGTCGGCGCCCCAACTGCGGTAGAGGTTGGACTCGGCGCGGGTGGAGAACTGGGGGCCTTCCATGCAGATGTAGGTGCCGCCGCGCTTGCCTACGACGCCGATCTCGGCGCAGGCTTTGGCGAAGACGTCGGAGACGATGGGGCAGACGGGATCACCGAAGGCGATGTGGCCTACGACGCCTTCTCCGAAGAAGGTGCTGGTGCGGTCGAAGGTGCGGTCGATGAACTGGTCGGGGATGACGAAGTCGGTGGGCTTGTGTTCTTCCTTGAGGCTGCCGACGGCGCTGACGGAGAGGATGCTCGAGACGCCGAGGGACTTCATGGCGTAGATGTTGGCGCGGAAGTTGAGCTCCGAGGGGAGGATGCGATGGCCCTTGCCGTGGCGCGCGAGGAAGGCGACCTGGCGGCCTTCGAGGGTGCCGAGGACGAAGACTTCGCTGGGGTCGCCGAAGGGGGTTTCGATACGGTGCTCGGAGACGTTGGTGAGACCGTCCATGTTGTAGAGCCCGCTGCCGCCGATGATGCCAATCTCTGCCTTCGCCAAACCTGTCTCCTCGTTCTTTGCTGCGCAAGGATGCGCGTTCGTGCGCATGGTGCGCCTTGAGCAGTATATCGTTCGCGGGTGGCTGGACGGGATGGCTGGACGGTGGTGTTGGTGTTTTGGGCTGGTGCGTCAGTTTGCGGACGGCTTGGCGATGTGATCAATCACCATCACGTCGACCTTTGTCTTTGCTACCTCCAGCTTGAGGCCGAGCTGCTCCTGCAGCGCGGTGTAGAGGCTGGGCAAGGGATTCGGATCGTTGGGATTTGGCTCGGGGATGTGCGCGCCGAACGAACCGAATTGGGATTGGTCGGGCGTCCAGTTCAGGTTGAAGTCGTAACGGCCGGTCAAGCCCGTCTGGTCGACCACTGGTTTATCCATCACGGCCGCCTGCATGCCGTGGCAGAAATTCTCCATGGTGGAGTTGGTGACGTGGAGTTTGCCAAAGCCGCCGAAGAGAAAGTTTCCTGGGGTGTCAGGACGATCATTCGTGAGTGTGAGCTTGGGGCCGCCCTTGGCGACGGTGAGGACGTAGGCCGACATCTCGCGCGGCTCGGTATGGAATTTGAGGCCGAAGCGCTGTACGAGCGCATCGGCAATCAACATCTTCATCTGCTCGGTGTTGGGCTGGCCTGGTATGTCGGGGACGCCGTCGACGTCGAACTTGTCGTCCATCCAGGTGGGCGCGTTCACGATTTCTTTGGTCTGTAGCGAGTAGGCGAAGGTGATGAGGTCGTTGACGGTGGTGTTGATGGTCATCACCTGGCGGCCGCGAACGGTGAAGAGCTTTCCGGGACGGTTGGGATTGCTGGGCTTTACCGTCACCACATCGTATTTCGGCTTCGCGCCGGGGGGCATGGACCTGGGCGGCTCGGGAATGGCCCAGGTGTTTTCCGGCGTGACGTGGGTGAGATTGAGCACGTGAGTCTGACCACCTTGCGTCGCGTTGCCGGTGATGGACTTGTCGTCGGGGCTGAGGGTGCCGGTGTACGAGACGTCGATGGGTTTGATGGTGAAGGCGAAGGTATGCCCGTCTACGGTGAGTGAGGTGACAGGGATCGAGCCGCTGCCCTGGTCGATGCTGTAGAGCGCGGCTTTCCATGCGCCGGTATCGGTCTTGGAGATCTTGAGGAGGGTGCGGAGACCATTGCCGGCTTGCAGTGTGCCTTGCCAGTTACCGGAGATGTCGGGCGTCTGCGCGGTTGCAGGGAGAATGCCGAGGGCTAACAGCAAAACGGCGGCGAGGCGAAGCGCAATGGCTTTCATGCAGGAATCTCCTGTGAGATTTGACTCGGACAAGTTTCACCGGTCACCCACGATTATGGCAAGGTTTGGTTGCAAATCGTTGGTGAGACCATGCATGTTGTAGAGTCCGCTGCCGCCGGCGGCGCCGATCTCTGCTTTCGCAGAACTTGTCTCCTCGTACTCACTCTGCGGGTGGTGTGCCTTGAGCAGTATCGTTTGCGGGTGGTCGCTCGGGAGGTTGATAGTTGATCGAGCGCAGGAGCTCAAAGTTCGTCGATGAATGCGAGGTCGTGATTTACCACATACCGCGAATGACACTGCTCGCACAGCCAGTGTTGTGAGGGATCGCAGTATCCGAATTCGCCTGCGTCAATGTGAGCCCGACATAGCTCGCAGTGTTCGTGGCCCCATCCGGACGGAACGATGCGGGTTCCTGAACGGACAGGCAACGTTTGGTCGGACGCTGGGTAATATCTGCTCTGACCCCGATCTGCATCTCTCGGCTCAAGCTTCGTCCAGACCTTTATCTCACGGCCGTCAATGATGGAGATCTCCTTCGCCTCGTAGTCCTCGGCGACTGCGTCGATTCCGCAAAGTTTCTCTCGTTGCCAGATCCACTTTGGCTCAAGAACCATCCAGACATTGACTGCTTGCCAGTATGGGCTGAGGCAGGCGAGTCGTTGCCTCATAACTTGCGGTTCGCTTTCCTCTTCGCAAGTGAGGAAGGCCACTTTGCTTGTCCTGTCGAGAGACTCAAGGCTTGCACACAGGCATTGCCTTTCACCGTACAGCAGCCAAAACCAGAGTCCGTCCATCGTCTCGGTGATGCGGTCGAAGACGCCGTCGAGCTCGAAGTGCGTGTACCCGGATTCAGCAGTTGCACCGCGGCGGATGCCGGTAACGGTGAACTGCGGAAGGTCTTCGAGGGTCTTCGGCTTAGAGGCTTTCGTGCTCATCGATTTCCTGAAGATGGTTCCGTCGAGCGGCGCCGCTTTCTAAATGCCGAGGTCTTTGCAGAGGGCGTCTACGCGGGATTTTACTTCGGGGGGCATGGAGAGCATCTGGGGCCAGGGGCGGTGGAAGCCTTCGGCGGGCCACTTTCTGGTGGCGTCGATGCCCATCTTGCTGCCGTAGTTGGGGAGGCGGCTGGCGTGGTCGAGGGTGTCGACGGGACCGAGGGTGAACTGGATGTCGCGCTCGGGGTCGATGTTGTTGCCGGCGCGGAGCATGACCTCGGCTACGTCCTGGACGTCGCAGTCTTCGTCTACGACGACGATGCACTTGGTGAACATCGCCTGGCCGAGGCCCCAGATGGCGTGCATGACCTTGCGGGCGTGGCCGGCGTAGCTCTTGCGGATGCTGACCAGCATGAGGTTGTGGGCTACGCCTGCGGCGGGAAGGTTGATGTCGACGATCTCGGGGATGGTGAGCTTCATGAGCGGGAGGAAGACGCGCTCTACGGCCTTGATCATCCAGGTGTCTTCCATGGGCGGCTTGCCGACGAGGGTGGCCGCGTAGATGGGGTTCTTGCGGTGGGTGATGCAGGTGATGTGGAAGACGGGGTAGTCGTCCTGCATGGTGTAGAAGCCGGTGTGGTCGCCGAAGGGGCCTTCGGTGCGGAGCTCGCCTAGTTCTACGTAGCCTTCGAGGATGATCTCCGCGTGGGCGGGGACGTCGAGGTCTACGGTCTCGCACTTGACCAGCTCTACGGCTTGCTGGCGGAGGAAGCCGGCGATGAGGTACTCCTCTACTTCTGGCGGCGCGGGGACGATGGCGGAGAAGGTGGTTGCGGGATCGGTGCCGATGGCTACTGCTACTTCCATGCGCTCGTTGCGGATCTTGGTGGCGATGAGCTGTGGGACTGCGTTGGGGTTTGCGGCGGAGGTTCCGCCGGCGGTTACGGCCATGAGCTCTACTTCGGAGGCCTTGTCGGGGGTTGCGGCGCGGAGGCGGTCGCGGACGTGCTCGGCGGCGTTCTTCTGGCGCTGCCAGTGCATGCCAGTGGTCTGGCCGTCGTAGACCTGCATGCGGTACATGCCTAGATTGCGCTTGTTGGATCTGGGGTCTCGCGTGGTTACGCAGGGGAGGGTGATGAAGCGTCCGCCGTCGCTGGGCCAGGTTTGGAGGATGGGGAATTTCAGGACGTCGATGTCTTCGCCGCGATCGGCACGGAGGATGACTTCTTTGCAGGGAGCCTTGCGGGCGTCGATGGTTTTTGGGAAGAAGCCTCCTACCTCGGCGAGCATGGGGAGGAGCTTTAGCTTGTCCATGATGCCGGTGGGGATGGCGGGGCGAAGGAGGGTTTCGATGCGCTTGGCGACGTCGTCGAGGGAGTTTACGTCCAGGGCCAAACGCATGCGGCGGTCGGAGCCGAACTGGTTCATCAGGACTTGCGCGCCCTTGTAGCCAGTGATGTTTTCGAAGAGGAGAGCGGGGCCTCCGGCGCGGTCGGTTCCCTTGCCGGACTTGGAGGCGCGGTCGGCGATCTCGGCCATCTCGAGGATGGGCGAGACTTCGGCGGTGATGCGCTTGAGTTCCCCTGCTTTTTCGAGCGCCTTCAGCCAGTCGCGCAGACTTTCGTATCCCACGGTGTTCCCTCTTCTCTTCCCTGTTGCGTTTGTTGCTTCTCTATTTTCAACCCAAGGGAGAATTTGTGCTGTGGGTGGAGTGGTGGGAGGCGGTTAACTTTTCGGGCGCAGGTAAAGTTCGACTCGCATGCCGTCGGGGTCGTCGAGCCAGATGAATTCCTTGCGGCCGTATGAGTCGAGTTTGATGCCGCTGTGGTGGATGTTGGCAGCGTCCAGTTGTTGACGGAGAGTTTGGAGGTCGGCGAGCGTGCGGAGGCCGAAGGCGATGTGGTTGAGGCCGACGGTTTCTTTGTCGTATGCGTTCGGAGAGGGGTTTGTGGCGATTGTGAAAAAGAGTCGTACGTCGCCCATGGTGTACATGAGACTGTCTTCCGCGCACACGGGGCTTTGGCTAAGGAGTGCGGTGTAGAAGCGCTCCGTTCGGCCGAGGTCGGAGACGCGGAAGACCAGGTGGTCGATGAATTGGGGAGAGATCATGGTGGTCCTCAGATTTTGAGGAAGATTTTGTGGCGCCAGAGGTAGAGGTTGGGGAGGAAGCAGATGAGGACGATGCTGATGGCGAAGGCTAGCGAGGTCCAGTTGGTGGAGGCGTGGCGGGCGAAGAGGTGGGTGTAGTAGAGGAGCCAGAGGCTGCGGTGGATGCCGTCGGGGCCGGTGTGCTTGATGAAGAGGCAGGTTTTTACGACGATGACCGAGACGGTGAAGGCTGCGATGGCGTTGGAGCCGAAGACGAACCAGGGCCAGGTGGAGATGCGGAGCCAGCGGGGCCAGGGTTCGGGGCGACGGTCGACTAAGAGGGAGAGAAGGGCCAAGGCTAGAGCGGCCCAGCCGGCGGCGAGGAGGACGTAGCTGGAGGTCCAGAGGTTTTTGTTGATGGGAAACCAGGGGAACCAGAGTTCGCCGGCGATGACTCCGGCGATGCCTGCGAGGGCGAGGCGGAGTTGCATGTTGCGGAGCGCTACGCTGCCGCGAGGACCGTGTGTCTGCTTCATCCATAGGCCGGTTAGCGCGCCCAGCAGCGTGCTGGCTACTGCGGTGAGGGTGCTGAGGAGGCCTTCGGGATCGCGGCCTTCGAGTGGTATGTACAGGCGGCCGGTGTGCAGCCAGCGCTGGGTGAAGGCCATGGCACCGCGGTCGATCCAGGAGGTGAGGTTGCGGGTCTGGTCCATGAAGGGGATGTCGCGACCGGGAACGCCGAGGCCGGGGACGGGGACGAAGCGAAGCAGCGCCCAGTATCCGATGAGGAGCGCGGCGGTGATGCCGATGATCACGGGCACGCGCTGCTTGAGCTTCATGGTCGCGATGAGGATGAGGCCGGCGACTAAGTAGCAGAGGGCGATGCGCGGGAGAACTCCGTAGAGACGCATGGTGTGGAAGTGCATGCGCGGGAAGAAGACGAGGATGTATTGAAGAAGAAGGATCTTCAGGCAGCGAAGGGCGACGTGGCCGGAGAGGGTTTTGCGGCAATCGCCTTTGCGTGCGCGTGCGTCGAGCGAGAAGATGATGGACGCGCCGACGAGGAAGAGGAAGGTGGGAAAGACGAGGTCAGTGAGGGTCCAGCCGTTCCAGGGCGCGTGGTCGAGGGGATGGAAGACGTGGTCCCAGTCGCCGGGATCGTTGACGAGGATCATGAAGGCGATGGTGAGGCCGCGAAGGATGTCGACGGAGAGAACGCGGGGAGGGCCGGAGATGGTGCGCTCGATGGTTTCGGGAGCGGGAGAGTGAGTGGTTGCTGGGAGGGTCGTGGCCATTGATGACCATCATCTGCTGAAGTGCAGGATTGCGCCAGTGGGATTTGTGATGCAATGGCGGAACAGTGGATGGACGCGTGGTGTCTAACGTAGCGCATGCAGTGTTGCAACGGATCCGTTACCCGATGATGTTCGAGGTGACGATATGTTTCAGGAATCGCTCGTGGAGTCGAGTTCCCTTCTGCATGCGCGTAGCCG
The DNA here is from genome assembly GCA_049578265.1 of Acidobacteriaceae bacterium. Classification (GTDB taxonomy): domain Bacteria; phylum Acidobacteriota; class Terriglobia; order Terriglobales; family Acidobacteriaceae; genus Granulicella. The sequence goes on from JBAULP010000045.1 coordinate 48,483, forward strand.
CTGGCCTGCGGTGATCTCGTTTGTGGTGCAGGCGCTAATTGCCGGGGCGCTGATCGCTTTGCCGCTGCTGCATCCGGAGGTGCTGTCGGTGATGGCGCCGCGGATGACGCTGGTGGCTCCTCCGATGTTCAAGCCGGTGAAGCCTCCAGTGATGCCGCATGTGGAGACGTCGAGCGCGGCGAATAGCGTGGCCGTGGAGGCGCAGGCGCCGAGGTTGTCGGGCGTGACGCTGCGCGAGCCGGGGCCGGATGTTCAGCCGGTGCTGGTGACGGGCGTGAATCTTGCGGGACCAGGGACAGGGTTGACCTCGATGATCGGGTCGGGGCCGGTGGGACCGCGGGTGGTCGCTCGACCGGCAGGCGGCAGTGGGGTTGCGGGGCCGCTGCATGTTTCTACCGGCGTGATGGCGGGTCAGTTGATGGATCCGATTCGGCCGGAGTATCCGATGATTGCGCGGATTAGCCACACGGAGGGAACCGTGGTGGTGCAGGCGGTGATCTCGAAGACGGGACGGATTGAGAGCGCGCGTGTGGTGAGCGGGCCGGCGGTGTTGCAGGGGGCTGCGCTCGAGGCGGTGCGGGCGGCGCGCTATCGGCCGTTTCTGCTGAATGGACTGCCTACGGAGGTGGAAACCACCGTCAGCATTACGTTTCGGATGGGAGGATGACGTCGGTTAGATGAAGGCTATCTCGTCTACGGGGTAGCCGGCGTCTTTCCAGCCTTGGAGGCCGCCGCGGAGGGGGCGGACGCGCTTGATGCCAAGGCGATGGAGCTCGAGCGCTACTTTGGCGCTGGTCTCCTCGCTGGGGCATGTGCAGTAGAGGACAACGTCGCGGTCGGTGGGGATGATCTCGCGCCGCTGTTTGAGCTCGTCGGGACCGATGCGAAGGGCGCCCGGGAGGACGAGCGGGTCGGTGAGGACGTCGAGGGGATGGCGGAGGTCGACGATGAAGGGGCGGTCGAGGCCAGCCTCTTCGGCTTCGTGGATCATGGCCATGAGTTGCTGAGGTTCGAGGCGAAGGCCTTCGAGCTGGGTGAAGAACTGATGGCGCTTGACCAGGCGATAGATGATGAGCGTCAAGACCATGAGGAGGACGAGCGCGATGCCGAAGCGGCCGAGGAGAGAGAAGAAGTCGGAGCTGCGCTTGGCAATGTCTCCGAAGAAGCGACCGGCGAAGAGCCAGGAGCTCGCCCAGATGAGCGAGCCGGTCATGTCATAGAGTGCGAAGGTGATGTACGGGATGCGAACCTGGCCGGCGATGGGTGCGGCGACGGTGCTGAGGCCGGGGACGAATTTGGCGAAGAGCAGGGTGAAGGCTCCGCGCTTGCTTACGGTGCCGTGGGTGCGCTCGACGCAGGTGGCGGCTTCGAGCGAGAAGCGGCAGAGGGCGTTGAGAACGCGGGCGCCAAAGCGCTTGCCGAGGAAGTACCAGGCGGAGTCAGACAGGAGGCAGGCGAACAGGATAACGGGGAGAGCGTAGGCGACGTGAAGCTTGTGCGCGGCGCTCATGGTTCCGGCGGCGATCATGAGCGGAACGCTGGGCACAGGCAGGCCGCCCTGCTCGATGAGAACCCAACCGAAGAGCAAGGAGTAGGTGTGATGCGCCAGTAAACCCAGGACCGAATGCATCGAACTCATCCTTTCCGCGGACAGGGGAGACCGTTCTATAAACAGTAGATGATCCTTTGACACTCGCGGTGCAGAAAGGTTGCACACGGAGGAAAAACGGTCCGCTTGGAACGGAATCTCGTTTTGGATCCATTGGTTTTGGAAGAAAGGAAAAAAAAGAAATGGGCAGGCAGCCGAAGCTACCTGCCCTTGTGGGGAAGAATTGTTAATTTTTGACGCGAACGCTGGGTTCGACCGACATGCCGATGCGGAGAGCGTAGTCCTTGTTCTCCTGGTCGAGGTTGGTGAAGTTGATGCGGACCGGGATGCGCTGGACGACCTTCACGTAGTTGCCGGTGGCGTTCTCGGGCGGGAAGAGCGAGAGCGAGCTGCCGGTAGCTCCGCCGATCTCATCGATGACGCCGGTGAACTTGCGACCGCCGAGGGCATCGACTTCAATGTCCACCTTCTGGCCTTTGCGCATCTCCTTGAGCTGCGTCTCTTTGAAGTTCGCCGTGACCCATAGGTCGGTGAGGGGGACGATGGTCATGAGGGACTGGCCAACGCTGAGGTTCTCGCCGACGGCAACGCTCTTGTTGCTGACGATACCGGTGATGGGCGAGACGACTTTGGTGTAGCTAAGGTTGAGCTGGGCCTGGTCGACCTTGGCCTGGGCTTCCTTGATGGCGGCAGCGGCGGCGAGGGCGCGCGCCTGTTCCGCGGCGATCTGCTTGGGACCGTTCTTGACACTCTGAGCGGCCTGGGAACGCGACTGGGACAGACGCTGGAGCATGATGTTCACCTCGTCTTCCTGGGCCTTGACGTCGCGTTCAGCAGCCTCGAGAGAGCCCTGATCAGCGGCAGCGGCGGCTACAGCGGCGTCGTACTGCTGCTTGGAGATGACGTCCTTGGCGACCAGCGGCGTGTAACGCTGCACGTCTAGCTGGGACTTGAGAGCCTGTGCTTTCGCGGAGGCTACTTTGGCCTTGTCGACCTGCACTTGCGCCTCTGACTGTTCGACGGAGGCCTGGTTTCCGAGGACGTCAGAGCCGGAGGTTTGAATGGTGGTGTGCACCTGGACGTTGGTGATGGGGACATTGGCGGTGGCCTGCACGTAGTCGGCCTTGGCGCTGGCCAGGTTGGCCTGGGCCTGCTCGAGGGCGACCTGGTAGTCCTTGGGGTCGACCTCGGCGATGGGGTCGCCCTTGTGGACGAACTGCTCCTCTTCGACGTCGACATGGACGACCTGGCCGGAGACGCGTGAGCTGACCTGGTAGAGGTTGCCGTCTACCTGGGCGTCGTCGGTGTCTTCGGTGAAGGTGGAGTGCCAATAGAAGAGCGCGGCGCCGATGACGAGGATGACGACGACGATGATGGCGATCAGCTTCTTCTTCGAATTATTCTTCGGCGGAGCCTTCTCTTCCTCTTGCGGCTTCTGCTCAGGGGCCTTGCCGCCGCCCTGCTGCTTGATCTGCACTGTGCCGCTGATCTGGGCAGTCTGTTCGCCGCCTTGTCCTTGGGGATTACCGTCCTGGGTGTTACCGTTTTGGTCGGCCACGCTTACTTTCCTCCGAGATACTCTTTGTAGTTGGTCGACGCCACACCCAACGCACGCGCCAGAGAGAGCTTGGCAACGTTGTGCTGGTAGAGCGCACTGATGTATTGGTCTTCGGCCTGGCGATCGGTCGCCAACGCCTGGGAGACGGAGAGACTGGAGTCTACGCCCGCCTTGAATCGCTGCTGCGCTTCGCTGAGAGCTTCGCGCGCTAGATCTACATTGCTTTGGGTTGCCTCGACGAGCTTGGCGGCGGTCTGGATGTCGAGGATGGCATCCCGGACATCGGCGTTTACCTGCTGCGTCTGGTCAGAGAGCTTGGCTTTGGCCTGATCGAGCTGCGCCCCCGCAGTCTCTTCTTCGCCGCGCGTCTTGGCGATCTGCAGGATGGGAACGGAGATTTGACCTTCAGCGGTGTAGGTGCCGTGCGAGTGGCCGAAGGTTTCGCCCTCGTCGCCGTAGTTGCCGCTGGCGGTGACGGTGGGAAGCTGATCGTAGACCGCTGCCTTGCGGGTGGCTTCGGCGGCTTTGGTCTTCTCGACCGCGGCGGCGAGGTCCTTGCGCTGCTTGAGAGCCTGCTGGAAGGCGTCTTCCGGGTTGGGGGTGTCGAAGGCCTGGAAGGGCGTAGTGTCGGTGAGCGTGAACCTCTGGTCGAGCGGAAGGCCGATGGCGCGGGCCAGGGCGATCTTATCTTTGGCGAGCTGGTTGGTGGTGGAGATGAGGGTCTGCTGCTCGCTCTGGTAGTCAACCTGGGAGCGGAGGACGTCGAGGCGGGGGCTGGTGCCGGCCTCATGGGCGTCGACGGCCTGGTCGTAGGAGAGCTTGGAGCTGGAGAGCTCAGCGTCAACGGCCTTGATGCGGGCCTCGTCGGCGATGCAGAGGAGGTAGGCGTTGCCGACGGTGAGGACGACGAGGTCGCGAGCGTCCTGCGCGGTGAGCTTGGCGGCCTGGAAGTTGTGCTTGGAGGCCAGGTAGGTCTGGAGCTCGTTGAGGTTTACCAGGTTCTGGGTGAGGTAGGCGCGCGCATCCTCTACTTGAAAGGGTCCGATGATCGGATTGATTCCAGGGAATTTAAGGCCGTAGGCGGCGAGGTCGATCTGCTGGACGGTGATGGAGGCGCCGGCGGTGACGGTGGGGAGCAGGGACTGCAGGCTTTCGAGGCGTTCGCCGCCAGCCTGACGCTCCGCGGAGCTTTGCAGGATGAGGCCGAGGTTGTTTTGCAGGCCGCGCTGGATGGCCTCGTCGATGGTGAGGGGGAGGACGTCGGCGGTGGCTTTGCCGCGGACGAGACTACCGTGGTAGCTGGGGTCGATGCCGTTCTGCGAGGTGCTGCTGGATGGACTGAGGGCTGGCCCGGGGGCGGCGAGTTGTTGCTGGGTCTGGATGGCTACGCCCAGTTCCGAGGAGCCGCCGCTGGAGCTGGTACCGCTGCTGCTGGTGGAGGGCTGCCCGGAAGTCTGCGCAAAAGCCGGTGAAACGGCGACTGCGAGAACCAGCGGAGCAATCGTTCCCCATACCGCGCCACGGGACGCGCTTCTTTGGAATGGAATCATATGTTTCATGCTAAATCGTTGGCTGAACTTGCCGGTCAGTTTTTCGGAGTTGTGACCTGTCAATAAAAGAGATGCAAGGGAGCCGATGATGTATGCAAAACTTGCGCGGAATATCCACAGGAGCGTAGTTCTTGTTGGTTCATAGGATGGAGGCAGTGGGAATCTGAGGCCGGGGAGGGTCGAATAAGTTTCCAATTAAAGCGCTCTAACGCGGAGAGGCGTGGAGGCTTTACACTCTTTGTTGCGAGCGGGACGAGCTTGCGGAGGTCGCGAATGTTTCTGGGTATTGATGTAGGTACGGGTGGAACGCGGGCCCTTCTGATTGACCGGGCGGGCAAGGTGCTGGCTTCACACTCGGCGGAGCATTCGGCGATCCACTCCGAGCACGTGGGGTGGGCGGAGCAGGACCCGGAAGACTGGTGGCGAGCGTCGAAAGAGGCCATTGCTGGAGTGCTGCACGCGGCTGTGGCGGCGGGGCATACGGCCGCGGTGGAAGCGGTGGGGCTGACTGGGCAGATGCATGGGTGCGTGATGCTGGATGCGGAGGGGCAGGTGTTGCGGCCTTCGCTGATTTGGTGCGATCAGCGGACACAGCCGCAGTGCGACTGGCTGAACGAAGCGATTGGATATGAGCGGATCATTGAGCTGACGGCGAATCCAGCGCTGCCAAACTTTACGTTGACCAAGCTGCTGTGGGTGCGCGAGGAGCAGCCTGAGATCTTTGCGAAGATTGCGCATGTGCTGTGCCCGAAGGATTTTGTGCGGCTGCGGCTTACAGACATTTATGCGATGGACATGCAGGAGGCTTCGGGGACGCTGCTGCTCGATGTGGTGCATCGGCGGTGGTCGAGAGAGATGGCCGAGCTGACGGGAATTCCGATGAGCTGGCTGCCGAAGTTGTATGAGGGCCCGGAGATCTGTGCGCGGATCTCGGAGGCAGGCGCGGCGGCTACGGGGCTGAAGCTGGGGACGCCGGTGGCGGCGGGAGCGGGCGACCAGGGAGCGGGCGCGGTGGGGATGGGAATACTGGCGCCGGGGTCGGTGTCGGCGACGATTGGGACTTCGGGGGTGGTGTTTGCGGCCACGGCGGAGCCTACGCTTGATCCGAAGGGGAGGCTGCATACGTTTTGCCACGCTGCGCCGGGGATATGGCATGTGATGGGCGTGACGAATGGGGCGGGGTTGAGCTTTCGTTATCTGCGGGATACGTTCTTTCCTTCCCGCTCGTATGACGAGCTGACGGCGCTGGCGGCGGAGGTTGCGCCGGGGAGCGATGGGCTGCTGTGGGCTCCTTATTTGTTTGGGGAGCGGACGCCGCATCTTGATCCGGAGGCGCGCGCGGCGTTTGTGGGGATTACGGCTTCGACGACGGCGGCACATTTTGTGCGGGCGGTGCTGGAGGGGGTGGCGTTTTCGCTGGAGGACACGTTCACGCTGTTTGCAGAGCTGGGGATTCCGGTGGAGACGATTCGGCTGGGGGGTGGGGGCGCGCGCGGGCCGCTGTGGCGGCAGATTCAGGCGGATGTGTATGACCATGCGGTGGAACTGCTTGAGGCTGAAGAGGGTGGAGCGTTTGGCGCTGCGCTGTTGGCGGGGACGGGAGTGGGTGCCTGGGCGTCTGTGGCGGCGGCTTGCGAGGCGACAGTGAGGCCGGCGGAGGTGATTGAGCCGCACCATGCGGGGGCGATGCGACATGCGTATGCGCGGTATCGAAGGATGTACCCTGCGTTGAAGTCGATTGGCTAGCTAACGAAGGAAGCTGCCGCCCGTCGTAGGATTTAAGCCATGAGCCTGCCGAAACCACGCTTTGTCCCTGCTCTTACCGTTGCGATCCTTCTTGGGGTCGTGGGTTCCCTCTCTTTGACGGCGACGCTACGGGCGCAGACTGCCAAGGCGCCGGGTGCAGGTGCTGGTGCGGAAGCGGGGCCGGAGCAGAATCCGGCGATCGTGCCGACGGATCGGATGTCGGTGGGGTGGTGGGCCGCGCGGCACAAGCAGGTGCTGGCAGAGGTGGCGAGCCATCCGGATACGCAGTTGCTGATGATTGGCGATTCGATCACGAATAACTATGACAAGGCTGAGCCGCCGTATCAGGATTTTCAGCCGATATGGCAGCAGTATTATGCGCCGCGCAAGGCGTTGAATTTGGGATTCAGTGGCGACACGACGGCCAACGTGCTTTGGCGGCTGGATCATGGCGAGGTGGCGGGGCTGCATCCGAAGCTGGCGGTGGTGTTGATTGGGACCAATAACACAGCGTTTGGGCAGAGCGCGGAGGATACGGAGGTCGGTATCGATGCGGTGGTGAAGGACATTGAGCATCGGCTGCCAGAGACCAAGATTCTGCTGCTGGGAGTGCTGCCAAGCAAGCTGCCTTCGAAGGATAAGAACTTCGATGTGAATGAGTACCTGGGGAGTCATTATGCGGGGCGCGAGGATCCGATGGTCTCGTATATCGACATCAGCGTGGTGTTTTATACGTATGGGCAGTTGGATACAACGCTGTTCTATGACCCGACGTTGACTCCTCCGCTGCCGGCGACGCACCCGAATACGATTGGGCAGAGACTGATGGCGTCGGCGATTGAGCCGGCGGTGGCGCGGTTGATGGGGGATACGCCAGTGAAGCCGTCGACGATGCCGTTCCGGACGCTGTCTGGAGATTGAGGGTGGGTGGTGGCGCTGGAATGTGGCTCGCGGGCGGGTTAAGATAGACCGATGTCGACACCGATTCGCACTGCCGTTCTGGGATATGGGTTTGCTGGCCGCATCTTTCACTCACCGTTTGTGCATGCGGTGCCGGGGTTGGAGTTAAGCGCGATTGTGCAGCGGCATGGAGACAATGCCGCGGCGGATTATCCGGGGACGCGGGTGGTGCGCTCGGTGGACGAGGTGTTTGGAGATGCCACGATCGAGCTGATTGTGGTGGCGACACCGAATGACTCGCATGTGGAGATGGCGACGCGGGCGCTGGAGGCGGGCAAGCATGTGGTGGTGGATAAGCCCATTGCGGGGAGGTCGGCAGAGGTGCGGGCGCTGATTGATCTGGCGACGAAAAAGGGGAAGGTTCTGGCGCCGTTTCATAATCGCCGGTTTGATGGCGATTTTCTGACAGTGAAGAAGTTGGTGGAGGAGGGGCGGTTGGGACGGATTGCGCGTGTGGATTCGCGGTTTGACCGGTTTCGTCCGATGCAGCGGCCGAATACCTGGAAGGAGGCGGGTGGGCCGGCGAATGGATTGCTGTTCGACCTGGGGCCACATCTGCTGGACCAGGCGCTGGCGTTGTTTGGAACGCCGCGAACGATTACGGCGAGCATCCGCCGGGAGCGCGATGTTACGGAGATTGAGGATGCGTTCGATATCGCGCTGGAGTTCGATGGGCGGGCGGGACACGGTGTTCGGTATGAGTGCCATGCGTCGATGCTGGCGGCCGAACCTGCGCCGCGGTTTCGGGTGCAAGGGACGCGCGGAAACTATGTGAAGTATGGGCTTGATCCGCAGGAGGCGGCGCTGCTGAAGGGCGAACGGCCGAAGGAGGTTGGGTCGGCGGAGGCGTGGCTGCCGGAGGAAGAGAGTGCGTGGGGGACGCTTACGCTGGCGACGCAGATGACGGAGCCTGTGCAATTGGAGCGGACGAAGTTGAAGACCGAGGTCGGAGACTACCGCCGGTTCTATGAGAACGTTCGCGATGCCCTGCTGGGGAAGGCGAAGCTGATTGTGTCGGCGGAGGATGGGTACCGGTCGATTCGGGTACTGGAGTTGGCGCTCGAGGCGAGTGACCAGAATCACACACTCCCGGTGGAGTTCACGGCGTAAACTAGAGGAGCTATGACAAAGCAGAAATCCAATCCGATTGCAAAGTTCATCATCGCCGGCGCCATTGTTGTGGGAACGGTTGCGTGGCTGTCGATCTCCGCCGCTGGAAATGCGAAGAGCTACTACGTCACGATCGGCGAGCTGCAGTCGATGGGCAACAAGGCGTACAAGGAGAACCTGCGCGTGGCGGGCAATGTGCAGCCCGGCAGCATTACACGCTTTGGACCGAACGCGAACTTTACGCTGGTGGAGAAGGTCAACAACAAGGAAGAGCTGTTGCGCGTGAAGTACGAGGGCGCGGAGCCTCCTCCGGATGAGTTCAAGGATGATGCGCAGACGCTGGCGGTGGGGACCTATGGCCGCGATGGGACCTTCCACGCGTCGCAGCTGCAGGCCAAGTGCGCCAGCAAGTATGCGCCCGCTAAGAATGGGGTAGCGCCTACCGGGAATTTGGCGGCGCTGGCTCCTAAGTCTTAACAACTTACATTTCCCGTAGAGGATTTGCGGTAGAGCTGTGTTTGATGCTCGGTGGCGGATACACTTCTTGCGTGTATCTGAGGTTTGCAGTCGAAAGACGCGACGAGGATTCCGGGCGAGGGCTCGGTATCTTTCATGCTGCGGGTGAGTTGCGCGACCATGGATCCATTGAAGAGTGGGAGTTAGTCAGGCTATGGGAGCTTCGCGACTGGTTCAATGCGAATCTGGAAAAGCCAAGCCGATTCACTACTGCCAAACCTCCCTTTTATAGAAAACAAGCGAAGGCAATCGCGTGGTTCAAAGACTCGGCCAGAGAGCACATTGAACACATTCGCGAGATGATCGCGATCCTAGAGCGTCACGGCATCGTGGTTCACACCTTCCGCGCCGAAAGAGTTGGCTACGTCGTGTACGAAGACGAATTTCAAATCGTGGCAGAACCGTTCGCTGATGTTGTCTGCTGATACCTCACGACGTTCTACTTGGTGAGCGCCTTGAGGTAGAGGTAGAAGAACTCCACGCTTTTGTAGTAGGACTCTACGCCCAGGCGTTCGTCGCGGCCGTGCATGCGGTTGTCGTTGAACTCGATGGCGGCGCCACCGATGCCGTAGCTGGGAAGGCCGGCCTGCATGGTGTAGATGGAGTCGCTGGCGCCGATGGACATGCTGGGGATGATGACCATGCCGGGCCAGAGTTCATCGGCGACCTGGTGGAGCGGGCCGAAGACGTCGGGGCGCAGGGGCGGTGGGGGCTGGCTCTCGCGATTGGGGGCGGTGGGGGTGATGGTGCGGTCGTCGGCCATGTATTCGACGGAGAGTTTGGGATCGTCGAAGATGCGGATGAGGTCCTTGCGGATCTCCTCCTGGGTGTGGCCGGGGAAGATGCGGCAGTTGATGTTGGCGGTGGCCTCGGCGGGGAGAGCGTTGGGTGCGCGGCCGCCTTGCAGCATGGTGGCGACGCAGGTGGTGCGCAGGGTTGAGTTGGCCTCGGGGTCCTTGGAGAAGTCGGCGACGGAGGCGGGGTCGGGTGGAGTTTTGAGGATGCCGTGGATGTCGGCGGCGATCTGTGGGGTGCTTACTTTGGCCATCGCTTCGAGCTCCGAGCGAGTGACGTTATCGAGCTCGACGGGAAAGGGCGAGGCTTCGAGCTTGAGGAGCGCGTGCATGAGCTCGTAGATGGCGTTGTCGGGACGGGGTTCGGAGCTGTGGCCGCCGCGGTTGGTGGCGGTGACGGGGTAGTCGGCGTAGGTTTTTTGCGTGGCCTCGACGAGCAGCTCGGTGGCCTTGCCGTTGTGGAGGGTGGGACCTTCGCCGTCGGGGTTGATGACGAAGGCGGCTTGCATGAGCTCGGGGCGGTTTGCGAGCAGCCATTTGACGCCGTTGGATTTGCCGCCCTCTTCGTCGGCGGTGAGGGCGAGGGTGATGTCGCGGTCGGGGACGTAGCCTTCGCGTTTGAGGCGGATGAAGCTCTCGACTACGTCGGCGTCGGCGTCTTTCATGTCTTGCGTGCCGCGGCCGTAGAAGTAGCCGTCTTTTTCGACGAGGGTGTAGGGGTCGGTGGTCCAGTCGGCGCGGCGGGCTTCGACTACGTCTTCGTGGCAGATGATGAGGATCGGCTTGAGGGTGGAGTTGGGCGCGCCGTGATAGCGGACGACGAGGTTCTGCTTGCGGTCGTTGGGGCCGGCGAGGATGAGGTCGTCGGGAGCGAAGCCGGCCTTGAGAAGCTCGTTGCGCGCGGCGACGGAGACGGCGGTTACGCTGCCGTTGGAGTCCTGCGAGTTGGTCTCGATGAACTCTTTGAAGATCTGGCGTGAGAGGACGCGATCCTGCTCGGGCAGTTGCGGGCCCTGCGCTACGGCGGTGCTGCATGCCACTGCGCACACGGCGGCGAGGGCGATTGCTTCGTACACTTTCATGCACTCTCCAATGAGACTGGGTTGTTGATTCTCTATGCTAAACCGTTGGGCGCTCGAGTGCGTGGCGATCCCAGTGGGCGAGGTCGGCTGCGGCGTCGTAGGTGCTTTGGAGGAAGGCGAGGAGAGTGGCGTCGGGCGTGGGCGAGGTGCGGAGGTCGTCGTAGAGGAGGATGAACTCGCCGAGGGATTTGTCCCAGAAGGCTTGCGGGGGTTGGATGGTTGCGGCTTCGAGGGTGGCGGGTGAGGATGCGGCGTAACAGTAGAAGGCTGCCTTTCCGTAGCCTCCGTTGCCGGGCCAGAAGCCGGCACTGATGACCTCTTGCGAGTAGGCTTCGCGGGTGATGGGGTCGGCGCCTTCGCGTGGCGGTGCGGGGCGGCCGGAGAAGCGCGTGACGGCTAGATCGAAGCTGCCCCAGAAGAAGTGGACGGGGCTGATCTTGCCTAGGAAGTTGGAGGAGAACTGCTGGAAGATTTTGTCGGCTTGGATGAGGATGCGCCAGAAGCGGTGGGCGGCGGCGGGGTCGTAGGAGGCGTGGGTGGTGTCTTCGGCGAAGGGGATGGGGTGGGCTAGTTCTACGGGCGTGGCGTAGAGGTGGACTTGGATGCCGAGGCTGGCCAGGGTCTGCTGGTACTCGGCGAAGAAGCTGGCTACGGATTGCGCGCGGAGGGGTGTGGAGGCGTGGGCGCCGGTGCTGGTGCGGAAGAGGAGTTGGTGGTGGACGAAATCGAATTCGATCTCGAGGAATTCGGAACCGTAGGGCATGGCCGAGGTGTTGAGGCCGCGCGCGCTGACGTAGAGCGGGACGTTCCACCAGTGGGCTTGCATGGGGCTTAGCGCGAGGCGCGTCTTGCCGACGATCTGCGTCCACATGTGGAGCGTGTCGGCGGTGGCGGACCAGGAGTTCCAGTCGAGTTCGGGCCAGTTGTTGGTGGTGGTTTCCATGCGGCCTCCGGGAGGTGAAACCTTGTGGAGATTGTTATACCGCAGGATCGTAGTTGAGGTTGGGGCTTAGCCAGCGCTCGACTTCTGCTACGCTCATCTCTTTGCGGGAGGCGTAGTCGGCGACCTGGTCGCGGCCGATCTTGCCGAGCGAGAAGTAGCGGGCTTCGGGGTGCGCGAAGTAGAGGCCGCTGACGCTGGAGCCGGGCCACATGGCGAAGGACTCGGTAATTTTAATGCCGGTGTTGGCTTCGACGTCGAGGAGGTGCCATATGGTTCCCTTCTCGGTGTGGTCGGGGCAGGCGGGGTAGCCGGGGGCGGGGCGGATGCCGCGATATTTTTCCTGGATGAGTTCGGCGGGGGTGAAGGTTTCGGCGCGGCCGTAGCCCCACTGGTCGCGGACGCGCTTGTGGAGGGCTTCGGCAAAGGCTTCGGCTAGGCGGTCGGCGAGAGCCTCGGCCATGATGGCGTTGTAGTCGTCGTTGGTGGCGCGGAAGTTGTCGGTGAGAGCTTTGAGGCCGATGCCGGTGGTGACGGCGAAGGCTCCGATGTGGTCGGCGAGAGCGGTGGAGGTGGGGGCGATGAAGTCGGCGAGGGAGCGGCAGGGTTCAGAGCCTTCGCGGTTGGCTTGCTGGCGGAGGAAGTGGAAGCGCTCGCGGGTGTAGGTGCGGGGCTCGCGTGTCTCACCGGCGTAAAGGATTACGTCATCGCCTTCGGCGTTGGCTGGGAAGAGGCCGTAGACGGCGCGCGCGGTGATGAGGTTTTCGGCGATGATGCGGTCGAGGAGTTGGTTGGCGTCGGCGAAGAGTTTGCTGGCTTCGACGCCGTGGTCTTCGTGCGTGAGGATGCGGGGGTAGATGCCCTTCATGCCCCAGGTGTGGAAGAAGGGGGACCAGTCGATGTAGTCGCGGAGGGTGGCTAGCGGGAAGTTGTCGAGGATTTGGACGCCGAGGGTTTCGGGGGTGGGGATGTCTTCGGCGCGCCAGGTGATGGGGGTGCGGCGCTCGCGGGCGATGTCGATGGGGACTACGGGTTGGCGCGGCGCGGAGTGTTGCTTGCGGATGGATTCGTACTCGGCGGCGTGTTTGGCGATGAAGTCGTCGCGGCCGTCTTCGCTGAGGAGACTGGTGGTGACGGGGACGGCGCGGCTGGCGTCGAGTACGTGGACTACGGGCTGGCTGTAGTGCTGCGCGATTTTTACGGCGGTGTGGGCGCGGCTGGTGGTGGCTCCGCCGATGAGCAGCGGCTGCTTGAAGCCCTGGCGCTCCATCTCTTTGGCTACGTGCACCATCTCGTCGAGGGAGGGGGTGATGAGGCCGCTGAGACCGATGATGTCGGCGTTGACTTCGCGGGCGCGGGCGAGGATTTTTTCGCAGGCGACCATCACGCCCATGTCGATGACCTCGTAGTTGTTGCAGGCGAGGACTACGCCGACGATGTTCTTGCCGATGTCGTGGACGTCGCCTTTCACGGTGGCGAGGACGATCTTGCCTTGTGCTTTGACGACCTGGCCGGAGGCTTCGAGCGCGGCCTTCTCGGCTTCCATGAAGGGCGTGAGGTGGGCTACGGCTTTCTTCATGACGCGTGCGGATTTTACGACTTGCGGGAGGAACATTTTGCCCGCGCCGAAGAGGTCGCCTACTACGCTCATGCCGTCCATGAGCGGGCCTTCGATGACTAGCAGCGGGCGACCTAGTTTGAGGCGGGCTTCTTCGGTGTCGAGCTCGATGTAGGTGTCGATTCCCTTCACTAACGCGTGAGAGAGGCGTGCTTCTACGGTGCCGCTGCGCCACTCTTCGGTCTTCTTTTCGGTGGCGGTGGTGGTGGTGGTTTTTAGAGTTTCGCCGTAGTCGACTAAGCGCTCGGTGGCGTCGGGGCGGCGGTTGAGGAGGACGTCTTCGACTAGCTCTTTAAGCTCGGGCTCGATCTCTTCGTAGACTTCGAGCATGCCGGCGTTGACGATGCCCATGTCCATGCCGGCGGCGATGGCGTGATAGAGGAAGGCCGAGTGCATGGCCTCGCGGACCTTGTTGTTGCCGCGGAAGCTGAAGGAGATGTTGGAGACGCCGCCGCTTACTTTTGCGTGCGGGAGGTTCTGCTTGATCCAGCGCGTCGCGTTGATGAAGTCGACGGCGTAGTTGTTGTGCTCCTCCATGCCGGTGGCTACGGTGAGGATGTTGGGGTCGAAGATGATGTCTTCGGGTGGAAAGCCGACTTCGGTTACCAGCATGTCGTACGCACGTTTACAGATGCGGATTTTTTCGTCGAAGGTGGCAGCCTGGCCTTGCTCGTCGAAGGCCATCACTACGGCGGCGGCGCCGTATTTGAGGATGGCTGCGGCGCGCTGGCGGAAGACCTCTTCGCCTTCCTTGAGGGAGATGGAGTTGACGATTCCCTTGCCTTGCAGGCACTTCAGGCCGGCCTCGATGACCTCCCACTTGGAGGAGTCGATCATGAAGGGGACCTTGGCTACGTCGGGTTCGCTGGCGAGGAGTTGGAGGAAGCGGGTCATGGCGACGGCGCCGTCGATCATGCCTTCGTCCATGCAGATGTCGATGACGTTGGCACCGTTTTCGACTTGCTGCTGCGCGATGCTTACGGCCTCTTCGAACTTGCCTTCCTTGACGAGGCGCGCGAACTTGGGCGAGCCGGCTACGTTGGTGCGCTCGCCGATCATGATGTAGACGCCGGACTGCTGCGTGAAGGGCTGAGAGCCGGAGAGGCGCAGGGGCTTGGTTTCGATCACAGCGCTCAAGCGGCCACCTCACGCTGGGCTTGCTTGCGCGCGGCTAGCTCGCGGGGGTGCATGCCGTCGAGAGCTTTCGCGATGGCGGCGATGTGCTCGGGGGTGTTGCCGCAGCAGCCGCCGGCGATGTTGATGAGGCCGCTGCTGGCAAAGCTGCTGAGCGAGCGCGCCATGTCTTCGGGGCCTAGATCGAAGCCGGTGGGTGAGAGCGGATTGGGAAGGCCGGCGTTTGGGTAACAGGAGATGGCGGTGTCGGCCTTCTCTGAGAGTTCGCTGAGGAACGGGTACATGAGGTCGGGGCCCAGTGAGCAGTTGAGGCCGATGGAGAGCGGGTTGACGTGCTTCACCGCGTTCCAGAAGGCTTCGGTGGTTTGGGCGGAGATGAGGGTTTCTCCGCCGCGGCCCACGGCTGCGGAGATCATCACGGGGATTTCTTTGTTGGCCGCAGCCAGGCCGTCTTCGTCGAAGACTTCGCGGATGGCTACTAGCGCGGCTTTGGCGTTGAGGGAGTCGAAGATGGTTTCGACCAGGAGGAGATCTACGCCGCCGGCGATGAGGGCGCGGACTTGGTGCATGTAGGCCGACTTTACCTGGTCGAAGGTGACTACGCGAAAGCCGGCGTCGTCGGCGTCGGGCGAGTTGGAGAGCGAGACAGTGAGAGGGCCGATGGCTCCGGCTACGAAGCGCGGACGGCCATCCGCGTTGGCGACGCGATCGCCCCACTCGCGGCACTGTTGCGCGGAGGTGTAGTTGATGTCCCAGGCTAGTTCGTTGAGAGATTTGTCTTCGAGGATCTTCTGGTAGAACTCGGGGTCCTTGCGGCCGCCGTGCTCACGGGGGTCGTCGACGAAGAACTCGCTTTGGGTGATGCTGGTGGCACCGAAGGTGTTGGTTTCTAGGATGTCGGCTCCGGCTTCCAGGAAGCGGCGGTGGATGTCGCCGATCATCTTTGGCTGGGTGAGGGAGAAGAGGTCGCCGTTGTTGAGGAGATCCTTGGTGGCGTTTTTGAAGCGGTCGCCGCGGATGTCGGCTTCTTTCATGTTGTAGGTGCGGATGGTGGTGCCCATGGCGCCGTCGATGATGGCAATGCGATTGTCCAGAATGGCTTCGAGGGGATGGGAGGTGGCCTTCTTCATGTCATACTCCGTTCATTGCGCGGGGGAGTCAGCGCTGATCGCAAAGCGGCGAGCCGTTATGGCTCGCCGCATATGTTGAAACCGGAACTTTAAGTTCTATGCGAGCACTTCAAGCTGTTCTTTAGCTGAGTTCGGAAGACCCGTTGGCGTTGGAACCAGCAGATCTTCCTTGCGCATGACCATGGTGGTGGCGTTGAGGCTGGCAAGCTCGAAGCCGTGGCCGTGGGTGATGGCGTCGGTGGGGCAGGCTTCTACGCAGTAACCGCAGAAAATGCAGCGGTTGTAGTCGATGTTGTAGACCTTGGCGTAGCGGTCAGCGGAGGAGATGCGCGTTTCGGAGGTGTTGTCGGCGGCTTCGATGTAGATGCAGTTAGCGGGGCAGGCGGCGGCGCAGAGGAAGCAGGCGACACACTTTTCCAGGCCGTTTTCATCGCGCTGTAGCTGGTGCTTGCCGCGGAAGCGCTCCTGCAACACTGCGCCACGCAGCGGACCTTTGCCGTCGGGGTAGTTTTCCACCTGGCTGGGCTGAAATCCTTCGCGCAGCGTGATGCTCATTCCTTTGGCGATGGCGGCGATGTTGCGGACGATCGACATGCCTCCAGTATACGTCGGTTTCAAAAAGCTATATACGCGCCCCGGTTGGGGAGTTACCCTTTTGGGCATGACGATGCCGAAGTTTCGCCCTAAGTTTCTGATGGTTGCCGCTGTGCTGCTTACTGTTTCACCGGTTGCCCTGCGCGCCTATGCGCAGACGGACGCGATGCCTCCGGAGACCAAGGCTCCGGCGCCGATGGCCGAGCCAATGAAGGCGCCTGTGCCGCCATCTCATGCGGTGAATCTGGCGTTTGAGGGCAAGAACATTAGCGTTTCGGTGGGGGACCTGCTGAGCATGCCGCAGGTAACGGTGCATGTGCATAACGCTCATCGGGGTGGGATTGAGGAGACCTATAGCGGGCCGCTGCTATCGGATGTGCTCGAAAAGATTGGGCTGAAGGCGAGCCGCGAGACGCAGCCGCTCATTCTGCATAGCGTGATTGTGGCTACGGGGACGGATCACTACTACGTTCTGTATTCGGCCGCGGAGGTGGAACCGTCGTTTACGACTAGCCAGGTGATTGTGGCGGTGATGAAGGCCGGGCTGCCCAATACCGAGGGTGGCGGGATTGAGCTGATCAACACGAATGGAGCGAAGCCGGCGCGCTGGGTGCACGGGTTGATGGGGGTTTCGGTGTTGTCGCTGGCGCCGCAGTAGTGGGTGGGCGGCCGCGCTTCCCTACTGCAGCGCGGCCTTCATGACGCCGAACTGGCTTAGGGTGTTGACGAGGCCGCCAACGAGGTCATGGTGCGGCGGAACGATGCGGGCTTGCATGACGGGGCCGGTGCCGAGGGGAGCATTGGCTTCATCGACAGACTCGCGAAGTTTGCGGGCGAGGGCCAGGTCGAAGCCTTCACTCACCCAGACCGTGTTGTCCTTGAGGCTGAGGAGCACGTCTCCTTCGCGGGTGGAGTAAACGCGCTCGTCGTCGCTCTTCTCGTCGGCTTCGCGGCGCTGGAGGCCGTCGTACTGGCGGGGGAGCTCCTGCTCGAAGACCTCGAAGAAGCTGCGGGCGGAGTCCTTGTTCTTCCACTGCGAGCTGTAGAGCAGAGCGAGGGAGGCGGTGGTGTCCTTTTGCGCGGCTGTGGCATCTTTGCGCTGCGCGGCGTAGTAGATGCCCCCGTCCCACTCGGGAGCAAGGGCGCGGGCGAGAGGGTTGCCGCCGAAGAGCTCGGCGGTCATGCGGACGTCGAGCTCTCCCATGACGCCGACGTCGTAGGGGATGAAGCCGGCGTGCTTGAGCATGGGGTGGATGTCGGGAAGCTTCATGAGCGGGACGGGCTGGTCGCGGAGGTAGGCGTCGGGCGTCATGATCTGGAAGCTGGCGCTGGGTGGAGCGTCGAGGACGCCGGCGAAGGCGCGCTCGGTGCCGGACTTGGTGAGGATGGCCTGCTCAAAGGCGAGGCCGGAGGTGTAAGGAAACAGCAGAGACTGCTGGAGGACGAGGGGAGCGCGGGCCAGCACGGGCGAGTCAGACATATCGCCGGCGTTGGATTCGAGCTCCTGGGCAAGCTGCGGTGCGTCGCGGAGGGTCTTATCGGGGTGGCCGGCCTGGGCGAGCATGTAGTCGGCGAAGCTGACCATGGCCTGGCCTTCGACAACGGCCTCGCGGGCGGTGTCGGTGTCGTCGTTAGCGATGTGGCGGTTGTCCTGCTTGACGTTCTTGGCGACGCCTTCGATCTCCTGGTCGCCCCATTTCTCGAGGCCGACCTTCTGATCCTGGAGGGCGTGGGTGAGCTCGTGCGCCATGACGGGCTTCTGCTCGTCGATGGGCACCCAGTCGAGGAGGTTCATCTGCTTGGTCTTGTCGTCGTAGAAACCGGCGATCTGCTCGGTGAGCAAGCTTAGGAGAAACGGACGCATCTTGAAGTCTTCGTCGAGGAGGCCGAACTTTTTGAGGACGAGCTCACTGCGCTCCATGCGCTTGGCGCCCTTGTCCTGCTCGAACTTCTTGCGCAGCTCGGAGTTGACGGCTTGGCGCGAGATAAAGCGGCACTTGACGGAGGATTTGATGGGAAGCTGCGTGTCCTTGCTGACGAAGTGCAGGATCTGGTCTTCGGCGTCGAGCAGATTCTTTTCCTGTTCCGGAGTGAGGACCGTGTCAGCGGTGACCGTCGCGCCGGCAGCAGAGGGTGTGGAAGGGGCACTCTTGCCACTGTTCGTGTTCGTCTGCGGTTTTGCGATCTCCGCGCCAAAAACTGGTACTGCACCGAAACCCACCAGAACACACGCTGCCATCACTCTTTGCCAGGTCAAACCGCCTCCAGACAAGCAACAACTGTAGGACATAGTGTACGCAGGGGATGGCTGAGGGGAAACCTCCAACCCCATAAATTCGTGGATAGCATCGCCGCACAACGCCGAGCATCCAACGGTAGGCGACCGGCGCGGGGATGGTGGTGTGGATTCCCGACGGGATATCCTTGGATGGGCGAACGGAGCCCACGGAAAGATTGAATGGCAACCCAGGAACAGAACGAGTTGGAGCAGCGCGAACTTGCGGCGGTGCGAGAGAGTGCGGGTTATACCGCGGTGACGGACCGGGCGTTTTTGCGCGTAACGGGGTCAGACGCCACGCGCTGGCTGAATGGGATGGTGAGCAACTCGATCCAGGCGCTTGAGCCGGGCGAGGGCAACTATAACTTTCTGCTGAATGCGCAGGGGCGTATCCAGGGAGATGCTACGGTGTATCGCGAGAGCTCGGATGAGCCTGCGGAGTTTTTGCTGGCGACGACGGCGGGGCAGGTGGAGACGCTGCGGGAGCATCTCGACCACTTCATCATCATGGACGACGTGGAGCTTACGTCTGCTTATGCAGATGAGGCTGGGCTGCTGATTGTGGGCAAGGAGGCGGGCGCTGCGTTGGAGCGGCTCGGGCTGCCGGCGATTGAGCCTTTGCGCATGGCGCATGCCGACACGGAGCATGGACCGGTGCTGCTGTTGACGCCGGTGGAGGGGTTGGTACCTGCGTTTGAGTTGCGCGGTGCGGTGGCTACGATCGATGGGTTGCGGGATGCGCTTGTGGTTCCGGAGATCGGTGGAGCGGCGTTGGAGTCGCTGCGGTTGCTGGAGGGGCGGCCGGTCTATGGACAGGACATCCGCGACAGAGATCTACCGCAGGAGACTTCGCAGACTCACGCGCTGCACTTTGCCAAGGGATGTTATTTAGGGCAGGAAATTGTAGAGCGGATACGGTCGCGGGGGCAGGTGCATCGGCGGTTTATGGCGTTTCGGCTAACGGGCGAGTTACCTGCTGCGCTGCCTGCGGCGCTGGAGGCTGGTGGCAAGCCCGCTGGCGAGATTACCAGCGCTGGAGTTGTGCCTTTGGCGGACGGTAGCGCGTTGATCGCGTTGGGGTATGCGCGGCAGGAGGTGCTGGACGCCAAACAGGAGCTGAGCTATCCGGGTGGCGTGGCAATTCCATACCGTGACCCTACGCCGGCGGGTTAGCATCAAAGAAATAGCGAAATTCAGAGCACCGCAACCAGGTTTGCCTGCAGCGTGGAAACGATAGCAAGCGGAAGATAGAGAGCTGGAAAGACTATGGCAGATATAAAAGAGTTCGTCGTTAATGATCGTCGGAAGTTTACTGCGGAGGGCGAGGCGCGCCCGGATGCTCCACCATCGGAGCCAAAGCCGCCCCGGCCGGAGACGCTGAAGCCGGCGGAAGAGACGGAGTACGCGAGACTGACAGAGCACAAGGGACCGCAGGCTGTCGCTGCACCGGGACCGGCAGAGAGCTCGGAAGGGGCCGCGGCTGGCGAAGAGGATCTGTTTCCTCCGCCGCCTAGCGCTGAGCAGGCGGAGCAGGCGAAACGCGCGTTCGATGCGACGGTGGACCGGCTGGATACGGCCATTCGGGCGACGAATCCGGGAATGGAACATGCGCCGGAGATTACGTTTGACCGCGTGATCCAATCGCTCTACATGCAGGCGCTGATGCAGCTTGGCGGCGCTACGGCGCAGGGTCAACAGCCGCAGGTGGATATCCTCGGGGCTCGGCAGACGATTGATATGATCGGGATTCTGGCAGAGAAGACGAAGGGCAACTGCACCGAGGCGGAGACGAAGCTGCTGGACACGGCGCTGTTTGAGCTGCGCATGGGCTTTCTTGAAGTGACGCAGGCGCTCTCACGACAGGCTGCGGCGCGGCAGCCTGGTGGGGGAGTTCCGCCGGCGCCAAGTGGACCGAGCATCGTTCGCTAGGTGCGGACAGAGGAGCCAACGGGTCGGTCTGCAGGCATGGAAGCTACACTCACTTTTCTCGGAAGCGGAACCTCGATGGCGGTTCCCACGCTGGGCTGTACGTGCGCGGTGTGCTCGTCGGCGTATGAGGCGGGGTCGCCGAACCGGCGGACGCGGCCTTCGGTGCTGATTGCGTATGGCGGGCACAACGTGCTCATCGATACAGGGCAGGACTTTCAGGTGCAGGCGGTGCGCGAGAATCTGCGGTCGGTGGACGCGGTGCTGTACACGCATGGGCATGCGGACCACGTGCTGGGGATGGATGATCTGCGGCCACTGAGTTTTGCGCATGCGGGCGGGCTGCCGCTCTATGCGGACGATGCGACCGCGGATGTGATCGAACGGATCTTCGAGTATACGTTTCGCGAGAACGATCGCTACCCTACCAGTGCGCGGGTAAAGACGCATCGGATTCCTGCGGTTGCAGGGTTTGAGATTCCGCTGTTTGGCGCGACGTTTGTGCGCGTGCCCGTGGCGCATGGGCCCACGACGATTGCGGGCTATCGATTTGGCGGCGCGGCGTATCTCACCGACATGAGCGACATTCCCGACGAGAGTTATTCGCTGCTTAAGGGGTTGGATATTTTAGTGCTGGATGCGCTGCGGCATGAGCCGCATCCGAGTCATTCGCACCTGGCAAAGTCCGTGGAGCTGGTGGAGAGGATTGCTCCGCGGCGCGCGTACTTCACGCACATCAGCCATGGGCTGGATCATGAGAGCACCAACGCTTCGTTGCCAGATCACATACGGCTGGCGCATGACGGGCTTAAACTCACGTTCAATATCACTCCGCAGGTTGCAGATATTTCCTAATGCAGATCTTCCGCTCGCTCTCCGAACTCGGCTCCTTCCCAACGTCGGTGGTCACCATCGGGAACTTCGATGGGGTTCACTGCGGCCACCAGATGGTGATTGCTTCGGTGCTGGAACGCGCACGGGCGATGAGTGCACGCGCGGTTGCCGTCACCTTCGATCCGCATCCAGCACATGTGTTGCATGCGGGGCCGCGGCTGCCGCTGATTACACCGCTGGATGAAAAGCTGCGGTTGCTGGCGGAGACGGGGCTGGATGCGGCGCTGGTGCTTCCCTTCACCGATGAGCTGCGGCATTGGACTGCGCGGCACTTCGCCGAGCGCGTGCTGCGCGATGGGCTGCATGCGGCGGAGGTTCATGAGGGCGAGACGTTTCGGTTTGGCTACCAGGCTGAGGCGGATATTGCGGGGTTGTCCGAGCTGGGACGCGAGCTCGGCTTTGGGGTGCGAACGTATGTACCGAGAATTGTGCGCGGTGCGGCGATCTCTTCCAGCCGCATTCGCAGTGTGATTGGTGCGGGCAAGGTGTCGGAGGCGCGTGCGCTGCTGGGGCGGCCATTTGCTGTGCGCAGCACGCCCGCGCCGGGACGTGGGTATGGCACGCGCTACGCGGTGCCGACGATTAACCTGGCACCCTATGCTGACTTGCTGCCGGCACACGGGGTCTATGTGACGACGCTGAAGGTTGGAGGGACACGGTTGTTTCGCGGTGTGACGAATGTGGGCAATCGGCCTACGTTTGGTGCGGATTCGTTTGCGGTGGAGTCACATCTGCTGGACTTCGAACCGCTTACGCTGGACGAGACGACGCCGTTGGAGTTGGCGTTCCTGAAGCGCTTGCGTGCGGAGCGGCGGTTCGATTTGGTGGAAGCGTTGCGTGATCAGATAGGTATCGACGTGCGGCGGGCGCAGCGCTACTTTGCGCTGGCGGATGCGCTGAAGGTTTTCGTGGGCGCTGCGATTTCTGCTTCGCGCTAGCCGGAGGGTGGTGGTGTCGTGACCGGGGCGGCCTTGGGCTTTGGTGCGAGTTTGGGTCGCGCTGGTGTGGGTGACGCCGGGGGCACGCGCACGATGGGTGCGGGCTGCGACTGGGGTTCGCTGGTTGGAGGCGGAGCTGTGCCGATGGGGTAACGCAGCTCTCCTGGTTCCAGATGCGCGGGTTGCGGTTGCGACTGGGGTTGCGACTCGGGTTGGGGCACGGAAGCAGGACTGGGAGTTGCGGCCGAGGTCGGGACCGGCGTCGAGGTTGGCGGCCCCGGCGGTGAGGTAGCGTCGGTTGCGGACGGCACCTGGATCGGGCGCTTGGGGGCATTGGCCTTGGAGAAGGCTTCGTTGGGCTTGTTGGCGATAGCTGCCTTCATAAACTGGATCCAGATGGGCAAAGCCGCGCGGGCGCCTGTTTCGCGGTCGCCGAGGGACTGGCGGCTGTCAAAACCTACCCAGGTTCCGCAGGTGACGGAAGGAGAAAAGCCTACGAACCAGGCGTCGGTGTAGTTGTTGGTGGTGCCTGTCTTGCCGCCGAGGGGGTGATTGAGCTGCGAGGCGGAGGCGGCGGTTCCGGTATGCACGACGGCCTCGAGAAGGATCATCATCTCGCGTGCGATGCTGACGGGAATCACTTCGCTGACCTGGGTGCGGGGTTGCTGCAGGGGCTCACCATCGGCCTGCATGACGCGGCGAATGAAGTGGGGCGCGATGCGTATGCCGTCGTTGGGAAAGACACTGTAGGCGCCGACCTGTTCGTAGAGGGAGATGTCGGCTGCACCGATGGCGACGGGAAGGAACGGCGGCATGGGGCTGGTGACGCCGAAGCTGCGCGCGACGGCGATGACGCGCTTGATGCCGACCTTGTCCGCAAGGCGGAGGGCGGGGATGTTGCGGGACTCGGCGAAGGCGTCGACCAGCGTCATGGGGCCGCGGTAGTTCTTCTCGTAGTCGTGCGGCGAGTAGGGGCCACCGGCGGTGAAGAAGGTGGTGGGCGCGTCCAGCACGGTGTCGTAGGGCTTCATTCCGGCTTCCATCGCCGCGGTGTAGACGTAGGGCTTGAAGGAAGAGCCGACCTGGCGCTCGGCCTGCGTGGCGCGATTGAACTGCGAGAGCGCGAAGTCACGGCCGCCGACCATGGCGAGAACCTCGCCGTCGGCGTTGTTGACGGCCATGAGCGCGGCCTGGGCGCCGCTGTCCTGCTCGAGGCTTACACGCGGCGCACCGGTGTCCTCGCCGCTGACGATCTTCACGTAGACGATATCGCCTACCTGAGCGAGCTCGCTGGCCTTGGCGACACCGGTCCAAGCCCAGTCAGCCGGAAGCAGCGTGGCGTTGACCTTGCCGAGCTTGACGGTGATGTGCGACGGCGAGACGCTGGTGACGAGGGCGTGCAGGTAGGCATCGTTGGTGATGGCCTGCGACCAGTCGGGGTGCTTGTAGTCGTCGATGGTCTGGCCTTCGCGCAGGATGTTTTCGAGATGACCCTTCCAGCCGCGGCGGCGCTCGTAGGCAGCGGTGCCGTCGAGGACAGCCTGGTTGGCTACGCGCTGAAGATTGAGATCGAGCGTGGTGTAGACGCGGAGGCCGGCGCTGTGCACCTCGTCCACGCCATACTCGCTCTCCAGTTGCCGGCGTACCTCTTCAACGAAGTAGGGAGCCTCGCTGTTGGGCGGAGACTCCAGGTGCAGGCCAAGCGGGGTGGCCTTGGCCGCGTCAGCCTGTTGGACCGTGATCTTGCGGTCGTTGAGCATCTCTTGAATGACGAGGTTGCGGCGGCGCAGCGCGCGCTCGGGAAAGCGCACCGGGGAGTAGGACTCCGGACCTTTGGGCAACGCCGCCAGGAGAGCAGCCTCGGGCAGCGTCAGGTCGCGAGCGTGCTTGCTGAAGTAGTATTCGGCTCCGGCTTCAAAGCCGTAGACGCCGCCACCGAGATAGATCTGGTTGGCGTAGAGGGTGAAGATCTGCTGCTTGGTGAAGCGGCGTTCAATCTCGAGCGCGAGAAAGATCTCCTGCAGCTTGCGGCCGTAGGTCTTCTCCGAGGAGAGGAAGAGATTGCGGGCGAGCTGCATGGTGAGTGTGGAGGCTCCCTGCACTTTGCCGTGGGTGTGTACGTCCTCGTACGCAGCTTCGACGACGCGCACCAGGTTGATGCCGCCGTTGTGCTCGAAGTCTTTGTCTTCGATGGAGAGCAGGGCCTCGCGGAGTATGTCTGGGAACTCCGAGTACGGGACGACGATGCGGCGCTCCTGGGCGAAGGAGCCGAAGACCTGGCCGTGGATGTCGTAGAGTTCGGTGGTGGTGCTGGGGCGATAATGCTCCAACTCCGTCATCTGCGGCAGATTGATGGAGTAGACGAGAACCAGGCCGAGCGTGACGCCGAAGATGGCCGATGCCCCCAGCAGGGCGAGCACAGCGGCGCGCGCTGCGAG
The DNA here is from genome assembly GCA_049578265.1 of Acidobacteriaceae bacterium. Lineage (GTDB taxonomy): Bacteria > Acidobacteriota > Terriglobia > Terriglobales > Acidobacteriaceae > Granulicella. The sequence goes on from JBAULP010000045.1 coordinate 73,298, forward strand.
GTGGCGGTTGGGGGTGTCCGGATCGCGGAAGGGAAAACGGCGGACGGCATGCCACAGCAGCGACCGCTTGCTGGGTGTGTCCCTGTCGTGAGCGCTCAGAGGAGTAGGCACGGCAAAACCAACCTTACCATGCCGAACCGTGCGATCAGGCGGTCTTCGCCTTCAGCATGTCCAGCGCCTTGTTGAGCTGGTCATCGGGCGGGGGCGGCGTCTTCTTCTGGAGAGTCTTGGCGGGCGGAGCGGAGGCTCCTTCGCCGCTCGCGTCGATGTCTGCGTCGTCAAAGAGATCGCTGCTCTGGGCCACGAGGGTTCCCGGAGTTACGGCCTTGTCTTCGAACTGAGCGCCAGACGGCGAGGCGTATTTGGCGATGGAGAGGATGATCGCTCCGCCATCGGGCAGGTCGAAGGTCTTCTGAAGGGAGCCCTCACCGAAGGTCTTCTCTCCTACGAGTTGGGCGCGGCCGTCGTCCTGCAGTGCGCCGGCTACGAGCTCTGCCGGGCCGGAGGTTCCGTGGTTCACGAGCACGACCATTGGAGCGGTGGTATTGATGGCCTTCGATGGGTCGGCGCTGAAGAGTTGTTTGGGATACTTCTGACCCTCAAGGCTCGCGATCGTCCCGTTGGCGATAAAAAAGTTTGCCAGGCGCACTGCATCGGGGACATCACCGGCGGCGACATCGCGCAAGTCAAGCAGGATCTTCTTGTTGTCGTCCTTATTCATTGCCTTCAGGCGCGATTCAACCTGTTGTACGTGCTCACGATCGAGAATCACGGGCTTCAGGTACAAGATGGAGTCGTCGGCGTACTGGGTATCTGTGACGGCAGGCTCGACGACCACGACGCGGGTCAGGGTCATCTTCTGCGGCTTGGCGCTACGGGGACCGATGACGGCCAGGTCAAGCGGGGTGCCAGGTGCGCCCTCCAGCATGAGATGAATCATTGCTAGAGAGATGTTGCGGGTGTCTTCGGTGCCGATGGCCTCGATGATGTCACCGTCGATGAGTCCGGCTTTGTCCGCGGGTGAGCCCGGAACGACCGAGACGACCGTCGCGTAACCGTAGCGCTTGGAGACATTGATGCCAACCTGGGCTTTGCCGCCGTGATCTGCCTGGTAGGCCTTGAAGTCGGCGGGAGTGAGATAGCTGGAGTCTGCATCGAGGGACTCGAGCAGACCGCGCAGGGCGCCGTTGGTGACCTTGGAGATGTTGGGGACCTCAACGTAGTCGGCCTGCACGTGTTGCAGGACCTCACCGTAGACGTTGATCTGGTTGTAGGCGTCCTGGGGCGCGGGATCGCCGGCTGCTGCGACGCTGTGCGCGTTGACGCCAAGGAAGATGCACAGGATGAGAACTACCGATGCGGCGAGCAGGCTGATTTTGAGGCTCTTGGGCATAGTGCGGTGACGGACTCCGGGATCGGTTTAAGATACAGCTTCGAGCGTGCTGAGGTTTAGACGCAGCACTCTAGCGGAATGATACTCTCTAGAGCAGAAGTTGCGATCACGTCTGGTAACTAAGGGCAAAGCGGCGGCGTGCCGCAGCAGACGAATGGTGGCGGTGAGTGGAATCGAACCACTGACCTACGGGTTATGAGTCCGTCGCTCTAACCATCTGAGCTACACCGCCGGGTGGGAGACTGCATCCAGCGGCCATAGAAACCCGGCCGCGACAGCAGCCGCTCTTCCATCATAATTTTCGCGTCTTCCCAGGTCAAACGTGCAGTTGCTCTTAACAATTCGAACCCGGCAGTTCAGGCGCTGGTTGCTGCCGTTATCGCTGGTGTGCGCAGGCGTTGTCTGCCGCTCGTCCGAGGCTTCGGCGCTGATGTTGGCGCCAGACTGCGCGGCTTCGGGCGGCGGCGCTCTCTGTTATCTTCCTGGGATCCTCCGATTTTTGTATGTGCTGGCGGGCGTGCTTGGAGTGGTGCTGCTGGTCGTCCTGGTGCTGGCGGTGAGAAGTATTCGCAAGACGAACGATGATGAGAAAGTTGAACCATGAGTGATTCCCCGGCAGGTAGTTTGCGTATTGTGGGCGTGATTCCCGCGCGCCTTGCCTCCACACGGCTTCCGCGCAAGGTGTTGCGCGAGATAGCCGGCGATCCCATGCTGGCGTGGGTGTACGGTGCGGCGAAGGCGTGTGCGGCGCTCGACGAGGTGATTGTCGCAACCGATAACGTTGAGGTGCAGAGGCTGTGCGAGGAGCGCGGCTGGCGTTGTGAGATGACCTCTCCGGAGCTGCCCAGCGGCACCGACAGGCTATATGCAGTCTCGAAGGTGGTTGAGGCGGATATTTACGTGAATATCCAGGGGGATGAGCCGCTGCTGCTGCCGGATCACATTACGGCGATCCTTGCGCTGTTCACGGCGCCGCATGTCGACGTGACGACGCCGAAGGTTCGCTGCACGCCGGAGGATATTAACAACCCGAACGCGGTGAAGGTGGTGACCGCGCTCGATGGGCGGGCGCTTTACTTTTCGCGCGCGACGATTCCGTTCGATCGCGATGGTGCGGGGGACGCTAGTTACTGGAAGCACCTGGGGCTGTATGCCTATCGCAAGGCGGCGCTGGAGAAGTTCGCTTCCCTGCAGCCTAGCGCGCTCGAGCAGTCGGAGCGGCTGGAGCAGTTGCGTCTGTTGGAGAATGGCGTCTCTATTTACGTGGCGGAGACCGCGCATGACACGATTGGGGTGGATACAGAGGACGATCTGCGGCGGGTGGAAGCGATTCTGAAGCAGCGTAAAGGTTGAGTGATTAGAGGGTGTCGAGCGTCATGGCCAGGCCCTGCGCGGTGGATTGAGCCTTGACGTCTTCGAGCGAGCGCACGATCCAACTGGCGCCGGCCTGACGCAACTCCTCTTCCTTGTGAGTTCCGAGCACGCCAAGCACGCGGCATCCGGCGGCTACGCCCGCGCCCACTCCGCTGGGGGCATCTTCGACGACGAGGCAGTCGGCGGGGGGAGAGTCGATTAGATCCGCGCCGCGGCGGTAGGGTTCGGGGTCGGGCTTGCCGCGTTCCACCATCTCTGCGCTGATCATTCGTTCCGGCGCTGGCAGGCCGGCGACGCGGAGGCGTTCGAGAGCGAGACGCCGGGTCGCGGAGGTTACGATGGCCCAGCGCTCGGGGGGTAAGCTCTGGAGCAGTGCCTGGGCGCCGGGCAGAACCTTGAGGTCGTCCACGTCGACCATTTCGATATCTTCAATCAGCCGCAAGCCCTCGTTAGGATCGATGTCGGGCTTGAGCATGATGACGATATCCACGGCACGGATGCCGTGCGGCACCTGGAAGGTATCGGCGTCGGGCAGGCCGTAGTGGTGAGCCCAGCGCCGCCAACTGCGATTGACACTGCCGATGGAGCTGATGAGAACGCCGTCCATGTCGAAGAGAATGCCGGCGGTTTCGATGGTCACGGACGCACTCACGCAGTATCTCCGCGCAGTACGAAGGCGCGGGCGGCTTCGAGGACTTGTTGCACGCTTTCGGTGCTGCAGCTCTCGCAGTAGACGCGGAGCAGAGGTTCGGTGCCGCTGGCGCGCAAGAGGAGCCAGGTTTCCGCGGCGTTGGGCTTGTTGGCGCAGGCGGGATTTTCGAGAAAGAACTTGATGCCGTCGAGGGTTTCGGTGCGGAGGACTTTGAGGCCGGCGAGTTCGGTCACGCCGGCACGCGCGCGGCGAATCGCGGACTGCTTGAGGTCTTCGCTGATGTGCATGTCGATGCGGCCGTACTGGTGCTCGCCGTACTCCTGTTGCAGGGCTGCGACGAGTTCGCCGAGAGTCTTGTGCTCGTCGGCCATCACGTTCGCGATGAGCAGGCTGTTGAGCAGGCCGTCGCGCTCGGGGAGATGGCGGCTGATGCCTACGCCGCCAGACTCTTCACCGCCGATAAGTATCTCGCGCTCCAGCATGAGATCGACGACGTACTTGAAGCCGATGCCGTGCTCGATCAGCTTGCGGCCGTGCTTGGCGGCGATGCGGTCGAGCATCTTGGTGGTGTTAAAGGCGCGCGTGACGTCGCCAGGCCAGTTCTTGCGCGTGAGCAGCCACTGCAGGAGGACCGCGAAGATCTTGTGCGCGTCGACTACGTTGCCGTGCTCATCGACTGCGCCGATGCGGTCCGCGTCGCCGTCGGTGATGAGGCCGGCGTCGCAGTGCTCGGCGACTACAGCCTTCTGCGTGGCGGCGATGTGTGGGAGGATGGGCTCGGGATTGATGCCGGGAAATGCGGGGTTGAGCTCGCTGCGGAACTCCACGTAGGGGATGCCTGCGCGCTGGAAGATGCCGGCGATGTAGCCCTTGCCGGCGCCGTACATGGTGTCGATGAGGAAGCGATAGCCGGAGGCCTTGATCGCGGGAAGGTCGACGAAGGACTCGAGCGCGGCGATGTAGGGAGCGGAGAAATCAACCTCTTCGATGGGGGCTGGCGTCCCGGCTTGCGGCAGCGGCTTGAGGAGGTAGCTCTCAATGGACGCGATGATGGAGGGGCTGCCGGAGCCGCCGTAGCTCGCCTTGTACTTCACGCCGTTCCACTCGGCGGGGTTGTGGCTGGAGGTGATCATGACGCCGCCGGCAGCTTTGCGACCGCGCACTGCGAAGGAGAGTTCGGGGGTGGGAGTGATCTTGCTTGCAAGCGCTACGGGAATGCCTGCGCCGGAGAGGACTTCGGCGACGACGCGAGCGAAGGAGCGCGAGCCGAAGCGGGTGTCATAGCCGATGCATACGCCGGCCTTGTGGTCTTCGTGTTCGAGTACGTAGAGCGCGATGGCGCGCGCTGCTACGCGCACGTTCTCGTAGGTGAAGTCGTCGGCGATGATGCCGCGCCAGCCGTCGGTGCCAAACTTAACAACAGTGTTCAAATCAGATCCGTCCTGCCAAGGTTCTTGAGTTCTTTTACGACCTTGCCCACATCCTGCGAGCCCTGCCGGGTTGTGATGAGCATGGCGTCACCGGTTTCGACGACGACAATATCCTTCACGCCGACCAATGCCACCAACTTGTTTGGAGCGAAGACGTAGCAGCCGCTGGACTCGATCTGCACGGTGTTGTCGCACTCCATCACATTCTGGTTTTTGCAGTCGCGTACCTCGGCCTGATGCTCATGCAGAGCGGCCCAAGAGCCTAGATCATTCCAGGCGAAGTCCGCGGGGAGACAGTAGAGCTCGGAGGCTGCTTCGCCTTTCGCTGAGCGGGGCTCGAGGACAGCGTAGTCGATGGAGATGGATTCGCACTGCGGATACAGAGCAGCGTAGACCTCATCGAACGCGGGCGTTTTCCAGGCTGCGGCAATTTTCTCCAGTAACGGGACCATGTTCGGCGAGTGCTCGCGAATGGCCTCGCAGAGGGTGCGCGCGCTCCACAGAAACATGCCGCTGTTCCAGGCGTAGTTGCCCGAGCGAATGAAGGCACGCGCGCGTGTGCGGTCGGGCTTCTCTGTGAAACGACGAACACGGCGGACGGGGATCGCTTCTCCACCGACGGTGGTTGGCGTTACGGCGGCTCCCTGCTCGATGTAGCCGTAGCCTGTTTCATCGCGGGTGGGAGGCACGCCGAGCACGACGATCTTGGGGCCGGATGCGGCGAGCTTGATGCCGGCGCGAAGGATCATGTGGAAGCGCGCAACGTTGCCGATGGTGTGGTCGGAGGGGAAGATGCCGATGACGGTGTCAGGGTCTTCGCGCTCCAGGAGGAAGGCTGCGAGGGCGCAGGCGGGGGCCGTGTTGCGCGCCTCCGGCTCGCTGAGAATCTGCTCGCGCGGCACGCCCGGGAGCTGATCCACGATGGTCGGCGAGAGAAGTTCGTTTGTAATCACCCAGACCTTGTGGTCCTGCATGACGTCGTCCAGGCGGGCAACCGTCTGTTGAATCATGGTGCGTTCGCCGTCCAGTTGCAGCACCTGCTTGGCGCGGGCCTTGCGGCTGCGAGGCCAGAATCGGGTGCCACTGCCACCTGCCAGCACCACCGCGGCAAACGGATGGTGGGTCTTCGTCGTTCCTGAGGACATACATCTCCATCTGTAACTGCAAAGGCCGCCCCACTCGAGGGACGGCCTTTGCGGGTTACGTTAGCCCAACTTCGCAAAGTACTCGCGCATGCGTTCGATACCCTTGTCGATGACGTCTCCGGACACCGCGTAGGAGAGCCGGATGTGAGCGTCGGTGCCGAAGGCCTCGCCCGGAACGACGACTACGTGTGCGTCACTGAGCAGCTTGGCGGCGATATCGGATGCGGACTTTACGCCGCCCTTGCCGATGAACGCGCTCACGTTCGGGTATACGTAGAAGGCGCCTTGGGGCACGGTGCAGGTGAGGCCGGGAATGGTCTTGAAGCCGGCGAGGACGCGGTCGCGCAGCTTGATGTAGTCGGCACGCATCTCAGAGACGCACTCCTGCGAGCCGGTGAGCGCGGCAATGGATGCGCGCTGAACCATGCTGGCCGCGTTGGAGGTGCTCTGCGATTGCAGCTTGCTCATCGCGCCGATCACCTGCTTGGGGCCGAGCGCAAAGCCCGCGCGCCAGCCGGTCATGGCGTAGGTCTTGGAGAGCGAGCCGAGCACGATGACGTGCTCCTTGCAGTCGGTGAAGGTGCCGCCGCTGACGATCTTGCCCTCGAAGTTGAGGTAGACGTAGCACTCGTCGAGCAGCAGATAGATGCCGTTGGCGTGGGCCAGGCGGACGATCGCTTCGAGATCTTCGGGGCTGACGACCGCGCCGGAGGGGTTTGACGGCGTGTTAAGGATGATGACCTTGGTGCGCGGGGTGATCGCGGCCTCGATCATCTTGGCGGTGATGCGGAAGTTCTCCTGCTCGTCGCTCTCGACGAAGACGACCTTGCCGCCGGCGTACTGGATGATGTCTTTGAAGCTGACCCAGTAGGGCACGGGGAGGATGACCTCGTCGCCGTGATCGACCAGCACCTGGATGGCGTTGAAGAGGGCCAGCTTTCCGCCGGTGGTGAAGACGCACTCTTCAACCGTGTAGTTGGTGCCGAAGTCTGCAGCGTGGCGGTCGATGATGGCCTTGCGCACCTCGGGCGTACCGGCGACGGCCGTGTAGCGGGTGAAGTTCTGCTCGATGGCTTTAATTGCCGCATCCTTAATATGCTGGGGCGTGGCGAAGTGGGGCTCGCCCGCGCCAAAGTCTGCGAGATCGATTCCCTGCGCCTTGAGCTTGAGGGCCTCGGCGGTGATGGCCATGGTGGCCGAAACTTCGATCCGGTTGATCCGGTCGGTCAACACTTTTGTGGCAGTCGCTGTACTCATGCCTTCTAGTCTTTCAGATTTTGGCGTGGATAGAAAGGGACGAACTGGCTAGCGGTTTCCGGAGCGTTTCCGCACTACCCATGTCGTCATGCAGCGGAAATCCTGCACGATCGTGGTCTTGAGCGGGTCCATCAGGAGGCCATTCATCTGTTCGGTCATGCGGAGCAAGACGGCTTCATCGACCAGGAACCACTCTGAGCCGTCGCCGATGCGGTAGATCTGGTCGCGGACACGCTCGAAGTCCATGCCAATGCGCGAGCCGAGGCGGCAAAACAGCATGCCCCCGGGTTTGAGGACGCGCCAGAGCTCGGAGACCATGGCGAGGAAGTGCTGCTCGCTGCGGGCGAAGTGCAGGACGGAGTTGCAGAGAACGACGTCGGCGAAGTCGTCGGGAAAGTCCATCTGCTCGATGAGGCCGACGCGGAAGTTTGTGGGAGGAAGTTGTGGCGCGAGTTCGGCGGCCAGGGCGCGGACGTGCGCTACACCTTCTGGGCTCGCGTCGACGGCGAAGATCTCGGAGCCCTGGCGCAGAAGGTAGACCAGGTTGCGGCCGTACCCGCAGCCGGCGTCGAGGACCCGCATCTGCGGCGTGATATTGCCGCGCAGAATCTGGTCGAAGACGTAAATGTCGATCTGGCCGAACTGGTCCTGGAGGCTCAGCGAGTGAGCTTGTGAGGAGGCCGGCGGCCCTTCAGGCTCGGTCACGAGATCTTTCCGAGGGCTTTCCGCTTGAGGCGCTCGATGACGTTGGGAGGCACCATGCTGCTGACGTCGCCGCCCAACTCGAAGACGCCCTTCACGAGCCGCGAACTAACGTAGGTGTAGCGTTCGCCAGGGATCATGAAGAGGGTCTCGATCTCGGGGTCGAGCTTGCGGTTCATCATCGCCATCTGGAGTTCGTATTCGTAGTCGGAGACGGCGCGAATGCCGCGGAGAACCGCCTTGGCTCCCTGCGCCTTGGCAAAGTCGACGAGCAGGCCGTCGAAGGTCGTGACCCAGACGTTGGGAATCTCAGTGGTGGCCTCGCGCAGCATCTGTTCGCGCTCAAGAAAGGTGAAGAGCGGCTTGCCCTTGCCGGAGCCGCCACGCTCGGAGTTGCGCAGCACCGCGACAACCAGTTCATCGACAATCTTGGCGGCGCGCGCGATCAGGTCCAGGTGGCCATTCGTCAGCGGATCGAAGGTTCCCGGGTAGATGACCTTGGTCTTCTTGGCTCTTTGCATAGCTTCGCCAGAATACGCCGTCCGGGGATCGGGACCGGTAAAAACTTAGCCCTCGCGAGGCAGATAGTACCCGGTAATGTACTCGCGCACACCGTCCTCGAGGCTGGTGAAGGGGGCGGTGTATCCAGCGGCGCGAAGCTTCGCTACGTTAGCCTGGGTGAAGTACTGGTACTTGCCCTGCAACTGCTGTGGCATCTCGATGAACTCGATCTTCGGCGGCAGATTCATGGCCGTGAAGACCGCGGATGCGAGGTCGAACCAGGTGCGTGCCTTCCCTGTTCCGCAGTTCAGCAGGCCACCGGGAGCGTCGGCCGGCTGCAGCGCAAAGTGCAGCGTCACATCCACTGCATCCTTCACGTAGATGAAGTCGCGCATCTGCTCGCCATCCTTGAACTCCGGCCGATAGCTCTTGAAGAGCTTCACGTTGCCATCGCTGCGGATCTGCTCGTAGCTCTTGGAGACCACGGACCGCATGTCGCCCTTGTGGTCTTCATAGGGACCATAGACGTTGAAGTATTTCAGCCCCACGATGTTGGTGTCTGACATATCGTGCGAGCGGTCCGGGGAGGGATTGTAGAGATGATGCTTCAGCGCCCAGAGGTCGAACATGTGCTTGGAGTAGCCATACATGTTCAGCGGCTTCAGCGTGGGCGTCACCTTGTCAGCGTCGTCGTAGCCCTGGGCGCCGTCGCCGTAGGTGGCCGCGCTGGAGGCGTAGACGAAGCGAATTTCGTTGGTAAGCGCCCAATTGCAGAGCACGCGCGTGTACTGATAGTTGTTGCGCACCAGGAAGCCCGCATCCTTCTCGGTGGTAGCGCTGCACGCGCCCAGGTGGATGACGGAGCGGGCGTTGGCATAGGCGCCGTCCTCGATGAGACCGAGAAACTCCTCCGGGGTCACAATGTCTTCAAAGCGCAGACCGACGAGGTCTTTCCACTTTTCGTCCTTTCCCAGCTCGTCGACGAGGATGATCTCGTCCTCCCCACGCGCATTCAACTCGGCGACAGTATTACGCCCGATAAATCCGGCGGCTCCCGTCACAATAATCGGCCTTGCCATCGACGAAACCTCTCCCTGCTCTCTAGAGCCTGCTTTTCCGATACTACCTCTCCATCACAGCCACTCGCAGGTTTGCCGGCGTATAGTGCCTCGTAATTGAAGCGATACGATAAGAGTATCGGCACAAAGGAGCAATAAGTGAAGACGAGTTTGAAAGTTGCAGTAATGATCGGGTTGGCAGCAGCCATAGCTTTGCCGGTATTGGCACAAACGAGCGGTGCGGATGTCTATAAAGCCAAGTGCCAGATGTGTCACGGGCCAGATGGTACGGCAAACACGCCGGCCGGGAAGGCCATTAAGGCGTCGTCCTTCAAAAGCCCCGCGGTGAAGAATGCCTCGAACGCAGATCTGATTGCGGTCGTTCATAATGGCAAAGGAAAGATGCCGGCCTATGGGACCAAGCTTTCGGACGCGCAGATCAAGGCCGCCGTGGCCTATATCCGCACGCTGCAGAAGTAACAATTCCTAAAACCTGCGAGAGAGCGCATGCGCGACGCCTGGTCGGATGATGAGTGAGACACGAATCCTCTCCGGACAGGTGCCGATGCGTGCCATTGCGCGGGAGATCTTTACCTCGTCGCTGGAAGATTGCAGTATCGCGAACAGGCTCGCCCAGGTCATGCGCGCAACAGGCGGCACCGAAGGGTTGCAGGTTGGCGAGTACTCGCTGAATTTTGCGAGTCTCCGCAGGGTGCGCGTTCTCGCCGTCGGAAAAGGGGCGAATGCGATGTTGCAGGCGCTGCTCCCCTACCTGCCTGAGCACGTTGATCTGCAGGGTTTGCTCATCTCACCCATCCAACCGGAAGATCTTCCTATCCGCTTCCAGTTTTTTGCGGGCGGACATCCGAAGCCTAACGCTGCCTCGTTCGCAGGAGCACGAGCTGCGATTGCGATGCTTCAAGCGATTCCGCCCTCGCTCACGGAGTTGCCCGACACGCTATGCTTGTTTCTCGTGACCGGCGGCGCCTCAGCCATGATGGAGCTTCCACTCGATCCGGCGATCGCACTCGAAGACACGATCGTCTTTCACGATGCGTTAGTGAACAGCGGCGCCTCCATCGCAGAGATCAATTGCGTACGCAAACACTTCTCAGCGGTGAAGGGCGGTCGGCTGGCGGCGTTGGCTAATGGTGCTGTGTGCTTTTCGATCCTGGTCTCGGATGTGCCTTCTGGTCACCCGGATGCCATCGGTTCTGGGCCGGCGGTCCCTGACACAACGACAGTGGAGGATTGCCGCGAGGTGCTCATGCGCTATCGTCTGCTGGAGCGCTTCCCTGTTTCGGTGCAGCGGTTTTTCATGTCCGCCAATCTGCCCGAGACACCGAAACCGGTGGAGTTGGCCGCACGGTCGCTCATACTGCTCGATGCTACTGATCTGGCGCTGGCCGCAGTCCGGGAAGCAGAGCGACTGGGCTTCCACGCGGTCCTCGACAACACCTGCGACGACTGGGACTATCGCGCTGCTGCAGACTATCTGCTGGCTCGTGTGCGTGCGCTGCGGCAATCCTATGAGCGCGTCTGCGTGATCTCCGTGGGAGAGGTCACGGTGCAGTCTGACGACCCGCATCTTATCGGCTCCGCGACGGGTGGCCGCAACCAGCAGTTCGCGCTGTATGCAGCCACGCGTCTGGAGGTCTCAGATACGCGACTCGCTATTCTCTCGGCGGGGTCTGACGGTATCGATGGCAACAGCGCAGAAGCGGGCGCTGTAGTGGACGACCACACGCTCTGCAGTGCAGCGCTTCGGGCTGCCGGTCAAGAAGCCTTGCGACGGTTTTCGTCCACCGAATTCTTGCAGAGCGTGGGCTGCACGATCAGAACAGGCCCCACGGGCAATAATCTTCGCGACCTGCGCCTGCTGCTTGCCGAATAAGGTGCTATAGGTGTCCGTATTTCTCCAACGCCTTGAGCAGCGGCAGGCCTGCAATGATCTCTGCGCGCGCGCCGGTCTCGAGACGCGACCACTCGATAACCTTGGCTGTGACCTCTTCCACGAGCTGCTGCTGGACCACGATCTGGCCGTCGTGATCGCCCACTACGATGTCGCCGGGCTGCACGGTGAGCCACTCTTCGAGCGCTCCACGCACGCGTACCTCGACCTCCGAGGCAGTGACGCGCCAGCGCCCAATTCCCTGTGCCGGGGTTCGGTAGCGCGATACGACGGGCATACCAAACTCGGCAAGGAAGGCCGTATCGCGCACGCCGCCGTCCACCACAGCAGCGGCGCAGCCCCGAGCCCTCATGGCGCTGGCAAGAAGGTCGCCGAAGCAGCAAACGCCTTTCGCATCCATACTCGCCCAAACGGCAACCACTCCCGCGGGCATGTTATCGATGGCCGCAAGCTTGGGTCGATCACCCCCGGTAAAACTCACGGACTCGCCTGTGATGGTGTAAGCCGGCCCCGCAAACACGGCCGCGTCGCCTATTGGCCGCAGGTGGTTGTCCAGCACGGGCGGTGTCCGTTGCAGCGAGTCAAAGACGTCGGCAATCACCGCAGTTCCAGCGGCCTTCAAGGCTTCCAGGTTGGCTTGCATGGGGCTCCTTCGTCGAAAGGTCTCTCTCTATCTTAGTTGCCGTCGACGATCGTCAGACGACGTCAACAACCGGCTCGCCTTCGATACGAGAGCCGAAAAATCCATACAGAGCGACAACCACATAGGCCGCAGCTACGACGATGTATGCGTGGGCGTAACTCCCGCTGCGCCTGGCAATCAAGCCCAGCACAAATGGAAGAGCTGCGCCTCCCACCACGGCCATCACAATGACCGAGCCGCCAATCTTTTGTGTTGGGCCCCAATCCCTTCACGCCGAGTGCAAAGATTGTGGGATACATGATCGACATAAAGAAGCTGGTGAGCAGAATCGCACTCGCACCCAACATGCCTGGGTGCGTGATCCCAACGGACACCAACGCGATGTTTACCAGGGCGTAGAGTCCCATCATCCGAGCGAGCCGAAACCACCGCATGAGTCCGGTCGAGACGAATCGTCCGACCGCCAGGGCTACAAGGTTGCCAGCAAGAAATAGCGCTGCCGTTCGGCATCCTACCCCTCGTTTCTCAGTACAGCTCACGTAGATTGGCAGGATGATCCCGGCAGTCGCCGCGTGCAAGGATTCCAGCCAGCGCAGGGAGCGGCCATAGAGTCACTCGGAGTCAAATCTCAGACGCGAAACCCCGCCGGCACCGGCGGTTTCGGAAAGTAAGCGAGCGGTGCGACTCTTTATACGGTCGCCGAGACTCCTTCTGCGAAATTCCTTTCCGGAACCCCGCAAGAAAATGCACATTCCCCTGACTCTGGGCTGTGGAAGATTGAAAGTTGGCCGTTTTCACAAGCGACACTTTGGCACGTAGCGTGCACTAGTCTCCCGCTATACGCAGATTGGGCGAATCGCGCGGGTCCCCGGTCGGATACTCCGACAGATGTAAATGCGACGCCACAGCAGCAACCGCGGATGGTTGATGCTTCAAGTCTCGGCAACATACGCAACCCCGTCTTGGGAGCATTCTTCGCGGAAGACACCTAGCCCGCGAGGATCTCACTGGGCGGTAAATGATTTAGAACCGTGATCTTTCTCCCAGGCAACCGGGCGCTTTTCCCTGCCCTTCGCGGTGAAGCAGCTAATCCAACAGTGCACCGGCAATGACCGGTGCACCTCTGTAGCGATACCGGCCCCGTAGCAAATCATTGCAAAGGCACCTCCCAAGGAGAGTTCAGAGATGAGAGTTATACGTTGTCTATTTACGTTGATGTTTGTCTGCGCCATGAGCGGAATGGCCAGAGCAAACACCTTCAAGCTTGGCGTTCAGGACGCTCCAACCACGAATATCGATTACACCGGCCAACTCCTGGATGTCACCTTTGGCTCGTGTGGCTTTGGCAGCCCCAGAACGGATGGTTGTGTGACCATCGCCAACGATACAGGGAGTGTGTTGACGAGCCTTCAGATCGACGTCCCTACGATCTCGAACCTGGCGGGGAGCTGCGGAGTTCTAGGGACCGACGGGACCTGCACCGAGCAAACCATCGACGGTTACTATCAGTTCGATATCACCGGCCTGGACATTGCTGACAGCACGGTCGGTAACGATTGCTACGGCGCCAACAATACGTTCACCATCGTGGAACAAGGGGAGCCCTATCGAGACTTCGGTCCGATCACCGTTGGGCCGCCGTCGGTAACGCCTGAGCCGGCCAGCTTCTGGCTCCTCTCGACGGGGATTCTCCTGTTCGGAGGTTTCGTATTCCGCCGCCGTCTCGGCTTAGACACCCTAGGCTCGTAAGCTCGATCGATGCGGTAAAGACCGTGTCACAATGGAGAGGCCTTGCCCCATGGGTAAGGCCCTCTTTTTTGTTGGGTGCGAAATCGCTCCAGTCCATTGCGTGGCAAGCGGTTCGTAAGGCTACAATTCGTGAACAGGACGACACGCACACATAGGTTCTCGCCGTGTGGGGTGCATCCATACCTGACGGGCCTTCTCTTTTACTTTGTTGCGTTTCGAAGGAACACCTATGCGCCGTGTGGGATTCTTCTCGCTGATCTTGTTGGGGTGCGTACCGCTGCGTGCACAGACTGCGACGCCCCAGACGCAGGGACCAGGGGCCGCGGCGACCGCCGCTCCGTTCGCCGTTCGACTGGGAGAGTCGTCCGTGGAGTTGGACGGGCCCTGGAAGTTTCACACTGGCGACGATATGGCGTGGGCGCAGCCGGGTTTCGACGACTCGCATTGGGGCACGATGGACCTGACGCCTCCTCCGGGTTCGGCCGACGAGACGCTGGGGATCAGCGGTTATGTTCCGGGCTGGACGGCCGAGGGCTATCCCCACTACTCCGGGTACGCCTGGTACAGGCTTAGGGTGCAGGTCGCGGGCGCCAACCGCCGCCTGGCACTCAAGATGCCCGATGCGGCCGATGACGCCTACCAAGTGTTTGTCGACGGCCAACTCCTGGGCTCCTTTGGAAAATTCAAGGGCCATCGCGTAACGGCCTACAGCACGCTTCCGATGGATTTCCTGTTGCCCAAGAATGTCGGCAACGGACCCATCACCATTGCGATTCGCATGTGGATGGACAGTGCAACTCCCTTCAACAGCCTCGACGCCGGCGGTCTGCATGGCCCTCCCGTCCTGGGCTACGCCTCGGTTATCGGCGCTCTTACGCAGCTGGGTTACGACGACACTATCCATTTCATTGCCAGCGGCTTTGTCGAGTCCATGATTCTCTTTATGGCCCTGCTGATGGCGATTGCCCTCTTCTGGCTGGACCGCGAAGAGAAGGCCTACTTCTGGCTTGCCTTGGTTTGCCTTGCCACTATCCTCGAAAACGGCATTGTGCAGGCGGTCGGCTTTACTGCGTGGATCGGGTTAACAAAGGCAATTATTCTGATCGATGTGATTCTCGTCCCCTTGCGCATCGGCCTATGGGTCATGTTCTGGGGCTATTGGTTCCGCATCGCGCGAATCGTTCGGCTGCATCGGATCGTATGGGTGATGGTGGCGATCCTGATGATCGGGACAGCGATGATCCGGCCACCTCTTTATGGGCAACACCTGCCCGTATCCATTGGGGGATTTATTCACCCCATGTTGCTGGTGGTGAAACTCCTGCTGGGAGTGCTGTTCTTCCGTGTAGCCTATCGCGGCCTCGCACGCCAGAAGACCGAGGGCTGGCTAGCCGGGTCCGCAGTGCTGCTGGTTTTCGTAGCCAACTATCAGCGCGAGATGCGGCTTCTGCACATTCCGACTACGTTTTCGGTGGTTGGGTTCTCGGTTCAGCTTGGCACGGTGGCCACCGTGGTCTCGCTGCTGATTATTACCGTCATGTTGCTCATGCGGTTCTTCGGCAAGCAGCGGGAGAAAGAGCATTGGAAGCTTGAGATTCAGCAGGCCCAGCATGTCCAGCAGATTCTGATTCCGAATAAGCTACCTGAGGTGCAAGGACTCACGATCGACAGCGAGTATCGTCCCGCGCGCGAGGTCGGCGGAGACTTCTTCCAAGTGCTGCCCAGAGAAACTCAAGGGGAAGCCCTTATCCTGGTAGGCGATGTAACCGGCAAAGGCATGCAGGCTGGCATGCTTGTTGCCGTCATCGTCGGCGCTGTCCGCGCCGCCGCACAGCATACGTCCGATCCCGTGCAGATCCTCCATGAGATTAACGTCCAGCTTTGTGAGCGGCAGCATGCCAGCGCCACTTGCCTGATGCTCCATATCGAACCCGACGGAACCGTAACCATCGCTAACGCTGGGCAGCTTCCTCCGTACCTCAATGGCAAGGAGCTCGAGATGGAAGGCGCTCTCCCACTGGGAACGATCCCTGACGCAGATCATTCGGTGACGAAGCTTGTTCTTAAACCCGGCGACTCATTGATGGTGATGTCCGACGGCATTGTCGAAGCGCAGAACACCCACGGAGAGCTGTTCGGCTTCAATCGAATCGATGCATTGCTTAGGAGTCATGCAAGCGCGGCCGAGGTCGCGACCGCAGCTCAAACATTCGGACAGGAGGACGATATTCTTGTTCTCAGGGTGCAGAAAGATTAGATCTGAAACATTCGGCGATAGAAACCCAATCCAAGAAAATGAGGCCCTACGACAGGCCTCATTCCGCGAAGATATTTCTAAAACTTTCCTTGCAGTGCTTACGCGAAGGAAGAGACGGCCGAAGCCTCGTCGTCCTTGACGTCGAACACCGTGACCAGCTTGGTGATCACCAGCAGGTCGCGAACCTTGCTGGTCAGGTTGAGCAACTTCAGTTCGCCGCCGGCGTTCT
>JBAULP010000046.1:0-36863 GCA_049578265.1 Acidobacteriaceae bacterium
ACGCCAGCCACACCCGCAGGCCCCTGCGAGCCCTGCGCCGCGACCACCCCCCACGCTGCCGGCACCAAATCCGGCTCATTGCCCAGATTCCCCGTCACCAGCGAGATCCAACTCGACCCCCCATACTGCACCACATCCCCTAAACCATAGTTCGTCGCCGCCGCATACGTTCCCTGGTACGCAATTCCCCCACTAGCCCCCGGCAAACCCTGAGGCCCCGCTGGACCTTGTGGCCCCGTCGGTCCGGCCGGTCCAGCCGCTCCCGTAGCACCTGACGACCCGACCGGCCCCTCCACGCCCGTCACCCCAGCAGGCCCAGCAGGTCCTGCCTCACCCTGAACTCCAGCAGGCCCCGCAGGCCCCACCGGTCCCACCTGCCCCGCCAGCGCAATCTCCAACTCCGGCGCGTGCGCGGTCTCATCATTCTCCTTGCTGTCGAACTGCGCCACCGTCCCACTCCCCGGCACCGCCGCAATCGCTAGCCCAAAATTCGTCCCCGGCGCCGTCACCCATCCCTGCACCACCGACGTCACATCGAACGTCACAAACTCCCCCGCCCCAATAACATTCCCCGTCTGCACCACCGCGCCCAGCGCCGGCAGCGTCGCATACGTCACACCCGACTCCGTCCAGGCCCCTCCCACCATCTGCACCTGCACCGCCCCCGGCACATCCGCCCGATTGCAGTACACCCGCAGCGTAGCCTTCGAGATCTGCGCGGCAGTTGTCCCCGCCGGCAGCATGCTCAG
This sequence comes from Acidobacteriaceae bacterium, assembly GCA_049578265.1. Lineage (GTDB taxonomy): Bacteria > Acidobacteriota > Terriglobia > Terriglobales > Acidobacteriaceae > Granulicella. The sequence continues at coordinate 750 of JBAULP010000046.1, forward strand.
GTCAAACTGCGCCAGCGCTGTATAAACACCGCCGATATTCAAATTGCTCAGGCTTCCGGAGTTCACTGTCGGTTGTGCACTCGAGACATGCGCATCGCCCATCAGCGTCGCATCCTGCGCCCACGCGCTCCTCAGAGCGCAACTCCCCGCCACCAGCAGCACAATCGCCGCGGCGCGCAGCCTGCCCCCTCTTCGGAGCTCAACTCTCACTTCCTCCAGCCCTCAGAACATCACAGCAACGATCACTACTCAACGATGCACATTGCCGCAGGGCTTTAGGAGGTCGCCGCGCGGTTTCAACAATTTGCCCGAAACGGGAAATTCTGTACTTAGGCTACATCAATCATCAAAGAACTCAAGCCAAAATCACCATTCTCCGCACCTCCACCGAGACAAACAGGCATTCTTGCGCGAACATCGGCCATCCCACCTACTTCTGCCGCAACACCATCAACTCATCCCCACCAAACACCGTCACATACAGCCGCTTTCCATCCGCCGACGCGGAGATATTTCGCGGAAACTCCCCCGTCTTCATTATCTGCCGCAGCACCGGCTTTCCCGCGTCGCTCAAATCGATCACCGCCAAACTCCCATTCCCACCCGCAAATCGATTCGAGTTCGCCACCAGCAACATCTTCCCTCCTTCGAACAACCGCACTCCCACCGGAGCCTCGCCCCCACTCGGAATCGCCTCCACCAGCGCCGCAGCCGGATCACTCTTCAGCCGCGCCGCGTCGAACTCCAGCACGCGATCATCGCCGCGCGCCGTCACATACACCTTCGTCCCATCCGCACTCACCGCCTCCCGCACCGGCGAGCATCCCGCATCCACCACCGCGCGCACCACCCTCCGCGCATCCTCCATCGTTGACCCCGCCGTCAACGCCTCCGCCCGCTTCGCATCCATCACAAACAGCGCCCCATTCCCTCGTTCCCGCCCACCCATCCCCTGCACACATCCCGTCCGCTCCAGCTCCGCCACACCATGTCCCGGAAGCCGTTCCGCCACCATCGGAGGCACCACCTCGCTCTCCGCGTACACCGTCGTTCCATCCGCAGAAATCGCCACGCCCGGCGTAGTCATTCGTGTCGGTATCTGTGCCACCGTCTCCGGATGCACCATCCCCTGAGCATCGCGATGCAGCGCAATCACCCCAACGTTCCCTCCCTCTCCATACTCATTCGCAACAAACAAAAACTGTCCATCCCGCGACACCGCCAGGTACCCACTTCCCGACTGCTCGCCCTGCCCCAACACCTGCACCTTCGCCTTACCCTTCAGCGCATCGGCCAGCGGCAAAAACGCCACGCCCGCATTCGATAGCCCCACCGCCAGCGTCTGCGTCTCCGGAATCAACACGATCCCCTGCGCATTCTCCGCGCCCATATCCTGCATCGCAACTTTCTTCAGCTTCTCTCCCTCCCACCGCATCACCTCAATCCCCGACATCCGCATCCGCCCCGCGCCCATATCCACCGTCACCAGCACATACTGCCCGTCTGCAGTCTCCATCGCCTCCACCGGCCGCCCCACTGTCCCGAACGTCTTCGCCTCCAACTCCTGTCCATGCGCGCCCATCGCCATCAACGCCGCGCCAACCAACACCGCAGACCACCGCATCCAGTTCATGCACTCAAGATAAACCCACATCCGCTCCTCACTACCTTCGTCCTATTTCCTACTTCAACCTCTCTGGCCTATCCTTTCTCCATGACCACGCCCGCCACAGACCCGCTAGCGAACACCCCCGGCCATCTCTCCACACCCGACAAGCTCGTCAACCTCCCGCGCCTGGTCACCGCCTTCTACGCCAACCATCCCGACCCCTCCGTCCCTGCGCAGCGCGTCGCCTTCGGCACCTCCGGTCATCGCGGCTCTTCTCTGAACAACAGCTTCAACTACGCTCACATCCTCGCCATCACACAAGCCATCGTCGAGTACCGCGCCACGCAAAACACCACCGGCCCACTCTTCCTCGCGCAGGACACCCACGCCCTCTCGGAGCCAGCCTTCACCACCGCGCTGGAAGTTCTCGCAGCCAATGGCGTGACGGTGATGATCGATCAGGACCTCGGCTACACCCCCACCCCCGTCCTCTCGCACGCCATCCTCGAATACAACTCCTCCGGCTCCAAAACTCCCGCCGACGGCATCGTCATCACCCCCAGCCACAACCCTCCTGAAGACGGCGGCTTCAAGTACAACCCACCCAACGGCGGCCCCGCGGACACCAACGTCACCAAGTGGATCGAGAACCGCGCCAACGAACTCATCACCAATAAGCTCCAGGGCATCAAGCGCCTCGCCTTCTCGAAAGCCCTCGCCGCCGAAACCACCCACCGCCACGACTACATCACCGCCTACGTCCAGGACCTCATCAACATCATCGACACCGACGCCATCCGCAACTCCGGCCTTGCGCTAGCCGTCGATCCCCTAGGCGGCGCCGGCGTAGCCTACTGGCCCCGCATCGCCGAGCTCTACAACCTCCCCCTCACCATCCTCAACCCCTACACCGATCCCACCTTCCGCTTCATGACCCTCGACTGGGACGGCCGCATCCGCATGGACTGCAGCTCCCCCTTCGCCATGGCCTCCGTCATCGCCACCGCGCAGCAAGCCCACTACAACGTAGCCTGGGCCTGCGACACCGACCACGACCGCCACGGCATCGTCACTCGCAGCAGCGGCCTGCTCAACCCCAACCACTACCTCGCCGTCTGCATTCAATATCTCTTCACCCACCGTCCCGACTGGTCCGCCAAAGTAGGCATCGGCAAAACCCTCGTCAGCTCCAGCATCATCGACCGCGTAGCCAAAGGCCTGAACCGCAACATGCTAGAAGTGCCAGTCGGCTTCAAGTGGTTTGTCGACGGCCTCATCGATGGCTCCCTCGGCTTCGTAGGCGAAGAGTCCGCCGGCGCCACCTTCCTCCGCCGCAACGGCAGCGTCTGGACCACCGACAAAGACGGCCTCATCTGCGGCCTCCTCGCCGCCGAGATGACCGCCACCACCGGCAAAGACCCCGGCCTCCTCTACAACGACCTCACCGCCAAATACGGCAATCCCGTCTACCAGCGCATCGACGCCGAAGCCACCAAAGAACAAAAAGCCAAGCTAGCCAAACTCTCGCCCGCGCAAGTCACCGCCAAAGAATTAGCCGGCGAACCCATCACCTCCATCCTCACCGAAGCCCCGGGCAACCACGCCCCCATCGGCGGTCTCAAAGTCACCACGGAAGACGGCTGGTTCGCCGCCCGCCCCAGCGGCACAGAAGACGTCTACAAAATCTACGCCGAAAGCTTCAAAGGTCAGGACCACCTGAAGCAAATCCAAACCCAAGCCAAAGCCCTCGTAGCGAGTGCCATCGCCTAGCGAGCCAAGCCCATGCAGATTGACCTGAAGTCAGCGCTCTCCCATCTCCCTCTGCCGGCCACCGCTGCATGGCCCGAGGGAGTTTGGGACAAAACCGTCTTTGAACACGGCACCATGTCCGTAATCGTGTTCACTCCTCGCGGACACGATTACCAGACCACCCATCCCCAGGACGAGCTCTACATCGTGATGAAAGGCTCGGGAACCCTCATGATCGAAGACGCCCCTCACGCCTTCACCGAGGGCGACGTTCTCTTCGTTCCAGCGCTCACCCGGCACAGGTTCGTTGAGTTCTCCCCTGACCTCATCACCTGGGCAATCTTCTGGGGCCCTTCCGGCGGTGAAAAATAGCGTCTGCACATCCGGGTAACCCAGGTCCGCACCTGCGCCCGACACCACCCCGCCCCTCGCATCTCGTTCACTGTATCCTGTTGAGCAACAATACCTCCTCAAGGAACCTCGCATGAATCTGCGTATCGCCTTTGTCAGCCTGGCACTCGCCTCCTTCGCGGCCACAGCGCTCGCCTCCAACGCCAACAACTTCACGCTGGTCAACAGCAAGAGTGGCAAGTCCGTCGGCAAAGCCTCTTACTCCATCGACAAATCAAAGAACGTCTTCAAGGTCCAGGGCCGCTTCGAGTACCACATCCCCTCCTCCGACCTTCCGTCCAGCCCCCAGTCAAACACCACCGTCGTCAACGGCCGTGCCATCACCAACAGCAACGAGGGCTTCGTCGACGACGGACAGTACACCACCTCCTATAAAGTCAACGCGGACGGCGACTTCCTCTCCGGCTTCGTTCAAAATGAAACCACCCTCACCATGACCAGCTTCGAGCCCAACAAGGCCCACACTGCCGTCACCGTCACCTCCGTTCAGGCCGGCAAAATCGGCGATGGCGAGGACCTTCCGATCCCGAAGCCCAACTTCCTCTTCGCCGCAGATGGCGACCCCTCCGCCATCCAGATCCTTATCACGGAGGTCCTTACCCATCCTCACCCCGACGCCACGTATCTCGTCGTCGTCCCTCCCGGCATCTCCAACCATCAGCCAGACCTCTTCTATGTCACCGTCCAGCCCATCAAAGATCAGCCCACCGGCACCCTCGACGGCAAACCCATTGCCCTCAAGCGCTTCATCATGAACTTCCACGTCGGCCACGCCGACATCTACGTCGACAACGACGGCAACCTCATGCAAGCCAACATGACCCCCATGGCGCTCAAATACATCCGCGCCAAATTCACCCTCAATCCATAACCATCCCCCCGCAAGCCAAACCCTCCCCCTCCAGCCGCCATCTAATCATTTAAGGCGGCTGGACGCATGCCGCTGCACGGCTGTTTCCGGAGCAACTCATGCCCACCAAATCCCACGAACTCTCTGCCGACGATCGCAAGCACATCGACTCCGCCGACTATGCCTTCCCCGACCAGCGCAAAGAACCGCTGGAAAACGCCTCGCACGTCCGCAACGCCATCGCGCGCTTCGACCAGGTTAAAGATGTCTCCGATGATGACCGCGAAAAAGCCTTCCACCGCATCAAGGCCGCCGCGAAAAAATTCAACGTAGACATGCCCGAAACCCACTGGCAACAGCTAGGCAAACATCCCCACACCAAAAACTCCTCCAACTAATCGCAAGCACTCCTCAAGCAACAAACCGCTTTGCAAAAGCAAGGGGCAAATCCCATACTCCATGCAGGGCAACCGCCCTGTGTGGAGCCTCCCTTTGCCTCATAACCGCCCAACTCTCCCTGCGCTTCTCGTGATCGCTCTGTTGGCAAGCGTACCCACCTACTCCCAAGCCCCCGCGCAGGCCCCAGCGACCCTTCCCGCCTTTGAAGTAGCAACCATCCGCCCCAGCAGCCCCGAGGCTCGCAATTCCCATCTCGACTCGCGCTCCGATCGCGTCTCCGTGGGAAACCTCACCCTGGACCAGCTCATAAAATTTGCCTACCACCTCAATGACGGCAGCGACGACCAGATCATCGGCGGTCCCAAATGGCTTCACACCGCACACTTCGACATCGACGCCAAAGAAGACGAAGCCACCGCCGCTGCCGTCTCCAAAATGAACTCCGATGACCGTCTCCAAGCCCTCGAACTCATGCTGCAAACGCTCCTCGCCGACCGCTTCCTTCTCAAAATCCACCACGAAACCAGGTCGCTCTCCGTACTTGCCCTCACCATCGCCCCCGGCGGACCAAAGCTTCGCCCGCCCACAGGCAAAGGCAACTCACTTCAGAGCAACGACAACGGCAGCCTGGAAGCCCACAACGCACCTCTCACCGATCTCGTCAACGAGCTCGGCTATCTCCCCGAAATTAGCGGTCGCATGGTCGTCGATCAGACCGGCCTCACAGGCCATTACGACTTCAAACTCACCTGGACGCCGCAGCAATTGGCCGACAACAACCCCACGACCCAAAGCTCCTCCGCTCCCGGCCTCTTCGCCGCCCTCCCCGAGCAACTCGGCCTAAAACTCAAATCCACCAAAGCTCCGGTGGACGTCATCGTCATCGACCACGTAGACCCACCCACCCCCAACTAACCTTTCTCCGGTCGCTCCGGACCGCCGTCCGTCTCGCAGCCGCGCGAAGCCTCCCGCCGTCCGCGTAGGACCGTAGGACCTTGACACCGCGTCCCACCCCCGATAGCCTCAAATACCAGATGAAGCAGATCCACCACACCGCCACGCGCTGTTGCATGTGTTGTCACATGCCGTGCTGTTGCGCCGGTGTCTGTCTGCTCTAAGCGAACCCCCAAAACTTCGCCTCCAGCTCAAGCACCCACGCACAGCTCCCAGCAGCGTGGGTTTCGTGCATCTGGATCAAATCCGAGCCCATCATCTTCCCCTCACAACAAAGCGCACCCGGAGCTCCCTATGGAATCCCCCACCACCCGCAAGCTGGCCTTCAACGCCGACGCCGCCGCCATCGTCATCGCCCTAACCTTCGCCGCCCTCATCCGCCTGGGCATCATCCACCACATCGGCTGGTAGGCCCAGCCCTTCCCTACGCTCTACACTCTATCCCCTATCCCCTGCCCTCCTCCGCCACCATCCCGCTGCCCACGCCAACCCGCCAGCCCACGCGTGCGCAGCAACTCCTCGCGCTCCTTCCCGGCACGCTTCTCCTCTTCGCCATCGGTCTCGCCGGCAAGCTCCTCGAATCCCTAGGCCACCACCTCCGCGCGCACCACCACTACTTCCCCCAAGTCGAGTACGTCCTCTGGGCCATCATCCTCGGCCTCATCCTCTCCAACCTCTTCACTCTCCCGCGCATCTTCCTCCCCGGCATCGCCACCTACGAGCTTTGGCTCAAGCTAGGCATCGTTCTCGTAGCCGCAAAGTTCATCCTCTCCGACGTCCTCCGCATCGGCGGCCTCTCCCTAGCGCTAGTAGCCGTAGAACTCCTCCTCTCGCTAACGGTAATGACCCTCCTGGGCCGCATCTTCCGTCTCCCCCCCAAGCTCACCAGCCTCCTCGCCATCGGCAGCTCCATCTGCGGCGTGACGGCGATCATGGCCGCGCAAGGCGCCATCAATCCCGACGATGAAGACACCTCCACCGCCATCGCCGCCATCCTCACCCTCGGCGCGCTCGCTCTCTTCACCTTCCCCGCCATCGGCCACGCCCTCCACATGGGCCAGCAGTCCTTCGGCATCTGGACCGGCCTCGCCGTAGACAACACCGCCGAAGCCACGGTCACCGGAGCTCTCTACGGCGACCTCGCCGGCCGCATCGCCATCCTCGCCAAGACCGCTCGCTCCTCCTTCATCGGCTTCGTCGTCCTGGGCTACGCCATCTACTGGGCGTCGCAAGGCAAGGCCGCGCGCGTCGAACGCAAGGCCCTCTTCCTCTGGCAAAAATTCCCCAAGTTCATCCTCGGCTTCATAGCTCTCTCCGTCCTCGCGAGCATCGGCTTCTTCACCTCGTCGCAGCTCAACTCCCTCGGCAACCTCAGCAAGTGGGCCTTCCTCCCCGCCTTCGCCGGCGTAGGCCTCCGCACCCACCTCCGCGACCTCATCCACCAAGGCTGGCGTCCCATCCTCGTAGGCGTATTAGGCGAAATCTTCATCGCCCTCCTAACGCTAGGCATGGTCCTGGCCGTCTACCACTAAGCCGCACATCGCCCAACCGAATCCCACAAATCCGGGTGCCCCCGGTCCGGACTCTCGGACCCGGGTAGCAGCTGCACCAAGATCCGTCCCCTACTGTCGCCGTTAGCTCCCCGCTAACCAATGCAACAACCAGCCTCAGGCTCAGCCACTACACCCTCGAAGGGGCACGGCTTCAGCCGTGCCAATGAGTCACCTCATGGAATGGGGCTTTAGCCCCTGAGGAAACTCTTCTTGTATCCTTGCCACCAACAGCCATGTCCAAGCCCCTCTCCTCCGATCGCCTCGAAGCCTTCTCCGACGGAGTCATCGCCGTCATCATCACCATCATGGTCCTCGAGCTCCACGTCCCTGCCAAAAACGTCTCCAACCTCGACGGCCTTCGCGCCCTCACCCCGCTCCTCACCGTCTATCTCCTCAGCTTCGTCCAGACCGGCATCTACTGGGTCAACCACCACTACCTCACCGACGACATCGACACCGTCACCCACGGCATCCTCTGGTCCAACCTCGCCTTCCTCTTCTTCCTCTCACTCTTCCCCTTCGCCACGCGCTGGGTCGCCGAGCGAGGCATCTCCTCGTTCTCCATCGCGCTCTACGCCGTCGCTTCCATCCTTCCCGCCATCGCCTGGATCGTTCTCTCCACCACCATCTGTCGCCGCACCGGCGAGCCCCTCGCCGGCAGCCCCCTCAAGCAACTCACCTCCTCCGCGCTCTATCTCGGAGCCATCCCCGCAGCGTTCGTCTCTCCCTATCTCGCTCTCGCCATGATCGCCACCGTAGCCATCCTCTGGCTCATGCCCCCAAAGAAAATCATCGAGCGAACGCGCGCCTCCCACCCGTAGAAGCGCTCGCTGTCACCCTCGAGTCCGTTTAGCGCAACAGGAAGCCCGTCGCCGTCCGCGCAGGACCTGCGCACCCACAGCGATCCGAGCTAAACTCACCACGACATGACACTTCAAGGCTGCGGCACCGCGCTCGTCACCCCCTTTCACCCCGACGGCTCCCTCGACGAGCCCGCCCTAACCGCCCACGTCCGCTCTCAAGTCGAAAACGGCGTAGCCCTCCTCATCCCCTGCGGCACCACCGGCGAAGCCTCCACCCTCACCGAAGCCGAAACAGACCGCGTCATCAACCTCACGATCCAAGCCGCCGAAGCCGCCACAAAACCAGGCGCAAGCCGCGTTCCCATCTTCGCCGGCTGCACCCACAACTCCACCGCCCAGGCCGTCTCCAACGCCAAGCGCCTCGCCCGCATCCCCAACCTAACCGGCCTCCTCACCGCCAACCCCTACTACAACCGCCCCAACCAGGAAGGCCAGTTCCAGCACTTCAAGGCCATCGCCGAAGCCGTCGACCTTCCCATCCTCCTCTACAACATCCCCAGCCGCACCGCCACCAACCTCCTGCCCGAAACCGTCCTCCGCCTCACCGAGATCCCCAACATCATCGGCATCAAGGAATCCAGCGGCGTCATGAGCCAGATCACCGAGCTCCTCACCCACGCCCCCGCGCACTTCTCCATCCTCGCCGGCGACGACGCCCTGGCCCTCCCCGTCATCGCCCTGGGCGGCCGCGGCGTAGTCTCCGTAGCCTCCAACGCCATCCCTGGCCCCATGTCCCAAATGGTAGACGCCGCCCTCCTGGGCACCCCCGACTCCTGGGCCGAAGCCCGCACCCTGAACGCCCGCTACTTCGCCCTCATGCAAGCCCACTTCATAGAACCCAGCCCCGCCCCCATCAAAGCCACCATGTCCCTGCTAGGCCGCTGCCACGAAACCCTCCGCCTACCCATGGTCCCCGTAACAGAAGCCACCCGCACCAAACTAAAATCCCTCCTCCAATCCCTCAACCTGCTGCCGCAATGACTCCAGCGCAATCACGAAGGCCGCCCGATGACAGCGAAAATGACGAAACCGATCCAGTCTCTCTCCAGACTGATCATTCATGCAGTCGCGCTCATGATCCTCGCAGCGTCTCTAGCGCCAGACACCTGCAGTCAAACGTGGCATCTCGACGAATCGACACTCCCGATTCGCATGGACGCATTATCCCCACAACAACGAGCAGGCATTCTCCACGCAATCAAGCCAAGAATCGAGTACCACCTCGACTCCGGCGATCCAAGCGATCTCGACCCTGTTGAGCTTGCCACCGCGATGAAAAACCTCCACGTCCTCATCCTTAAACGCAGTCAAGGAACACTGACGTTTATCTCTGGCTGGACCTATCTATTTTGCGGAGCAGTCGGCAACTGCATGACCTGGGTGCTCAGTCAAGACGACAAGATACTTTTAGAAGATAGCGGCAAGGAGATCACTGTCTTGAAGACGAATCACAATGCCGAGCCAGACATACTGTTCTCGGTCCACGACTCCGCATCCGACACAGATCTGGAAAGATGGCGTTTCAGTGGCTCCAAATACGTTCTAAGCTGGTGCGGGACAAGCACCATGGGGTACGCCGGCCATTACAAAAAGCATCCATACACCTACAGTCACCCATGCCAGCAATGAATAGCATCGAGCCGCGTCTAACCCGCATCCACTCCAATAACCCAAGCGCTTAGCTATTCTGATACTCTTATGCCAACGGTTCTTCGCGTCGACGGCTACCAGATCATGATCTACGTAGACGACCATCTTCCCGCCCACGTTCATGTCCTCGCAAGAGGATGCGAACTGGTCGTCAATCTCAACTGTTCAGCCGCCTTCGTCAGCGTCCGCAACAATGACGGATTCAAAAATCCCGAGATCGCCAGAATCATGCGACTCGTGCAATCGCACCGCGACCACCTATGCACCGCGTGGAGAGAACTTCATGGAAACCTTCGATGAATATCTGGACCGCGAACTCGAGCCGCAGATCCAAGCAGCCAACGAACGTTCCCGCCTGCGCCTGCTGAACGAGCCGCACATCGTCAAAGCTCACTACGACGCCAGGCTTGGCCGCATCATCGTCTCGCTCAGCAATCACGCCTGGTTCGCCTTCCGCCCCCAGGACGCCCAGGGCCTGGAACACGCCACCGCTGCGCAGCTCAAAAAGATCGAGATCAGCCCCTCCACCTTCGGCCTTCACTTTCCCCTGCTGGACGCGCAGTTCGACATCACCGCCCTCATGCAAGGCCACTTCGGCTCCCGCAAATGGATGGCCGCGCGCCTAGGAGCCGTCGGCGGAGCCTCACGCAGCAAAGCCAAAGTCACCGCCGCCCGCGCCAACGGCAAACTAGGCGGCCGCCCCCGCAAGCTCGCCTCGAAGTAGCACCCACTCACCGCCGTCCTATCTACAATCTCCTTACATGACCCCCGCAAGACCCCAAGACCCCGAATCCGCTCCGCTACAATCGTCCTAATGACCCTGGAACAATCCATCGAACACTTCTTCGCCGAAGGCCCCGCCGCCGTCGCGAACCCCGACGCCCTCGCCGCCTTCCACCAGCTCCGCGACGCCCTCGAAGCCGGCACCCTCCGCTCCGCCCAGCCCGACCCCGCATCCCACACAGGCTACCGCGTCAACGCCTGGGTCAAACGCGGCATCCTCCTCGGCTTCCGTCTCGGCGCATTAACCCAGATGGGCGAAACCCCCGACCACCACCCGGCCTTAACCTTCGTCGACAAGTCCACCTACCCCGCGCGCAAGTTCACTCCCGAACAGAACGTCCGCATCGTCCCCGGCGGCAGCTCCGTCCGCACCGGAGCCCACCTCGCCCCCGGCGTCGTCATCATGCCCCCCGCCTACGTCAACGTAGGCGCCTTCGTCGACGAGGCCACCATGATCGACTCCCACGCCCTCGTAGGCTCCTGCGCCCAGGTCGGCAAGCGCGTCCACCTCTCCGCCGCCTGCCAAATCGGAGGCGTCCTCGAACCCATCAACGCCTCCCCCGTCATCATCGAAGACGACGTCCTGGCCGGCGGCAACACCGGCGTCTACGAAGGCACCATCGTCCGCTCCCGAGCGGTCCTCGCCAGCGGCGTCATCCTAACCCGCGGCACCCCCGTCTACGACATCCCCAACAACACCATCTACAAAGCCACCCCCGAAACCCCCCTCATCATCCCCAGCGGAGCCGTCGTCGTCGCAGGCTCTCGCGCCATCCAACACGGCTACGGCAAAGACCTCGGCCTAAGCGTCTACACCCCCATCATCGTCAAATACCGCGACGAAAAAACCGACCTCTCCACCACCCTCGAAGACCTCCTCCGCTAAACTTGCGAAACATCTTAACCGCAGGAGGGAACGGCGGTGACCACTGCAACAACTCGCCGCACATGGATGCACATGGCAACGATTACAGTGGCCGTGACCCTATGCGGAGCAGCGGGCGGCCGGTTACAGGGACAGGACACGGGAAAGCCAATGCAGGTCAGGCCGATGGCGCGGAGCGCCGACCCGGATTGGGAGGTCGCAACGATCAAGGCAAGCGATCCCAACGATACGCGAGGTCACGATTTCATTCTGACGGGGCGTTATGTGCGGCTGTTGAACATAACGGTGAGGCAGTTGCTACTCCTCGGCTACGATGTGCAGAAGAGCCAACTCGTAGGCTTGCCGGACTGGGCGACCGAGACGCGTTGGGATATAAATGGCACGCCTGACGTAGCGGGACGTCCGAGCTTCACGCAGCTAAAAGGGATGGCTCGGAAGATTTTGGCAGAGAGGTTCGGCTTGAAGTTGCATCACGAAGAGCGGGAGATGTCGGTGTTTGCCTTGAGGGCAGGCAAGGGCGGTCCCAGGATGATTGCAAATACGAGCAATCCGAACGGATGGTTGCAACAAAGAACCGGGGAGAACGACGGCCGGCATACGGAAGCCCTCAAGAATATCTCCATGGCAGAGCTGGCAACGATCCTGCAATATGATGTGGACTTGCCCGTCGTCGATCAAACCAGAATCGAAGGTCGCTACGACTTCAATCTGCAATGGACAATGGACGATGCGCCGACAACTGCATCTGACGCGCCACCCGGACTGTTTACGGCGCTCCAGGAACAGATCGGCCTCGAGCTGGAACGTGTGAAGGCTCCTGCGGACGTGTTGGTGATCGACAAGGTCGCGCGGCCGGGAGCGAACTGATTCGGCTGACAGTATGACCTCCTTGTACGCGGAGGAGCGTGTGCTAGTCGGGTCTTGTGATCGAAGCGCCAGCCCATGTTGTAGAACTGAAAGAGACCCTGCTTAAGAAATCCCAAGCCTCCACCACGCTTGAAACCTGCTCCGCCAAATAAGAAACCCATGCGATTCATCGACGCCCCCGAAGTCAACCGCCGCCTGACCTACGACCGCTGCCTCCCCATCGTGAGGCAAGCCATGATCGCCCTCTCGCGCGGCGAAACCAAACAGCATCTCCGCTCCATCATCCCACTCTCCCCCGGCCGCCTCTTCGGCATCATGCCCGGAGCCCTCGGCGAGCACGCCACCTTCGGCGCAAAACTCCTGAGCGTCTTCGCAGACAACTTCGCCCTCGGCGTCCCCTCGCACCAGGGCCTCATCCTCCTCTTCCACCCCGCCACCGGCGCGCCCGTCTGCGTAGTCGACGCCACCTCCGTCACCGCCATTCGCACCGCCGCAGCCAGCGCCGTAGCCACCGACGCCCTCGCCCGCCCCGACGCCCGCCATCTCGCCATCCTAGGCTACGGCGAACAGGCCACCACCCACATCCGCGCCATCCAGCAAGTCCGCGCGCTCGAATCCATCACCGTCTGGGGCCGCTCCCCCGAGCGCGCCCATGCCTTCGCCCAGCGCATGCAGCCCGAGCTCAACATCCCCATCGCCGCATCGCCCTCCGCAGCCGATGCAGTCGCTCACGCCGACATCATCTGCACCCTCACCGCCGCCACCGACCCCATCCTCCACGCCGCCGACGTCCAGCCCGGAACCCACATCAATCTCGTAGGCTCCAGCCACGCCGGCCCCGCCGAAGTCGATAACGATCTAGTCCTCCACTCGCGCTTCTTCGCAGACAGCCGCGAAGGCGTCCTTCAGCAAGGCGGAGAGTTTCTCCGCGCCAAAGCCGCCGGCCTCATCACCGACGACCACATCCTCGCCGAGATCGGCCAGGTCCTCGCCAACGACGCCGAAGGCCGTCGCACCCCGCAAGACATCACCATCTACAAATCTCTAGGCCACATCGTCCAGGATCTCGCCAGCGCCTGGGCCCTCTACTCCCAACCCGAATAGCCGCTCTGCTAGTGCCCCATCCAACAGGATCCGTGTTCTTCGCGCTTTATCCATCTGTAAACGGCAATTCAGAGGCGTCTCTTCAGCAGCTTTGAGATTTGTCATCTCGACCGGAGCACGACGGCATCATCGTCCTGCGTAGCGGAGAGACCCGCAGTTCTGCCCGGCGAGCCGGAACACCATCCCGAAGAACTCTTCTGCCTTCACCCAACATCTGCTACCGTAACAACACATGCACCGCACCCCGCAGCTCCGTTGTTGTCCCCTCCACAACGTCGAGCCGTCCTGCCTGCACACGCGCTAACCTCCTGCGCGTAGCTCACCCAAACACTCACCAGCTCTAAGCCTGCAACGTCGGTCCGGGACCACCCGCCGCGCGCCCGCGCACGCTTGCAGAGCACGAGGAACCAAATGACCCGCAACCCTCCCAGCCTTCTCGCCCTGGCCGTGCTCACTCTCCTCTCCGCCCCTCTCGCAATCGCACAGCAAGCCTCCACGCCTGATCAACAACAGCCCTTCACCCAAGCGTCACACAAAAGTTTCTTTGCCTCCTATGAAGCCCGTGTGCTCGCCGAGGAAGCCAAGCAGCCCCACTGGGCCACACCACTCATCACCACAAACGCCCGCATCCAGCAAGGCTTCCGCGCCGACTTCCTTCGCCAGACCACCCCCACCGGCGCTACCACCTGGAACCTCGGCAACACCAAAGGCATCCAGACCATCCCCTTCCCGCGCACCGAAATCCGCATAAGCCCACCGCCCTTCTTCGAGCACTCCGCTCCGCAATCCTCCCAGGCCGCCCCGCCCAACGGCTTCGGCGACATCGCCTTCCGCATCAAGTACCGTCTCTACGGCAGCAACGAGCAGCACCACAACGCCATCCTCACCGCCGAGTTCTCCGCCACCATCCCCACCGGCAAAAGCGGCAACGGAAGCTGCTGCGCCATCCTCACCCCCGCCATCGGCCTCGGCAAAGGCTTCCGCAACGTCGCCTGGCAAACCACCTTCGGCGCCGTGCTCCCCGCCTCCAACACCAAAGGCCTCGGCCGCTCTCTCACCTGGAACAACGCGATGGAGTACCACGCAACCCCCATCCTCTGGATCCAGGACGAGTTCAACTCCACCTTCTACCTCGGCGGCAAGAATGCCGGCAAGCAGCAGACCTTCAACACCCCCGGCATCATCATCAGCCGCATCCCCTTGACCTTTGGTAACCGGCTCCGCGGCCGCCCCAACCACCCCAAGCCCCTCGCCATCTCCCTCGGCGCCGGCGAGCAGATCGCCCTCACCCACTTCAACACCTACAATCACTCCCCCGTCTTCACCGCGCGCCTCCGCTTCTAACCCAACAACATACCCGTAACCTCACCTGCGGGCCGCCCACCCATGGCATTGGGGAACCATTTAATCGAAGCCTGCGTAATAATCAAAGAAAGGCAGCCACCGACCATGAAGATTCTTCTCTTCCTCATTCTCCTCATCATTTGCTGGCCCGCGGCTCTGCTCGCGCTCGTGCTCTACCCCCTCATCTGGCTCATCCTGCTCCCTTTCCGCCTCATTGGCCTCGTAGTCGGCGGCGTGTTCGAGCTCATTGGAGCCATCTTCACCCTACCCGCCCGCCTCATCCGCGCCATCTAGATCATTCCGCCCTCCGAAACCCTCTTCGCGTACACTGTCGGGAACCATGCGCGTACCCTTCGGAAAAATTGAGAAGGACGGCTTCCGTCTCCGCGGCACCGAGAGCTCGCGCATCGACGGCTTCTCCGACGTCGTCTTCGGCTTCTCCCTCACCCTCATCGTCGTCTCCTCCGAAGTCCCCCGCACCTACGATCAGTTCCACAAAATCCTTCTCGGCCTCGTTCCCTTCGCCATCTGCTTCGGCATCTTCTTCTCCGTCTGGCACGCTCACTACCGCTTCTTCCGCCGCTACGGCGTGCACGACAACGCCACCATCTGGATCAACTGCGTCCTCCTCTTCACCGTGATGTTCTACGCCTACCCGCTCAAGTTCCTCTTCACATTAATCGGAACCCAAGCAACGAACATCTTCTCCAATCCGTACCAACTGCGCGAGCTCATGGTGGTCTACGGCCTCGGCTTCACCGCCATCTACTACGTCATCGCCGTCCTCTACTGGAACGCCTGGCGCCAGCGCCGTCCGCTCGATCTCAGCCCGCTGGAAACCACCATCACCCTCTCCCTCATGTGGGACTTCCTCGGAGTCGGCAGCTTCGGCCTTCTCTGCTGCGCCATCGCCTACATCCTTCCACCCGACGAAGCCGGCAACGCCCCACTCTGCTTCTTCGCCATCTTCATCTGGAAGACCGTGCACGGATTCGTCAGCGCCCGCAAGATTCGCGCCGCCCGCGCCCGCACCCGTCCCGAAGATCTCGAGCAGCTCCCCCACGACACAGAACTCGGCTAACCCCGCGCCTTCATCCCCGCACACCTGAGTGCGATAGACTGAAGGTCCATGGCAAATGAAAAACTGCAAATAATCCCGCTCGGCGGACTCGGCGAGTTCGGCATGAACTGTCTCGCTCTCCACTTCGGCGACGACATCCTCGTAGTAGACGCTGGCCTCATGTTCCCCGAAGAAGAACTCCTCGGCGTAGACATCGTCGTCCCCGACATCTCCTACCTCATCGAGAACCGCGCCAAGGTCCGCGGCATCGTCCTCACCCACGGCCACGAAGACCACATCGGTGGCCTCCCCTGGATCCTCTCCGAGCTCAACGTCCCCGTCTACGGCACCGAGTTCACCCTCGCCTACGTCGAAGGCAAGCTCGAAGAGCATCGCCTCCTTGACGACGCCGAGCTCATCGAGATCCTCCCCGGCCGCCGCTTCAACCTCGGCGTCTTCTCGGTCCTCCCCATCCGCGTCACGCATTCCCTCGTCGACTGCGTCTCTCTCGCCATCCACACCCCCGTCGGCATCGTCCTCCACACCGGCGACTTCAAGATCGATCTCTCCTCCCCCGACGGCCATCCCTTCGATCTCCAGGCCTTCGCCGACCTCGGTAAGCAGAACGTTCTCTGTCTCCTCCAGGACTCCACCAACGTCGACCGCACCGGCTTCACGCCCGGCGAAAAAGCCGTCATCCCGCGCCTCGACGACATCTTCGGCGCCGCCAAAAAACGCATCTTCTTCTCCTGCTTCTCGTCCTCGATCCATCGCATCCGCATCGCCATGGACCTCGCCCACAAGCACGGCCGCAAGGTCGCCCTCATCGGCCGCTCCATCGACAACTCCACCGAAATCGCGCAGGACCTCGGCTACATCGACCCGCCCCCCGGCCTCATCATCCATCCCAACCAGATCAAGGACACGCCCGCCAGCAAGCTCTGCGTCCTCATCTCCGGCACGCAAGGCGAGCCCATGTCCGCGCTCTCCCGCGCCGCTGTCGACAACCACCGCTTCGCCAAAATCGAGCCCGGCGACACCGTCCTCCTAAGCTCGCGCGTCATCCCCGGCAACGAAAAAGCCATATACCGCGTCATCGATCACCTCGAGCGTCGCGACGCCAGAGTCATCCACGACGACGGCGCCAACGGCCTCATCCACGTCTCCGGCCACGGCTCGCAGGAAGAACTCCGCATGATGATCAACCTCGTGCGCCCCAAGTTCTTCATCCCCGTCCATGGCGACTACCGCCACCTCAAGCGCCATGCTGAATTGGCTGCGGCGACCGGCGTCCCCGAAAAAGTCATCCTCCTCGAAGACGGCGATGTCCTCACCCTCGATCGCGAGCACGCCGAAAAAACCGGCAAGGTCACCACCGGCCGCGTCTGCATCGACAACAACTCCACCGCGGACGTAGTCGAAGACACCGTCATCCGCGACCGCAAGCACCTCGGCGAAGACGGCGTCTTCCTCCCCATCATCGCCATCAACAAGCGCACCGGCCAGGTAGAAGGTCTCCCCGAGATCACCACCCGTGGCTTCGCCGCCGACGACCCCGAGCTCCTGAGAAACGCGCGTGATATTGTCGCGCGAACGTTAGAACAATCCAGCGAAGAAGAGCGCCGCGACTACGGCGTCATGAAGGACAAGATCCGCGGCGACCTGAAGCGCTTCATCCAAAAAAACGCCAACCGCCGCCCCCTGATCATGCCCATCATCCTCGAGCTCTAACCCACCCACATCCCGGCAGCAAACAACGGCGACAGCCCCAAGGCTAGTCGCCGTTGCCATTGCCCTTGCCCTTGCCCTTGGCATTGTCCTTAGCATTGCCCGTGCATCTGCCTTTGCTTTTTTGGTTGTCATCCCGCAGGGATCTGCATTTGCCCTTGCATTTGCCCTTGCAGTTGCCCTTGCAGTTGCCCTTGCCTTTGCCCTTGCCTTTGCCCTTGCAGTTGCGGTTGCATTTGCCCTTGCTCTTGCTCTTGCATTTGCCCTTGCGGTTGCATTTGCCCTTGCGGTTGCATTTGCCCTTGCTCTTGCCGTTGCCTGTTTTACGCCGTCATCCTGAGCGGAGCGCGCAGCGCGCAGCCGAAGGACCCCGAAGGTGCCCCGCCCACCATGACCTCCACCACCTTTTCAACCAAGAATCCCGTTGCCGTTGCCGTTGCCCTTGCCGTTGCTGTTGCCCTTGCCGTTGCTGTTGCCCTTGCCCTTGCTGTTGCCGTTGCTGTTGCCTGTCTTTCGCCGTCATCCTGACCCTGAGCGCAGCCGAAGGGGAAGGACCCCCGCATTGGCCTTTGCACTTGCACTTGCACTTGCCTCTGAGATAGGTCCGGGCTTTAGCCCCGGGCCGTTGCCCTTGTCCCACAGGATTAGCAGGGGGCTTCAGCCCCCTGAACCAATCCTCCCTACAAATTGCGCTTTAGCCCGACCCCGCTACTTCGGCTGCACGGCCGTCGTTCCAGCCGCTACCATCTTCGGAATAAACTCATCCTGCAACGCCTTCAACTTCGGCTCCAGCTCTACCATCCGGCCTTGCGCTATCTTCATGCCTGCCTGCGTCAACATAGGCGTCTTTTCCAACATCGACTGGCCCGCCGACGTCTGGTAGAACGCAATAATCGCATCGATCTCCTGCGTCGTAAACGCAGTCGCGTAGATCTTCACATATTCCGGCTCCATCGACTTCCAACTCATCGTGTCCGTGACGAGCTGCATCCCCTGCTTCATGAACTCGTCCATCAGCGCCTTCTGCTGTTCGTTCATCTGATCGGCGCCCGGCATCGTCCGCACCATCTGCTGCATCGCCCCGCCCATCGCCGTCATCAACTGGCTCATCATTCGGTCCATGTGCATCACTTCGAACATCTGCTGCACCTTCGCCACCTTGGCCGCGTCCGGAACCGCCGCATCCGTCGTCTGCGCCCGCATCATCGGCCCCATCGCCAACACCACCGCACACACCGCTACCCAACGCTTCATCGCAGACCTCATCTCTCTTTTCAACAGGTGATTGCCACCGAGCCTACGCCTCCAGCTCTCCAAACTCAAACATCTCCGCCCAGCCACGCCGCCGACGCTCCACCACCAAAATCCTGTCAAGCCCCCCAACACCCCGGAAATCGACAAAACCCCCGTCAACACTGGCGATTTAAATTCTCAAAACCTGGCATACTACCCCCCACCGATCCGCTAAAATTTAACTAGCCCCAAAGCTTAAGCAAAACCAACCCACCCGCCCACTGCCACTCTCTCCATCTGTGCTGCTGTTGCCCTTACCCTTGCCTTTCTGCCTGTCATTCCGAGCGAAGCGAGGAACCTGCTTCCAGCGCGCCAAGCGCGCGTCCCACCCGTCACCACCACCAAAAAACGCACCTAACCCCAATGTTTTGTCATTGATACCCGTAACCAGTGCCGCACGTTACACATACAGGAAGTTACCTCTCCAACCAACTGATTCTAAACCGCTTACACAATTCACCTATATCCAGAGACCCGTCCCCACAACCGGCCTGATATCAAAAGCTTACAGGCAAGAAACCATAAAAAAAGGGGGGGAGGGGGAGGGGGGGTACCCCCCCAGCCTCAATGCGCCGCCGGTGTCGAAGCCGCCATCGCCTTCACATACAGTTCCTGCATCGCCTGCATCCTGGGCTGCAGATCATTCATCTGCCCGTGCACAATCTGCATCACTCCAGCCGACAACTGCGGTGTCTTCGTCAACATCGCCTGTCCCGCCGGAGACTTGTAGAAGGCCAGCATCCCATCCAGCTCCGCGTCGGTAAAGGTATCCACATAGAGCTTCAGATAGGCCGGCTCCAGCACCGTCCAGCCAAACGTAGCATTCACAGCCTTCATCGAGTTCGCAACAAACTCGTCCTGAATCTTCTTCTTCTCGGGAGTCATCGCAT
Source organism: Acidobacteriaceae bacterium (assembly GCA_049578265.1). Lineage (GTDB taxonomy): Bacteria > Acidobacteriota > Terriglobia > Terriglobales > Acidobacteriaceae > Granulicella. The sequence goes on from JBAULP010000046.1 coordinate 20,743, forward strand.
CGGCTCCCGAAACATTCTGCGCCGTCAACTCAATCTGACGCTGCATCGAGCTCATCATCCGGTCCAGGTTGTGATCGGTGTGCATCACCGCAAACAGCTCCTTCACCTTCGCCGTCTTCGACGCCTCATCCGCCCGCGCCACCATCGGCGTCAACGACACCACCACCACCAACATCGCAATCCAACGCTTCATCTACTGTTCCTCTCTCTCAACCTCTTCCAGAATCTTCTCCGATTCCATCGGCTTCCTCGCAAAGTAATACAAGCTGAAGCCCAGCGCTGCGAAGCAGATCACACTCACCCAATCTTTATAGAAAGGATTGGTCGAAGAGAACTGAAAGACCACCTTGTCGGTCGCTCCTTCATACAAGTTCACGCAGACGCCCATCAATCCCATAATGCCGCCTGCGGCAATCAACCCCGAAGCGTACAAACTTCCCGGAGAGATCTCGCTCTCCGCCTCCGTCTTCGGCCCATCACCGCTCTTCTCCAGCGCTCGATCCACCATCCATCGCACCACACCGCCGCAGAAGATCGCCAACGTAGTCCCAATCGACAGATAGGCTCCCACAGCAAACGTCAGTGATCGCACACCCAACAACTCGATCCCAATCACCAGCGCAACACCCAGCAGCACCAGGCTCCAAGGCAACTTCCTGCTCAGGATTCCGTTGATCACCGTAGCCATCAACCGACCCTGCGGAGCAGCAGCCTTCTCGCTGCCAATTCCCTGCACCCACTGAACCTCAATCTTCCCCGTCGCAGGATCGTACAAGTACTTCCCATCCTGCAGCGTCGCCGAGCCGATGGAGTTCAGCACAATATAGTGGTTCGCATCCGTCAAGTCCTCACGCTTCGGCGCCGCAGAACTCCCCGCAGCAGGAGGCACGAGCATCGTCACACGGTCCCGCTGGAAGTAGCCCTGGTTCGAAACTCCATCTGGCAGCGCTGCCAGCGAGATCGCCCGCGCCGTGGGCAGCTCGCGGAAGCTCTCCAGCCCTTTGTTCATGGCATTCAGCGTCGCCCCAATGGAGAACACCGACACGATCACACCAACCATCACCGCAACCTGCTGCTTCCAAGGCGTCGCTCCAATCAGGAACCCGGTCTTCAAGTCCTGACTCGTGTCGCCAGCGTTGGAAGCCGCAATGCACACCATTCCACCGATCGTGATCGCCAGCGCTCCGAACGCCGGAGCAGTCCAGCCCTTCACCAGGAAGATCGCCGACACTGCCATCAGCGTAGCAATCGTCATCCCGCTCACCGGGCTAGCGCTCGACCCCACGATTCCCACAATCCGCGCCGACACCGTCACGAACAGGAACCCGAACACCACCACCAACAGCGACGCCGAAAGGTTCGCCAACCATCCCACCTGCGCTCCCGGAACCGGCTTGAACTCCAGGAACAGGAACATCAGCAGGATAAGCACCACGCTCCCGCCGACGACCACGCTCATCGGAATGTCGTTCTCAGTCCGCAGCGGCGTGCTCCGCGTCGACCCTTTCTTCAACCCCATCTTGGCAAACCCCGAGGTCAAAGCACTCACAATGGTCGGTGCCGTCCGAAGCAAGGTGATCAACCCGCTGGCCGCCACCGCCCCAGCTCCCATCGGCCGCACATACGTCGACCACAGGTCGCTAGGACTCATCTGCGATATAGGCACAACCCCCGGATACAACGGCCCCGGCAGATGCTTCCCAAAGAACACGATCGTAGGCATCAGCACCAGCCAGCTAAACACACCCCCAGCCAGCATGATCGCCGACACCTTCACCCCGATGATGTACCCCACCCCCAGGTACTCCGGCGTAACATCCGCCCGAATTGCAGCGCCCTTCATAATCTGCTGCCCATGAGGATCAAAGTCCGGAGACCAGTTCGGTGTTTCGGGCATCAAGTGCAGCAGATTTTCATTCTGAAATAACGCATACAAAGCGCCGAAACCCAACCCAAAAAACACGCGGCTAGCGAACGACCCGCCCCGGTCTCCCGCCTGCAGCACATCCGCACAAGCCGTGCCCTCCGGATACTGGAGGATCCCATGTTCCTCCACAATCAACTGGCGGCGCAGAGGAATCATAAACAGTACGCCCAACCATCCACCAAACAGCGCCAGCGCAAAGATGCGCGAACTCTGCAGATCGAATCCTAAAAAGATCAACGCCGGCAACGTGAAGATCACGCCGGACGCAATCGACTGACCAGCATTACCGGTCGTCTGCACGATATTGTTTTCCAGGATCGAAGCTTTTCCGAACGCTCGCAATATCGTGATCGACAGAACGGAAATCGGGATACTCGCCGCAACCGTGAGGCCGGCCTTCAGTCCCACGTATACCGTGACCGCCCCAAAGATCACGCCGAAGATTGAGCCGAGCAAAAGCGCCCGAACCGATAACTCCCTTCTGTCTTCATTTGCAGGAACAAAAGGGCGAAAGGTCGTGTGTTCAGCCATCGGGCAAGGTCTCCTCAGCAACGCAAACAGTTTTAGCTTTGCCTCGGAGTTTACTCTATAGCCCGTAGCGCAGGAAATGCGCCACGACACGGTTGGGAACAGTCAGGAATTAAGCAGAGTGGGTGGCTTAACCGGCAATACGCATCGTGCGACCATGCCTCGTAACGATCGCCAAACGTTCGCTTCCCAGAATCTTTCGCGCCTGACTCCGCGCATGGCTCGCCCATGGACCGGTTGGGTCAAGCCTGGTATACGTCGTCCAGTGGCGCAGCGCTTTACGAGGTTCTTGAATGCGCTCATACGCCAGCGCCAGGTTATAGTGCGCGTCGGCATATTGCGGAACCAGCGCAAGCGCGCGCTGATACGCATCAATGGCCTCATCCATGCGTTGCTGCTCGTCGAGCACATTGCCCAGATCGAAGAATGCCAAAGCATACTCAGGATCAGCCTTCACCGCCTGGCGATATCGCTGCTCTGCCTGCACAAACGACTTTTCGTTGTAATAGATGGTTCCCAGATTGATCGCGGCGGCGGCATGTCCAGGCTCCAACTCCAAGATCGTCTCGTAAACTGTCTTTGCTTCTTCGAGCCGGCCCGGAATGTCCTCCAGTCGCACTGCGCGCAAAAACATCTCGTGCAGGTCACTGTACCCTGGGGGCAGGTCCCGCCCATTCTTCCGCACCACAGCCATCCCACTGCTGGGCGCCAGTTCAAAATCAAACGCCATTTGCCTGGTCATTGGATCGACGAGGGCGCCCCACTGCCGAAAGGCGAGCTTTGATCCGTGGAGAACTGCAACGGACTCCATGAGCGGATTCAACATTCCGGAAACGCGCTGCATTGCATCTACGGATTGGCGGATGCTCTTTACAGATATCCGAGTCGCCGCCAAATCACGAAGCTTCCGCAGTTGTACGAGTTCATCAAAGGAGTAGGTTTCCGAGGATACGATTAATCCGGCCTTCTCCCAAGCAGCAAGTTGGCGAATCGGCAGTCTGAGAATGCGCAGAACGTCTTCACGGCTGTATCGGCTCACGGCGCTCATCTCTGTACAACTCGGCTTAATAGCTGCCACTGGATGCGGCAGACCCTAGGTGCGAGTATGCTTCGCTGCCCTTCATCTATCAAGGCCTTATCGTGTGGATTTCATGAATTCAGTGGATAACACGAACCAAACATGGTTCAGAACCTCAGTGTGACCAGGTTGTCCACATCTTCGGTCAGAATGAACCAAGGTGAGTATTATGCGAGTCGATCATAGAAGAGAACTTAGGCGGGCCGACAGGCGGACGTTCTCCAACTCAAAACCTGCTAAAGATCACGTTAGTCTCGGTACTCCCTTACCCCACGTTTCGGGAGGTGCAAGCTCTTTGCGAATTGGAGGCGGAGCGTCATCACGTCGATCGCTCGTAAAGATAAGCGTGCCTTGTGAGATCAAATAATCGGCAGTCCTTGCTGCCAGGGCTTGAATGGTCAAGCCGGGATTGGCCGATCCCTGGGTAGGCAAGATACTTCCATCGCAGACGAAAAGGTTTGGTATGTCGTGAGTCCTCCCAAACTTGTCTACAACGGAGCTCTTGGGGTCTGATCCCATTCGGCACGCTCCGACCAAGTGAGCGTATCGAGACTCCTGCACCACCTCTTGAGCTCCTGCAGCCTGCATTACTTCCATCGTCTTCTGCTTAGCCGCTTTGATGAGCTTCTTGTCATTCGCGTGCAGATTGAAGCTGACGTGCGCCACGGGAAGTCCAAAGCGATCTTTTTCATCCGAGAGCGTGACGCGATTATCAGCCCAAGGAAGAATCTCACCCAACAGCCCGAAGGTAGCCCAATGGTTGTAGTCCATCATCTCGCGGCGCAAACCCCAACCCCAGGCCTTCTTGGCGGCAAGCATCTGTTTGCCGAACGCACCAGGAAGCGGGCCGACAGTCTGGATCGCAAAGCCTCGGGCAAAATCATTCTTCGGATTCGTCTCGTAAAATTCTTCAGTCAATGCGTGCGCTGGTGGAGCTTTATACATCCGTACCAGTTGTTCGAAACGCCCCATGACAACGTTGCCTGCCTGAGCCATGAGATATCGACCGACCGTATCACTCGAATTTGCAAGTCCGTTCTCGAAGCCAGGGCAGGCTGAGTTCAACAATAGCCTCGGGCTCTCGATCGCATATCCAGCAACAATGACCGCCTGGGCGCGTTGAAAATGTTCGCGTCCGTCCCGGTCAAAGTAATGTACGCCGGTGACGCGCCGAGCTGGCCCAAGTTGAATTCGCGAAGCCATGCTGTAGTCACGAATCTCCGCACCACTCCGCAAGGCATCAGGAACGTGCGTGATCAGAGTGCTTGCCTTGGCTCCAACTTTGCATCCCTGAATACAAAATCCGCGATAGATACAGTGAGGCCTGTCGCCGTGTGATCCCGAAAGAATCGCAACCGGGCCGCCAATCGACACAGGAATCTTGAGTGCAGTACAGCCCTTGATCAATGCGTTCCCGACGCCGCCCACCGGATGTGGCCCATAGGCATATCCATGCGGATGTCCCCACGGATAATATGCTGGTCCTGCAACAGGCATCTCCAATTCAAGCTGCTCATAGTAGGGCTTGATGTCGTCGTAACTGATCGGCCAATCTGCACCCACGCCGTCCCTTGTATAGACCTCAAAATCGGACGGATGCAATCGCGGTGTGAACGCCGCCCAATGCACCGATCCTCCACCAACACCCTTGCCACAATTATTTGCTCCCAGCGCCAATGGATCTTCGCCGCCGGTTACACGTGGGTCGGTCCAATAAAGCTCGTGCGATCCGACTTCATCACTCACCCAATCCCTCTCCGTATCCCAGAAAGGACCCGCCTCCAGTCCAACGACATTAAATCCCGCCCGCGCCAGTCGCTGTAATAACACTCCCCCAGCAGAACCGACGCCGACGATAACATAGTCGACCTCCTCACTGTCCTTGAATTTTCGCATCGGCGCGTGGATGGACTGTAACGATCCAAGCATGTGATTGCCCGTGCGAGGTGGCGCGAAGGTACCCAAGATCGGCTTCTTCAATGCGTGCCTCCGCTCCCATGGTGCGCCTGGTCCTCGTCGGTATCACTGCCGTCGACACAATCAGAGATCGAGTATTTAGGAGCTAGCCACTCGTACCGCTTCTCTTCTTTCTCCCACGGCTCCGGCTCTCCACGCTCCAATCTCGTATAGGCTCGCGGATAGGCAGGGCCGCCAAAGCCGATCTCATCCCACGCCCACGGATGCGCGTAATACGCTTCGATGGCATCGGTCATGATCATCTGCCAAAATCGCTTCACAGACATCTTTTTCCATATTGTTTTGCCGCCGCGAGGTTTCGTCTGCTCAATTCTCTGCAGCACGAGCTCCTGCTGCAGTTGAGGCAATGCCATGAATTGACCACCAAACTCCTTCTGCGATTCTTCGTTGATTGCTTGAATGCCAATCCGATACACCACTCGGTCATGCGGCATATCCTCGTAGCGATATCCCACCGTTCGGTCGTGATACAGCCTGTCATCCAGCGGCGCGATCAGTGGGATCTGACGCTCGGGTGCTCGATCAGTCTGTGGAATCAAGTGAGCAAAAACCGTCGTCCAAAAGTCCCACTCTTGTTCGGTGAAGAACTGGCGCTTCGGGGGATCTTCGACACGCATCTCGACGACGTCTCGCGTTGCACTATCCCAGAAAGGCCGCTGCGCCATCGTGCTAAAGCCGGGATAATAGCCGGGCTGGCGAGTCGGGAAAATCGGTTCGCCGGTTTGAGGATCGACAAGTAATTCCGTTGGGTCCATATCTTGGCGGGGATTCATCGTGTCCTCCGGCGAAGCAAACTTGCAAGCCCTCCCAACATCCCGGCAGCTCCAAACAACAGCGGCGCAAAGATTGGGGGCCCATACATAATGTTGTAGAGCAGGTGCTTGCGTCCTCCGGCGCGCCTTAGGACACCACGCCCGTGATAAAAAAAGCCGACGGCGGCGTCAATCGAAGCGACTGCTGAAAGAGCGGGCAACGCAGTCCGAGCCATACGACGGCTCTTCACCGAAGCAAAAGCCGCACCTGCAAGTAGGGGAGCAATCCCCACTGGCGTCCACTGAACCCAATACCGAAAATTATTCTTGTAATGCGAATAATAGGCTTCGAATCCGCTCAACAGCGCGCTGATGCCGGCGACGATGGCAACCTGCCGCTGAAACTTCCCTTCCCGTTCATCCTGCTCTGCTGTAAGCAACTCTCTTCCTTCATTGGAAGGAAGAAGTCTCGCCAACCAGCCGTCTTTACCGAACGTAGACGCGGATCCAGTTGCTTCCTCACGTTGCAGGTAAGAGGCAATTAACCCTAGGTACGCACTCGTCCCGAATAGCAGCGGCGCGAAAATCGGCGGTCCCATGATGATGTTGGTCATAGGCAAGCGCCATCCGCCGGGTTTGCGATGGATGCCTCTGACGTGGAAATAAAATCCCACGCCTGCATCGATAAGAGTTGCTACTGATACGAGTCGAAGTAGTGTTCGAGCAGCGCGGCGACTAAAGAATCCAGCAAACCCAGCCGCCGCAAGGAGCACGCTGAGAATGACTGGCGTATACATCACTCGCCGGCTATAACTCCCGCGGTAATGTTCGTAGGCGACCTCGAGCCCACTGACAATACTCGTCAACGCCGTGAGCAGCGATAGACTGCGCTGAAATCGACCCTCCCGAATCCTATTCACCGAAATCGCTGCATCGCGCTCAAGGTGGGTTAGCGAAAGGGAATCCTCTCCCGCCATCACCTAAATCACCTCGCGAATCTTGTCGCTTGCGATGGTCTTGATAATTTTGGCCGCGTTCTTCTGGCCGCGCACCAAGGCTTCGGAAAGCTTGATTGCCTGCTCCGTCGTGACTTTACCAGGCATTGGCGGCTCATTTGGGTCGACTACCGCTTGCACAACAGACGGCCCGTTTCCATCAAGCGCTTGGCGCAATATCTGTTCTGCGTCCTCGGGCCGTTCAATCGTATAGCCGCGGGCTCCGCAAGCCTCTGCGACCATGGCGAAGTCAATCGGTTCTAGTTCGACACCATACTCTGGGTTGCCTTCAAGAATCATTTGCTCCCATTTGATCTGACCAAGCACATTGTTTTTGACTACGATCACCGTCACGTTGAGCTTGTACTTCACGAGCGTCGCAATCTCACCCATCAGCATCGTCAGTCCGCCGTCACCCACAACACAAACGACCTGTCTACCAGGGTATGCGACGGCAGCGCCAATACTGTACGGGAGTCCGTTTGCCATCGTAGCCAATGAGCCCGACAGTGAGAACTGCATCGTTCCTCGAATGTCCACATATCGAGCGGTCCAAGTCGCGATGGTTCCGCTATCGGAAGAAACAATCGCATCGTCCTTCAAAAGCTTATTCAATGTATGGGTCACTACTTGAGGTTTCATGGGCATATCTTTCCGCGTCCCACGCTCCTCCATGAGCTCGAACCAAGACTTCATCCGATCCTGCGATTTCTTCAAAAATCTCTTATTTTTTGCCTTGAGCATCGGTAGAAGGGCTGACAAGATCGCCTTTGCATCACCAACTAAACCCACATCCACCGGATGCCTCAGACCAATGCGCGTTGGGTCAAGTTCGATCTGCACACACCTCGCTTGTCCCGGCTTCGGAAGAAATTCGATGTAAGGATAACTGCTGCCGATCATGATGAAGGTGTCACACTCCTCCATCGCGTCGACAGACGGCGCGGTTCCCAGCAACCCAATGCCTCCCGTTGTATAAGGGCTCCGATCCGGAAGAACGCCCTTGCCGAGCAACGCTTTTACCACGGGTCCACCGACTGTCTCGGCTAGTTGAGCCAACTCTTCCTTGCAATGCATCGCTCCGCGGCCGGCAAGGATGGTGACTCGCGAACCATCGTTGATAAGGTTGGCGGCCTGCTTCAGCAAGGTAAGCGCTGGCACTGCAGACGACGGTGCGCTCCAATCTCCACTGTGCCCCTTCACGTTCCCATTGCTGCGATGCTTATCCGTTACGGGCCACTCCTGTATATCCTTCGGAATGCAAAGGTGGCTCACCCCGTGTCGTCCATAAGCTGTGCGAACTGCCATATCCACGCAGTTCACCGCATGAGCCGGTCCCATCACGCGCTCGTTGAACTCCGACACGTCCATATACAGTTTGTCGAGATCGACATCCTGCTGATAGTCCATGCCAATGAGGTCGTGAAATGTATGACCCGTGATTGCGAGCACCGGCTGGCCATCACACTTCGCGTCATATAAGCCATTCAACAGATGCACGCCACCTGGACCGGATGTTGCACAGCAAACTCCCAGTCGCCCCGTGTACTTGGCATATCCCACCGCAGCAAAGGCGGCAGCTTCTTCATGACGCACCTGAATGAACCTCAGCTTGTCCTGATGAGTCCGCAGCGCTTCGAAGAAGCCGTCGACTCCGTCACCGGGGAAGCCAAAGATCGTATCCACACCCCATTCCAATAAGCGCTCGACAATTAGATCGGATACTTGCTTGGCCATGCTCTCGTCCTTTCGAGTTTTGCGCCGAAGCGCGTTAGTCAACTTTGGCCTGGCACGACGAGCAGCTTTAGACCAGGTAGGTAGCAGCGTCTTTCTCTTTCAACACAAGACCATTGCCGGGCCGCTCCAAGTCAGGTGACATGATGCCATCCACCGGTTTGCAGAAGCCGTCAAAGAACATCTGCTCAATTCGTACGTGGTCGTGAAAATATTCCATGTGAATCGCGCGCGGAACAGCGCAACAAACATGTAGATGCATACTTGGCCCGCAATGGGAAGACAAGGGCATATTTGCTGCCCAACATAAAGCCGCCACATCCAAAAATCCGCTGATCCCTCCGCATCGGGTCGCGTCCGCCTGCAACACGGTGACCGACCCAGCGCTGAGCATTCGCGCGAAATACCAGGCTGTATAACCGTACTCGCCCGCCGCAGTGTCCATACCGAGTGGAGCCCGAGCTCGAAACTCCCTCAAACCTTCCAGGTTGTCCGAGCTAACCGGCTCCTCGAACCATCGAACATCGGCTGTCTCCGCGAATCTGAACGCAAGTTGAAGCGCCTGCGTGACCGTGTAGGCACCGTTAGCATCCACGAAAAGCTTCGTCGAGTCCCCAATGGCTTTCCGCGCGACTTCTACGCGGCGACAATCGTCTCCCGGGTGGGATCCGACTTTCATCTTGACCATGCGCATTCCTTGCGAGGCCCATCCCCCTAGCTGATTCGTGAGCTGCTCATCGCTATATGAAGTGAAGCCTCCGCTCCCGTATACACCGATGCCATCTCGGACTCTGCCTAGCAAGCAAACCAGAGGCGTCTCGAGGATTCTCGCACGGAGATCCCACAGAGCATTATCTATCGCGGAAATCGCCATACTCGTAACACCGGTCTCTCCCGAGTTTCGAACATGGTGAAACATCGATTGAAGAATGCCCGCTTGCGCGAAAACGTCTTTACCCTGGATCACCGACTTCAGAAGCGAGTCGACCAGCTTCCCTGTTGCTGCTTCTGCGTAGGTATAACCGAGCCCGGTACGCCCCGCAGCCTCCAGTTCGACGAGGATTATGGTGGTGCTCTTCCAGGAGAAAGTTCCGTCCGCCTCAGGAGCATCTGTAGGCACTGTATAAACCCGTACGTTGCTTCCCGTGATGGTTGCGCTCGAAATCATGTATCCCCTAGAACTCTGTCAAAACCTTGCATCCGTTGCTCGTGACTGCCACGACGTCACAATGGCGCATACCGCCATATCCTTCGAAATACGCAGCAGGTTCAATGTTGAATGTCATACCCTCTTCAAGCTTGTCGGGAGAACAAGGATGGATTCGCGGGATTCCATTGGCATTCGCGGCCGCGTATCCGACTCCATGCCCGGTTGCATGTTTGAATGCGTCTCCAAGCCCGTGACTTTTCATCACGCTTCTGGCTGCATGATCTACAACCTTCGCCTCAACCCCAGGCTTGATTTTGCTTAGCGCAGCGGCGCGGGCTTCATCAATCGCTACCCGAATTGCTTGCTGTCGAGCGGTTGCCTCACCCGCGGTGTAGGTCCTTGTAATATCGGTCCAAAAGCCATCGGCGCAGGTGTTTGCGTGAATCATCACCAAATCGCCATGTTCGATCATCCGTTGGCGTGTCCTTGCATATGCCGCCGCAGCCTTCGCTGAATTCGGGCCTGACATGCAATAGAATGAGCCGTAACTGCGCTCAACATCAGCGCCATCACCAGCGTAGTCGAACGCAGATTGGAACTTGGATGCAACATGATGCTCACGCAATCCAGAGCGAATGCTGCTGGCCGCCACCCCAAACCCTTGGCCAGCAGCAAGAATTGATGACTGAATGTGCGAAAGCTCCGCCGGAGTCTTTGCTGCCTTCTGGGTATCTAAAAGGTTATCGCAGGCCACAAGCCTAGCCTTGGGCAGCGAGGAACTAATTAATGTTCCCACTGATCCATGAAAATTCGTCGAAACAACGTAGGACTCCGGTTGAACCGAGAGCTTCGTTCTTATTCCAATTGTTGCGCGCGCAAGTCCTAAACTCGAAATCACCCCCGCGAAAGGAGCAGAGATGGAGGTCATCAGATCAGTGACTCTGTCCAGCGAGTTAGGCTTGTACGTTTTGATGCAAGCGGAAGTTCTAGCATGTGCCAGTTCATATTCGTCCTCCGGCAGAAGGACATGCGCCTCACCCTGCGAAGTAACAATCGATAGGCTCATCGCCATGACGGGCCAATAGCCAGTACACAGCAGAACGTCGCTTGCCGAACTACATAAGATTGCGTCTAGACCAGCTGCCCCCAAGGCACGCGTGAGTCGATTGCGACGCTCTGGGTCGCCTTGCATTCCAACACCTCAGACTGAATACCAACTGTCATCAACATTAGGATGACTTTCATTCTGGAGCGAGTTGTACTGCGCTTGTTTCTGATTCCTATCTGCATGCGAGCATCCAGCCTAGAGGACAGGCGTCAGCCGGATTTCGGGGTTCAAAATCAGAATTCATTTTTTTGACTGATCGCGACGAATGTTCGCAGGATCAAACGTCGTGGGCAAATGACCTGAAATATGAATGTGACGGCTGACATGTATTGTCACTCCGTCCAATCCTTCCGCTGCAAGACGAACATCAAAGTCGCCAGATTCCGTGTACGCGTGATCCACGTCGCCTCCCTGACACACGACTCCGTCGCCAAAGTCCCATCTATAAGACAGCACGGGTTCGTTATTTTCAGTTGCGGCGGAAAACTTGAGAACGGACCCCGTCAATCCTAGTGAAGGCACATCCGCAGTAATGTTTGGCTTCATCTTGACGGCTCCTATATCCACAATCTTCAACACTCGCACTGAATGGCGCGGCTGCTTAAGTGCCAACACCGACCCATGTAGAGGTATGGCATCTGCGGAATCCAAGATATCCGTCACTGTGAATCTTCCTGCTGAAGGTAATCCAACCGCGCCCAGATCTATTGTGTGCATTCTCTCATTGTCGCTCCAGTTGAAGACCGTCAGCACAGACTGTCGGCCATCTTCTTTCAGCAAAAAGATACTCGGCTGTCCATCCTCTTGTGAGTAGCTCATGAGATCGAGCGGCACGGAAGCCTTCCCCAAACGAATCATATTAATCAAGTCAGGATTCTCGATGAGAGCCACGCGCTTCGGTTCCTTCGTCAAGGAGGGCAGATTATCTCCAATCTCAAACATGCCACCGGAGACCGCAGCAAGTGCGATGGAGACTTGTGCATCATCCAGCGTCGCAGGCTTGTCACTCTCATGCCATGTCTGGTCTTTGATCGTCTGCGTTGATACCGTAAACGCGTCAGGATCGGCCACGAAGTAGTTGCGGTTCATATAGTACCGAGCCGCAATTCCTGTAGCCGCTTCTTTGCTCGCGCTAAAGGTGTGTCCGGTATCTTGCGAGATGCGGCCATAGTCCACGATGCCCACCGGATTCAGCATTGGGCTACCATCTTTGTCCAGATATACGTTGTCACCCACGGCTCTGCGGATGATACCCAGTCCGATACGTTGCGCTTGGAGGGCAGTTGTATTTGGCTTGTAGTAATAGCCCTCGACCGCCGTATCATCCATGAAATCCATCTTGATTGAACGAATACCCCATAGATTGACCAGGTCCGAATACGTCTTTGCTAGATACTCTTGAGCGCCAGGGTTCGTACTATCGAGTACATATAGCTGGTCCTTACCATCGACGACTGCGCCGGCGTGGATCGGTTGCCCTTCCCCGTTTTTCACGAGCCAATCTGGATGATTTCTGTAGACCCAAGACCGATCGCTCACCTCGAAAGGCGCTGTCCAAATCGAAGGAGTCAATCCAAGATGATTGACTTGGTAATAAACGGATGCCAGGCCATTTGGAAAGAGGGTTGCATTGGGCGTGGTGTACTCCCCTCTTGCATACTGATAGCCCTCATCAATGTGAAAAATGGTGTAGCCGAAAGCCTTGAGGTGCTCCGCCTCCCACTCGGCATTGGTCCGCGCAGCTCCATCATTGAGTCCAAAATAATATGCCGTCCAACTCCACCAACCCATTAACGGCGGCGCTGACACTCTTGCATGATTAATTGTGCGGATTAGCGAACCATAGGTGTCAAGCTGCTGGTGGTAGTCCTTGGACAGGCTGATAAGGACAGGCTCGGACGAGAGTTCGCCGCCCGGATCGACGGGAAGGCTTAACTGAATCTGGTCCGCCTTGGGAGAATGGCTAAGAGAATTCTGCATCTGCAGCGCTGTCGTTCCTGTTGAGTCGACTTCGTAAGAGAAAAGATGCGGCGCAGTGGCTAAGGAAGAACTCAACTTGAGCCGGAGAACAGTCACGAAGCGATCCGATGTAAGCGCTCCAACGAACAGGCTTTCTCGGTTCTCTGGGTTATAAATGAGCTGACTTCCAACCGCCCGCTGCATGCCGTCTGTATCATCGCCAAGGTTATGTATGGCCATCGCGGGACGATCTTCACTCCAGCTATCGGATAACACCCGATAATTCACCAGTCCCGCCCCGAGATTGAGAATCGGCCCCTCCGTGTCATTCAGAGACCGAATCCCTTCGACGTGAATTGTCTTCGCGGTAGTATTGCGGACGGTTACCTGTATGTCTGCAAAGGGCTCATCGGAATAGACCCGCAAGTGGTACGCGAGGTCAGGCTGTCCGGCTTTTCCCGAATACACTACCCGCCAATCGGTCGCCGCACCAAGATAACCCAGCGTTTCAGTATGCGAGACCTCATGGCGAGGATAATCGGATGCACAAAGCCATTGACCATCAACATCTGCCGCAACACCAGCTCGCATAGCGATCCCCTGCGACCCAGGCGCAATCAAGCTGTAAAGACCGTCAGCACTACTCACTTGGACCTGAAGAACTCGCCATTCCTTAGCAGGCTGAGCTGGTAGCGGAGAATAGCCGAATATGGCAAGCAGCATGGCAGCCACGGTTCCTGATACGTACTTCGGCAGGGGGCGTTCAATCGATGGACGATTCAATGGTCTTACCTTACCTTTCAGAAATCATTTTTCAGAGCCCTCTCTTAAACGCGGACCGCTGGCCAACGCGATCTGTCCAAACCTTCTATCTGTTAATTCATCATCGAAATTCACATGATCGAGTTACGCATGACTGTCGGCGATCACATAAAGATATCCACCGTCAATTTATAGAGCCGAGAATAGTTTTCGAACTTCAGGTGCCTGGAATTGAAGGCAGCCCATCATTTTGGCGAGTCGCTAAATGCGTTCTCGACGCCTCTTGTGCGAACTGTCCGTACTCATTGAGAAAATCTCGCTTTTCAAAAGCAGGTTGGATCGTACGATGAAATCGTGCTCGATTCGACAACGCGTTTATTCCTCCGGAGCCAATAGATCAAAAGGCCAATCCCAACCCACAGCGAACCCAGCAGTTGAGCCTCCTGACCTAGGTTCAACCAGATAAACGCACTCACTACTAATCCAATCAGGGGAGCGGTCGCAGCCATACGCACCTTTTCGGCGGAACGGAATTTGTAGTGCACCAGCGCGGCAAGATTGACGCCCATGAACGCGATAAATGCGCCGAAGTTCAACAATTCCGCACCTTTTTCGTACGTCAGAAGAAAGACACCAATCAAGGTGCACCCACCCACTATCAATACGTTGTTTCGAGGAATGGATCGTTTTGTGCTCACCGTCCCAAAGATCTTGTGGGGCAGAGCGTTTGTTCTTCCCATTCCATAAAGCAAGCGGGATGCTCCAAATTGCGCCGCGACTCCTGAACCAAGGTTCGCGATCAACAATGTTGCGTTCAATAAATGGAAGAGAAACTTACCACCGATCCTTAGCGCAACATGAACGTAGGCGGTGTCAACGAAGGCCTCTGGAAATCCACCATGATATGGCCACGCGAGCTGTGCGACATACACCTCCACAGCAGACAGAATGCCGATGATGAGGCACGTAAGAACCGTGCCCAACATGATATTGCGTCGCGGATTTTCGACCTCCTCCGACATGGTCGAGATTCCATCGAAGCCAATGTACGTCAGTACCGCGATTGAGGTGCCACCGAACAATCTCGAGACCGAGAAAGTTGAGGGATCATAAAATGGAATGAGCCATTGCCCTCCAACAGGCCGCGTCACAAAAGCCAAGTACTTTATAGCGAAGGCAAGGAAGACGACCACCACCAAACTCATGCATAGGGCCAGCAAAGCATTTGTATTGCCGGATGCTTGAACTCCGCGAAGATTGAGAAGCGTAAATAGCAGGACGAATGCAACGGCCCAGGCTGCACCGGGAATGCTAGGCAGTATGTTTCGTGCAGCGGCACTGCACCAGATCGCGCAGATGATCGGATTCAGAAGGTAATCCATAAGCATGGACCAACCCGTGACATAACCAGCCAACGGATGCAACTCTTTGCCCACATAGGTGTAAGCCGACCCCGCGCTGGGATATATTCTCGCCATGCGGCCATAACTGATAGCAGTGAAGAGCATCGCTACCATAGCGATGAGGATCGTTGTCACAACGTGACCTCGAGCCACATTACTTACCACGCCGTAGATGCCCATCGGCGCTGTTGGCTGAATGATGACGATGCCATAGACAATCAGGTGCCACAACTTGAGCGTTCGCTTGAGCTGTGGCGGGTGTGTCGTCGAAGATGATGGAACTGCGTCCATGGCAGGTACCGATCTCAAGCCGCCGCGATGAAACAACTGGGCAAGTCCGCGGCAAGCGGCAAGCAGTGTGACATTTTCTTAGACAAAGCTGCAGCTCGGCCTTAGGGTCCGGATAAATACACAGAAAATACAAATCTTGGGCTTATGATGCTCGACTAATTTCAAAACTTATTTATTGCGTTTCATCATCTTTCACAACCTGATGCTGAGTGTCACTGAAGTTGCCGACGACCAAGGGAGAACAGAGCTCATTAATAGATCCTGAACTTCTGCACGACGCGGTTGATGACCCCATCAGGGCTGGGCGAATCCGGTTTCAGCTCATGCGCCACCGAGCAGTACAGCCCCAGCATCTGCCCAAAGATCACATCCACCACCGGCCTATACGCATCGTCAATCGCATCGTCCACCGCGACATAGGCATCACAGAACGGAGCGATCTCCGTCTTCAACGACG
>JBAULP010000047.1:0-35510 GCA_049578265.1 Acidobacteriaceae bacterium
CAAACGCACCGGCGCAGGCAGCCTTCTCCAGCCCGCAATGGTTTCGGGACCCCGCCGGCGTGACCGGCACGGAATGGCGTGTTACCACCGGCCACCGCAATCAAGGGAACGCCGGGAGGTCCACATGGCCACAGGTGAGCATAAGAAGCTGCAATTCGACCGTCCGCTGCGCGGGCGCATCTATGACAGCATCGCCGAAACCATCGGCAACACGCCGCTGGTCCGCATTCCGCGCATCTGCGCGGAGGACGGCATCACCGCCGACATCTGCCTGAAGCTGGAGTTCTTCAATCCGATCTCCAGCGTGAAGGACCGCATCGGCGTCAACATGGTGCTGGCGATGGAAGCCGACGGAAGGCTCCAGCCCGGCGGCACCATCATCGAGCCGACCTCCGGCAACACCGGCATCGGCCTCGCCTTCGCCGCCGCCGTCAAAGGCTACAAACTCATCCTCACCATGCCTGAGACCATGTCCTCCGAGCGCCGCGTCCTGCTCCTCGCCTTCGGTGCAGAAATCGTCCTCACCCCCGGCCCCAACGGCATGAAGGGCGCCATCGCCAAAGCCGAAGAGCTCGTCGCCGCCACCCCCGACAGCTACATGCTCCAGCAGTTCAACAACCCCGCCAATCCCAAAATCCATCTCGACACCACCGGCCCTGAGATCTGGAACGACACCGACGGCAACGCCGACGTCCTCGTCTCCGGCGTCGGCACCGGCGGCACCCTCACCGGCGTCAGCGAATACATGAAGGCCCGCAACCCCAACTTCTGGACCGTCGCCGTCGAACCCACCGACAGCCCCGTCCTCTCCGGCGGCAAGCCCGGCCCCCACAAAATCCAGGGCATCGGCGCCGGCTTCATCCCCCAGGTCCTCAAAACCGACCTCATCGACGAGATCATCCAGGTCACCAACGACGAAGCCATCAACATGGCCCGCCGCCTACCCAAAGAAGAAGGCCTCCTCGTAGGAATCTCCTCCGGCGCCGCCGTCCACGCAGCCCTGAAGATCGCCCGCGAACCCAAACACGCCGGCAAGCTCATCGTCGTCATCATCCCCAGCTCCGGCGAGCGCTACCTGACCACCGCCCTCTTCGACGACCTACGCCAGCAGGCCCTCAACACACCCACCTCCCCCATCACCACCTAGCGCTGCACCATTCAGCCCACCTCCAAACTAGCGCCGACGGCGCGCACCATAACAGCCCAGGGCGTACCGGGGTCCCGACGAGCGTTCTTCGCTCGTTGGGCTGGGGTAGCCCTGGGTCTGGAGCAAAGCCCACTCGAGGGCGGAAAGCCCGACCTATGACAACACCGCCGGGGCCCCATGTCTCGCTTCTTAGACATGGGTTCGCAGGACGTCACCATGGCAAAGAGCCCAGCACTCCGCTGCTGACAGTTATTTTGTTGGGTCACGTAAGATACAGGCCACCCACCACAATTTCGGAGGTCTAATGGACGAACTCCCCAACTACGAAGAGATGTTAGAAGTGGCAATCCAAGAATCCAAGCTGTTCGAACAGATGGTTACCGCTGAATTGTGCAATCTACCCATAGATACCGTACGTCGGCAGTTGTCATTCTTGTTGGTTCTTACCGCCCTACAACATTATCGTGCAGTGATTCATCTCCTCGATGACGGCGAACACAGATATAGTGCATTCGCGTTAGTGCGTCCTATAGCAGACGCTGCAATGCGTGCCGTATGGCTCGCTCAATTTGCTACGGACGACCAGGTCATGGCAGCAAATTCGGATCATAGTGCGAATATGTTTCCAAGTTCAAATGAGATCGCACGTCTCATCGAACAGAAATGGGGGCTGAATAGTAAATATTTTAAACAGGATTGGACCACTCTATCGGGATATGTTCATACAGGGATACAACAGTTGAACGAACGAATGATCTATAACCCGACGAATCCATTTCCTCACAAACAAGCTCTGTCTATGCTCATGAAGAGCTCCACATATTTATGGCTCGGGGCTTGTTACGTGGCAACCGGGGCCGGGAATATCAACGTGTTCAAACGAATTGATGAAGCGAACGACAAACTATTTAAAACGGTTGGCTTCTCCAGCAAAATCAACCCTTAGACACTCTTGGGACGGCTAAATTGTCGCTGGCCGATAAGCGCCTCGCTCTAGGACGAGATGGGGGATGAAACCCTATCTCCTTCATCACAACAGATGTTCCACCATACAGACGATCTGCCGCGCCAATCAAGCGGTCAATAGCTTGATAAGCATCCTTAGATAAGGTAATTCGACCTGCACGATAGTCGCTTCGTAATTGGTTCAGCGACAAACCATATTTCTCGGTGATTTCCTTTGCTTGAGCTAGCACCTTATCTTTAGTCCACTTCCGGTCAATGACTACATCAATGCTAAGGCCTTCTCTAACAGCCGTTGCTCCACCCGCATATTTAGTCACAGCGGCTGCGACCCTGGCTGCTTCCAGATAAACTTCACGATCAAGATCACCTTTTCTTGTGAATCGTTGACGCGCTTGGTCTGGCGTCATTCCGTACTTCTCGCAGAACTCTTTGTAGGCTCTTATCGCCTTCTCACGCGTCCACTCAATCGTGCTTACGTGTTCCTGATCTAGCAAGCGACGAAGATTGCGGACACCGCCAAGCCACGTCTTAATATAGACCGATAGCGTGTTATGTGTTTCGCCAGGGCGGCTTGCCCATTTGCCCCGTTTTCTCAGCCACTCCTCGGTTGGAAACCTGCCATCGGGCATCGTAGATGCTATCTGTCGTGCGTATTCGAGAAGCTCGTCTGCATTGCTCCAATGGGTCGTATGAATCAGCTTATCCGTTGGCTTGTCGAAGCGGAACGGCTCTATGTTTCCAATGTATGGGGCAAGGACAATCGACAGGTTTGCGTCAGAATAGCAATCCTTGTATTCCACTCCTAGAAAATTTCTCTTATTGTTTTGATTAAACGATTCTTTCAATGCACGCTTGGCCGCATACTCCTCCCCAAGGCCGTGCGGACTATCGCCCCAGACCTCAACATCAATCCATTGTTTATCAGCTGCAAAAAACGCCAAGTCGTATATCCCATAGTTCCTCCCGCTGTGCTCCGCATATTCGTGCGGATACCTGCCTCCTTTTCGATGTTGAATCCCTCTCGCATAAAGGAAATTGGATAGCGATGCTTCCGCGTGACTAAGCCAACGGAGCCCGTTTCTGCTCTCAACAAAATTGCTGTTATTAAAGTCTTGGAGCGCGCACTGCAAATCGGCCCATGTATAGCCCAAGTTATAAAGTGAGGCAACAAGCGACCCACGGCCGGTAGCCTGGAACCATGCCGCCGCAGGAAGACTCCCCTGTTCCTCAGCTAATTCCCGCGCTACTACCAAGATGCGAGCCCAAGTCCACCTAAATGTTTCTCCGCCACTCCGCTTGATGGGTTGAGCTTCGCGATAACGCTGGTATTCATCACCAAGGCCCAGTTCATTCACTACATCAGCCAGTTTCAGGCCCTTACTGTAAAGAGCAAAGTAGAGCTTATGGCGCTTAAGCGCATCGAAAGTGAACGCGGCAATGCCCTCTCGCTGGTAAAGAAGTCGACATTCGTTAAGTAGTTGTTCGCGGGACATGCCACGATAACGATAAGGCATTCTCCGCGCCTTTACAGATGTCAAAGTCCAAGGTCAAGACGATTATGTCCCAAACCCACCCCACCCGCGCTATCATCAACCCACGATAAACCTCTTAGAATCCATCCGCGAAGACACCCATGTAGTCTTCTAACGCGATCGGCCAGCAAAGAAAGCTTTCTGCGCTTTGAGCTCTTGAGAAACGATGCGCAAGCAACCAAACCATTAGACTGAGGATCACCATGCACATCCTCCTCATCGGCGCTTCGGGAATGGTAGGCCAGGCAGCCCTCCTCGCCTGCCAGCGCGACGATCGCATCACCCAGATCACTGCTCTCGTGCGCCATCCCCTCGGCACAACCACCAGCAAAGTCCGTGAGATCCTCTGCCCCGATCTCTTCGCCATCTCAACCATCGCCGATCAACTCGGCTCACCAGACGCCTGCCTCTTCTGCGCCGGAGTCTCCTCCGTCGGCATGTCCGAACCACAGTACCGGCACGTCACCTACGACCTCACCATCGCCGTCGCTGAGGTCCTCTCCACTTTGAATCCGTCCATGCGTTTCCTCTACGTCTCCGGCGCCGGGACAGACTCTACCGAGCGCGGCCGCTCCATGTGGGCGCGCGTCAAAGGCGCAACCGAGAACGCCCTCTGCCGTCTCCCCTTCGCCGCCGTAGCCCTCTTCCGCCCCGGCTACATCCAGCCCCTTCACGGAGTCAGCTCCAAGGTTGGCTGGTACAACGCCATATATACTGCCATCTCTCCGCTCTACCCGCTCATCCAGCGCGTCGTCCCCAAATACGCCGCCGACACGGACACGCTGGGCCGCGCCATGATCGCCGCCGTCCAGCCCGGCACACCCACTGCCGTCTACGAATCGGTCGACATCAATCGCATAGGCGCCTGACTACTCCTCATCCAATCGATGTTCGTATCCGCGACCTGCGTTCTCGCTATGAGCCCGTTCAACCACCCTCCCCACGCGCGATCATCAACCCATCCATCAACCTCTTCGACCACATCAGCGAAGACACCCGCGTAGTCTTCGAACGCGACCCCGCAGCCACCTCCCGGCTCATGGTCCTCAGTCCGCACCCCAGCCGGCCTTTCACCCGCTCTCCCACCGAAACACGAAAGCGCCGCCCCTGGTTGACACGCAAAGCGTATTAGCATACTAGTACAATATGCTCATCCGCGTGCAGGCGAGTTCCGGCGTTCCCATCTATCTCCAGATCGAGTCCCAGGTAAAACACGCCATCGCCGCAGGCGCCCTTAAGCTCGACGATCCCCTTCCGCCCGTCCGCAAGCTCGCAGCCGAGCTGCGCATCAACCCCAACACCGTCGCTCGCGCCTACCAGAACCTCGAGCGCGACGGTATCCTCCGCACCGTCCCAGGCGGCGGCTGCTACGTAAACAAGCAGAGCCCCGGCCTCCTCAAATCCGAAAAGCTCCGCCGCCTTCGCCCCATGGCGACCCAGCTTGCCGTTGAGGCCATCCAACTTCAGCTCACCCAGTCGGAGTTGCTCCTGCTCGTCGAAGACTCCTTCAAAGCACTCGCAGCCTCGGAGAAGCGCAATGACCGATCTCGCAATCGAAACGAATTCGTTGCATAAACGCTTCAGCGACATCCAAGCCGTCGACGGCCTCGACCTCCGCGTCCCTCGCGGCTCCGTCTACGGCTTCCTCGGTCGCAACGGAGCCGGCAAGACCACCACCATCCGCATGCTCGCCGGCCTCGCGCATCCCACCAGCGGCGACATGCGCGTCCTCAATCTCGATCCCCGCATCGACCGCGTCCGCATCCTCGAACGCACCGGCGTCGTCATCAGCAAGATGGTGCTCCCCTCACTGACCGGCGACGAGCTCGCGCGCTTCAACCGCGGCTTCTACCCACGCTGGTCCGACGACCTCCTCGAAAAGTACGCGGACGTCCTCGAAGTCCCCATGGACCGCAAGTTCCGCAATCTATCCAGCGGCAATCGCACCAAGCTCTGCCTGCTCCTCGTCCTCGCCCAGGGCGCCGATCTCCTCATGCTCGACGAGCCCACCGCCGGCATGGATCCCGTCGTCAACGACCAACTCCTCCGCATCCTCGTCGAAGACTTCGCCGCCGACGGCCGCACCCTCTTCCTCTCCTCGCATCATCTCTCCGAGATCGAGCGCATCGCCGATTGCGTCGGCATCATCGATCACGGCAAGCTCCTCCTCGAAGCCCAACTCGACGACGTCCGCGCCAACTTCCGCCGTGTCCGCATCGCCGGCGACGCTCTCATCGCCGTCGGCTCCAACAACATCGTCGCAACCCACACCAGCGCCGGCGCCACCGAGTACATCCTCCGCTCCGACGCCGAAGCCTTCGCAGCCACGCTGCACACCCAGGGCGCCATCATCCTCAACGTAGCGCCCATGAATCTCTCCGAGATCTTTCTCGAACTCGTAGGAAGAGGGAGGACCGATGTACCTATGGAAGTACTGGCGTGAATCGCGCATCACCTTCGCAAGCAGCTTCGCCGTCGCACTGCTCCTCTGCGCGCTCATCTTCATCGACATCTTCCCCGACCCCACCTTCATGAGGAGCCCCGCCCTCATCGTCCCACTCATCTTCCTCGCCTGGCGCTTCGGCAGCTTCGGCATCGGCCGCGATCTCGACGACAACTGCGGCAGCTATCTCTTCACCCGCCCGCGCAGCCATTCCTTCTTCGTCTGGCGCGACTGGGGCTTCGGCCTCGCGCAACTCACCGTAATCGCAATCGCCCTCAACGTCCTCATCGCCCTCGCCGGCCAAATGCAAAACGCCGCCGAACATCACACCAACCCCACGCCCAGCTCACTCTCATTGCCCGCAGTCATCGCATTAAACTGCGTCACCGACCTCCTCATCGTCGCTCTCGTCTTCGGTACCACCTACCTCTGCACTGTGCTGCTAAAGCTCAAAGGCCTCATCTTCGCCGCCGGCATCCTGCTCTCCTACCCCCTCTGCGTCGTGCTCATCGTCAAGCACTACTGGCCAACCGTCCACCTCCCCAATCTCATCCTCACCGCCTTCATCCGTTCCGCCAACGGAACCATCACGCACCTCGCCGACCATCTGGCTCTCTCCATAGCCGCCCGCGCAGCCATCCCCCTCCTCTTCCCCTTCGCCGCCATCCTCCTTCTGCAGAGACGCGACGTGGAATAGCCAACACGCAAGCGTTCAACCACTAGTTCTCCGAAGGCAGCTCAACCTGGTCGATCACCAGCACCTCGACAGGCCCTCGTTGCGCTTCGAGCTTCAGCCCAAGCTGCTCCTGAAGCGCCGTAAAAATAGACGGCCCCAACGAATCACCCGGATTCGCATTCGCCCCATCAGGTCCTGTGGGACTGTCGTCCGGCGTCCAATGCAGCGTGAAATCGTAATCGCCTTTAAGGCCCGTCTTATCCAGCACGGTCCGGCCCACAATCCGCGTAAGCATCGCTTTCAGCGCCCACATATCGGCCCCTTGGCCGCGCAACTCACCCGGAGCAATCGACAGCGATCCGGCGCCTGGTTTCACCGCACCCTCTGCCTTCGACCCTTCCGTCTCGACCGCACCGCGTTTCACCTCCTCAAGCTTCGTCCCATTCTTCGCGATCACCAACGCATACACTGGCAACTCTTTCGTCCGATAGTGAACGCGCAGCTTGAATCGGTCTGCCAGGAAGCCCTGCAGCAATGCGCCACGCTGAGCGCGCGTAATCGCGTGCAACTCCGTCACCTCCGCCGCCGGCACCTTCGCAACAATATCGAATCGTTCCGTCCGAGCCCACTTAGGAACCCCTTCGAACTCGTCGTCCGGCACGTTGTACAACCCATAAGCCGTCCGAATTAAATTCAGCAGCGAGATATTCTCCGCGCTGTAGCCATCTCCACCCGGAAGAAACCCAGAGCTGAAGCCCGTCTCTCCCGAGTGATCCGGCTTCACCGAAACCACCTCAAAGGCAACAGAACCATTCGCCGCACCAGCGCCGCCACCAACCCCACCCGATGCAGCAACCCCCGCCGCCTGCCCACAAGCGCCGCTAGCCATCAAGACCCAGAGCACTTGCGCAGCAAGCAATCGACGGAGCACCCTCAACATGCAGTCATCCTAGCACCGTAAATTTTCGCAACGCCAGCAGCCGCGTCCACTAATGCGGCGTGGGCGTCGGCGGGAGACGCGCAGGTCCCGTCGGCATTCCATTTGAGTCACCGTGTTGCGTCGTCTCTACATGCTTGTCGTACGCCTTAATAAGTTGATCGGTGATGTCCGCGCCTGGTGCCGCATACCAAACCACCGGTGCCCTGTCGGAACCGCGATCGATCACCATCGTGAATCCGTTCTGCTGCGCATAGGTCTGCAAAAATGCAAAAAGCTTTTGCGCAATGCGCTGGTACACCTGCTGCGACTCCGCTTGCGTGTCATTCTGAAAATCATCTGCCTGTCTCTGTAACTGCTTCTCCTCGCTATCGAGAGTTTTTTCGCGCGCTTGCCTTTCGTCTTCTGTCATCTTTACGCCCGCGCTGCTCAACTGTTTTCGCAGCGTCTCAACTTCGCTGTTCAATGTCTGAAGCTGCGCTTGGCGCGGCGCGTATTTCGTCTGCAGAGCTCCAAAGTCGCGCTTCCCTTCCGCAGTCTGGAGCACCGCGTTCGTAAATCCCACCGTTACGATCCGTTCGGCTTGAATGCCGTTCGCTGGAGCTTGAGCAGCCAGAACACCCGAGAATCCCATTGATAAAATCGAGCACACCACCGCCAATGATTGCTTCATTGCAACCTCCTTGAAGATTTGTTTTCGCGCTAGCGAGTGGTTCCCTGCGGCACGGGAAAATTGATCGGAAACAGCCTGAACTCCGGAACTCCATTCGGAAGGTAGTTGTATCTTCCAATCGGTTGTGACTTGCTGGAAGCTTCAAGCAGTGGTGTTTGATCCTTGAGCACGATCAGGCGCTCAAACACGTTTGGCTCTTTTCCAGAAGGCCGCCTCACGTCCCAAGCCTCCTGCCCCAGCGAGAGAGTCTGACCATAGTAGTTAGGGGATCGAGGCTGCGTCGGATAAACCGGGTAAACCCCAAATTCAAGATGTGGATCTCTCTGTCCATCGCGCCGCGCGAAATCTTCTTCGACGAAGGCCGCTTCCATCGCCTTTGGCGCTCGCCGTACCCGTTCTCTGCGAGCCCCAGTCCGGCCCTCGGAACGCGCCTGTATCCGCGCGCGTGTCGCCGCAAACTGCGCCTTCCCTTCTCTTACACGTTGCCCACTGAACCCATCCGTATTCGCGGCCATCTCTCCAAGCGGCGTCGCACCGTTGCGCTCAAACGGTTTCGAGGTACGCCAGACGGATGGTAGACAGAAAGCAAGAATCACCGCAGCCATTGCAACAAGTAGCGGCACGCTCTTTCGGCCTGACCCCGCAGTGCGCGTTCGCAGGGGCATTCCCTCGCGATTCGCACGTTCGATGAAACGTTCACACGCCCCCGCGCGAATCCTTCGAGGCGACTCCGCCCGAGCGCGAGCCATGAACACCCCTTCGGCTATCTGTTCCATCTCGAGGAGCCGCTCTCTGCAAACTGGACATGCGGCTACGTGATCTTCGAACTCCGATAGCTTCTGCTCCGTCCACCGGCCGCCGTTCACGGCAGTGCACGACACCTCGAATCTGACAGGCTCATCGATCATCGCGTTGTGCTCCTCGCTCCGTACCCGGCGATGCAGCGCTCTTCGGCTTCAACAAAGCGCCTCTCAGTTTGTCCAATCCGCGATAAAGATTGTGACGAACGACGCGGACGGTCTCTCCCGTGCGTCCTGCCACCTCGTCAGCAGTCAGGCCCTCGTAATACACCAGCTCGATCGTTCTTCGTTGCCGGTGCGGAAGTCGGCTCAGGATCTCTCCGACCAGAACACCCGCTTCGAGCGTTTGATACCCCGCGGATCGAACATCCCGGCTCTCGATTCCATCCGCACGTTCTCCGTCGAGCGCGTCGGTGGTGAAGAATCCCGTCGCGTGAAGGTGACGGCGTCGGTTAAAGCTCCGATGGTACGCAAACATCAACAGCCACGTCTTGAACGGCGCTTTATCAGGATCAAACTGTTGGATGGATCGAAATACATCGAAGAAGATCTGCTGAACTGCATCCTCAGCCTCCGCTTCATTGCGGAGAACCCGCTTAGCAATCCCAAACAGCAAAGGACTATGGCGTTCAAACAACGCCGTCAACGCATCCGAATCACCCTCTTACAGACTTCTCGCCAATCGCTCGTCGGTAAGAAATTGATATCGTAGACGGCCCGGTAGCAAGGATTCAAGCGTCGGCGTAGCCGCGGGTAGGCCCTCCACCGTGGCGTCAAACACTCCCCCTGGCTGCGAGGAAGCTTTGCCGAAGACCATTCGAGAGATGCGGGAACTCATCTGGCGCTCCTTGAGATCACACGCGCAGGAACGTCGCGCTCTGTCCTATCAGGCCAACCATCTAGTCTGACCATCAATCCTCCTGGAAGGTATACACACGCCCATAGGTTTTTTCCCCACATCATGCGCGGAATGTACGGAACACGCGCCACCGGATCACGC
Source organism: Acidobacteriaceae bacterium (assembly GCA_049578265.1). Taxonomy (GTDB): domain Bacteria; phylum Acidobacteriota; class Terriglobia; order Terriglobales; family Acidobacteriaceae; genus Granulicella. The sequence goes on from JBAULP010000047.1 coordinate 10,175, forward strand.
GCCTGCACAATCCCTCGCCCCATCCACCCCCCAGCACCCCCGCCTCCCTCTGGAGGGTCGCTGATGTTTCAGCAGAGACCCTCACGCTGCGGCTTCATGTAAGCTATGCGAATCGCCGCAAATCGCCCCTGTCGGAGGTCAACGTGCTGGAACGTCGTGAAGCCTGGAAAGCCAACGGGACGGCCTCTTCCGCAGAAGAGCGAAATCCAACATGGATCAATGTCGCCGCGCTCATTCTCTGGCTCATCGCAGGCGTCGTCGCATTCCTTCCGTTCGCAATCGGCACCTCTCCATGGGACGCGTTGATCCTCCGCGTCCCTGGCCATCAGGGCAACTGGTGGCACATGCTCGTCGGTGCTCCCTTCTTCCTCGCCTATCCCATGATCTGGCTTCGGCTCCGCGCCCTCTTCTCAACCCAATCATCCACCCCCGCGGGGCGGCGCCTTATCTGGGTCTTTGTCCTTCTCTCCATCGTCGCAACCATACTGGTTCAGGTGCCCTTCCTGTTGCACCTCGCCGGTACCAGCGCATGGCAGCGTCTCTCGATCCTCGGCTTAGGCTTCGGCATCATGATCGCCAGCGGCGCGCTTCTCTTTCTCCGTCGCCACCGCTTTCTCCCCACCCGCGCATGTCTTGTTGGGCTCAACACCGCCTATCTGGCCAACGCTGCCTTGTGCCTTGTCGTCTACAACGGCGCTCCAGGTACCATAGAAACACGGTCCGGCTGGCTGGTAACGATGCTGATCTTCTGGCCCATGCTCTTCGAACTCATCTGGCTCTTCCTCCAAACCTTCCAACGCTCGGCGCACATGTTGAACGCTCACACCTAGTCGCCTCCCCCACGCGCTATCATCAACCCATCCATGAACCTCTTCGATCACATCAGCGAAGACACCCGCGTCGTCCTCGAGCGCGACCCCGCAGCCACCTCGCGCCTCATGGTCCTCCTCTGCTATCCCGGCCTCCAGGCCGTCTGGGTCCATCGCATTAACCACTGGCTCTGGTGCAAGCACTTCAAGCTCCTCGCCCGCCTCATGTCCCAGGTCGCCCGTTTCTGGACCGGCATCGAGATCCATCCCGGCGCCACCATCGGCCGCCGCCTCTTCATCGACCACGGCATGGGCGTCGTCATCGGTGAAACCGCCATCGTCGGCAACGACGTCACCCTCTATCAAGGCGTCACCCTCGGCGGCACCGGAAAAATCGGCGGCAAGCGCCACCCCACCCTCCTCGATAACGTCTTCGTCGGCAACAACGCCAATATCCTCGGCAACATCACCGTCGGCGAGAACTCCCGCGTCGGCGCCGGCTCCGTTGTCCTCCGCGACGTCCCCCCAGACTCCACCGTCGTCGGCGTCCCCGCCCACATCGTCTACCAGGGCGGCAAGCGCGTCCTCATCACCGACCCCCGCGACATCAACGACCCACTCTCCGACGTCATCATCGCCCTCGGCGACCAGTTGAGCGCCCTCCGCTCCCGCATCGACCACCTCGACGGCGAGCTTCACCAGGCCATTCCCCTCCAACCTGCTTCCGGCCTCATGGCCGAGCAGGAGGAGCGTGCCCAGTACCGCTCCGAGCAGCTCGCCCGCGCCGACTTCGTCACCAACGGCGAAGGCATTTAATCCACCCCAACCCCTCCCTAAACGCACCAAAGGCGCCCCTCTGCAGAGAATGCAGTCGAAGCGCCCTTCGCGCAACACAAAACCCAGTTCAAACCCGCATGAAACTCACACGATCCGAACCCGGAAAACTACTTCCCAGGTCCAGTCGTAGAAGCCGTTTGCGGCAAAATGCTCTTAGGCAAAGGCGGCGGCGTCACAACATAAGCCACTTTTTCCTTCGAAACCGGCTCCGGAGCCGACAGCGGCCAAACATAAGGCGGCTGCGTCGTGTCCCCGTAACCCATTTTAGGATAACGACTTATGGCCAACGCCGAATGGTCCATCCGCACATAGATGTCAGCCTTCTCCCGGTTTTTCCGCTTCGAAAGCAGCGGTGTATCACTGCTCAACTCAATGCTGTGCCCCTCCACGGAAAACGCCAGCTTGTCCCCATCAAACCCATCCACAACCTTAACCCCTCCAGCCAGCGGCCCCATCGACACCACCGCCGTCCCCACACCCGGCACGAAGAAGTACATAAACCCTGTGCGCTCAATCACATAGTTGAGCTGAACCTTGCCCACCATCCCATCAATCATCAGCACCCCATCGCGAACGTGCGCCGTAATCAAACGGTCAGGAGCAGTGTTATGCCACCCCTGCGTGGACGGCGAGGGCGTGGACGCGGGAACAAGCTTGGCCTGTCCCTGTGCTGTGCCGGCGACGGCTACAGCCAGCCCTACCAGCGCGAACGTCGTATAAAGTCTTGGAAAGAAAGATGACACGAGTACCTCCAATCGAATTTGCGGCGTAGATGGTTTTGAGTCTCTGCGACATCGATAGAAGCATGTGTGTAACCAAATCTTGGAGCTTTGTAATCAGTGTCTTATTACGGAACAATCTTTCCCATTATGCAAACTTTTGCGTCCACTAGCACAAACTTTCTACCGCAAAGCCCGCACCTCCGGAGATACCTGCCCACCCAGTAGTTCAATCGACCGCAACATGCCCGCATGCGGCAACGGTCCGCCGCTCATCATGAACGTAAACCTCGAAACTCCTCCTAACGCATCACTCACAGCGCGCATCTTGCGGGCTACCGTCTCTGGCGCGCCCACGAAGAAGGCACCACCTTCGGAGCGCTGAGCGTCGAAGGCGGCGCGGTTGGTGGGGGGCCAGCCGCGCTCGCGGCCGATACGGGAGAAGGTGGTGAAGTAGGCGGGCCAGAGCGTGTCGGCTGCCTGCTGGTCGGTGTCGGCGAGGAAGCCGATGGCGTGGACGGCTACGTCGAGCGATTCGGGCGTGTGGCCGGCGCGTTTGCCAGCTTCACGGTAGAGGTCGATCAGCGGCCGGAAGCGGTGCGGTTCGCCGCCAATGATGGCAACGGTTAGCGGCAGACCTAGCAGGCCTGCGCGGGCGAAGGATCCGGGAGTTCCACCGGCGCCTAAGCGGATGGGAAGGCGCGGCTGGAATGGGCGCGGCCACACACCTTGGCCGGTAAGCGAGGCGCGGTGTTTACCCTCCCACTCGATGAGGGTGTTGTCGCGGAGCTTGAGGAGGAGGTCTAGCTTCTCGGCGAAGAGTTCGTCGTAGTGCTTGGTGTCGTAGCCGAAGAGAGGATAGGACTCGATGAAGGAGCCGCGGCCGACGATGATCTCGGCGCGTCCCTGGGAGATGAGGTCCAGCGTGGCGAAGTCCTGGAAGACGCGGACTGGATCGTCGGAGCTGAGCACCGTCACCGCTGACGTGAGGCGGATCTTCTCGGTGCGCGCGGCGGCGGCGGCGAGAAGCACTGCGGGCGATGAGGCGATGTACTCTTCGCGATGGTGTTCGCCGATGCCGTAGACATCAACGCCACAGCGATCGGCCAGCTCGATCTCCTCGAGCAGTTCGCGGACGCGTTGGGAGCCGAGTTCGGCTGGGGATTGGCTGGAGCCGAGGACGGTCTCCACGAAGCTATCGATACCGACTTGCATGATGGAGATTGGATGATCCGGCTGCAGGCTGGACTCATCGTGCCCAGAGGAGCCTCTTATCCGGACGCGCACCTCAGCGCCGATCATCCTCTTTGGCGACGCGAAGCCTCCCGCCGTCCGCGCAGGACGACCCGTGTTCCAATAGAAGGGTAAAGGAATCCTACGAACTCATGCCTCTGAACTGCGGAATCGTCGGACTGCCGAACGTCGGCAAGTCCACCATCTTCAATGCGCTTACTGCTGCCGAAGCACAGGCGGCGAACTACCCGTTTTGCACCATCGATCCGAACATTGGCATCGTCCCAATTCCGGATGCGCGCATGGACCGCATTGTGACGATGGTGAAGCCGAACTCCATTGTGCCTACGACGATGGAGTTTGTGGATATTGCGGGCATCGTGGAAGGCGCCAGCAAGGGCGAAGGATTAGGCAACCAGTTCCTCTCGCACATTCGGCAGACGGACGCGATTCTCCATGTGGTGCGCTGCTTTGAAGACCCTGAGGTGATCCACGTTGCGGGCGGTGTGAATCCTGTGCATGACATGGACATCATCAACACCGAGCTGCTGCTGGCCGACTTGGAGACGGTTGAAAAGCGGTTAACGAAGGCCGAGAAGGCTGCGAAAGGGAACTCAACTGCGGCGCAGAAGATGGAGCTTGCGGTGGTGCAGAAGCTGCACGCGACGTTGTCCGAAGGCAAGCCTGCACGCACGACCGAGCTTGCGGATGAAGAGAAGCTGATTGCGCGCGACCTCTTTCTGATTACGTCGAAGCCGCAGCTCTATGTGGCGAACGTGGATGAAGCGGGCATTGCTGACGGCAACGCGTATACGAAGCTTGTGGAGCAGCGCGCTGCGGAAGAGGGCAGTGAGGTGGTGCGAATCTGCGGCGCGATGGAGGCTGAGATTTCTCAGCTTGAGCCCGCGGAGCGCGTCGAATTTTTGGAGGCTGCTGGACTGCATGAGCCGGGGTTGAATCGGCTGATCCATGCGGCCTACCGGCTGCTGGGGTTGATTACGTACTTCACCTCGGGGGTGCAGGAGGTTCGCGCGTGGACGATCAAGCGCGGGACGAAGGCTCCTGGTGCTGCGGGCGTAATTCACTCCGACTTCGAGCGTGGGTTCATCAAGGCCGACTGCTACGCCTGCGAAGACTTGTTCCGGTTGGGCAGCGAGCAGGCGGTGAAGGAAGCCGGGCTGCTGCGGTCTGAGGGCAAAGAGTACGTGGTGAAGGACGGCGACATTTTGTTCTTCAAGTTCAACGTGTAAGTCCTGCGCGGACGGCGAGGGGCTTCGCGTGGCGGGCTGGGCTGGGTGGGCCCGGCCTGGAGGTGGGGACCTGGAGGGTACCCCCTCCCCCCCTCCCCCCCGTTTGTCTTGTGTCTTTGTAACTTATTGAAAATAGAAGGTTAATAGGACGAAGTACCGGTTCTTAGGTGATTTTCGATAAGCGGTTTGTTATCAGCCGGTTGTGAGGTGTTTTCTCTGTAAGTAGTGGCAGGCGCAATGGTTACGGGTATCAATGACATTCCATTGGGGTTAGGGGTCATTTTTAGGGGTATGGATGAAAATTGGCTGTAAGCGACTGGGGTTACGGTGGTTGTTGGAGTTCTTGGGGATAGTTAAATTGTAGCTGTTTGGTGGGACAGTTATGCCACGCGGATGTGGTTTGGTTTGTTGGGGTTGGGGGTTTTGGGGGGTTGACAGGTTGTTTTTGGGGCGTTTTTCGCGAAAATTTCTTTAAGGGGCGCGGGTGTGGGTTTCCGGTTGAAAAGGTGGGTGCGGTGTGGGTGGGGCGGGCTTCTTCGGGGTCCTTCGGCTACGCGCTGCGCGCTCCGCTCAGGATGACAGAGTGGGACAAGCTACGGCCGGGACAAAGGCAAAGGCAACGACAACTGCAACAGCAAGGGCCAATGCGGGGGTCCTTCACTTCGTTCAGGATGACGGCGTGAAACAGGCAACGGCAAAGGCAAAAGCAACGGCGACAGCAACAGCAACAGCAACTGCAACTGCAACTGCAACTGCAGATCCCTGCGGGATGACAAACAAAAAACAACTGCAAGGGCAAACGCAACCGCGACTGCAACGGAAGAGACAGACTCAACTGCTGCGGCAGCGGCATGTGCAACGGCGAGCGGAGGATGTGCCCTGGGAGGTTCGGGGTGCGGATTGGTTTTGCGCACAGGGGTGGAGTGGCGGAGACTGATTGGATATGGCACGGAAGAAGTTGCGCGTGGGTGTTTTGTTTGGCGGGCGGAGTGGCGAGCATGAGGTTTCGTTGCGGTCGGCGCGGTCGATTTTGTTGGCGATCGATCGGAAGAAGTATGAGGTGGTGGAGTTGGGGATCGCCAAGGATGGGCGATGGTTGCAGGGTGGGGCCGCGCAGGGTTTGCTGGCATCCCAGGTCTCAGAAGCGAGACCGGGGGTCCCCGAATGGGTGGAGGCGGAGGAGATGTCGCTGGTTACGGCTGCTGCGGAGCCGGGGGCTCGGACCGGGTTGGATGTCGTGTTTCCGGTGCTGCATGGGACGTTTGGTGAGGACGGCACCGTGCAGGGATTGTTCGAGCTGGCCGATGTGGCGTATGTGGGGTCGGGGGTGTTGGGGTCCGCGGCCGCGATGGATAAGGATGCGATGAAACGGATGTTTGTGGCCGCGGGGCTGCCGCTTACTCCGCATGTGACCGTGCTGCGAAGCGAATGGAGGGCCGATGCGAAGAAGGTGACGCATGCGGTGGAGAAGGCGCTTGCGTATCCGGTGTTTGTGAAGCCGGCGAACCTGGGGAGCTCGGTGGGGATCAGCAAGGTGAAGGTGCGCGGGGAGCTCGCTGGGGCGATGGATCTGGCCGCGGGGTTCGACCGCAAGATTGTGATTGAGCAGGGCGTGGGCGGGCCAGGGGTGAAGCCTCGGGAGCTGGAGGTGGCCGTGCTGGGCAATGATGCGCCCCAGGCGAGCGTGGTGGGCGAGATTGTGCCGGCCAAGGAGTTCTATGACTACGAGGCGAAGTACGAGCTGAGTGGCCCGGATGAGAGCGTGTGCATTATTCCGGCGAAGCTGTCGAAGGCTGAAGAGAAGAAAATTCGCGCGATGGCCGTCGCCGCATTCAAGGCTTGTGATTGTGCAGGTTTGGCGCGCGTGGATTTTTTAATGGCGCCTGCGAGTAAAGGTAGGCCTGCACAGATTGTGCTGAACGAGGTGAATACGATGCCTGGATTTACTTCGATCAGTATGTATCCGAAGCTTTGGGCGGCTAGTGGGCTGGCGTATCCGAAGCTGATTGACCGGCTGATTGAGCTCGCGATGGAGCGGCACAAAGAGAAGATGGAGACCAGCTTCTCGCGGTAGGGGAGGGGTGGCGGCTGCACGAGCAAGAAGCAGATCCTCCGCCTATGGCGAAGGATGACAAGTTCATACGGTTGCAGCATTCGACGTGAGGTGGGTGCGCGTGGAAGGCTTACCATGGAAGGAATGAGCCCTGAAGCAATGAGTTCGACTACGACGACTTCTCTTTCTTTGAGTGACATTCTTGCGGCGCGCGAGCGGATTGGCGCGGCGGTGTATCGCACGCCGTGCACGCGGTCGGAGATGCTCTCGCGCATGACCGGGCAGAGCGTTTTTTTGAAGCTTGAGAATCTGCAGATGACGGGCAGCTTCAAGGAGCGCGGCGCGCTGAATAAGATTGCGATGCTGACTCCGGAGCAGGCGAAGCGCGGCGTGGTGGCGGCCAGCGCGGGCAATCATGCGCAGGGGGTTGCGTACCATGCGACGCGACGGGGGATTCGCGCGGTGATTGTGATGCCGCTGACGACTCCGCTGGTGAAGGTGACGGCCACGCGCGGGTTTGGCGCGGAGGTGGTGCTGCATGGCGGCAACTACGACGAGGCTTGCAGCGAGGCGGTGCGGATCTGCGAGGCCGAGGGGATGACGTTTATCCATCCGTTCGACGACCCGCTGGTGATGGCGGGGCAGGGGACGATTGGGCTGGAGATCCTGGAGCAGGTGGAGGACCTGCAGGCGGTTGTGGTGCCGATTGGCGGCGGCGGCCTGATCGGCGGAATTGCGTGCGCGGTGAAGGAGATCAAACCGGGCGTGCGCGTGATTGGGGTGCAGACGTCTCGGCTGCCGTCGATGCGCGATGCGGTGGCGGCGCATCATCCGGTGACGCTGGAGCCAGCGACTACGATTGCCGACGGCATCGCGGTGCGGCGCGCGGGCGAGGTTACGTTTCCGGTCGTCGCGCGGTATGTCGATGAGATTGTTACCGTCGATGAAGATGAGATTGCGAGCTCGATCTTGACGCTGCTGGAGCGGGAGAAGACGCTCGCGGAAGGTGCGGGCGCTACGGCGCTGGCGGCGCTGCTGCAGCGTCGGACGAGTCTGCCGGAGGGTACGCGGACGGCCGTGTTGGTGTGCGGCGGCAATATCGATGTCACGCTGCTAAGCCGGATTATTGAGCGCGGCCTGGTGCAGGATGGGCGCTTGATTCGGCTGCGGATTCATCTGCTGGATAAGCCGGGCGCGCTGCTGGAGTTGACCGAGTTGATTGCCGCGCATCGCGTGAACATCGTCGACACGCTGTATAACCGCGCGTACTACGGCGTGAACCTGGGCGATACCGCGATCGACATTACGATGGAGACGCGCGGGCGCGAGCAGGTCGAGGAGCTGCTGGCGGCGATGAGCGCGGCGGGATACAAGTACAGCCGCGTGCTGTAGGTCCTGCGCGGACGACGAGGGGCGCTGCGCGCGGGCTTGCGGACGCTGCCGGGGAACCTGGATCGTTAATCTACAAAGGTAACGTTACTCGTTATCCTTAAGGGAACAGGACTCATTGTCTTGGGAGATGAGGTGTTGCTTGGAGAAGCTTTGGGCCGCGTGTTTGTTGGCGTTGATGGGATTGGGTGGAGCGGGCGCGAGGGCGCAGATGGGCCTGTATGCGATGGGCAGCGGCGGGTTCCTGGGGTCGGTGAACGCGTCGAGTGGGTCGCTGGTGGTGTCGCAGAATAGCTTGTCGGCATTTGGCGGCACGTTTGGTTTTTATGACACGCTGGCGCGTCTGGGGCCGTTGCATATTGGTGGCGATGCGCGGTATGTGATCGAGTCCAGCGACGGCAGCACGCCGTATGGCAACCAGATTCGGAGTGGGTTGATTGGGCCGAGGCTGGCGCTGCGCAGTCATGCGGCGCCGTTCAGTCCGTACCTGCAGTTTGAGATTGGTGGGGCGAGCACCAACTACGGGCACTATGCCTCCCGGTCGACCAGCTTTGCGTACCAGGTGCAGTTTGGGCTGGACTGGGCGGTGGCGCCGCACATCGATACGCGGATTGAGTATGGTGGCGGAAAGATTGGGTCCGCGTTCAACGGCTACAACCAGGAGATGCAGCAGATTGGGATTGGGCTGGTGGGGCGCTGGTAGCCTGCTGAGCGTTGACATCTGTGTTTCGGGGTACGCGCTTCGTGCCGGATTGAGTGGAAGCCTTGCAGGGTGGTGGGAAGGCCAGCAGCGGCGGCCCGCCAGGTCTAGCGGTCAAGCTTGTGGGGAAGAGGGATCGGTGGCCAGGCGCTTGGTCTTGCGATAGACGTTGGCTACGGCGAGGGTCCATAGGGGCACCATGTCGGCGCCTGGAACCAGCTTGACGGCGAAGGAGGGAAGGAACTCCCAGTGCCAGCCGAGAAGGAAGAAGAGCGCTCCAGCGACGCTGACGTCGAGGAGGTCGTCGGCAGGGGACTCCGCGCCTTCGATCATCAGAGGGAGTAGGAAAAATTGGAGCGCGTCGGCGATCAGAGCGATCACGAGTGCGATGCGGAAGCGGGTGAGTTGCTCGCGGGAGATAGGATTGTCCATCATGGCGGCCTCGCTGCTTTTATCCTAGTCGCGCCGGGTGGGCGAAGAACTTACCGCAGGCGTCGCAGGATAGGGAGGACGGGGCGTTGAGTTTTGTTCTCATGCAATCGCTGGCTGCGCAGGAGCTATGCGGTCGCCCTGAAACAGCACAAGCTGGCCGCTTGGCCAGCTTATGCTGTTTTGAATAATGGTGCGGCGCGCAGGCGATCAGATGCGCATGGGCATCAGGATGTAGCGGTACCGGACGTCCTCGTTGGCGTCTTCAGGCCGCATCTGGCCGGCGGATTGGGCGTCCTTGAACTCCAGGCGGACTTCTCCGGTTACGCCGGTGGCGCGCAGGAAGTCGACCAGGTAGGAACTGTTGAAGCCCACGACGAGGGGGTCGTAGTTGTAGGGGGTTTCGATGCTGTCTTCGGACTCGCCGGAGTCGGTGGACTGCGCGGAGAGCTTGAGCTCGTTCTGCTCGAGGCGGATCTTAATTGCTCCAGACCGTTCATCGGCGAACTGGGCCACGCGCTGGATCGAGGCCATGAGGTCTTCCGAGCGGACGATGACGAACTTGTTGTTGTCGCGCGGGAGGACGGCCTCGTAGTTGGGAAACTGACCGGTGAGCTTGCGGCTGGTGAGCACGCGGCCGGCGACGCGGAAGAAGAGCGTCTGGTCGTCGTCGCCGAACTCGAGCGTGGTGGCGTCGGAGGAGGAGAGCAGGCTGGCGAGCTCGGCGAGGGCCTTGCGCGGGATCAGCGTCTTCTTTTCGCCGGAGATGCCTTCGAGGTTTTCGCCCAGCTTCTCGATGTGCGCCAACCGGTGACCATCCGTCGCAACCATCGCCATGGACTCTGCCTTGAGGACCAGCAGCGCCCCATTAAGCGTGTAGCGCGACTCCTCGTTGGAGATCGCGAAGATCGTCTTGGCGATCATGTTCGCGAGCGCGGGCGATGAAATGTTGAAGGCGCCAGCGGCAGGGAACTCGGGCACCTGCGGGAAGTTCGCGCGGGCCATGCCGACCATCTTGGTGTTCGAACGACCCGACCGAATCTGCACCCAGTGGTTGTCCATGAGCTTCATGGAGATATCGCCGTCGCCGAGCAGCTTGATGTAGTCGAACAGCTTGCGAGCAGGGATGGTGCAGGCGCCGGGCTTCTTCACCTTGGCCGCGCAGGACGTGCGTAACGACTGATCGAGATCCGTCGCGGTAATCGTCAGGCGGCCGGCGCCGAGCTCGTCGACGGTGGCTTCGAAGAGGAAGTTCGAGAGGATCGGGATGGTCGTCTTGCGCTCGACCACGGACTGCGCAGCGGTGAGCTCGCGCAGCAGCTCTGCGCGGGAGACGGTGATCTCGAGATTGCCAGTCGGGACGGCTTCAGGGGTAACGGCGGCGGTAGACACGATGGGGGCTCTCCCTTGCTCTTGCTCTTCAGCAAGCTGTTCCGGTGCGGTCGTGAGGGTGGTGGACATGAGTTGGTGTTTCCCTCGGAATTTCGCGGAGCAACACCCTGATTCTAGGTGTTGCGAGGGCTTTCGTGCGAGAGGCGAGGCTGTGAATTTCAGGGGTATCTTGTGGGGGTCGTCCCGCTGCGACGGCGAGAGGCGCTACGCCCTGCGTGTGGTTGACGAGCTTTGCTGTTGCGGAAGAATGCTTCTAAGAAACAGAGTGAAAGGATAGATAGTTCTAGTAGTACTAGTCGTTGTGCGTGGAAGAGTGGATAAGAAGACTGAATCCGCATGAACACTGGGCCGGAGGCTGGTACACGCTTTCCAAAACCGGGTCAACTGAGAGACTGGAACAAGGAAGAGCGGACCCAGGCGGAAGGTTAGGTTCCAACTTTTCCGAAGTACACACAGACGCCTCCGCGTGACTCCAAGAGAAAGCAGGGAACTGTGTGCGGAGAAAGCACCAAACCGTATAAACAGAGGGCCGCAGGTGGATCGGCTTTTCGACAGCTCCGCGCCCACGCGAGGAAATAGCGTACGAATTCCAACCGGAGCAAAACGCACGCCTGCCCGGTTTCATCGAGCGAACGATGGAGCTGGGCAGAGCAAGAGGATGTGGTAGCTGTGGATGGAGCCGCGAAGAAGTTAGTAGCGGCCAGGGGAACGGCGGCGCGGTCCCCCGCGGCGATCCCCCCCACGGCGGTCTGAGCGGTCGTAGGAGCGCTCCTGCGGGATGCGGTAGCCCTCTGGATAGAGCACGACGAAGCGTCGCGGTCCCTCGCCAGAGCTGGCCGTCTGCAGCCCGGAGTCGCGCAGGAAAAGATGCAGCATGCGGCGCTCGCGGGAGTTCATCGGAGGGAAGCGGAAGGGCTCGCCGGTATCATCCACCTCGTCGATCGCGGCGTCGGCAGCATCGCGCAGGGCTCGCGCCCGTGCAGCCTTGTAGCCGTCTGCGTCAAAGGAGACGCGATCGTGGTCCTCTGGCTCCAGACGAAGGATCTTGGCAGCAATGTGTTCCAGCGAGCGGAGGAGTTCGCCGTCGCTTCCCAGCAGGTACTCGGTGTCCGGGCCCTTGCACTCCACATAGATGTCGCGGCGCTCGAACCCGTCGGGATCCATCGCCCCTGCGCCAGCCGTGATGCGATACTTCAGGCGCAGACGGCCTGTGGTGGTTAACAGCCGCATCAGACCCGCGACCTTCTCTGCAGCTTGCGCTAGATCTTCCATGAGAAATCAGTCCTAATCAAGAGAATCTAAAGGAAACGACAAACCGAGAAAGGCGGAACAATTTACAAAGAGAAACAGAATACAGCCCGTCGCCATTATGACATCTTGCGGGATTTTGTTCATGGGGTGAATCTTCCGCATGGCAAGAGTGGAGTTCACGCGACGATCTACACCGGCAAATTACCGAAACAAACAGACAGCCCGGCCCTTCGTTACTTACGGCCTTGAATGGTTTTTGAGGTTGCCCCGCGCAGACCGGGCTTGGGAGCAGCAGCCTTGCGGCGCGCGCGCTTGGCCGCTATCTCCTTCATCTCGCGGCCCATTGCGGTCTGGTTCATCACCAACTGCTGCACAATCATCACAATGTTGCCGATGTTCCAGTACAGCGCCAGGCCGGAGCAATACTGCCAGGTGAGATAGCCGGAGAATACCGGCATGACGAAGGCCATCATCTTCTGCTGTTGCGGATCCACACCCGGCGACGGTGTGTAGAACTGCGCGAGGAACGAGGTCGCCACCATCAGGATAGGCAGGATATGGTACGGGTCGGCTGCCGAGAGGTCAGGCAGCCAGAAGAAGTGCGCCTGCCGCAACTCGACCACCTTGGTCATCATGGTGAAGAAGGCGAAGAGCAGTGGAAGCTGAACAAGCGACGGGATGCAGCCGCCCAGCATGCTGACGCCGTTGGCCTTCTGCAGCGCCATCACCTCGGCATTCATCTCGCCGGCCTTGGGGTCGGTGGCCTTGGGGTTCTTGAACTTGGCCTTGATCGCGTCAATCTGCGGCTGGATGCGCTGCATCTTCAGTGCAGACTTCATGCCTTGTACCCGCAGCGGCAGCAGGACCAGGTTGATCATGATCGTGAAGATGATGATGGCCCATCCCCACGAGTAGTTGTGGACGCCGTTGTCATGCGGTGCGATCCACGAATGCACGGCACGCAGGCCGAGGAAGAGATACTTGCCGATCGGTCCGAAGAAGCCGAAGTCCAGCAGCGGCTCCAGGGTGTTTCCGTCGGCCGTGTGAATGTTCTTGAGGACGTTGATCGCCTTGGGCCCGACGAAGATGTTCACCTCATCGTGGCCGGTCGTGGAGCCAACGGCAGCGCCCAGAACAGGGAGTTCCTTGGAGCTGACCGTCTCACTGTTCTTGAAGACGTTCGGCTTTACCTTCGCAATGTCGATCTTGTGCTCGAAGGTGACCAGCGTCGCGTCATCGGGATGGTCCGGCATAAAGACTGCGCCGAAGTACTGGTCGCCCACGCCGGCGAACGAGAATGGCCCATTCAGCGTGTTGCCGCTGGAGACCTTCTTGAACGAGATGTGATCGGTCTTGCCGTTGGAGTTAGTGTCGATCTGGGAGCCAGCGTAGGTGAGAGCGGTCTCCATATCTCCAAGCCCCGCGGGCCAGGAGATCAACGCGCGGATCGGTTCACCATTGCGAAGGACCTCAGTATCGGCATGGACCACGTAGGTGTCGCCGAAGGTGAAGGTCTTGGTGACGGAGAGGTTGCCCTGCGAGTATTTGAACGTCAGGGTCGTGGGCGCGCTCTGCGTACCAGTGGCGGAGGCGACGTAAAGAGCGCTCGAGAGCTCCTTATTCAGATCCTGGTCGTAGGTGTAGAGCGAGAGCGGATAGCCGTACGTCTCGGCGGCGCCATCGTGCACCAGGTCCAGCGGGTGCCCGGCGTTGTCCTTGTACTTGTTCAGGACCCAGGAGGTGACCTCGCCGCCCTTGTTGGAGAACGTGATGGTGTAAAGCTCGTTCTTCACCACCGTGGTAGTTTGCGCCGTGCCCACAACGGCGGGCGTGGCTGAAGGAGCCTTCGCGGCGACGTTGGCAGCGTGGCTGGCAGCAGCCGGCGCTGCGGGCTCGGCCGCAGGCGAGGGGCTCGTTGTGGCCGGGGCGGTGACAGCGGCAGGATGGTCCGGCGAGGCCAGCTTGGGGTCTTTCTGGCTACGCCAGTACTGCAGGCCAAAGATGACGCCGAGCATGACGATCATCATGACCAGAAACGAACGATTATCCTGGCTTCCGCCCTGATTGGGATTACGAATCTCTGGCAAAGGATTCCTACTCTTTCCTAAGGCCGGTTTTGGTCACGGCCAGCTCAGTTCTAATGGTAAATGCTGAGAGCGGCGATTGCGCCAAGAAGCGTGCAATCCGGTGGGGTTTCCGCTGCTCCTGCGCTATGGCACCGGATCGTGTCCCCCGTGCGCGAAGGGGTGGCAGCGGCCGATGCGGCGCAGGGCGAGCCAGCCCCCGCGCAGCCAGCCGTGGCGAACGACGGCGACGTAGGCGTACTCGCTGCAGGTGGGAAGGTACTTGCATTGGGTGGGGGCGAAGACGTTAAGCATCGGCGATAGGACACGCTTATGCAGCGCCAGCAGGGCGCCGGCAACGCGTTCACGGCGACTGCTGGCAGCGTCACTCACGGGGCGACACTTGCTCCTGCGCTCACCGGCGGGCGCCGCGCTGGTCGGTCCACTGCTCCAACTGCGGACCGGTCGTGCGCCGCCTGCACCGCGCGGAAGATCGTGGCAACCTCTCGCTTGAGCTGCGCGAAGTCCAGATCGATCACGGTGCGCCGAGGATGCAGAATCACGTCGACTGGAGCCGTCAAAAGGGGCAGGGCGGCCCGAATCGCCTCGCGCATGCGGCGCTTGATGCGATTGCGGTCGACGGCCTTGCCCAGCGCCTTGGGAACCGTCAGCCCGATGCGCGGGCCCGTGGGAAGAGAGCGACCGACGTTCCGCGCGGCTGAAGACTCTGGCGAAGGCTTTGGGCGCGGCGCATGAAAGTAAGCGAGCTGCTTGCCGAATTGCTTGCGCCCCGCCTTGTACACCAACTGGTAGTCGGCGTGTTTGCACAGGCGATGCGAATTGTTGGCGATCGGCATGGGGCATGCTCAACTTCCGGGCGAGCTACTTCGATGTGTCGGTTGGGGCCGCTGTCCCGTCAACATTTGGTTTGGCGCCGTCGACTTGCTCGGCGATTGATCGCGTCATCGGCGTCGCTTCGCCGCCCGTATGTTCGGTGGAGACGGTTTCGATCAGCGCGAGCCACGTCTCCTGTTCTGCAGAGGTGTTGTGGCGAACGCCGCGCGGCACCACAAAGAACTCGCCGGGGCGAACAACAACGTTCCCCCCATCGGCTTCGCCGCGGCCAATCTGTAGCTCACCGCGGAGGACGAGGAACATCTCGTCTTCAAGGGCATGCGCGTGCCAGGGAAACTCCCCCTGCACGCGCACTACCTTGATGAATTGATCGTTGACTTGACCGACGACTCGCGGAGACCAAAGCTCGGGGAGAGCGCTGCACGCGAGTTCCAGGCTGATGGGTTCCGGGCCTGCCAGGCTTGGGCTAACCGGATGCGAGGGCATCGGCATCGGATCCATGAGAAAAACTAGTCGCGGAAGCCCGCAGAGACGGCAATCTTGTGACGGCCCTTAGCGCGGCGGCGGCTGAGAACAGCGGCGCCAGCCTTGGTGGCCATGCGGGAGAGAAAGCCGTGAACCTTGCTACGGCGACGACGGTTGGGTTGAAAGGTGCGCTTGGGCATCGTGTTCTTCCTGTCTCAAATCTTGAAGTTGTCTGCTGGCCTCAAACGCTCGGTGCCGCGTTGCGGTATCCGGTTGAGGACGCTAGGAGAGGCCTAAAGGCTCTCTCGACAGCAAGATTTGAGTATATCTGACTTGAGGAAAACGGGCAACGAAATACCGACGAGGCACCCTGAGCGGAGTTGACCCATCCGGTTACCGATGACCGTCTGCCGTTTCTTCACTACGGATGGTGCAACTAAAAAAAAGATTCTCAATTTGGTTAAATTCGCTTGCCAGAGAGCCCCTGTTGGCATGCTAGTATCGATTCCGTTCCGTGATGTGTGAATGACTCGCGGTGGAATTTTTTCCGACGAGCCAAGAGTTGCTTCACTCCTCCGGCGCGAAGTGCAGCGCTGGAATTCAATACCATTTCAACACGGTCAGGATTCGCGACATGTTCGCGAACAGGGACCTCTGTTGCCTCTTTTTCGAATATCGACGGGCCGAAGTTGCAACAGTGGACGACTTCAGGAAAGTAAGGAAGACTTAGACGATGTCATTTGTTCCAGTCCCGGCTGCTGTACTGAACCAGTGGGTTCGCATTCTTGGTGCGCTTGAGAAAAAAATCAATCGGCAGAGCTTTGAAACATGGCTCAAACCGACACGCTTCTCGCACATCAGTGGTCGGACCTTGCACGTGCGCATTCCCTCAGAAGAGTTCCAGCACGTAGGCGATCGCTACGGCGATCTAATCGGCGAGGCTATTGACAACCTCGGCCTCGAGATCGACCAGGTGGTCTTTCAGGTGCCACCGCAGGAGGCTCCGGTTCGCGTGCGCGAGGATGGTGGCTTCGCTCCGCAGCCCAGCCACAGCCAGAACGCTCCCCGCCGCGGCAGCAATGCTCCAATGGCTCCAGGGCCTGAGCAGTCGCGCTTCGACTGGAACACTGCAGCGCAGCTCAATCCGCGCTATCAGTTCGATTCCTTCGTCATCGGCAGCGGCAACCAATTCGCGCAGGCCGCCGCGCAGGCCGTCGCTGAGCGCCCGTCCAAGGCCTACAACCCACTGTTCGTCTACGGTGGCGTGGGGCTCGGCAAGACGCATCTCATGCAGGCCATCGGCCACCTCGTGAAGGCGCGCAATCCGCTCGCGGCCGTCAGCTACGTCTCGGGTGAGAAGTTCACCAACGAGATGATTAACTCCGTGCGCTACGACAAGATGCAGGGATTCCGCGACCGCTATCGTGCGGTGGATGTGCTGTTGATCGACGACATCCAGTTCCTCGCCGGCAAGGAGCGCACGCAGGAGGAGTTCTTCCACACCTTCAACGCGCTGCACGAGCAGAGCAAGCAGATTGTGGTCGCCAGCGATCGTCCTCCCAAGGAGTTGAACGACTTTGAGGACCGCCTTCGCTCGCGCTTTGAGTGGGGCCTGGTCGTCGACATTCAGCCACCCGATCTCGAGACCAAGGTTGCCATCCTGCAGCGCAAGGCCGAGCTGGAGCAGACCTCTCTGCCCACCGATGTCGCCCTCTTCATCGCCGGCAACGTTCGCACCAATGTGCGCGAGCTTGAAGGCGCGCTCGTCCGCCTCATCGCCTGGTGCTCTCTCCACGGCGTAGAGATCACGCTGCCCACGGCCCAGCAATGCCTCAAACAGTTCATCGACACGCAGGTGCGCAAGATCACGATCGAAGCCATCCAGCGCGCTGTTGCCGAGAGCTTCGGCATGCGCGTCGCCGAGCTGAAGCAGAAGAACAACTCGCGCCAGATCGTCGTTCCACGGCAGATTGCGATGTACCTCGCCAAGCAGCTCACGGAGGCCAGCCTGCCCGAGATCGGACGCCAGTTCGGAGGCAAGCACCACACTACCGTGATGCACTCAATCGCCAAGATTGACGCGCAGCGGCGGAATGACAAGGACCTGAATCGCACCGTGAACAAGCTGATGGAGACGCTCGGCTAGAGCCCACAACGAACACGGACCTACACAAAGACCGCCAGCGATGGCGGTCTTTGCATTTGCACGAGCGAACGTTAGCGGCAATCTCAGGCAGTGAGGACGATCTTGCCGACGCCACCCTTTTCCGCAATCGCCTGCGCCTCGCCAGCTTCCGCCAGCGGCATCAGCCGATCAATGGGCAACTGAAGTTTGCCATCGCGCACAGCCTCGCCATAGTGGACGACAGTCTCAGGATCGGGCACAGCCATGATCGCGTTGACCTGCACGGTGGGGTGCAGCGCGGCGTTGGAGGGCGGACCGAGCACGCTGGCAAAGATTCCTCCCGGCTTCACCTTGCCGATGAGTTTGGTGGCGACCTCGTGGTTGACCGTGTCGGCGACGGCGTCCACTATCCCGAGCGCTGCGATGGACGCATCGTCTTCGAGATCGATTGCAGCCGAAGCGCCCAGCGACATCGCCTCGTCCATCTGGTTCTTGCGCACGCCGGCGATGACCTTCGCGCCAATCTCAAGCGCCGCGAACAGCGCACACCGTCCGACAGAACCGACCGCGCCGGTGAGAACAATCGTCTGGCCGGCCTGCACATTCGCGCCGCGGCGGATGAGTTGATCGCCGGTGAGCGAGACCAGCGGCACCGCGCCGGCAGTCGACATATGCAGCCCCTCGGGGATGTGCGCGAGCTCGGAGGCCTTCACCACGCATAACTCAGCGTAGGTAGCATGCGCCAGGGCAAAGACGCGATCGCCCACAGCCGCGCCTTCGACACCGTCGCCAAGCTTGACTACCGTCCCCGCCACATCGCGCCCGAGAATTCCCGGGAACGTGACCGGGAAACGCTCCTTTGCGGAGCCCGACCGCATCTTCCAATCGACAGGGTTGATGCTCGCGGCATGCATGCGGACGAGAATCTCGCCGCGGCCCGGCTCGGGGTCAGGAAAGTCTTCATACTTCAGCTTCGACGGCCCACCATACTCGTGAAGAACCACTGCCTTCATGCGAACACCTCTGCCGAATGAGATGCAGATGGATCGTGGCGAGGGTTGTGTTGCTCAGGCGTTGAGATAATCACGCCACTCTTCCGACTCCGCAATTTGTTTGAGGAGGTGAAAACGGCGGTGCAGCAGTTTGCGAATGTGCGGCACCATCACCAGTCGACCCACAACCCACCCGAGCGGACCAAATGGCATCGTGAAGCGGACCTCATCGCGCAGGATGACGCCTTGCGTGGTCTGCTCGAAGGAATGGTTGTGTTCGAAGCTGCGGAAGCGGCCCTCCATCATGCGGTCTTGGAAAAAGTGCGGAGCATCATAGCCGCTGATCAGCGACTGATGGAAGTTGCGGAAGCCCAGTTGCATGCCCTCCCACCGCACAGTGTCGCCGCCAACCACGAAGCCGGTCGTGCGGCCAGCAACCGGCGTCATGCGCAGTTCTCTGCGCACAATCTCAATATTCGTCGAGAGTTGAAAGCAGCGCGCAATCGGCGCATGGATCACTATGTGGTCGCGTACCGTAAACATGATGGAAGGTTGGATGCGCGAAGCGTGCGCGCGGTGTATAGGCCGTTTGAAGCCAATCTCCGGCAGGTTGGGCGGAACATGGCGGGATCTAGTTTGCTCCCGGGAAATACTCCACATGGAGATCGCCCTTGCGACCCCAGTAGATGGCGCGGCGGCCAGGGATGAAGACCCGATACGCAGCGGTTCCAGCCTCCATCGCGCGGGCAATGAATTCGGGATAGCGGACCTCGTCACGCTGTGCCGCGGCAATGGCGGCTCGCAGAGCCTGCTCGTTGAAGTCCAAAGGGACTGGACGCGACCGGAGGGTCATCGGCTCGGCGTGGGTGCGGCCGTCAGCGAGGTAGTAGGTGACTTCGTGGCGGAGGAGATCCTTGTGGTAGCCATCGATGTCTTCGGCGATGAGAGCTCCGATGACTTCGGGGAACGTTGTCGTGCCGGCTTCGGATGCGTGCAGCGTTTTGCGCATGACGTCGATGTTCATGGTGTGCCTTTCGTTGGCGGGACTATTCGAGTGGTACTGTCCTAAGGTTGTTCGCTTCGACCAGCTTCTTGAGGGTGGTGACGAGGCGCTTGCGTTGTTTGGGTGAGAGCGCGGCGAAGAACTCCTCGTCGTTGTCGTCAGCGAGCTTTGCGAGTTGAGGGACAAGGTCGCGGCCCGCGGGTGTCAGGGCGAGCGTCTGGTAGCGGCGGTCGTCCTTTGCGTAGGTGCGTGCGAGAAGTTGCTTTGCGATGAGGCGGTCGGCGAGCTTGGAGATCGCTCCACGGGTGAGGCCGGTGATCTCGGCGAGGTCGCTGGGTGCTGTGCCTTCGCGATCGAACATCTCTCGGAGGATGACCCACTCGGCAACCGTAACGCCGCTGTCCACCAACCGCTGTGCGAAGGCGTGGGAGACGTGGTTGGAGACGAAGCGCAGCCAGAATCCGATGTGGGTCTGGAGGTCGCTCGGCGGTTTTGCTGTGTGCTCTTTCATACCTGGAGTCATAATAGTTTCCTAGGAAACTATTGTCAAGAGAAAAGCTTCTTTCTCGACTTGCGTTGGTGTTAAAGTTCCATGGCGTGGTCGGTGACTAGTTTGGTGGTGCGGGTTAGGAAGTCTGCGATGGAGACGCTGCCCTCATCGCCTTTGGCGCGCACGCGGACGGAGACGCTGTCGCTCGCAGCTTCCTTGTCGCCGAGGATGAGGATGAACGGAACCTTCTGCAGTCCGAAGTCGCGGATCTTCGCATTCATCTTCTGATTGCTGAGATCGGCTTCGACGCGCAGGCCGGCGGCTTCAAGGCGCTGCTGCACACTCTTCGCGTAGTCGTGATGCTTCTCGCTGATCGGCACCAGCCCAACCT
Source organism: Acidobacteriaceae bacterium (assembly GCA_049578265.1). Classification (GTDB taxonomy): domain Bacteria; phylum Acidobacteriota; class Terriglobia; order Terriglobales; family Acidobacteriaceae; genus Granulicella. The sequence goes on from JBAULP010000047.1 coordinate 30,621, forward strand.
GCACCGGCGCAAGCCAGAACGGGAAGGCGCCAGCGTAGTGCTCGATGAGCACGCCGAAGAAGCGCTCGACGGAGCCGAAGAGCGCGCGGTGCACCATGACGGGGCGATGCGCGGCGCCGTCTTCGCCGATGTACTCGAGCTCGAAGCGTTCCGGCAGGTTCCAATCAAACTGCACGGTCGAGAGCTGCCAGAGGCGGCCCAGTACGTCGACGAGTTTGATGTCGATCTTGGGGCCGTAGAAAGCAGCTTCGCCAGGAATGGTCTTGTAAGAGATGCCCTTGCGATCGAGCACGCGGGTCAGCGAGCCATTGGCGCGGTCCCACTGCTCGGCGCCGCCGATGAACTTCGGATCCTTCGGGTCCCAGGTCGACAGCTCGACTTTGAACTCGGAGAAGCCGAACGTGTGGAGGACGGATTCGGCAAAGTCCAGGCAGCCTTCGATCTCGGACTCGATCTGCTCGGGAGTGCAGAAGATGTGGGCGTCGTCCTGGGTGAAGCCGCGCACGCGCAGCAGGCCGTGCATGGTGCCCGAGCGCTCGTAGCGGTAGACGTTGCCCAGCTCCGCGTAACGCTGCGGCAGGTCGCGGTAGCTCTTCGGCGAGTTCTTGTAGATGAGAATGTGGCCGGGGCAGTTCATCGGCTTGATGCGGTACTCGGCGTCGTCGAGCTCCATGGGCGGGTACATGTTTTCGGCGTAGTTCTCTTCGTGGCCGCTGATCTTCCAGAGCTCGCGGCGCATGATATGCGGCGTGAAGACCATGTGGTAGCCGCGGCGGATGCACTCCTCGCGCATCCAGTCTTCCATGGTCTTGCGAATGAGGCCGCCCTTGGGATGCCAGAAGATCAGTCCCGCGCCCGCGACCTCCTGGATCGAGAAGAGATCGAGCTGCTTACCCAGCACGCGGTGGTCGCGCGCCTTGATCTCTTCGAGCTGCTTGAAGTGCGCGTCGAGGTCTTTGCTGTTGAAGAAGGCTGTGCCGTAGATGCGCTGGAGCTGCTGGTTCTTCTCGTCGCCCAGCCAGTAGGCCCCCGCGATGGACATAACCTTGAACGCCTTCACGCGGCCGGTGGAGGGCACGTGCGGGCCGCGGCAGAAGTCGGTGAAGTTGCCGTTCCTGTAAAGAGAAATCTCGTCGCCTGGCTTCGTAAAGCGCTCGATGAAGTGAACCTTCATGAACTCCGCGTTGGCCTTGTAGTCGGTGAGGCCCTGCTCGCGGGATTCAAGGATCTGCACGAAGGGTTCGTCGCGCGCGACGACTTCGGCCATGCGCGCCTCGATGGCCGCGAGATCGGCTTCGGTAAACGGCACCTCGCGATAGACGTCGTAGAAGAAGCCGTTGTCGGTGGCGGGGCCGTGGCCGAGTTTGGTCTCGGGGAAGAGTTCGAGCAGCGCCGTCGCCATGATGTGCGCGGCCGAGTGGCGCGCTGTGCGCAGGGCGGCGGGATCATTCTCCTTGAGGAGCTCGAGCGCAACGTCTTCCTGCAGCGGCGTGGTCAGGCCGATCACGCGCTCGGCGGCGGTGCTGCCGCCGGAGTACATGGCCTCTTCGGAGAGCTCGAGGGCAGTTTCGTTTTCATTAGCGGCAACGAGCGCGATGGGGCGCACACGGGCGACGACGACAGCCGCAGCCAGGCGCGGCGAGATACTGTTGGCGATCTCGAGCGGTGTGGTTCCCTTGGGAACCTCGCGCACGGAGCCGTCAGGAAGTTGGATCTTGATAGGGTTGCTCACACTACTAAGGATAGAGCATCGGGCGCGAAGGTCGTGTGATTTCGATACAATGGCTGAGGTCCCTGGCAGGTAGTGCGGGGCAGGAGCGAGCCCCGGCGATGACCTGGTTCAAACGAGATGCGCACGAGATTTCCCCGACACCCGACCACGAGGTGCGGACGCAAGGGCTCTGGACCAAGTGTGAGCAGTGCCGGAAGACGCTGTGGAAGGCCGATCTCGACGCCAACCTGCAGGTGTGCCCGAACTGCGGCAAACACTTCAAGCTAAACGCGCGCGGCCGCATCGAGAGCCTGCTGGAGCCGGGCTATGAGCTCGTCGACCTGGAGCTGCACTCGACCGATCCGCTGGATTTTACCGACCTGAAGCCTTATAAGGGCAGGCTCGCTGCAGCGCAGAAGAGCACCGGCCTGAACGACGCCATCATCAACGCTGTCGGCAAGATTGGCGAGATGGATGTGGTGCTCTCCGTGATGGAGTACGGCTTCATCGGCGGCAGCATGGGGCCGGTCATGGGCGAGACGATTGCCCGCGCTGTCGACCGCTCGCTCGCCTCCCGCGCTCCCCTGATCATCGTCTCCTCCAGTGGTGGCGCGCGCATGATGGAGGGCATTGCCAGCCTGATGCAGATGGCCAAGGTTTCCGCCGCGCTGGCGAAGATGGATGAGGCGAAGATTCCGTTCATCAGCCTGATGACGGACCCGACCACCGGTGGCGTTACGGCCAGCTTTGCGATGCTCGGGGACCTGAACATCGCTGAGCCGGGCGCGCTGATTGGGTTTGCCGGGCCGCGCGTGATCGAGCAGACGATTCGGCAGAAGCTGCCCGAGGGCTTCCAGCGCTCGGAGTTCCTGCTACAGCATGGCTTCCTGGACGCGGTGGTCGAGCGCAAGGACCTGAAGGCCTACCTCGCCGAAACGCTGAAGTGGATGACCGAAGGCGCAGCCGTCTAGCGATTCGCCCCCTTTGCATCTATGAGCCACCAACATGCATGAGGTGAATCCATCGCGGACTGCACTGCGCGTGGCGCTGCGGCGCGCGGCGCATCAGTTGCATGATGCGAAGCCGCTGGTGTTTGATGATCCGCTCGCGGTTCCCATCCTGGGCAAAGAGTTTTACGAAGAGGTAAAGCGAACGCCGGACAGCAAGAAGCGTCCGTTCTCCGCGGCGCTGCGAGCGTTTATGGTGGTGCGCGCGCGTCTTGCGGAAGACACGCTCGCGGCGGGGGTGCGCGAGCTCGGCGTGCGGCAGTATTTAGTGCTGGGCGCGGGCCTGGATACGTTCGCTTGTCGCAATCCGCATGCGGGCGTGCGCGTGTTTGAGGTGGACCACCCCGCAACGCAGGCGTGGAAGAAGTCGATGCTGAAGGCTGCCGGAATGGTGCCGCCAGAGAGTGCGCAATTCGTTGCAGTGGACTTCGAGAAGGACAGCTTGCATGCGCGCCTGAAGGCTGCGGGGTTTGATGAGCGGCTGCCCACGGTGACGGCGTGGCTGGGCGTGGTGCCGTACCTCACCGAAGAAGCCTTCCGCGCGACGATGCGTCTGCTGGCGCGCTTCGCCCCCGGCAGCGAGGTCGTCTTCGATTACTCGCAGCCTCGCGAGGCGCTGCCGCCCATCGAGCAACTCATGCTGGATTCGTTGAGCGCGCGCGTGGCGCTGGCGGGCGAGCCGTTTCAGCTCTTCTTCACGCCTCCGCAGTTGGCCGAGGAGCTGGAGTGGCTGGGCATGCGCGTCGTCGAAGACCTCGATGGCGCCGCTCTCACGGCGCGCTATCTCGCCGGCCGCAGCGATGGACTCGCCCTGCGCGGGAAAGCCGGACGAATGTGCATTGCGGCGTCGGTGGAAGTGCGAGACTGATAGACGAGATGATGACGTACGACGATGCACTAGAGCGGCTGGCGACCCTGGGACCCGAGCTGCATACCACCCGCGCGGAGAAGGGTGCTCCTGCGCCCGCGCGCAGAAAGTTTTCGCTCGACCACATACGCGCTCTGCTGCAGGCGCTCGGCGATCCGCAGCGCAGCTTCGCCTCGGTGCTCATTGCGGGCACCAACGGCAAGGGCTCCACGGCAGCCACGCTGGCGTCCATCACGAATGCATCCGGCCTCAAGACGGGCCTCTATACCTCGCCGCATCTGCTGCGCGTGAATGAGCGCATCAAGATCTCTGGCGCGTCCGCGGAAGCTCATGGCCTGCGTGATATTCCCGACGCCGAATTCGGTCGCGTGTACGGCGTGGTCGATGCCGCAACCGCGCGGCTCATCGCGCAGCGTCAACTACCTCACTATCCCAGCTACTTTGAGCTGATGACGGCCATCGCCTTCACCTGGTTTGCCGAACAGCGCGTAGAACTCGCAGTGCTTGAAGTCGGCCTCGGTGGGCGGCTGGACGCAACCAACTCAGTCGAGCCCATCGTCAGCGTCATCACCGACATCGGCATCGACCACACCGAGTATCTCGGCAACACCATCCGCGAGATCGCCGGCGAGAAGGCTGGAATCCTGCGCGAGAATGGCGTGCTCGTCACCCTCGCGCAACATCCGGAAGCCAACGCGGCCATCGGCGAGAAGGCGGTTGCGTTGAACGTTCGCGGCGTGGATGCGGCGCGGTATCTTCCGCCGATGCGAGACCCCGCAGCCCCTTCCGCCGGAGCCTCGCCGCTCGCGCGCAACACCTACGCCCTGGTTCTCCCGGCCTTCGACGACGCCCCCGCTGAAGTCCTGCACATCGACTCGCCGCTCGCCGGACAGCATCAGCAGCGCAACGTCGCGCTTGCCGTCGCTGCGGCGATTGAGCTTCGCACCAACCACCGGCTCGTCGACGGCCGCACCCTTCCAATCTCCAATGCAGCCATCGAAGCAGGCGTTCGCAATACGCAATGGCCCGGCCGCCTGGAGTGGATCCCCTCAAACACTCACGCGGCACTTCTCCTCGACGTTGCGCACAACCCCGCCGGAGCCTGGACGCTCCGCGCCGCACTCTCGCAACTTCCCGAGCACCTTCCGCGCACACTCATCTTCGGCTGCCTCGCCGACAAGCAGATCGACGAGATGGAGCAGGTGCTGCTCCCGCTCTTCGATGCGACGTCGGGGGATCCCGCACGCGCTCGCGATCACGTCATTCTCGCGCCCGTCCACAACCCGCGCGCCGCAACCGTGGAG
>JBAULP010000048.1:0-139283 GCA_049578265.1 Acidobacteriaceae bacterium
CGGTGTGCAATATCGACCGCGAGACGGCGATTCGGACGATTAAGTCGGCGGGCAAGTCGATTCCGATTGCGGTGGTGATGCTGAAGGCCAACGTGGATAAGATGGAGGCCGTGCGGCGACTGCAGAAGTCGGATGGGAATGTGCGGCTGGCTATCGAGGACTCGCGGCTGGAGCTGTAGTTAGAGAGCAGTGAGTAAGGAGTAAGTAGTAAGGAGTAGAGAAAGGCTTGGCGGGGCTTTTGACGTCCTTCCGAGGCTACGTCTCTGATTGGGCCGTTGCATGTGGGGTTCTCCCTGTGTGCGGCGGCTTTTCCTCATTGGGGGCGCATCTACACTGGGGAGATGGATAAGTTTGTCATTCGCGGGGGCAATCCCCTGCTTGGAACGATTAAGATCTCGGGGGCGAAGAACTCTGCGCTGCCTTGTATGGCCGCGGCGATTCTGACTGAGGATGAGGTGATCCTCGAGAACATTCCGCAGGTGCGGGATATTGAGACGGAGCGCAAGCTGCTGGAGTCGATGGGCGCGGAGGTGGAGCTGGGGTATGGGCGCGCGCAACATCGGACGTCGATTAAGTGCGCGGTGCTGAGCGATCCGGTGGCGAAGTACGAGATTGTGAAGACCATGCGCGCTAGCTCGCTGGTGCTGGGGCCGCTGATTGCGCGCACCGGCATGGCGCGGGTGGCGATGCCGGGTGGATGCGCGATCGGTGGACGGCCAATCGATCTGCACATCAAGGGGCTGGAGGCGATGGGTGCGACGATTACCCAGGAGCATGGCTACCTGGAAGCGCGCACGGACCGGCTGAGGGGCGCGCATATTGTCTTCGACAAGATTACGGTGACGGGTACGGAAGATCTATTGATGGCGGCGGCGCTGGCCGATGGCGAGAGCTTGTTCGAGAACTGCGCGCGTGAGCCGGAGGTGACCGACCTGGCCACGTTGCTGAATGCGATGGGCGCGCAGATTGAAGGCGCGGGGACATCGACGATTCGGATTAAGGGTGTGGCGAAGTTGCATGGAGCGCGGCACAAGATTAATCCCGACCGCATTGAGGCGGGGACGTATTTGATCGCCGGCGCGATTACGGGCGGGGATCTGAATGTGGACTGCTGCAATCCGGAGCACCTGGGCTCGCTGCTGGGCAAGCTGGAACAGTGCGGCGTGAAGCTGGAGATTGGCAAGGAGAATGTGCGCGTGCGCTCGGGTAGCCGGCTGGAGGCGGCGGACATTACGACCGAAGAGTATCCGGGCTTCCCTACCGATATGCAGGCGCAGTACATGGCGCTGGCGACGCAGGCGGAAGGCACGACGGTGGTGACGGAGAACATCTTCGAGAACCGGTTTATGCATGTGGGCGAGCTGAACCGCATGGGCGCGAATATTACGGTGCAGGGGCGGTCGGCGACGGTGCGCGGAGGGACGAAGCTGCAGTCGGCTGCGGTGATGTGTTCGGACCTGCGAGCGAGTGCGGCGCTGGTGCTTGCTGCGCTGGTGGCCGATGGAGAGTCGATCCTGGATCGGGTGTATCACATGGATCGCGGGTACGAGCGGCTGGAAGAAAAACTGCGCGGAGTGGGCGCGCAGATTCGGCGTATGGGTGAGGTGTTCGGAAAGCGGTGAGCCCACTTGGACGCAAACAGGGCACCGTTTCTCGCGTGATGCCTGCGATCGACGGCGCCCTGGAACGGCGAAGTGTGGATTAGGCTACAGCGCTGTGTTCGACGGGGGTGTTGACCTGCAGGAGTTCGTCGAACAGGGCGCGGTATTGGAGCATGGCGGCGCGGAGGTCTTCGGTGGTTACCTCTTCGCCGGTCAGGCGCGCTGCTACGCCGTGGGCGGAGCGGTAATACTCGACAACCCGCGGATGGTTCACGGAAATGTCGGCGGCACGCTGCTCGAAGTCGGCGACGGGGTAGCCGCGAGCCTGCATGAGCGAGGCGACTAGTTCGTCGGCTTCGATGACGGAGCCGCGCGGGTGATCGACGAAGCGAGCCTGAACGAGCTGCCATTCGGCGGCGAAGCGATTGCGCTCGGCGGCATCGAGATCGCGCATGTGGAAGTGCTGGACGCGCTCTTCGCGAGCGGCGAGTTGAGCTTCTGCAGTGCGCTCGGAGCCGTGCTGCAGAACAGCGCGATCGTACTCGGTTCCAAAGCGGTTGCGAAGATGAGCGGTCTTGCGACGGCGCTCGCGCACAACGACTGCAATGACAATCGCGAGGACCACGACAAGAATGATGATGCCAATGATGAGTCGGGAATCCGTAGGACTAAGCTGCATGTTCAGCCTCCTAGGAAACTTCGATGCAGGTTGAGATAGCGGTGAGCAGTGGATTTAGACAGCAATCGCGATTCTGAAATGCCGCGCACGATAAATGGTTGCCTGGGCGCGGTGGAAATGCGGCGATTGGTTAGGCCAATGGGCGGAGGTGACCGCCTATAATGCAAGGGATGCGGTTTACGACGAAGTTCCTCGCCTCTTTTCTCGCTCTTGTGGCGGCCTTCGCCTGCATAGCTGCTGCCGTTGCTCAGACGCCGGAGGAGCCGAGCGGCCGCGTGGTGCTGGTGCTTCCCTTCGATAATCATTCGGGGAACGCTTCGCTGAATTGGATTGGGAACTCGTTTCCGGACACGCTGAATAAGCGGCTGACTTCGGCGGGTTTCTTAACCATCTCGCATGATGACCGGGTGTTTGCGTATGAGCATCTGGGGTTACCGGCGGATTTTCGGCCAACGCGTGCGACGACGATTCGGATTGCGCAGCAGCTCGATGCAAACTACGTGATCTTTGGCAGCTATGACGTGAAGCCGGGGCCGGCTGGCGGGATGGCTGGCAGCCATATCTATATCCAGGCGAAGGTGCTGTCGATTGATGCGCTGCGGTTGTCGGGGCCGATCGAGGACTCCGCTGAGTTGATGCGGCTGTTTGACGCGGAAAACGCGATTGCGTGGAAGGTTGCGCGGGCGTTGGATCCGAAGTTTTCCGTCTCGGAGCAGACGTTTTTAGCGGCGCCGGGAGGGGTACCGCTGTCGGCGTTTGAGGATTACATTCGCGGGATTAATGCGGCGACGGATGCGGAGAGGCTGAAGCGGCTGCAAGGTGCGGTAGCGCTGGTACCGGAGTATCCGGCGGCGCTGCTGGAGTTGGGCAAGGCGCAGTATACGCAGCGTGATTTTGATGGCGCAGCGGCCACGCTGGCGAAGGTTCCAAAGACGGACAGGCTGGCGCTGGAGGCGAACTTTTATCTGGGGCTGGCAGATTTCAACTCTGCGAACTATGCGGGGGCACAGGCGGCGTTTGAGTTTGTGGCAAGCAAGCTGCCACTGCCTGAGGTGGTGAATAACGAAGCTGTGGCGGTGAGTCGCCAGGGTAAGGACAGCGTGGAGCTCTTCCGGAAGGCTACGGAGGCTGACCCTTCGGACGAGGATTATCACTACAATCTGGCGATTGCGCTGTTTCGGCGCGGCGATACAGATGGGGCGCGGCGCGAGGTGGAGGCGGCGTTAAAGCTGAAGCCTGCCGATAACGAGGCGCTGGAGTTGCAGGCTCAGTTAAAGCAGGTTGCGCCGGGAACGAAGCTGACCGAGGACGCGGATAGCGGGTTCAGCCCGCTGGAGAGGATTCGGAGGACGTACTCGGAGACGGGGTTCCGGCAGGCGGCGTTCCAGTTGGACCAGATGCGGGCGATGCGATTGGCGATGCTGCCACCGGAGAAGCGGGCCGAGGAGTACACGGCGCAGGGGCGCGAGTATCTGTCGGAGGGTTTACTGCCGGAGGCGGAGAGACAGTTCCAGGATGCGCTGGAGGCAAGTCCAAACTCGGCTGACGCGCATGCGGGGATGGCGCAGTTGCGCGAGGCCAGTGGCGATCCGGTGAAGGCACGGGATGAGGCGAAGACGTCGATTATTATGCAGCCGAACGCGGCGGCGTATCTCGTGCTGGCGCGGCTGGATATGGCGGCGAAGCAGTTGGGTGCGAGTGCGCAGGATGTTGCGCAGGCGCTGCAACTGGATCCGCATGACGCGAAGGCGATCGCGCTGAAGCTGGTGCTGCAACAGCGCGGGCAGACGGTGCCTGCTGCTTCGACGGGGCCGTAAGGTGTTAGGGCACGTGGCCTCTCTCTCGCAACTTTTGCGCAGTGCTGCGGGGCTGGCTCCCGATGTTGCGCTGGTGGTGCTCACGCTGGGGCTGTTGCTGATCTATGTGGAGTTGAACCGGCCGGGGTGGGTGGCGCCGGGGGCGGTGGGTCTGATGGCAACGCTGTTTGCGGTTGCGTCGTTGGGGAGGGTGGCACTGAATCCTGGAGCGATTGCGCTGGTGGGCACGGCGGTGATACTGCTGGCGATGGGTCTGCGATGGAAGACGCCTGCAACCGTGGCGGTAGCGGCTACGCTGGCGCTGGTGCTGGGGTTTGAGGAGCTGGTGCGAGGGCAGATGGCGACACGGGCGCATGCTGCGACGGCGGCAGGCTGCGGGGTGGTGCTTGGGGGGTGTACTTGGATTCTTGCGCGGATTGCCCGGCGCGCCCGCGCGAACAAAGGTTTAGACTAAAGGGGAGCGTATTTTCGCGCCCGGAGCCTTCACGACTTGATCCGCAAAGCCTTTCCCTCTCTTGCCGCCTTCCTATTTGCAAGCTTCGTTTTTGCAAGCACCGTTGCTGTTGTACAAGCTCAGACAACCGAGGCACCGCCGACTGCTTTTGAGAAGCAGCTTGATAAACTCGACCTTTCCGTTGCAGGCGCGGGTATCTATAACAGCACCGTGACAGGCACGGTGGTGAGCAATCTGGATGCTCCCAACGAGGGTCAGAGCATGACCCAGTTTGGATCGAATACGCTGGGTGCGCTGGTGTCGATCCACTACCCGGCGAAGCCGTACTTCGGGCTGGAGTTCAACTACGGGTACGCGCGCTACACGGAGAACTACGAAGGGCCCGCGATCACGAACTTTCTGCCGAATGGAGTTACGGACTTCCAGGTGCAGACGAAGGTCAATGAGTACTCGTTTGGATACCTGATCACGCCGCCCCATACGATCTTCGGGCTGCAGCCATTCCTTTCGGCTGGCGCAGGGACGCAAGCGTTCAAGCCGACGCCGCTGGGCGGCCAGGAAGAGCCTGAGAAGGCGCGCATGACGTACTACTATTCGCTGGGCCTATCGAAGGATGTCAGCCCACACTTCGGTCTGCGAGCGGGCTTCCGCCAGCTCTTCTTTCTGGATCCTGATTTCGGGCAGAATTATCTGACGATTCTGAAGCACGCCACAACCTATGAGCCGATGGCGGGTTTTTACCTGCGTTACTAATCTCTCTGCTGGTTGGGATGTTTAATTGACTGTTGAATTGAGCCTGCTGCGATGAATCCTCTCCTGGAAGAAGACGACGACGATCTGCAACGAAGCGAGCGCGAGCTGACGCTCAGCACAGCGATGATCCTGGGTATATTCCTGGTGTTGGTGCTGCTGTGCGGGGCGTTCTTCGGGTTTGGATACAAGATGGGCAGCCGGCCGAAGGGGCCGATGCCGGAGAACTCCGCAAATGCGGACGGATCGCAGCCCTCGACGGACTTCAGTGGATTCAAGCCAGCGGCTGGCTCGCCTGCGGGCGGGGATGCTACTCCGGCTGCAGCGCCGGCGGAGACGCCTAGCGCGCCGGCGAACTCGGAAGCCGTGCCTCCGCCAGCGGTGGTGAACCCGGCGGGTCCAGCGACCTCTGCGACGACGGCTGAACAGCCGGCCGCCACGGGAACGTACATGGTGCAGGTTGCTGCGGTGTCACATGAAGAAGATGCGCAGCTACTGGTGAACGCGCTGAAGGCGAAGGGTTACCCGGTGAGCGCGCACACGGAGCCGTCAGACAAGTTCTTCCATATCCAGGTAGGTCCGTTCACCAGCATGAAGGACGCGACTGCGGCCAAGCAGCGGCTGGTCGCAGATGGATATCAGCCCATCATCAAGTAAAGGCGGGACCCGGGGTCCAGTGTCCAACGGTTGAGCGAGTTATCGCTCGGCGAGGGCGCTCTGCATCTCGAGGCGGACTGCGTCCATGAGGGCTTCGCGGGAGTCGAAGTCCGTGGGACGGAGTGGGGCAAGAAAGCACACGGTTGCGACTCCAGGGTAGAGCTTGGTGCTTCCCTTGCGCATCATCTCGGCGGTGCCGCGAATGACGATGGGGACCATGGGGGCATTGGTTTCAGCGGCTAGAAAGAAGGCACCCTTTTTGAAGGGGAGAAGATTGCCGTCGTGGGAGCGCGTACCTTCGGGAAAGATGAAGATGTGCAGGCCGCTGCGGAGGGCTTCGCCGGCAAGGATGACGCTGCGTTCGGCTTCCACCTTGGAGTGGCCGCGCGAGACAGGCACAAACTTCGCCATGCGCATGGCAGTACCGACCAGAGGAATCTTCATGAGCGACTTCTTGAGCATCACGCTGCACATCCCGGGGATGGCCGGAAGAAGGATGGGCGGGTCGAGGTTCGAGACGTGATTGCTCAGGAAGATGCAGGATTCGCCGCGTGGAATGTGTTCGGCGCCTTCAATGCGGACCTGGATGCCTCCCGCGCGGATGCCGGCGCGCATGGCAAACATGGCACAGCCGTACATAGCGCGGATGTTGCCGCGGAGGAGAGACCAGGGAATGCCGACGACGGCCGCGGGGAGACCGAAGAAGACCCAGACGAAAAACATGCGAAGTGAGGCGAACATGGGCGCTAACGTACCGTGCGGAGATGGGGAGGGCCTACCCGAGCTATCCGGTTAGCTTAGGAGGCTGTTAGCGAGCTTGACGTAGAGATCGACGCACTCCAGCAGCTCGGATTTACGGATGTGTTCGTCGGGAGTGTGAGCGACGAGGATGCTGCCGGGGCCAAGCAGAAAGGGCTCGCCCCAGGCGGTAAGGGAGGGAATGTCGGTGGTGAATTTGGCGATCATCGTGTCGAAGCCAGGGATGGCGCGCATGTGCATGTAGGGGAGCTTGAGGGTGAAGTTAACCTCGCAGCGGTCGGCAGCGGCGGCCAGGATTTGCTGCTGAATTTCCTCGGGAGGGCCTACGAGACGGATGAGGATGTGGGCTTCGGCCTTGTCAGGAATGACGTTGGGGGCGACGCCGCCTTTGATGACGCCGATGTTCATGGTGCAGTCGCCGATGCCTTCGACTACGGGCAGAGGGAGGGCCTGGATGTCGTGGAGTGCGGCGAGGAGCTTTGTGACGGCGGAGTCGCCGAGTTCGGGATAAGCCGAGTGGGCCATTTTGCCGTGGGCACGGAGTTCTACGCGAAGGCAGCCTTTGGAGGCGAGGGCCAGGCGGTTGTCGGTGGGTTCGCCGTTGATGAGGAAGCGCGAGCCGGGGGGAGTCTGGTTGGCGATGAGAGCACCGGCGGAGTCGCGCTCTTCGCCTACGACGTAGAGGAGCGCGATGCGCTTGCCGGCGGCACGGAGTTTTTCAGCGGCGGCGATCTGCGCGGCGATGATTCCCTTGGCGTCGCAGGTGCCGCGGCCGCGTAGGAAGTCGGCGTCTTCGCGACAGGGGCCGAGGAAGGGCGGAACGGTGTCCATGTGGGAGGAGAAGACGAGGTCGGGGGTTTCGCCGGGGATGGAGGCGTAGACGTTGAAGCGGGGGCCGGTGCCGGCGGCGGGATTGCGGGCGAGGTCGGGTTGAGGGACCGGCTGGCGCTCGATGGTGTAGCCCAGGGTGGCCAGGGTTTTGGCCAGAAACTCGCCTGCGGGGGCCTCGTGGTAGGTCGTGGATTCGAGGTCGACGAGCTGCTTGGTGAGCTGGATGGGATCGATGGGCATTAGGTCAAGGATAACCGACGAAGGTCTGCGGGGATGGAGGATAGACTGGGCAGATGACGGATGAGGGCTCGTTTCGATCGCATGTGAAGAGTGTGGATGACCTGCGCGGGCCAGCGGGACGGCTGGAGGCGGTGCTCAATACGGGGCGTCCGGATGCGAAGTATGCGGCGGTGGTGGCGCATCCGCATCCGCCGAGCGGCGGCACGATGCACACCAAGGCGGTGTACCACGCGGCCAAGGCGTTCTCCAGCTTTGGGCTGCCGGTGCTGCGGTTTAATTTTCGCGGGACGGGGTTGAGTGAGGGGGTTCACGACAACGGCTACGGTGAGGTGGACGATGTGCGCGCCGCGGTGGATTGGCTGTCGGCGACATTTGCGCTGCCGGTTTTGTTTGCGGGGTTTTCGTTTGGAGCGAATGTGGGACTGCGGTCTTGTTGCGGGGATGCGCGGGTGCGGGGGCTGGTGGCGCTGGGCTTGCCGATTCGCGCGCTCGATAGGGATTACAGCTATCGATTCTTCCCTGCTTGCGGAGCGGTTCCTAAGCTATTTGTGAGCGGAGATCACGATCCGTTCTGCCCACAGGGGGTGTTGGAGTCTGTGCTGGTAACGGCGGAAGAGCCTAAGAAGATTGTGTGGGTGGAGGGTGCGGACCACTTTTTTGCGGGGATAGCTCAGTCGCCGGACTCGAAGTTAGGGTTGATGAGCGAGGCGGTGAGGGCGTGGCTGGGAGAGACGTTCGCGCTGTAGCAAATGGAGGGGGCGGGAGCTTCCTGCTGCATGAAGTGGTGCACGAAGCGGGCCACAGTGTGGGGCGCCTCTTCCGCCGGGCGATGGCCGATTCCGGGGAGGGCGATGAGCTCGGAGTGAAGAAGGTGCGCGCGTAGCTCGGCTGCAGAGCGGAGCGGAACGGCGCGGTCGCAGTCACCCCAAACGATGAGGCTGGGGGTGTCGAGGGGGCGGCGAAGGGCGCGGCGAAGGCCAGCCATGTCGTTGTGCCAGGTTTGCAGAAGGCGCAGCAGGTGGAGGACGGTTCCGGGGGTGCGGAGGTTGTCACGGTAAGGCTTGAGGCGCTCGGGGGTATCCCAGCTTTGGGGGCCGGCCATGCGGCGGAGGCCGATCATTTGGAGGCGCTCGGGCAGCCAGGGCATGAGATGGGCGAAGAGCTGGCCGGGGCGCGAGAGATAGAAGCGGATGAGGGGATCGGCTTCGTCAAAGTACGGATGGGCGGGCGAGAGAAGGATGAGCGAGCGCACAGAGCGGCGATGATGCGCTGCCAGGCTCATCGCGACTGCGCCGCCGTGGGAGTGTCCGAGAACGACGGGCTGGTTGAGATTGAGGACTTCGAGGAACCGACCGACTTGCTCGGCGGTGGTCGCCAGGCGGGGATCAATGTCCTGGCTGCGCTCGGACTGGCCCGCGCCGGGAAGGTCGAGGGCAACCACGTGAAGGGAGGGATCGAGCTCGTTGATGAGGGGAACAAAGGTGTCGGCGCAGCCCATCAGGCCATGGAGAAGGACGAGGGACGGCTGCCCCTTCACCGCCTTCCCCTGTTCGAGGTAGGAGAGGCGAAGGCCATCCATTAGAATCTGGCGGCGTTCGGTCATCCGATTGAGATCCACCACGTTAGACGAAGCGTTCGGCGGGTGCCAGAAAGCGTCGTTGCCTGTGTCCTTCAGCTTGATTTGGCTGGTGCCGGGGGTTCATTCGCGTGCTCAGGGATCCCGGGTCCAGCTCCAACGTTGTTAAGAATACGTGAAATTTTTGAACGTTCTGACGTCCACCGAAGAAATTAACAATTCGAGGGCGGGGGCGGCCTTTTCCGACGAAGATCGACGGGTTTTGGGTGGAAATGATGGACGTTTTCGACCCGGTCAATCACACCGATGATCTTTTTGATGCGTCAAAATGACATTGCAGATGGGAACCAAGGTATTCTGAAATGCGTATGTGCCTATGAATTCGTGCATTTTATTGGTCTTGATTTCCTCAACGGCATTCATTCTATTGAGATATCGGGGTTTTCACGAGCCTTAGACCTTTGGCCGGTGATTTGCATGCGTGATATCCGAAAGACGGTACTCCCCCGTGAAGAGCGGTGCTCAAACTCGTCTGCTGGCGATTGTTCTGGCGGTGTTCACTCTGGCTGCGCTGGGGCTGGCAATCGCGAATCTGTTGCAGGAGAACGATTACAGTCCTCCGACGGATGGCGCTAGCTGGACGGAAGCTGCGGGAGGGCTGCGCGCCTATTTAGTTCCCCCGGAAACGCCGGCGGACCGGGCAGGCGTGCGGACGGGCGACATTTTGACGTCAGTGGGTGACGTTGAGACCCCGCGGGTGGCAGCCTACGAGCGCCGGATTTACGCAAGTGGCGCCTGGTCGAGCGTGAAGTACTCGTTGCTACGGAAGATGGGTAACGCCGTCAAGCCGGTGGTGGTGCCCGTTTGGGTGTATCTGATTCCCACGGATCGGACGGACTGGCAGGTGGAGCGACTGATCGCGCTGGTGTACCTGGCGATCGGTTTGTTTGTGCTGTTCCGACGCTGGACGGCGCCGAAGTCGATCCATTTCTTTGTGTTTTGCCTGGTGTCCTTCATCCTGTACGCGTTCAGGTATACGGGCAGGCTGGATGGGCTGGATATTACGATCCTGACGGGAAATATCATTGCCACAGGGTTGCAGCCGGCGCTGTTTCTGCACTTCGCCATCAGCTTTACGCAGGAGGCCTCCAGGAGGCGTCGGCGGTTACTGTATCCGCTGATCTATGTGCCTGGGCTGGTGCTGGGCGTGCTGCACTACCTGTCGTATGCGTATTGGTCACCGACGGGCAGCCTGCAGTTGCGCTTGAACAAGTTTGACCAAGCCTATCTGGCCGGCTTCTATGTGCTCGCGGCAATCGTGTTCTGGGTGAGGTATCGGCAGGAGCAGCAGCCGCTGCAGCGCCAGCAGCTCAAGTGGCTCTCGCGCGGAACAGTGCTGACGGTAGTTCCCTTCACGGCGCTGTATGTCATTCCTTATTTGTTTGACTCGTACGTACCGAGCTCGCTGACGCGAATCGCGCTGCTTTCACTTATCCTGCTGCCGTTGACGTTCAGTTGGGCGATTGTGCGCTACCGGCTGATGGATGTTGATCTGATCTTCAAACGCGGCGCGTCGTACACAATTGCGACGGCGGCGCTGGTGGGGATTTACTTTGGCATTGTTGCGCTGGCGGCGGAGCTCGTGCACAAGCGGTTCGAGCATCTCGGCGAGTGGGGGCTGGTGGCCGCGGTCATTGTTACGGGGCTGGTCTTCGATCCGCTCAAGCGGGTGATTCAGGGTCAATTGGACCGGGTGTTCGACCAGAAGAGCATTGACTATCGCGAGACGCTGGTGGAGTTTGGCAGCGAGTTGAATGCGCAGACGGACCTGCGCGCGCTGATGAACTCGATTGTGGAGCGACTGCCGGAGACGCTGCTGGTGACTCGCGTTGCGGTCTTCCTGGCGCAGGAGGAGACGGTTGGGCGTAAGAGCAAGTTCTCGCTGGCAGCATCGCATGGCCTGTCGCAACAGGTGCTGTCGAATGCGGACTCGCTGGAGCTTGGGTTTCTGGACTTTGATAACCGCGATAGCAGCAGCCACCTCTTCTTTGAGACGCCTCAGTCGATGTTGCGGCTGCCCGATGCGGAACGGCAGACAGCGGCGGCATTGGATTTGAACTATTACGTGCCTTGCCGCGCGGCCAGGCATGAAGGCTCTGGGCGCAGCACGATTGCAGTGCTTGGGCTGGGGCGCACGGGCGATGGCGATTTTCTTTCGAGCGAAGATATGGAGCTGCTCGAATCGCTTGCGGGATATATCGGAATTGCGATTCAAAATGCGCAGCTTTATCGGCGGCTGGAGCAGAAGATTCTGGACTTCGAACGGCTGCGTGACTTCAACGAGAATATTGTGGAGTCGATCAACATCGGCGTGTTCGCGGTCGATCTGGAAGATCGAGTGGAGAGCTGGAACGCGCAGATGGAGGTAATGTACGCGACGCCTCGAGGGGACGCGCTGCGACGGCCGCTGCGCGAGGTCTTCCCTGCTGAGTTTCTACAGGAGTTCGATCGCCTGCGCGGCGAGCAGGGCGTGAGCACGCTGTATAAATTCCGCTTGCCAACGCCTACCGGAGAAGCGCGCATCGCAAACATTACGATTGCGCCGCTGCTCAATCGCGACTTCCATGCGGTGGGACGCATTGTCATCGTGGATGACATTACGGACCGCATCAACATGGAGACACAGCTTACGCAGACCGAGAAGCTGTCGTCGATTGGCCTGCTGGCGGCGGGCGTGGCGCACGAGGTGAATACACCGCTGGCAGTGATCTCAAGCTACGCGCAGATGCTGGGTAAACAGTTGCGGTCTGATGAAGCGACGCATGCGCGTCTGCAACCTGTGCTGGAGAAGATTACGCAGCAGACATTCCGGGCGTCCGAGATTGTGAATGGACTGCTCAATTTTTCGCGCATGGGCAGCGTGGACTTTGGACGGGTGGACGTGAACGTGATCGTGCGCGACACGGTGCTGCTGCTGGAGCACCAGATGCGCTCGGGCGGCGTGGCGATTGCAACCGAATTGAGCGAGGGCCTGCCGGCTGTGTCCGGAAACCGCGGCAAGCTGCAACAGGTTCTGGTGAACCTGGTGCTGAATGCGAAGGACGCGCTGCAGGAGCGCGGCAGCGGGAGCATACGCATTTTCACGGCGCGCACGTCCAATGGAGTGGAGATTCGTGTGGCGGATAACGGCGTGGGTATGCCGCCTGAGGTGCTGCGCAAGATCTACGATCCATTCTTTACGACGAAGAGCAATCCGAAGGAGGGACAGCGCAAAGGCACAGGGCTTGGGCTGGCTGTGACTTACGGGATTGTGCAGGAACATGCAGGCACGATTGAGGTGAACAGCACGCTTGGCGAGGGCACGGTGTTCCGGCTGGAGTTCCCTGCTGCAGATGCCGCAGCACAACGCCCGCATGCGAAGACGCACCCTGGCAACGAACCGACAAGCGCGGAGGGAAAGGTGGTCCATGTCTAAGGCAGCTGTGAGCGATCAGATCGAGGAACCGAATGTTGCGGTTCACCCGTTAGGCCAGAGAATCCTCATCATTGATGACGAGGCGGGGATACGCGACTCGCTGGAGACGCTGCTGACGCTGGAGGGATTTCGCGTCGACCTTGCGGGCGATGGAGTGAGCGGGCTCGATCAACTGACGCGCAATGCATACGATCTGCTGCTGCTCGATCTGGCGCTGCCAGGTGAAAGCGGCATCGATCTGCTGCCGCGGATTCGGGCGCTGGTGCCGGAGCTGCCGGTCATCATGATTACAGCGTATGGGACAGTGGGCAACGTGGTGGATGCGATTCGCGCGGGCGCGTCAAACTTTGTTCAGAAGCCGTGGGACAACGAAAAGCTGCTGGCAGATATCCGGCTTGCGATTGGGAAAAATCGCGCGGAGCAGGAGGTCGTGCAACTTAAACGGACGCTGAAGCAGCGCGTGTCGTTTGAAAATATTGTG
This sequence comes from Acidobacteriaceae bacterium, assembly GCA_049578265.1. GTDB lineage: Bacteria > Acidobacteriota > Terriglobia > Terriglobales > Acidobacteriaceae > Granulicella. The sequence continues at coordinate 13,321 of JBAULP010000048.1, forward strand.
GGCAAGAGCGAGACCATGCTGCGGCTTTTTGATCTGGTGGCGCAGGTGGCGCCGAGCCGCTCGACGGTCCTGATTCAGGGCGAGAGTGGAACGGGTAAAGAGTTGATCGCGAAGGCAATTCATGCGCACTCTCCGCGCCGCGATAAACCGTTCATCCCGGTGAACACGGGCGCAGTGCCCTCGGACTTGCTGGAGTCGACGCTGTTTGGGCACGAACGCGGCGCGTTCACTTCGGCAGTGGCAGCGAAGAAGGGACTGTTCGAGGTTGCGGATGGAGGAACTCTGTTCCTCGACGAGATTGGCACGATGCGCATGGATATGCAGGCGAAGATTCTGCGCGTATTGCAGGACCGGCGATTCATGCATGTTGGTGGGACGCAAGAGATCCAGGTGGACATTCGTATTGTGGCGGCCACCAACGTGAACCTGCAGCAGGCAGTGCAGGAGGGCCGGTTCCGCGAGGATCTTTTTTACCGGCTCAACGTCATTTCGCTCGAGCTTCCACCACTGCGTAGCCGCAGGGAGGATATTCCGCTGCTGGCGAATCACTATCTGAAGTTCTATGCGGAAGAGAATGGGTTTCCGCCACCGGAGCTGGCGCCAGACTCGCTGCGACTGATGATGGATTACGAGTGGCCTGGCAATGTGCGCGAGTTGGAGAACGCGATGGAACGAGGCGTGGTGCTGTCGAATGGGCCTTCGTTGACTCCGGAGCTTTTGCCCTCGCAGTTGCGCGGTAATACGTTTTCCACGGCGCTGCTGGAGCAGCGGCCGGATGCTTCCCTCTTCGACGTGATGGAGGACATTGAGCGCCGGATTATCTCCGACCGGTTGGAGCGCTGCAATTGGAACCAGACGGAGGCTTCGGAGTTTTTCAGGATTCCGCTGTCGACGCTGAACCAGAAGATCAAGCGGCTAAATATCACGCTGAAGAAACGCGCGAAGGATTAATGACTAGTCGATGATGCTTCTGAAGAGGTTGCCCTGGCAGGTCACGCAAAGGAAGAGCCGACTGAGAGCTGCGATGGTCGCGACTACCTTGTTGCTGGTCGCATGCTGCGCAGTTTGGGGACAGCATCCTTCGACGCAAGCTCCGGCTGCTGAGAAGAAGATTGTTATTGATGCGAGTGCGCTGCCGCAGTTGGTGGATATCACTGCGAAGACTGGCATTCGATTTGCGCATCTTTCTTCGCCGAATAAAAAATACATTGTGGAATCGATGAGTGGAGGAGTTGCGCTGATCGATTACGATCGCGATGGATGGCCGGACATCTTCTTTACGAATGCGCCGGACGTGGACATGTCGCTGGCGGGAGTGAAGGCTCGGAGCGCGCTGTATCACAACAACCGTGACGGCACCTTTACAGATGTGACGGACAAGGCGGGCGTGGGGCATCCGTGCTGGGCAATGGGCGCCGAGGTGGGCGACTATAACAACGACGGTTGGCCGGACCTGCTGGTGACTTGTTTCGGCGGCGTGGTGCTGTACCGAAACAATGGCGATGGTACGTTTACGGATGTGACGAAGCAGTCGGGCTTGAGCAGCGATAAGGGTTGGGCGACGGGCGCATCTTTCGGCGACTATGACAACGATGGTTATGTCGATTTGTTTGTGCCGCATTATGTAGATTTGAACTTGAATGACCTGCCAAGTCTGGGATCGAAGAAGACATGCATGTATCACGAGATTCCGGTGCAATGCGGACCACGCGGACTGCCGGGGTCGCCGGACAATCTGTATCACAATAATGGCGACGGAACGTTTACAGATGTGTCGAAGGCCGCAGGGGTCGACGATCCGCAGAACTACTTCGGGCTGACGTCGGTGTGGTCGGACTTCAATGGCGATGGGAAGTTGGATCTATTTGTCGCGAATGATGGTGAACCAAACTATTTGTACCGCAACGATGGCAATGGTAAGTTCAGCGACGTGGCGTATGAGGCTGGCATTGCTGTGAATAAGGATGGATACGAGCAGGCGAACATGGGCGTGACGCTTGGAGATTATCTTCACACCGGAAGATTCTCCGTTGCGATTACCCATTTCAGCGAAGAGTACACGACGCTATTTCGCAACGATGGGGACTTTAATTTCTCCGATGTTTCAGACCAGGCTGGTCTTTCTTTAGCGACGGAACCTTATGTGGGCTGGGGTGATTCGTTCGTCGATCTGGATAATAGTGGATGGCCTGATCTGTTTCTCGTCAACGGACACGTCTACCCGCAAGTGGATACGAAGGACATTGGAACGAAGTTTCGCGAGCCGAAGCTGCTCTTCATGAACCAGCATGATGGAACGTTTTTTAATGCCAGCAAACTGGTTGGCCCGGCCATCCAGATACCGCAGGTGAGTCGCGGGCTGGCAGTGGGTGATTTGTTTAATGATGGGCATGTGGATATGGTGGTCGAAAATCTTGAAGGCGCCCCGATGATTCTGCGTCCGGAGGGCGGACCGAAGAACCACTGGATTAGCCTTGAGCTCGCGGGGACGAAGAGCAATCGGCTGGCGTTGAATGCGAGGGTGCGGGCGAAGGCTGGGGACCTGGTTCAGACGGGCGAGATCCTGAGTGGAGGAAGCTATCTATCTCAGAATGATCTGCGGTTGCACTTCGGACTTGGGAACCACGATAAGGCGGACACGGTGGAGATTACATGGCCTTCGGGAGAGAAGGAAATGTTGAAGGATCTGGCGGCAGATCACTTCTACTGTGTGCTGGAAGGCCAAGGCGTTGTGCCTCGCGCGAAGATTCTGCCTGGTAGCGCAAAGCACTGAGGCACGGAACCACCGCTACTTCGGCGATGCCTGGTGTGTGACATCGGCTAATTCTTTTTGCAGTGCTGCGTTTTGCGGCTCCAGCTTTGCGGCTGCTTCGAGGTTTGCAGCAGCGGCTTTCGTCTCCCCCTTTGCCCATTGAAGATGAGCCAGAGCGATGTGAGCTTCAGCGTCTGCAGGGTTGAGTCTAATCGCTGTCTCAAATTCTTGAGTGGCCGCAGAAGACTTTTCTGCGGCGTACGCCTCGCCGAGCGCTCGGTGAACTTCGGCGACTTGCGGGCTGGCCTTCTCCAAATCGACCAGCTTGGCGATACCAGCTTGCGTGTCGCCGGACTGCACGAGTGACTCTGCGTATGCGTATTGAAGTGGTGGGGCTTCACTTCCCTTTGCGTCGAGAGGGCGAAGGGTTTTTACTGTGGCAGCGTAGTTGCCGATGGAGAATTGGCTGAGACCTAACTGGGCGCGAATGGCGTCGTCTTCGGGATGAGCTTGGAGATAGTGGCTGAGGGGGCCAACGGCTTGCTCGAACGCGCCGGCAGCAAATGCTGCGCGACCCCAGTTGAGGTCGAGACCGGGGAGCGTCGGGTTCCATTCCGCTGCCTGATCGAAGTAGTGCAGGGCGACCGGATAATTACTCTTGCTACCGGCAATCGCGCCGAGGTTGTTGTAGCTGTCAGCAATCGCAGGCGCAAGTTGTTTTTCGAGCTCGTCGGTTTGATGCGATGCTGCGGGATCGATTGCGCGGTCCTCCACGGCCACGGGCATTGGGGGCGCCTCTGTATTTGTGTCACGAGAGGTGGTCGAAGTTTGCAGATAATCCGAGAGCTGACTGCGGGCGCTCTGCAGATTTTGCCGGAGGAGTGACTGAGAGATCGCGATCTGCTGCTTGCCTTCGTCGACGGAGCCGCTTTGCATTAGCAGACGGCCGAGGAGATAGTGGGCCTTCTGCACCTGGAAGGAGTTGCGCGATACATCTTTGGTGAGCGCGATGGATTGGCGGAGCGCTGCCTCGGCTTCGGGGGTTTGCTTCGCGTCGGCATAAAACTGGCCCAGGTAGAAGTAGCCGTCTGGATCATCGGGTGCGAGCGCAACGGCGTGCTTCAGATCGTTCTCCGCTTCCAATTGGGTGGCGGGGTCATGATGCTGCTGCGCAAGGAGATGGCCGAGCGCCGCATAGGCTACCGCAGAGTTTGGTGAGATGGCGATCTCCTTTCGCAGCTCCTGCTCTGCCTCGTCGAGCTTAGAGTTGCCGGCGGTTGCGAGGTAAGCGGCCGCGAGCGAGTAATGCACTCCAGGCAGCTTATCGTCCTTGGCAATGGCTTTTTTAAATTCGGCAACGGCGTCGTCCTGAAAATCAGAGCGACCATAGGCTTGACCGAAGTACATGTGAATGGCGGCGGTGTCTCCGAAAGAGGAGAGCATCTCGGTGAATATCTTCCTGGCCCCCGGACCATCGCCGAGATCCAGGTCTGCAACTGCTAGTTCGTATCCGTTGGGAAAGGTCGGGTCGAGAGCAACCGCGGCTTCGAACTGTTGCTTTGCGCCTTGATCGTCGTTGGTCTTGAGGAGCACACGACCGAGGATGGCGTGAGCGTCCGCCTGCAGCTTGGGGTTGTTGGGATAGCTGCGAATGACACCGGTGGCGAGGAGCTTTGCGCGATCATAATCGCCGTCGTCCAACGCCACATGCGCGTACTCCATCTGCATGGCAGGAAAGTCCGGAACGAGCGCGAGTGCAGCATCGAAGTTGTTGGCGGCTCGATTGTATTCGCCCGCGCGGGCGCGTCCGAAGGCAAGTTCCCCGAGGGCATCTGCAATGAAGATCTGGTACTGCTGGGCGGCATGATCGAAGTCGTGCGCAGCCTGGAACTTTTGTGCGGCGTCGTAGCGGCGCTGGAGAACTGACTCCCTGGTCGATGCAGCAGGCGCTTGAGCGAGCAGTGAACAGGCGGATGAGAGGAGGCACAGGGCTGCTACTCGTCTGCACGGCGAATTGGGTTGAAGCGGTTTCGACAGAGGATTCATCATGAAGGTGGTGGCGTGTCGTTCGGCTAGAGAGATTGCTTCGAGAAGGTTTGCGTCGAACCGACGTCGACCCTGCGGGATCGGTGAACGCTTCGATCCAAGGGCTATTTTACTCGCCAAAAAAAGAAGGTGGCTGGATAACGCCACCTTCAGGTATGGAGGCACATAGTTGAAGCGGGGTGCTCATAGGCCGGTCGCCTTACACCTCTTAGAAGCTTGAAGGGGGCGCAGAATCATCTGCGCCCCGCTCGCAAGGTTGAAGGAGTTAGAAGGTGTACTTCACGTTGAGCTCGATGATTCGCTCGTAGGGTCCTCCGGTCTTCGTATCCATGAATCCGAAGTTACTGACCGTCTCATTATTGCCCTGGTTGACGGTACCGCCGTTCCCCTTGTTGAGAGTAATCGCGTGCGTGTTGTAATCGACGTTATAGTGCAGACCAATCTGGTTCGCACCACTGAACTCTGGAAGAGGGTGATTCAGCCAGTTGAACGCCGATACGCGGAACTGTACGTTCTGCGAATTGTGGATGTGAACCGTACGGTAGAGTGCCAGATCGTTATCGAAATAAGAACCCATGCTCATGTACGGGTACTTCTGACCGCCATATTGACCGGCGGTTCCGGTTGCTCCGAGCGCAGGCGCCGAAAAGCAAGCCAAGTTGAGCCGCTGGTATTTGGCCAGCCCATGATTTGGATTGCAGGTCAGCACCGGTTGAATGGCAAGGCCGCCTTCGTCGGTGCCATAGTAGGTTGCCTGTGAGATGCCGGAAGTAACGCCTAACGTATCCGGGGTTGTGGAGGTGGCATTGGAGGGTGGATTCGTATATTGCTCCGACAAACCGAAGTTCGGGACGCCATTGCCAAGCTCAGCCAGTAGACTTCCGCCGGCCTGCCAGGTGGAGATACCCGAGATCGTCCAACCACTCAGAATATCCTTCACAATCGCGTCGCCATGATGGAATTCGCCGACTTGATAGGTGTAGGAGGAATTGAAGACAAACGGGCGGTCAATCGAAGCCACACCGTAATTGCAGCCGCGAACCACATATGGGTTGCACTGCAACACCGTTCCGAGAGTCTTCGACCACGTGAAGTTGAAGTCGTAGGTTAGCTTACCTGTTTCTTTCAGATAGGCAACCTGCAGACCGTTGTAGTTGGAGTATTGATTGCTTTCGGAACGATATACGGCGTTCGTTCCATAAGCGTAGCCATAAGGATGGTAGTCGGCAAGCGAGATATGCGTAGGTGCTCCATTAGTGGGATTCGTGCCTACGTTTTCCGGGTTGGGAGCTATTCCTAAGGCCGGATTTACCGGATCAGGAAGGAACAGCGCACCGACTGGGGTTTTGTTTTGATCTGCCAAGGCGCTAAAGTCGCTGCCTTCGATCGTTTCACCATTATCGAGAATCTGGCTGCTGGAATTACCTACGTAGGCAATGTCTAAGAGGGTATTCCACTTGAAGCGGTGATCAACCGTAAGGTTGCGAGCATACGTGATTGGCACGCCATAATCGCCGGCATCCAAACCAGTTTGCGAACCGGTAATTCCGCAAGGAGGCGTGCTGCAAACAGGTGCCGGAAGTTGCGAAATCTGGCTCAGCAAAACACTCTTCTGTCCTGGCAGATTGTAGGTTACGACGCCCTGAGCGGTGGTTAGCGCAGCAGCATAGTCGTTATATTGACCGGCAAAGCGATATACGCCCCACCCGCCGCGGATTACGGTCTTGCCAGTTCCGAAGGGATCATACGAAACACCAAAACGAGGTGAGACAAACGCGAAACGATTTGGTTGCCCGCTCAAAGGTACCGAGGGATCGATCGCATGCCAGTAGAAGCCGGGATCAACCTTTCCTGAGTAGTAGTCGGAGAAGACACGGTCCGGGAAGAAATCGGCCATACCGACGCCCTTGCGGTCGTACCAGTGACCCACGTGCTCGACGCGTGCGCCCATCTCGACGCTCAGATTCTTGTTTACCCTCCAGGAGTCGTCAACGTATACGGCCGTGTTCTGATAGGCCATATCGCTGACTGGCGCCGAGTTGCTCTCCTGATATCCCGTGGCGTTTCCGATCACGAAGTTCGCCGTAGGATTATTAGGAGCGCCGACTTCCTGCCCAGTGAAGAAATTTGGCTGTTGCCCAGAGAAGCTGGTGATGCTTCCGTTCGGCTCTACTCCGTCGTTGCCCTGAAGGTTGCCAGTGTTCTGCGTGTAAGCACCCACCTTGATGGTGTGCGCGCCCCAGACCTTGGTGAAGTTATCCGTGAAGCTGGGAACTTCCTTGCGGACCAGGTAATACCCGTTGGGCTCGAACCAATCACCCTGAGAAAAGTCGGGGAAGGTCTGATTTCCAGCGGTGCTATAGGACGGAATTAGTTGCGAAGCTCCAAAGATGGATCCGTAGGGATATCCAAGGGTGCTCTTGTCTGCAGCCTTCTGATTGGGAGGCCCGAACGGGAAGCTGCCGAAGCCCCACGCAGCAATGAACTCGTTGGTGGTTGAGGGGTTGAAGACATGAACAAAATGGCCGGAGATCGACTTGGTGAAGACCTGGCCAACCAATCCGCCGCCGGGAGCGGGAATAGAGTTGCCTGGCGTCCAGTAGATATGAGCACCGTTGCCATTTGCCAGCGTGGAGCTATAGGCCTGCTGGTATGCGACGTAGAACTTATTGTTGTCGTTGAGGTTGTAATCCATACGAATGCGATAGACCCAACCGTTATTGATGGACTGGATTGGCTCATAGTAGTTGTATCCGCCTGAGGTCGTTGCGGGATTGGAATTGGCCTTGGGCCAGAACGCGGCCAGCGCCGCTGCGCCTGGACTCAGGGATGCAGTCGGTATGATACCGCCCGTGTTCCCACCCGTTGCGGACATAACGGTAGCACTTCCCGGTAAGTCCATACCGCCATTCGCGATGTTGTTGCACCATGTTCCATTTGCAGAGGATGAGGAGGAGAAGCCGGACGGGCAAAGGGCCACGTTATCGGCATTGTCTGAGCTGAAATCTCCGGCCATCATCTCCGGAGATGGGATGAAGGACTCAAGGTGGTTGGCGTTTCCGGGGTTCTGCAGGAAACGCTCATAGCCGCCCCAGATGAAAAGCTTTTTGTGCGTGAACGGAACTGGTCCTCCGATATTGCCACCAGGGTAGTAATAGTGCGCACCAGCCTTGGGATGACCATTGTGGTTATCCTGCCAGTCGTTGGCATTCAAAACATCATTACGAGCATCGAAGTATCCCTCACCGTGATAGTGCGAGCCTCCAGACTTACTGATGGCGCTTACTACCACCGGACCGTTCTGCACATAGGCGCCGAAGTTGGAGGTCTGAACGCTTACCTCAGCCGTCATTTCCGGGCTGATGATACCGATTGAGCTTGCGTTGTCACCGGGGTCGAGAACGCTGACACCGTCCGACAACAGCGCCGTGCCGCCGCGGTTGGGAACGCCATTGAGGTTAATGCCGTTACCGATAGAGCTCTCGTTCGCCGAAATATTTAGATCACTGAAGTCAGGATTATTTTGCGTAAGGCCGCCGGATACGGTGGTAGCACCGGGGAGAACCTTCAACAGTTCGGTTGTGTCACGACCTTGTAATGCGAGGTTGTCGATATCTTTGGAGGACAGGACGTCAGAGCGCTCGCCGTTGTCTTCCGGGATCATCTCGCTTGCCGCTTCTACCGTTACGGTCTGAGACGCGGCTCCGATGGCGAGAGCGAAGGCGGGGACGGCGCGCTCATCGCCGGCGTGCAGGACTAGACCAGTCAGGTCCTTGGGCTGGAAGCCCTTTGCCATGACCTTGATGGTGTAGGACGAGGGCAACAACGCTGGAAAGGAGTAAAGTCCATCTCCATTCGTTTTGACGACGCGCGTATCCTGCGTGGCCTCATTCACCAGCGTAACGGTCGCGCCGGGAACGACTGCGCCCGTCGTGTCTGTGACCGTTCCAGAGATCTGCGCGGTCGTTTGCGCGTGCATCACCGGCATTGCCAACAGAAGCAGGATCACAGCGAACAGCCCGGCGCCGAGAGTGAACCACTTGGCGATGCGGGCCTTCACTTTGAATAAGTTGACAGGAGCGTCCAGGCCATACACTGCGCCGCACTCCTTGTTGGTTCGATTACGTTGCATACTACCTCCAAAATTCATACTGCTGTAGAACTCGCACTGTATGTCCGCGCATTCATCTCAGATGCACTGATTAATGCGATTTAATTCCGCACCATTCTTTACATATCTCGCGATAGCGTTGTCAATGGTTTTTTGGATGGCTTGTTGATAAATCGTTTTATGTGGGGATATTCATGGTTTTGCTGGCGCTTGTGAAGGTCAGCGAAACTCGGTGCAAGCGCTTGATTTTTCAGGACTTGGTAATAAAAGCGGTTTAGATGCATCTGGTTAGGTTCACGTTGGTTCCACCTACGAACACTCAAGGGGGTCAGGGGCTGAAAACGATGCTGTTCCGAGGCACTTCGCGCGGTTCGCGACCAAGTGGTCGTCCGTAAAAGATGACAACGAGGTTTCAGTAACGGTGATACAGAGGAATCTCTCCCGGAATGAGCAACTTGATGCGGTAGACCGTGGTCTGCGCGGTGATGTAGACGGTACGGCCGTGATCGGCGAAGGCCAGGTTAGAAGCTGTCTGGGGGAGCTTGATCTGACCGAGCACTGTCCCGGACGGCGTGAGGATACGTATTCCGCCAGGTCCGGTGCTCCAGATGTTGCCCTCTGAGTCGACCTTCAGACCGTCCGGAACGCCTCGACCTGTGGGATTCGGATAATCGATTAATTTGGTGCCTGCGGAGACCGTTCCGTCGGGGTTAACTGCGTAGCGCATCACGCACATATCAGGGCCGGAGTTGGAGACGTACAGGGTCTTTCCGTCGGGTGAGAAGCCGATGCCATTGGGGAGGGTGAGGCCCTTGATCACAGGCTTGAGTTGCCCCTTGTCGTAGCGGAAGACGGCGTTGAAGGGGAGTTCCTTGGCGGGATCGCGGTCGCCGAGCGCGAGGCCGTAAGGCGGGTCGGTGAACCAGAGCGACCCGTCGGGCGCAAAGACGAGATCGTTAGGACTATTGAACCGCTTGCCCTCGTAGGTCGTCAGGAAAGGCTTCAGAGCGAGATGGTTCCCTGCTTGGACGACCCGCACAATCTTTCGGCCTCCTTGCTGAGCGAGGAGCACGCTTCCATCGTGATCGGTGACCATGGCGTTGGGGCCGAGGTAGGCGCCGGGTGGCGGATTCGTATAGCCACCGGACTTGTCGAGCAAGAGCTGGACGCGGCCATCAGGGGAGACGGCATAGGTCTTGTTGCCCACAACGTCGGAGATCCAGAGGCGGCCGCGGCGCCACATGGGGCCCTCGGTGAATTTGAAGACGTCCGCGACCTTCTCAATCTTCGTTCCGGGAGCGATCAGCTTGTCGAGCGCTGAGTTGAGACGAAGGATCTCGGGCTGGGAGGATTCCTGCAGCGCAGGCTGGTGTGCGGTCGAAACGAGATGCGGCGACTGCGTTAGAGCGGCGGGCGGAATGCACGCGAGCACAAGGACGGTGAGCCGGAGACGCGGTCGGATTGAGGCAATCGTGCTGGACAAGGGGAGAACTCTCCAGGGATGAAGTTACGCGATAGGTGTCCCGGCAGCGCGGTAGATGGCCTCGATGGCTAGCATATCTTTGAGGCCTTCCTGTCCGGGAGATTCCGGTTGCTTGCCGTTGCGAATGCAGTCGGCGAAGTGGTCGGCCTCCAGCGTGAATTGGAAGGGCGACTTCCCTGTTCCGGCGATGTCGATCGCCTGACCGTTGACTCGCCCAGTGAGGCGCAGGCCGTCGTAGAGGAAGGCGGGTTCGAGCTGCAGATGGCCCTTGTCTCCGTTGATGACGAAGAAGCTTGGGCCGGACTGGCCGTAGGAACAACCGCACGAGGCGATGATCCCGGAGGGCATCTTCATGGTCCACTCCACGGACTCTTCGACTTCAGCGAAGCGACCGCTGTGATCGCGCGTGGACGTCATCGCGGTGAAGCTCGCGGGCTCCTCGCGCGTGATGTGGCGAATCGCATTGAGGGGATAGATGCCGAGATCGAGAACGGAGCCGCCGCCTCCAAGCTGGCGGCTGAGCCTCCAGGCACCGGCTCGTTGCTGATTGAAGAAACCGCCTTGAAAGGATTGCAACTCTCCGATGCCGCCTTGGTCGATGATCTTCATGGCCTGTAACCAGGTGGGATCGTATTGGATGCGATAGGCGATCATGAGCTTCACCTTCGCGTTGTCGCACGCGGCGATCATGGTGCGGCACTCTGCGCTGGAGATAGCCATTGGTTTCTCGCAGAGCACATGCTTGCCGAGCTTTGCCGCGCGGACGGTGTATTCGCAGTGCATGCTGTTGGGGAGGCCGATGTATACCGCGTCGACGGCTTTGTTTTCTCCCAGGCGCTCGTACTCCTCGTAGGTGTAGATGGACGTATCGGGGATGCCGTACATCGCTGCGTACTTCAGCCCCTTCTCTTTGGGATGACCGGTGACGAGCGCGGTGATCTTCGCAGAGGTTGATTGCGCACATGCGCGCATGAAGATGTCGGAGATGGAACCAAGGCCTACGGCAGCGAAGCCCACGGGCTTTTGCGGAGCCACGGCGAAGGCGAATGATGGAAGTTGCATCGAGGCCCATGTGAGCGCTGAGGCCTTCGCGAATTGTCGACGGTTCATGTGCTACCTCTATGGCGGGGGATGATGATTGCAATATCGTCGGCGACTACTTGGGAGTCGACGGTCAGGGCTGCTCTGGATAGTCGATGAATTTGTCGACCCATCGAATGAAATACTTCATGTTGGGGGCATCGGTGTGTCCGCCATCGTCCTGCCTCCATGCAAGGTGTCCGCCCAGGAGACCTTCATTAACAGGGGGCATGGCCGCGGTGTGATAGTCTTCCGTAACGCCGAGACCCTTTACACCGAGCAGCGTAAACACTGGACTTGCCGCGACCGTTGCCATGAAACTGCCGCGCTGATCGAGCCACTTGGCGTCGCCCTTTTCGGGGATGCCGTAGCTGATGAAGGTGAGACGCGGGGCGCACAAGGCGATGAGGTCATCGGAGTCTACGGGAATATCGTCGGCGGTTTTGCTGCCAAACTTCGAGGACGCGGTTGCGTACTTCAGAAAGTTGCCGGCCATCCAGTGGTACTCTTCACTGGATGCGAGGCTCTCGACGGCTTCGCCGAAGTTGCGGCGTAACGGTGTGGCGCCTCCCTTCCCGGAGGAGCCAACGAGCACCATCGCGAAGCGCTGGTCGAAGGCCATCGTTACCAGGGCGGCCTTGCCGTAGCGGGAGACGCCCTCAATGCCGATGTGCTTTCCGTCGACAGCGGGATCGGTCGTGAGGTAGTCAAGTCCGCGGCCGGCTCCCCACGCCCACGCACGAAGCGCGCCCCACTGATCCGGTGAGCGCGGTTGTCCTTTATTTGCAAGACCGATGATTCCGCGCGTGAGGCCTGCGCCGTTGTCAGCTTGCACGCTTTGGGGATCGAGGGTGGCGAAGCCCCAGCCTGCGGCGATGAGTTCCCAGGTGTTCGGCGGATCGCCATCGGCATTGAACTGGGGAAACACGAAGGGCGCGGGCTGTTGCGGCTCCCACGCAGGGTGGGCAGCGAACACTTCTTTGAGGGACGGATCCTGTTGCACTAGCAGAGACTTTTCTGCTGCGTTGATCTCGTCGAGCTCATCGGTGGACGGCTCGTTGGGCGCAGGAAAGTTCGCACGGCCAAACATGATGAGTACGGGCACGGGGCGCTTCGCGTCTGCCGGAGTGACCAGCATCATTCGGATGTTGACGGAGATTGCCGGGTCGGAAGCGTTGTCGACGCGGCCGAGGAGTTCTTTGGCAAACACAGGATGGCCGCCCAGATTCTCGCGGTCGACGGCCACGACTGTCCAATGCACGCTGGGCAGATGGGCGGGAACGCGGCCGTACACGTCTTCCTCGAAGTCGTGGACGATCTGCGGGCGGCGTTCATCCCACCACTGCTTCGGTGTTGTCACTGGTCTTCCATCGTCCATGCGCAATGGGTTGGGAAGGTTGGGGTACGGATTGGCCTTGGTCTCGTCGTAGTTGGCGTGGTTAGGAGCTTTCTCGTTGCCGCTCGGGCCGGGACGCAGTTCCGTGATGCCAAGTTGATCCATCATGTTCTGGTGGTCCTGCTCGGACGACCATGTGATGGGCGCGTTCGCAGGCTTGGCTGCGGTTTGCGCGCTGGCGACGGGGAAGACAATGCAGATCGTAACGAAGATGGACTGGAGCTTGAGTCGAGTGGCGAGGGAGTGGCGCACAGTGCCTCCAGGATGTTGGCAGGATTGCAAGATAAAGCGCTTTAGTTCGGCACCCATAGTAAATCCTGACAAGTAGAGATGTATACGGCTCCTAAACTGACAGAGTTTCAGCAGCCGATTTATCTCGCAAGATGAGTGCGATAGCGTGCGGACGCTCGGAATGAACGCTCTTCCCTGCGTGAGGTTTTCCTTCGCCTAGTCGAGGAGCGCAGGTGCATGTTTGCTGCGGGAGAGCCCCCAGGGCCACCAGTTCCAGTCGCCTGCTACACGCAGAAGTGCAGGACCGATCACCATGCGTACGAGCGTGGCATCGATGAAGACGGCGATGGCGAGGGTGAAGCCGATCATCTTCACGACGAGGAAGCTGCCGAAGGTGAACGCGATGAAGACGACCATCATGATGGCAGCGGCGCTGGTGATGAGGCCGGCGGTTCGGGCCATGCCTTCGGGGATAGCGTCCATCTCGCCAAGTCCGCTGCGGCGCGCTTCGAGAACGCGGGAGACCAGGAAGACCTCGTAGTCCATGCTGAGGCCGAAGACGATGGCGAAGGTGACGATGGGAACGAGGGGGAACACACTGCCTGTGCCGACAGGCACGCCGAGGAGGCGACTGCCATAGCCCCTCTGAAAGACCAGCACCAGCGCTCCGAAGGAGGCAGCAACGGAGAGAAGATTCAGCACGATCGCCTTAATCGCAACGATCACCGATCGGAAGCCGAAGAGCAGTGCAAGAAATGTTCCGATCACGACCAGGCCGGTGACACCAACGAGGTGGTTGTCGATGATGGTCTGATAGTCGGCATTGAGCGCCGGAATGCCGCCCACGAGTAGCGTCGCGTTGGGGATGCCAGTCAGGTTGGAGGCTCCGATGGAGCGAAGCTGTCGCACCCAGTCGACTTGCTGGCGCAGAGACAGAGAGCTGATCGGGATGACTTCGACGAACGCGGCATGGCCGTCGCTGCTGAGGAATGTCCTCTGCGTCTGGCGCGAAAGGTTGGTAAGAAAGGACCGGTTGCCGTCAGTAAGGGTGGTGATCGAGATGACGCGGTAACAGCGCGGATCCGCGGCTAGCTTCGTAGAGAGCTTATCGATGGCGTTCCAGCCGGGATCGGATCTTGCGATCGAGTTGGTGGGCAGGTCAACAATGATGCGCAGGGATTCGACCACCCCACCGCGATCCATCTGCTGCAGCGCGTGGAGCGCCTGCACCGACTCTGCGGCCGCGGGAAGCCAGTCCCCTTTCGGCAGGCTGGTATCCAGGCGCGTTGACTGCCACGCGAGCAGGAGTAGCGGCGTGCTTGCCAGCACGATGGCCAGCCACGGGTGAGCGACGATGGTCGTGCCCCATTTGCGCCATCGATTTCCTGTGCGCTCGGCGTGATGCGCATCGAGCTTGGGCGTAAACGGCATGCAGTAAAGGTTGATGCGGCGACCGAGCAGAGCAAGAAGCGCGGGGACCAGTGTGTTCGCCAAGATCACGCTGGTTGCAGCTACGAGACAGCCGGCCAGGCCGATGGAGCGGATCTCGCTGATGGGGACGGTGAGCAATGCGAGGAAACCGATGGCGACCGTCGATGCAGAGATGAACAGCGTGTGGCCAGCTCGATGGGCGGCGATGAGCGACGCTGTGGCGCCATCGTTGCCAGCGGCGATGGCCTCGCGAAAACGAGTGACCATGAGCAACGTGTAGTCGATGCCTAGACCGAGACCCAGCATGGTCGCGAGATTTTGCACGAGGATGGAGAGATGGAAGCGCTCGCCTAAAAGCCCGCAGATGGCAAGGGTGGTGGCGATGGCGAGTTGACCGACTGCGACGGGAATGAGCGCCGCTACCAGGCTGCCGAAGGCGATCAGCAGGAGCGCGAGGGTCGCAGGAATCACGAGCAGTTCACCGTGGTGCACGTCTTCGGCACTGGCTTTGCGGATGTCGAAGTTGAGGGGAATCTCTCCGGTGAGCTCCAGCTTGATGGAGGGATAGGTGCTACGAAGTTCAGCCTCGAGCGAGCTGGCAATCTTGTGCAGGCCGGGGACGAGCGATTCCACTGGGCCGTTGGTTGCGTCGAGCCCTATGAGCACAAACGTTCCTCCATCTTTGGCGAGGAAGATGGGATCGCGCAACTGCAGATAGGAGACGGCCGCCGAGACCCCAGGCTGCTCTTTCAGCGTGTTGACGATGGTTGTAAGAGCTTGTGCGCCCTGCGGCGAGTTTGCGGGAGGCAGGCCCTCAACAACGAGCACGACGCGATTCACGAAGGGCGAATGGAAACGGGTGGCAAGCTCCGCGTCTACGGTTTCGGCCTGACTGCCTTCTACACGGGTTGCGGTTTCCAGATGCCGCTCGGCGTGAAAGGAAAATGGCAGAAGGGCGAGGACGGCGACCAGTACGATTCCAGCGACAACGAAACGGCGCACATTCACTCCACTCATCTTGCCCCACGCGATTGCCGGCCAAGTACGAACTCGTCTTTCAACCCAGCCGGCATCGAGGAAATTCCTACGTCCGGGTTAGATGCAGGAACAGGGACGGGCAGGCACCGCGGGCCTTGTTTTCTCAGTAGGATACACCGTGATGGTAGTCGCGGAAGGTCCATTTTGCATCTGCTAAAGTGGTGCAAGCCGCAGCGGTCGAAGGAGGACCTATCATTCTACGCATCGCAGTTCTGGGAGTCTTCGCAGCGCTTCAAATTGGATCGGCTGATCCGCGTATTGGCGTCTGGTCGCTGAGTTCGGCACAGGGGTCGTTGACGCCTCCGAACACGCTGTCGATTACAGATATGCAGGACCAGGTGCATGTGGCGATGTCAGGCGAGACGCACATTGACTTCACCGCGAAGTCGAATGGACATGCGACCGCGGTGGCCGGCAACCCGATGTTTGATCAGATTGAACTTCACCGAATCGACAGGAAGCATGTCCAGGTGAAGGAGAAGAAGGCTGGCGCCGACGTCGCGACGATTGACGACAAGCTCTCCAAGGATGGCAACGAACTCACCGTAACGACGTCGACGGTAGGCCAGCCTACGCAGGTAACCGTTTGGATGCGAAGCGGTGGAGCGAGAGTAGCGAAGGACGCCTTCGCCGGCGAGTGGACCGAAAACATGGGCAAGACGATGATGCGGCAGGGCCAGGAGCTGCAAATTGAATCCGACGGAGCCAACGGCGTGCGGTTCTCTGGCGGCTTCAGCTACACGGCGCGCTTTGATGGCAAGCCGTACGATCTGCAGAATTCACGCAACGATACCGTGCAGCTATCGCGAGTGGACGCACACACGGTCGATGCACTCTACCGGCGCGATGGCCAGGTGACGGAGAAGGCCCGGTGGGTGGTGTCTCCCGATGGGCGCACGATGACCATGACCGACGCTGGGACCCTGGAGACGGGCCAGCATCTTGTGGAGAAGCTGGTCTTCACGAAGCAATGATCACAGCGAAGGGCCGGCCCTTAGACAACCGATACGGGATCTGAGAGCTCGCGTGGGGCTACCGAGATGATTCCCTTGCGATGCATAAACTTCAGGATTCCGTTGACGGTATCTTCCAGAGTGGGATCAGGTCTTCCCCACGCAGAGGCGTCGCGCGCGGCCTGATAGGTTGAGCTATCGTAGCGCTTGAACTCCATGGAAGAGATGTTGTCGACCGAGCCGACGAGGAAGTCGAGCAGTGGGAAGAGAAGATCTTCCTTGCGGCAGCGGCGGATCAGTTCGGGTACGAAGTCTGGGAGGGTGAAGATGTCGAATTGCCTGCCAGTGGATTTCGTGATGAGCGTGGTGATGTCGAGCATGTTCGCGTAGTCGTCCCGCGTGATGTGGTAGGTCTTGTTTGCTGTGCCGGGCGTCATCGAGATGGCAACGATATTGTTCGCAACGATATCTGCCGGAACGAAGCTGACCTGGTTGAGCGCGTCGACGCCGATGCCGTGGTTCACCATGAAAGCGACGAGGCGAACCGCGATATCGAAGTTGTTGCCGCCGCCACTAACGGAGGGACTGACCAGCGCCGGACGGAAGATGCGCGCGGAGAGACCCTTGCTGCGTGCGTCTGCAACAACCTGCTCGGCCACCCACTTGGTCTGGCTGTAGCCGAAGTCGAGCAGCTCCATGTTGCGGTTGTGGTCGGTCTCCCAAAGGACGCTCTTGACCGCCCAGCCAAAGATGAAGGTGGTGGAGACGTAGTTGAACTCCTTGGCTCGTCCCTCGAAGGAGAGCCGCAGAACTTCGTTGGTGCCGACCACGTTGGCTTCGCGCATGCGGTCGTAGTTGAAGAGATAGTTGACCGTGGCGCCGTTATGAAAGACCGTGTCGACCTGCTGTGCGAGAAAGTTCCAGGTCTCGTCGTTGAGGCCGAGATTTTTCTGTGCGAGGTCGCCGCAAATGGGGACGATTCGGGCCTCGAAGAGTCGCATGATCGTGGGCTCGCACGGTCCCATCGATTCCATGGCTGCACGTAGCCGTTGTCTTCCCTGCTCTTCATCGGAGGCGCGGACGAGCACGTAGATCTTCGCTTCAGTCTGCTCCAGCAGGCTCTTCATGAAGAATGGACCGATGAACCCGGTGCCGCCGGTCAACAGCACATGACGAAGAACCGGCACTTCAGGAAGTGGCGCCGGAACCCCAGGATGGAAGGCGAGCTTACTGTCTTCCATCATCATCTGCTTCTCGAGAACTCGCTGCTCATCGCGGAACAGACCGAGGGAGTGGCGAAGTTGAAGCAGCGCCTCCTCTGGTGCGCTCTCAAGCTGCTCGGCGAGCTGGAAGAGTTCTGCTACGCTGACGCGCTGAATCACTCCGATGTCGACCTGGCGCGCGAGTAGCTCCGCGCCCTTGTCCTTGAGTAGTTCCTTGAGCTCGTGCATGAAGACGACGAGGTCGAGTGAATCCAGGCCGGCTTCGACGAGGTTGTAGGATTCCCTGCCGGTCAAGTTATAGCGCGCTTTCATGGCGTCGAACGAAGACCGCGCTATGGTGTTGCAGGCCTCCGCGCCCGCGTCTTTTTCGCGCGAAAACTCGGAGAGGACGGTGAACTGGCCATCAAGCCACATCTGCTTGGTCTTGTGGCGCATGATCTTTCCAGAGCTCGTCCTGGGAATCGCACGCGGTGCGATGAAGGAGATGAGAGCCACTTCCACGTTGAGGTAGTTGCGCACAGCCGTGGCAATTTTACGGGCCTCGGGAACCATGTTGGGATTCTTCACCTCCGCAACAATGGCGAGCGCTGGCTCACTGTCTTCATGTATCTGGAAGGCGGCGACGCAGTGCGCGCGGAGCATGTTGGATGCACGCTCGACCACGCCTTCGATGTCCTGCGGATAGTAGTTCTGCCCGCGCAGGATGATCATGTCCTTGATGCGTCCGCAAACAAAGAGTTCACCGTCGTGGAAGAATCCCATGTCGCCGGTGCGAAGGTAGCCGTCGTCGTATGGGCTGTCGTCTACCAGTCGCGCGTGGAACTGTTTCAGCGTGAGCTCCGGATTGTTCCAGTACCCCTGGCACTTTCCGTTGCCTGCAATCCAAATCTCGCCAATCTGGCCAGACTCGAGCGCGGCGTGGCGTTCCGGATCCACGATCTTGACGTTCATGCCGGGCAGCGGCTTTCCGCAGCTAACGACCTGAGCGGAAGCGTCGATCTCGGAGACTTCCGTGATGGTGCGCGCCTTGCCCAGCGCGAGCCCGTGCTTGTGAACGGAGACGATCGAGCGGCCGCCAAGCGAGACCGCGAGCGTGTTCTCAGCGAGTCCGTATGCGGCGTAAAAGCTCTCGGCCTTAAGTCCGTAAGGCTGGAAGGTCTCCAGGAAGCGTGTGTAGGTATCCGGCTTCACAGGCTCAGCGGCGCACATCAATACGTGCAGGGAGCTGAGATCGCACTCGTCGAGGCTCTCCTTGGAGAGGCGTCCCGCGCGCAGACAATAGTCGTAGGCGAAGTTTGGCGCGGCGGTCGCCGTGGCGCGGTAGGTGGTGATCGTCTCGAACCACAGAATGGGACGTTGAATAAAATCCGTTGGGGAGAAACCGTAGGTAGTTCCACCCTGCAGGGCTGGATAGAGATAACAGCCAATCAGGCCCATGTCGTGGTATTGCGGCAGCCAGGAAACGACGACAGGGTCAGGATGATCGATGACAAGGGGGCTGGTTTGCAGGATGTTTTCGTGCGTAACGACAACGCCCTTGGGCTCCATGGTGGAGCCGGAGGTGTATTGCAGAAACAGTATCTTCGATGGCTCACGGACTGGCGCATCGGCGACGGGATCGACGAAGCCTTCGGTCACAATCCACGGAAGGCCGGAGATGTACTCGACGTCGACGCCTGAGGCAGAGACGCCGCTGCGCGCGAGGTTGGTCTTCAACGAGGCGTGATAGTCCGCGCTGGTCAGGATGCCGGCGGCCTGGCAATCCTTAGCGATGTGCACCATCTTGTAGAGGGCGCTCTGAAAGCCGCGCGAACTTGGCGGATAGACAGGTACGGGAACCAGGCCGGCGCGCACGCATCCGAAGAAGGCGCAGATCATCTCGAGGCCCGGAGGATAGGCCAGAAGAAGACGCTGGCCCGCGGCGAATCGGCCGTCCTTGCACAAGTGCCCCGCGATGGCCTGCGTGCGGCGAAGAAACGACGCGTACGAGTAACTCTCAATGGAGTTGCCGTTCAGGTCGAGGTAGGAGTACAGAAGCTTGTGCGGGTGCTTGTCCCCTAATCTATCCAGTGTGTCTAAAATCGACGCCATAATAAAGTCCGCGACAGCCTCCAACCTTCAATAAGAAACCAGAGAGAGATCTCGCTCACTCATTCACTACTAAGTTCTCTGCGTGCTTTGACGAAGCACACGTCGAAGGAGTCTCGACGTCAGAACATACTGCGGGCCCGTTGGGAAGAAAATTTGTCCATGAAAAACAGTCGCTCCTGATTCGGCCCAGTTCTGAAGCACCCGGGACGGTCGACGGAACGGACAAGGAGGTCTTGCGGCGCGACTGAGCAGCTACCGCATACCAGACGTCTTGGCTTAAAACGATCTATCGGCATATCGTATCAGAGCGGGGACGCGAATCGTGAAGCCGTGAGACCGAAGATGAACATTGTTTCATTCGCGGTAAATTTGGAGAGCCGCGAGGGGTTCCAAGCCCTGAATTTCCTTGATCCCGCTCGGGTTCTCGCGCTACCATCGAGCTTCGGTGTCGCTGGCTGCGTTGAATCGACAGATTCCTGGCAGGAAAGATTGTATGCGCCGTTTGGGTCATGGACGACCCATTCTAGTCCGTCACGGAGGTGTCGGTGATCTCTGAAGTACAAGCCGTAGTCGCCCCCGTTGCCGACACGGAAGACCTCGTCCCTTCAGAATCCTCTCTGCGCCAGGCGGCGGGCGAAGCGGTGAACGCAGCTTCCTTCCCGAAGGTGTTGCGGCAACGGCTGGACAGGTTCTTTGTCGATGGAAAGATCTCACCCAAAGCCGATCGCATGATGTGGACGAAGATCGCAACTGGCCTCATCTTGTTGGCCGGCGCGTGGATCGCGCTTTATACCTTCCATACCGGACCTTGGAGCTTCGCCGCCCTTTACCTGCTGGGGGGACTTGCACAGACGTTTTTGCTGCTGAATATTGCACACGACAGCAACCACAATGCGATTTCGTCAGAAGCTTCGATCAATAAGACGTTGAACTATGTCTTCGATCTTTGCGGGATTAACTCCTACATGTGGCGCATCCTTCATCATCGCGGCCATCACTCCTGCATCAATGTTCACGGAGAAGACGACGCCCTCACCGGCAGAGGCCTGCTACGTTTTACGCCGCACGAGCCGCGGACGCCTTTGCAGCGCTTTCAACACATCTATGCGCTGGCGCTCTACGCGGTGTTCTCTCTGGATTATGTGTTCGTGCGCGATTTCGAATGCTTCTTCACTCCCACGCACGATTACCTTCGCCGCATGAAACATCCAATGCGGGAGTACGTGATCCTGTTCGCGAGCAAGGCGTTCTATCTCACCTACATGCTCGTCCTGCCAGTGATGTTGCTGCACAAGTCCGTTTGGCTTGTGGGCGGAGCGTTTCTGCTGGTGCATCTGGTGGTTGGGCTAAGCGTGGCGCTGGTCTTTCAGACGACGCATACGGTCGACAGCACGTACTTCCCTTCCGCACGCGGCGAGTTTGATAACGGGGTGTACCACATCTTCGCAACGACGGCCGATTATGCGACGGCGAATCCGATAGTCGGCTGGCTAACAGGCGGCTTGAACCACCATGTGGTGCATCATCTGTGCCCGTTCGTGTGTCATACGCACTACGCGCCGCTCACTCGCATTGTGAGAGAGACTGCGGAAGAGTTTGGCATCCCCTATCGCCAACATCCGACCATGACGCGCGCCGTCTGGCATCATCTGATACTTTTGAAGCAACTCGGCAACGAAAACTGATGCGCCTGTACGTTCCTTCTATGACTGCCTTCCGGCTCCGCGAATCCCGTCAGAAGTTCCCCACACCTGCCGAAGCGCATCCGCGCAACGAGGTGTAATCATGCGATCCTCCGTCCCGGCCGTATCCCGTCTGCGCTCCTTCTCTGACTCTCGCGCGATGGCCCGCAATCCTGTCACGGTGCTATCGAAATACCTTGAGCTTTGCGGCGACACGTTCCGCTTCTATCTTGGCGGCCTGAAAGAGGCCATGATTACGACCGATCCCGCAGTGATTCAGCACGTGCTGAAGACCAATGCGGAGAACTATCAGAAGTCGGACATCCAGGTAAAACGCATGGGCCACTTTCTCGGGAAGGGCCTGCTGACTACCCATGGAGAGGCGTGGCGCACGCAGCGCCGGCTGATCCAGAAGGGCTTTGACCGCAAGCAACTGGACGCTCTTGCTGCCATCATGCAGGACTCCCTGGGGGAGTCGATGGTTGAGTTTGACCGCAAGGTTGCAGTGGGGCCGGTCGACATCTATCCGCACCTGATGAAGATGACGTTCGCGATGGTGGCGCGGTCGCTCTTTGGCGCGAAACTCCGGGACGAGGACATCGACGAGATCAGCCACTCCATCTCCACGATTCAGGAATTCATCGTTCGGCAGACGCTGCAGCCTTATTTGAATCCCTGGTTCGCGGTCTCGGGCGAGCTGCGCAAGCACGAAGAGATGCGTATGCACGCGGACAGCATCCTGATGAAGTACATTCAGCAGCGCCGCCATCAGGAACCAGGCCATGACCTTCTGCAGACCCTGATGGACGCTCGCTACAGCGACGGAGAAGGCATGAGCGACGAGCTGGTGCTGAGCGAGAGCATGCAGCTACTGGTAGCCGGCCATGAGACCTCGTCCAATAGCCTGTCGTGGCTGCTGTATCTCCTGAGCACGCGTCCGGAGTGTCTGGAGCGTGTGCGGCAGGAGATGGATTCGGTGCTGGGTGACGCGCCGATGACGCACGCTGACGTGATGCGTCTTGAATACACGACGCAGGTGATTCAGGAAGCTCTGCGCCTCTATCCCCCGTTCTGGATGATCGACCGCATGGCGATGGCCGACGATCGCGTGGGAGACGTGTTCATTCCTCGCGGATCGATGGTCATCGTTTATGTATATGGCGCGCATCATGCAGCTCGCGCGTGGGCCAATCCGGAGAGCTTCGATCCGGAACGATTCGCAAGGGCAAACCCGAATCCTCCCGCACCCTTCACTTATGTGCCGTTCGGAGGAGGACCGCGCGGTTGCATCGGTGGGAACTATGCAATGCTGCAGATCCTGATGATTTTGAGTGTGGTGCTGAGGCGATATGATCTACACCTCGTGCCCGGCCAAACGATCACACCGCGTCCCATGGTCATTCTGCGCCCGACCTACGGGATCCGCATGGGTTTCGACAGGACGACGGCGCCTGATCGTTCCGCGTTGCACGGCAGACAAAGCGCCGAAGGCGTCTCCGCGGCAACACTGTAGCGTTGCATGCGCGGATCTCTCCATCGGAAGCTTCAACCGCTCCGTTCGCATCGTTCTTCCGAGAGAATAATGCGAACGGGCTAGGTTGGACGTTTTCTGTAATCAGCAGTGGCCGCTAACCTAAAAGTCATACCGCATCGAGGCGGTAATTAAACGCGGCTCGCCCAGATGTGCGAGATCAGCCGAGCTCTGTCCAGTGATGCTGCCAGGACCCAACGTCGAATAGTAGTGCACGTTGGACACGTTATTCACTGTTACAAGCCAGGTGACCAGCTTTCCAAAGACAGCAGCACTGTAACGACCGCCGAGGTCGAAGAGATTGTACTGCGGCACGAAGTAGCTGTTCATGTCATCGACCGGGCGCTTGCTGACGTGCTGCCAGTCGAAGGTGAAGAATGCGGTGCGAAGTGTTGGAATCTGATACTCGGCCAGTACGTTCGATTTGTAGTCAGGGATGCCAACGAGATTCTTGTTATTGGTGACGTCGCTCGGACAAATAAGAGCAGAGGCAGCCACACCTGCGGGATCAGTGCAGGTGCCTGACACGTACTGATTGCCGACAGGCAGAAGCACGAACGTGTGGGTCAGCTTTGGGCTGAGCGCAGTGATTCCGCCAGTAACCTTCAGGCTTCGCGTGAGATTGCCGGAGAGCATGGCTTCCGCGCCGACGTTGATCTGCTGGCCGATGATCTGATCGTTTTCGCAGATCTGGTCGGCGGTGAGCGCTACGCCGCCGCAGTTGTAACCGGCAGTGGTCGAGGTCTCCAGAACGTCCGCAAAGGGTCGGCGGATGCGGAAGACATCGGCCATAAAGTTAAGTCTTCGCGAGTCGACTTTGTATCCGGCCTCGAGCTCTGTGCTGCGATAGGGCGGAAGCGGCTGGCTGGAGTTGGCGACAACAACCGTTGAGGAGCTGGCTGGAGCTGTGTCGGGAGCTTGGATACTATCTGCAAAGGTTACATACGCCGTCTGGTTTCGAGCAGGCTTATACTCCACGCTGCCCGTAGGGCTGGCGCCCTGCGATATGTAGTCGCCCGTGCTCGGCACATGAACCTGATTGGGATACGTGCCGCTCATCTTGTAGTTGTTCGTCCATGTCCAATCCTGGCTGGCAGCGACTCTGAGGAGCCAACGCGGCGTGAGCGTGATCGTGTCACCGAAGTTGAATCCCTGTTGATGAATACTGCTGGTGACATACAGGCTGTACTTTCCGGTGTACGGAGTGTAACCGGGGTTGCCGTCAATCTGCGGGTTCGTAATGTTGGCGTAGCAGACGGTGGGAGCGTTGAGCGCGCAAAGGAAGGAACCGGGAACGGAGTTCTGCGGCTGCCAGGTGGAGAACTTGTAGCCAGTGCTTCCGATGACAACGTCGTGACGGAATTTACCGGTGAAGAATCTGCCGGTCAGATATCCGAGATCGCTCTTGACCTGGAAGCGGCCGGAGATGGTGCCCTGGAAGATGTTCTCTGCTTCGGTCTGGTAATCGCCAGTAGAGTCGAAGAGTGCATTAACCGCAGTGGTCAGATTGCGCACACTAATCTGCTGCAACACACCCAGAGTGAGATGCCAGGAGTCGCTGAAGTCTTGCGTGATGCGCACCTCGCCAATCTGGTTGTTGGTGTTGGATCCGAGGAAGCGTTGGCCGTAGCCCTGGCGCTCGGGGTCGGGCGCCGTTACCGGCAGCTTGGAAAAGCATCCGGACTTATAGGTGGTCGTGCAGGTTGCGGATGGATCGAGTGTTGGATTGTAAGAGAACCAACCAGGGTATCCGTGCTGATAGAGATCGTAGAAGTTGTAGTTGCCGCCGATCATCGTGTGAGAGAAGGGACGAATGTCGAAGGCTCCAGAGGCAAGCTGGCGGCGAAGCTGGCTGTTGGTCACATAGCCCGTGCCATCGCCCAACAGACCGTTGATGCGATAGCCAAAGATCTTATTGGGACCGAGACGTCCGCCGAGATCGACGTGACCAGTTACAACGCTTCGGCCCTCATACTCCACCTCGGCCTCGCGCAGTGGCTGTTCAGTCGGTTTCTTGGTGACGAAGTTGAAGGTGCCCGAGGGGTTCGATGGGCCATACATGGAACCACCAACGCCGCTGAGAACTTCAATCTGCTCATACTCCTCCAGCGCGAAGGGCACGGTTACGGCAAACCCCATTCCGTCCATGCGATCGCCCTGCATGTTGGTTCCCTGCATTCCTCGAGTTTCAGGGCGCAGAATCTCCGGGCCCTGCATCTCCTGGAACGAAACAAGTGGCAGATACTTGGCGACCTCCTTGAAGTTGCGCGACATCGTGTCGTCGATCAATTGATGCGAGATCACATTGATCGCGTAAGGCAGATTCACAATCGGCGTCCCGCCAAAGGGAGTGGCGCGTGAGAGCTTGTCCACGCGATAGGCATTCTCGAATGACCCCGCCGTAACCGTAACGCTCTGCGTGGTTCGGGCCAGCGTGAGAGCCACCTTGGAGTCAACAGTCTGACCCTCCACGACCGCGAATGGGCCAACGGTGCTCGAGCTAAAGCCACTGGCGCGCACCTGAACGATGTAGTTGCCGGGAGCTAGTGAGTCAAATTGATAGACGCCCTCGCCGTTCGTTGCATTGGTTTGAGAGGCGTGCGTTTCCTGGTTGGTCAGCGTTACAGAAGCGCCCACGACGACCGCCGCCTTGGGATCCGTGACAACGCCTTTAATCTGAGCCGATTGAGCAAATGCCAGCGTCGCGGCTGACAAGACAAGGAACGCAGAAATTACCTTCCCCATTGTTTTACGAATTACATTCCAGACAGACAGCCGAAGAAAAAGAGGGAGAGAGACTGACGACGAAAATCTGGACATGATTCTCCTTGAATGAAATCGGGTCCCAGACGAACCTCTCGCCGCTCGAACCGGAATCGCGACATTGCACGGTCACCTTATAGATGCATGTATGGGACGGACGTCCCGCGCTTCGAGACTCATTTTCAAAAAGCAAAGCGCGACGACCTTTCACAGAACGCGATGCCGGCATTTAATCTCCATGCGACGACGCATTCGGAGGCAGACGCCGCTCGTTGCAGCAGTGGCTTGCGGGGACGAAACGCGGAGACGGCGCCGCGTGCCGAAGGAAGTTGCTGAAGTTTAGGAGAAGAGATTTTCGAAGTTGTTCATTTAGATGGCTCCTTGAGGCAGGACGCGAACCTGCAACCCTTCGGCTAACAGCTCAGGATTTGCCCTACGAAGGCTTGCCAATAGTTGCTATAGAGCACTCATTATAAACAGGTTATCGGAATGAGAGGGGTCTTACCATCCGCGCGAATCACCCGTTATTACCCACCTTTTTCAATCATGGTACCCACAAAAGTCCCCACAGACTCATCTTGCACTCGAGCCGCCTAGCCTTTAGCGAATCGGCGTTAGAACTCTCATTCTTCTAGTATCCGTCGATATGGTCATCTGATTCAGCGACATATCCATTTTACGAGTGGTATACAGATTTATCACTAACTCTTATTGGTGTTCATGCGAGGCGTGCGGCGGGATAACGTCAGTCGTCAGTAAGGACCGCCGCGCAGACAGGATCGGTCGTCTCTTGTGACGTTATTATCCTTTGGTATTAAGTGCGGGCCTTAGCACCTTGAACTCAGGGATTGCTGCGCTACACTGGCCTACCAGTTCGAGCGATCGAGCTGATAGAGGATTGCAGTACACACGTAGCTCAATCAGTTTCGATGCGGTCAGGATGAACCGACAGATGTCTTTAAGCGCAGTGTGTCTGGAGATCGGGTCCGACGCTTACGCGCGTCTCTTGCGCGCCATTCTGCTTGTCGGATCTCTTCTTTGCTCCTCTGCCGGCAGTGCCTTAGCGCTCAACCCACAGACCCACATCTCACAATACGGACACGCGGTCTGGCGTGTGCAGGAAGGCTACTTGGAGGGCTACCCCACGGCCTTTGCGCAGACACCCGACGGCTATCTCTGGGTCGGGACCTCGGCTGGCCTCTATCGATTCGATGCGTCCTGGCGTTCCTCGCGGCCCTCTGGCTGCTCTATCAGCTTCGCCTCCGCCAACTTCGGCAGGAGTTCAGTGCCGGGCTGGAAGGGCGTGTCCATGAACGCACCCGCCTCGCGCGAGACCTTCACGACACGCTTCTACAGACCATTCAGGCCAGTAAATATGTGGCCGATTCGGCGCTAAAGCAATCGCCCGATCCCTCCCCCATGCGGCGCTCCATGCAGCAGTTATCGGACTGGCTGGGTCGGGCCACAGAAGAGGGCCGGCAAGCTGTAAACTCCCTGCGCACGTCGACCGAAGAAACCAATGATCTTGCGCAAGCCTTCCAGCGGGCCATTGAAGAATGTCGCATGGAAACTCCGATGGAAGCTTCCTTTACCTTGGTGGGCGCGGTCAGCGAGATGCACCCGATCGTTCGCGACGACATCTACCGCATCGGGCATGAGGCGATCCGCAACGCGTGCGTTCACTCGCAAGCGACTCACCTCCAGGTCGAGCTTACCTATGCCGAAGATCTCATCCTGCGTGTACAGGACGATGGCGTCGGCATTGAGGCCGCTATCATGAATGAGGGCAGAGAGGGACACTTCGGTCTGCAGGGAATGCGGGAACGGGCTCGCCGCATTCTGGCCAAACTTACAGTAGAAGGTTCGGCAACCTCCGGGACCGAGATCAAACTGGTTGTGCCCGGTAGCGTGATCTACCGGAAGGCAACGTTCGGCGAACGGAAGCGGCCTGCGTTGAAATCACTACTCAAACGCCTGGGCCTGACATCCGACTCGAACGATTCCCGATAGCGAGGCGGCCCCCGAGTGTTCACTTGTCGAGCGATAAGACCCAATATTGGACGAGTGGGTCCTTTGCCGGCGACTTCGAGCCAATCCAGCCGTTCCGGGTGTCCGGACGGTTCTTCGCGTCCCTCCCCGCCCCACAATCAGGTTATGTCTGGATGGGCAGTCATTCGCCCGGAAGGCTAAAGGGAGTTTTGGAACAGGTTCCATCCCGCCTTGAGAACGCACGCTTGCGATGCTATCTCACGGCACTACTGAGACCAGAAGCGATTGACCCGAGGCAAACAATCGCTCATGGCTGAGCAAGCCGGCGTTGCTAGACCTACGCTGCCAACTCGCTGTAGGCGATCAAGAGGCGACGTTTCCATGCTCGGTTGCACGAGATTCCGAAAGGAACGGCAGCGGAGGTCGTCAGGCAAGATGCTTCGGTATGCCTGGTTGAATTGCGTCATTTTGCTCTAGCCGCGGCACGTTCGATCAGCTCGGCGACTTCCTTTGGATGAGACAACATGACCAGGTGATTGGCCGGCAACGTAATTGATGTGGCCTTGATTGCCGCGGCTTCGTCCTTCTCGAGCGCGGGTGAGATCGCACGGTCGTTGCCGGCGATGACGAACCACGAAGGTTTGGTCCTCCACGCAGCGGTGGTGACGGTGGCGGCGAAGTCTGGCGCCGCGGTTTCACCTTGAGTGGCGGCCAGCACCTGCTGTTCTTTGGGGGTGAGGTCCTGGGCCATGTCCTCAGCGATACCCTTTGGCGTTACAGTCAGAAACCCTTGGGGATCGAGCCGGACTTCGCTGTTAATCGGGGTCGGGGGGTAGGGTTTACCGACTGAATTGAGGGACTCGCCCTCCGCGGGGGCCACGGCGGCGACGTAAACCAGACCAACGACCTTGGGGTCATTCCCTGCCTCGGTGATGACGACACCTGCATAGGAATGGCCAACGAGGATCACCGGGCCATCCATGGACGCGATCGCGCGCTTTGTCGCCGCCACGTCGTCAGCGAAGGACGTCAGAGGATTTTGGACCGCAATAACATGAAAGCGCTTGGCCTGGAGTATGGCGATGACTTTGGACCAGCTTGATCCGTCTGCCCAGGCACCATGGACGAGCACGATGTTCTTCACGCCCTGCGGTGAAGCCGCCTGAGCAGCCGCTCGGGGCTGGATGCCAGCTGCCAGGAAAAGCACGGTGGCCATTGTCCAGGCAATTTTACGCATTTGCAATCGTTTCATTTTGAGTTCCTCTTGCTTCTATGCTGCCCGTGAGTCATCTGAGCATACGCGAAGGGTAGGAACAATCAGACGAAAGTGTCGGCGCTACAGGTTGGCGGGAATGACACCTCCTTCGTATTTATCCGTACCGATACGAAGGTCTTTGTCGATACCAATGTTCAATTGATTGCCACTTTTTATTTTGTTGAGATTGAATGGTGCGAGCGTCACCGATTGAGACGCTCCCGGACGGATGCCCGTGACGGGTATCGAAACAGAAAGTAAATGTGGCTGGGAAGAGAACGACCCTGCTAACTTGCCGGCGATGGTCCTGAGGGATGAAACGGATGATCACGAGAGTTGAAATCAAACGCATCTATGCTGAGCCGGATCCCTCGGATGGAGTGCGCATCCTTGTCGACAGACTATGGCCCAGGGGCCTGACCAAGAAAAAGGCGGCAGTCGATTTGTGGCTCAAGGATATTGCGCCAAGCACGGAACTCCGCGAATGGTTTAGTCATGACCCTGACAAGTGGGTGGGGTTTGAAGCCCGGTATCGTCGTGAGCTAAAAGCAAACCCTGATGTGGTTGCTGTTCTGAGAGAAAAGGTGGCTGCGGGCCGAATCACATTGCTTTATGGAGCGCGGGACGAGTGCCATAACGAAGCTGTGGTTCTGCAGCGACTACTTGAGGCGAAGTAACGTTTTCGCAATCTTGTTCCCAGTTCCCTTGCCTGGGTTTGCATAAATAGCCGACAGATAAGGCTGGACCGGACAAAGAGCCAGGCCAGCAGTTCGGAATTGAGGTAAGAGGATGTCTTCACCGCCGACTGATAACGCGTCCAACCATGATGTCGACATGTACCCGGTCCTTACGGAGCAGGAGATCGACCGTGCTCGACCATTCGGGCAACTGCGAGAAGCCCGGTTTGGCGAGATCCTGTACCGGGCCGGAGACGTAGGCGTTCCGTGCTTCATCCTCTTATCCGCAACCTTGGAGATCACTCAGCAAAGTATCCAAGGCGAACGATTGATCGCACATATTTTGCCAGGAATGTTTACAGGTGAAGCGGGTCTGATCGCAGGACAGCCAGTCGTAGCACAAGCTCGAGTTGTGAACGGAGGGACGATTCTGGCGGTTCAGCCGGAGGAGCTTCGAACTCTCGTCGCACGCGATGCGACCCTCAGCGAAATCTTGTTCCGGGCATTCGTGCTACGCAGACTTATGCTCATCAACCGCCAACTGGGCAATGTTGTCGTCGTGGGGTCCATACACTCCGCCGACACGCTCCGAATTCGGGAGTTTTTGGGTCGAAACGGATATCCGCACGCTTACGTCGACTTGGACCTCGACGATACTTGTCGTACCTTTCTCGACCGCTTTGCGATCGATGTTTCCGAAATCCCGATTGTGGTTTGCAATGGGACCATGGTGCTACGCAATCCGTCGATGGCACAGTTGGCGGACTGCATCGGTCTGAACGACAACCTGGGTAGCGATCTGCTGCATGATCTCATCATTGTGGGTGCTGGGCCGGCCGGCTTGGCTGCTGCTGTGTACGCGGCTTCAGAGGGGCTGGATACACTTCTGATCGAAGGCCACGCGCCTGGAGGACAAGCCGGCACCAGTTCAAAGATCGAGAACTATCTGGGGTTTCCAACCGGGGTTTCCGGCCAGGAACTCGCTACGAGCGCCATCAGGCAAACACAAAAGTTTGGAGCGAAGATGGCTTTGGCTCGCACCATTGTTCGATTTCGGTGCACGCGCCGTCCGTACGAATTGGAGATGGATGACGGAACTGTTTTCTCGGCGCGGACCGTAGTTATCGCAACAGGTGCCCGCTATAACAAGCCAACTACAGTCTGTCTGGACCGCTTCGCAGGTTGCGGAGTCCACTATGGGGCCACTTATATTGAAGCCCAGCTATGTGGGGGCGAAGAGGTAATTGTTGTTGGCGGAGGCAACTCAGCTGGTCAGGCCGCGGTATTCCTCTCGCAGACGGCGCGTAAGGTTTATATGCTCGTGCGGGCAGCAAACCTTGCCGAGTCGATGTCACAGTATCTTGTTCAGCGCATTACCGCGAATCCTTGTATAGAGTTGCTCTGCAACTCCGAACTTGCGTGTCTCGACGGCGAGAGCGCGCTCAACGAGGTGAGTTGGATCAACAAAGAGACAGGCCGTGTGCGCTCCCTTCAAGCGCATCATCTGTTTATTATGGCGGGCGCCTCTCCGAATACTGCCTGGCTGCGGGGTAGCGTCGCCCTCGATGAGAAGGGCTTCGTACTCACTGGGAGCGATTTGCCAATTTGTATCGACTCGGGCGGCAACGCTTCCTGGCCACTTTCGCGCCCACCTCACATGCTGGAGAGCAGCCTCCCCGGGGTTTTCGCTGTCGGCGACGTTCGCGCGGGAAGCATCAAGAGGGTAGCAACGGCCGTCGGCGAGGGCGCTACCTCTGTGAGTCTGGTGCATCGGGCACTCACCGAGATTTAATCGTCGGTCGGTGACAAGGGAAGCTTGGCACTCAGTTGCAGCCACTATCAGCAACATGCTGACCAGTCGATCCTGCCGGGCAGGAAAAATAGGTTCACGGTGTCAATACCTTCAGGTCGGTCACAATGGCTTGGCCGTGTTGCGGGAATGTCTTCGCTCGGACGAAAGATGCCAAAGTATCAATCGGTACTTTCGTCCAATGGATTTCCATTCGCATTTCTGGCCGAATGATTGAGAGGGCGATGATGAATTCTCTGCTCGGAGTCACCAGTATGGTGTCCGTGTTGAGGTTTAGGTTCCTTAGATCAGGTCGTAGAACCGGTGTGCAGAAGAGGCCACTGTCCGATTGTGTATTTGTTTTGTGGGTAGAGGATTAGGAAACCGTCGCCGGAAAGGTCGCCGGTAGTTTCGCTGTAGATTACGTTCAGAGCGGACGTGAGTTAAGGAGATGCAATATGAAGGCAATCGTCGTTTACCAGTATGGCGGTCCTGAAGTGCTCAAGTTCGAAGACTACCCGGACCCAATTCCGGGCCCGGGGGAGGTACTGGTGCGGGTTTCTGCCGCTGGTGTGAATCTGATCGATTGTCAGCGACGAGCTGGATTGACAACCGATTTCTACCCGATGCATTTTCCCGGGCTTATCGGGATCGACTTTTCCGGAACAGTAATCGAGCTTGGACCCGGGGTGGCAGACTTCTCGGTTGGGGACAGGGTTTTCGCCATGGCGGACAATGCCTACGCCGAACTCTGCGTGGTCAAGGCTGACGTTCTCGCGAAAGTTCCCGCGGGGCTTGATCTGATCCAGGCTGCGGCGCTGCCACTGGTTACAGTCACAGGCAACCAACTTCTGCTGACTACAGAAGTCTCGCGGGGCCAGACAGTTCTCGTGGTGGGCGCTGATGGAAATGTCGGGCGTTCGGCAGTGTTTACCGCGAAGGAACATGGGGCGGTTGTGATCGCCGGGGTAATGAAGAGGCAGGTCGATGACGCGAAGATGCTCGGAGCGAATCAGGTAGTCGCAACCGACGACGACAACGCGATTGCGAGTCTGCCGCTTCTGGATACCATCGCGGACGCGGTAGGCGGGAGAACGGCCGAGAAGTTGATCGCGAAGGTCAAAGAGGGAGGTGTGTACGCGTCAGTTGTCGGTGCGCCGCAGAATGCGCATGAATATCCATCCGTAAAGGTCGTGAAACTGCACTCAAAATTCGACAGGAAGACGCTCGAATTCATGGCCGAAGCTGTGCGAGACGGAAATCTGGTGATTCCTATCAGCATGAAACTCCCTCTCCGTGAGGCGGCAGAGGCTCAGGAAGCGGTAGAGAAGGGCGTCGCCGGGAAGGTTTTGTTGATCCCCTGAGATCATCTGCGAGCAGTGGCTCGAGGAGACTGAAATGAAAAAAGAGCGGCGCGGTATTAATCTTGCTTCAAAGCCGAGTGGCGTTGGTTGTGTTGAATGCCTGGAGACCTCAACAGACTGGTGGTTTCATCTCCGGCGGTGTGCGGAGTGCGGGCACATCGGTTGCTGCGACAGTTCTCCGAGCCAACATGCTTCTAAGCATGCGGCCGCGACAGGGCACCCGATTATTGCCAGCTTCGAGCCGGGTGAGAACTGGTTTTTTGACTACGAGAAACAGGAGATGGTTCGAGGCGCGAATTTGCTGCCGCCGCATTCGCATCCCGAGGATCAGCCGACTCCTGGACCTGCCGGGAGAGTTCCGGCCGATTGGCAGTCGCTGGTGACATAGGGCCAATGCTTCAATGTAGTCGGTATCGTGGTCGACGGATTCGCCGTCGGTGACAGACGATTTTGCTCCGAGCGCGACTTGTTTCAAAGTTCGAGGGTTTATCAAATGGAGGCACCGATGGACGGACATCTTGACCGCAAACATGAACTCATACTGGAAAGCCTCCTAGCCGGCGGGCTTCCGCGCAGCCTTCGCTGGGATGATGTCGTTGATGTCATTGGGAAGGTGGGTACGATCGAACCTCACGGGGACGATAGGTTTGAATTTGCCGTCGGCTCCCAACGCGCATTCTTTAAACGCCCGAGCTCACATACGCTCGAAACGAGTGAAGCTGCGCGTCTTCGGAGGTTGCTGCGCGACTCCGAGTTCATGCGGGCACCGGATAAGGCAGTCCCGATTATGCGGATGGCCGTGGTGATCGATCATCACCTTGCGCGGATATTTCGGAACGGCGACGCGATTCGGCAACACTCCGAAGCGTCGGTCAGGCCCTATGATCCGCACGGGTTTCACCACCACTTGATTCACCGCAAGGAAGCGCACTACTTGGGCGAACGCACCCCTGAAGAGTCTTCTTACTACGACGAGATCGCGAGCGATCTGTCGTCTGCTGAAGAAATCGTTCTAATCGGCCATGGCATTGGAAAGAGCAGCGCTTTGGAAGTTTTGAAGGAATACCTGAAGAAGCATCACTCAACCATCTACTAACGCGTGATTGCAACCGACATCGCAGATCTTTCCTCGCTGACCGAAGCGGAGATAGAGACAATCGCGATACAGCGAATGTAGCCGTTCTAGAGCACTCGCCATCTAGAACTTAACGACCAGATGTATGGAGGTACTCGCGATGTTTCCGCAGCTTGCCCAGTGTACAGACCTCAGTTTGCTGCTACTTCGGCTGATGGTTGGCCTCGTCTTCGCCACCAGCGGATACAACCACTTGAGGGATCCGGAGGCGCGCTCCAAAAGCATCGGAATGTCCAAGAGGTTCACAATTTTCCTTGGCATCGCCGAGGTCGCCGGGAGCCTCGGTGTCGTCTTTGGTGTCTTCACGCAGCTCGCCGCCTTCGGACTGATTCTGCTTATGCTGGGAGCGATCCAGAAGAAGATCTTCTCTTGGCATATCGGTTTCTGGGGAGAGAAGAGCTACGGATGGCACTACGAATTAATGCTCATCGTTATGAGCTTCGTCATAGCTGCCACGAACGGCGGAAGCTGTGTGCTACTGAACTAACACGCACCTTCGATCAGCTCTAAGCATGGTCGCGGCGCGCTAGCTCATCGGGGGTGTCCGGCGTCCATCCACGCCTTGAAGGTTGCAATCTTTTCGGCATGCCAGGGCGCGTCTGGAGGCATCTTGCCCGTGGATATTGCGGTATAAACCAGCTGTGCATTCGCGGGCACGCACATCCACGCAGCGTCATCTAAAAGTATCTTCCCACGTTTCATGCAAGTCACATCCCCATCACGAAATAAGGGACGAATATCCGCGGCAAAGCTCGTAGCCATAGCACACCCTCAAATATCTCCAGACATATCGAATCTACACCCTGTCTCCGCTTGATGGAGCAATACCTAGGTATCGACGACACCATTGTTTGATACGGTCGTGACTAAGGTCGGAACCCGTTCTGCATCTGCTCGGCGTGATTCGGCTGTGGGGTCCATTCCTCCCACCGCGCTGCGCCTTCATATGAATGGTGATCAAAGTTCATCAAAGACGTGTGCTGTAAGATTTCGCGTGTCCGCCTCTTCCGCGAAGGCTGAGTGCCTGTGGTTCCATCGAGACTTGCAGCCGAAGAACATCAGCTCAAGGATCAATCATGCCGCAGGCCAAACCGAACACACCATGCAATACCATCTTCGGCTCACCGGATGGCGGATACTTCGTGCGTTAGGACTTCCAGCTGACGCGCCCTACAGGATGCTCTTACAAGAACCCGTGCATGAAGATGGATTGACGATTTGGCGCGTCGAATATCTCTACAAGCCATCCGGAGTCCTCAGATCTGTGAGAAGGACTGCACAAACAGAGACGCATCCCGACATGAAGAGCTTTCAGATCGACGATTTCAATATCGCGGAGTACTCCTATGCCATTTTTATCGACAACACGCATGGCAGCTTCATGGGGATAACGAAGGGTGTGAGACGGGAACAAATCAAAGCTGCACTTCTGGCCATAAGGATCCACTGCACGTTCGCGGTCAAGCGAACAAGGCCAGCAAGAATATCGAAGCGGTGACTAGTCGCAATCCGCGGTTAAGCATAGATTCTTGCTGAAGAATGGAAGGACGTGGTTCTGAAATCTATCGGCAACTGCGTTGGTGTGTGTTCCGGAGTAGATCTCGAAGCTGTTCGCAATTCCATAGCTGTCGAGGATGTTGTGCAGCTTCGTTGCATCGAAGCGCAGACCGGCCCTGGTCACCTACATCCGTCGCGATGGCACGATACTGCTTGAGATTGCCGATGTATTGATCGACGAACGCGAGCGGAGCGTTGGCTGCGTATTTAGCGACAATTTCGGGCTGCGGAATGCCGTCCTTGGTTGGCAGGTCAAAGTACAGCGGCGGATTTTTAGGATCTGGAGCCCAGGCCGCAGCCGTCGCATACTGGGCGGCCTCAAAGCCTGGCGACTCGGCTGCGAGCTCGGCTGGTGATGTTGCGGCAGCAGCC
Source organism: Acidobacteriaceae bacterium (assembly GCA_049578265.1). Taxonomy (GTDB): domain Bacteria; phylum Acidobacteriota; class Terriglobia; order Terriglobales; family Acidobacteriaceae; genus Granulicella. Next base: position 49,270 of record JBAULP010000048.1, read on the forward strand.
TTCTTTTCGCCGGCGATCGCTCGCTCCCTAGCCTGGTCGGCGGGGCCCGGTCCACCGCCTGCCATCGGTGACATGCAGCACGGGCTCATGATGTAGAGAGCGCCGAAGACCTCAGGATGTTTCATTCCGATTCGCGACGCACCATATCCACCCATGGAGTGACCGACGAGACCGCGGCTGTTGCGATTGGGAATCGTGCGGTAATGCGCATCGATGTAATCCACTACATCGTGCCAGATGAACTTCTCAAAATCGCCCGTGGTAACGGAGCTTGAGTACATCGAGCCGTTGTAGATGGTCTTGGAGTCGGGAAGGACAACGATCATGTCCTTCGAGCCGAGGGCGAATGCGCCTTCGATGGTCTGCGGTACGTGGATCTCGTGGGTCCACTGCTCTGCACCGATGAAGTAGCCGTGCAGCGCATAGACGACTGGGTAACGCCGCTTCTTGTCCTTCGCATAACCAGGCGGTAGAAAGACGATGACGTCGCGGTCAACGGCTTCACCTTCGAGATTACCCTCAAGCGAAGTTCCGTGGATCTTGATGTGCTCAACCCTCACGGGCTTTGCGCCCTGGACAACCGCTGGGACGTTGGTTTGCACCTGTGCACTCCCCTGTACGCCGGCCGCGGCCGCGAACACCGTTGCGATCGCAAAGAACAGTTTCAGCACTTTCATTTTCAACCCTCTCCCCAATGGTCCTTGCTATTGCAGTTGGTAAGAATAGATGTTCACGCTGAAGGGGCGAACAGTAACGATCGCTGGAAGCGGGCCAAGCGGCTTCTCTTCGACGTGGACCTCGGGCTTCTTATCTACCTCGACCGTAGCGTCGATCGAGGCCGGCGCCATGCGCCAGAGGTGCCCTGCGCTGGCGAGCGTTGCTCCGTCGATGGCTAGGTGAATACTGTGCTGAGTTTCGGAGGGGTTGAGCACGGCTATTGCAAGCGTCTTGTGGTCTGCACTCAGTGCGGCGCTTACATCGAGCGGATAGGTATCGCTGCCCGGGTTCACCGCGGGTTGATCTCCGCCGGCGGGGAAGACAGGTTTCGGCTGCGGCGAGTTGCCGGTCACGCCGACAGGAATGGTCCCAAAGTGATCGCGATACATCTTGAAGAGCATGCCGGTTGGGTTGAGAATCGCTTCCGTGCGGTTCTCGCTCATCATGGACGTCGCGAAGGTAAATGCGCCCAACTGGAAGATGCCGGAGTGGCGAAACATCTCATGAAACGCCCACGCATACGCAGGGACGACTTTGTAGGAGTTTCGTCCCGCCCCAAAGTAGGCCCACTCATCGATGGCAATCGGGACCGGATGCTCGCGGAAAGCGGGTACCAGTTTCAGATAGGCCTGATAGTGCTCGTACTTTGCGCGGACCTGGACGGCTGGCGCACGCTCCCATTCGAGCAGTGACAGAGGAGGATTGATTGGTACCTTCTTCTCCAGCTTGATGTCGGTGTGTTCCGTACCGGAGGCGTAGTAATGCTCGCTCACCATGTCGATGTTGTTGAGGCAATGGAGAAGCATCTGCCCTGTCCAGTCGGCGGAGGAGAGGTAGCTGGGGATGTATTGACCGTTGATGCGCCGGGCCTGGTCCGCACCCTCCATCACATCGGGCATGGCTCCAGCAGCGATCAGCTTGATCGTCGGATCCACCTGCTTCATCGCTTTTGCGAATAGATTGTGCTTGAGCTCAAACTGCGGCAGCGACATCGCACCCATCTGGTAAGCGCCCCAAGGCTCGTTGCCGATGCCCCAAAGTTCCACATCATACGGCGCGGGATGGCCGTTCCCGGCACGCCACTTCCCCATCGGCGTGGTGACTGCGCCGTTGGTATATTCGACGAGCTCGCGCGCCGACCATGCATCGCCGAAGCCGGCGTTGACGGTGATATAGGGATCTACGTCGAGCAGACGGCAGAGGGTGAGGAACTCGTCCGTGCCAACATCGTTCGGCTGGACTGCGTGCCAGACTGGATCGAAGATCGGCGGACGTTTGTCGATGTCGCCCACGCCATAGCGCCACTCATCCGCCGAGACAAAGTTACCGCCCGGGAAACGAAGGACGCCGAAGCGCAGCTGCTTGAGCGCGGCTATCACCTCCGGCCGGAAGCCATCGATGTTGTCAGCAGGCATCAGTGAAATTGCGCCGACGTGAAACGAACCGTTTCCAGTACCGGTGACTTCGAACGTTGCGTCATCCGTGTCGGCTGGGCTCGTATAGTGCAGCGCAAACTTGCGATAGGCTGGGCCAAGCGTGCGGATGATCACGGTCTGATGGTCAACGGATTCCCTCCCCCAGGTAAGCGTCACCTTTACCACCGCGCTGGGAGAACCAGCCAGCACGATGCGACCGATATAGGCCTTTCCTTTCCGAACGGCGACTCCAGACTGGCTGAAGCCGTGCGGCACCTTAGCATCAAGTTTAACGAGTGGCGACTGATCACCTGTGTACGGTGATTTCGTATCCATGGTCACGACATCGTCGCCGCCAACCGGCGACCACCAGCGCGTAGGCGTGCGGTTGAAGCGGGGATTACCGCCGGCGTTTGCCATGACGGGCGGAGGTGTTGGCGCGGTGGAGGCAACCGGATAAAAAAATTCCGGTCGACCAGCATCTCGGACCAGACCCCAGTGTTTACGATGTCTCCGCCCTCCTCCAGAAACTGCCCGTAGATGTACTTCGATATTGGAGGGCCCGTCTTCGAGACATTGATGGTTGCGCTCAAAGTGGAGGACTGCGATGACGCCGCGATGGGCGATATGAGCAGCGAGAGGAGACAGGCACAAACGTACGCCAGGGACTTCTTCAAGGCAGCGGAATATCCGGAAGGATGCATCGAGCGTCATCTCCTATCAGAGCATGGAGCGATATAGAGTGAGGACGGCCGAGCTCATCTTCCACCTGCTTCTGCATCTGAGCCGCTCATCCCCGATTACTTCTCGGAACCCCGAATATACATATCCGAAGCAAGTTCCGGCAATACATTAAAGCGATTTATCACGGCGATTGGGTCGATGTATCGTCAACGACCGATTCGCCCCTGTTGGCCAGGTCGGACTAGATTGTTTGCTGCGGGAGATGGGATTATTTAAAAGTTGCGAGATTGATGCTCTCAGAACTCGATCCTTCCCTGCAATGCGACCATGCGTGGTGATGTGTCTCCGCCTAGCCCTACGCCGAGCAGTCCTGTCGGAGGTGATGTTGTGCTTTGCAGTGTTCCAAACTTTGCAATGGCTGAGCCGGGCACTCCCGCCTGCACTGTGCTGGGCAGTGCAAAGTTGGGATGATTGAAGGCGTTGAATATCTGGGTGTCGATGCGGAGCTTGATTCTTTCGGTGAGCGGGAAGGTTTTGGTGATGGAGATGTCGGAGTCGGTGAAGTGCGGGCCGCGGACCGAGTTGCGGCCGGAGTTTCCGAACTGGCAGATCGCAGGATTGTCCTTTTGCGCGCCGAGCGTGCCGGTATAGCAGGCTCCCGTGGTGGGATCGACGACTGAGGTGAAAGCATCGGGATTGAGCCACTGCAGCGTTCCTGTTTCCGTTACGCCAGCATAAGGAGATTTGCGGTAGAGCGGTACGTCGGGGACACGATTCGCATAGTTCGGCACAGCGAACTGAATCGTCTGCGCGGGGTTCGATGCCTGAAGGACGCCGTTGCCGTTTGCACTGTAGGCCTGACTGAGCACGCTGAACGGCAGGCCAGAATGCAGAAATGCTGTCTCCGAATACGACCACCCTCCGAAGGTCTGACGCAGCACAGGATTGCCGGAGTGGAATGGCACCTGATACATTCCGTAGGCGGAGACGTTATGGCGCACATCGTAATCGCAACTGGCATACTGCCGACTGAGCTCGCCCGGAAGCGGAGATTCCAGCCCCTGCGTGGAGAAAGCGAGCAGGCCTCCGTTGGAAACTTCATCCAGGCAGTGGCTGAGCGTGTAGTTGCCGCGCAAGGTTAAGCCTCCCCACTGCTGCGTGTAGGCAGTTTGCAATCCGTTGTAGATACTATTCGCGCCGGTTTGGAACTCGGTGACATTGGCGAAGCGCTGATCGAGCGGCTGCTGATAGGGGAACGGGGCGAAGCATCCGTTGCAGACATTCTGGTAACCGTTGAGCTGCACCTGATACGGCTCGTGGAGGCCACGAGTTCCCACGTAGTCGACACGCAGATCGCCGCGCGATCCGAACTGCTGCTCGATGCCGAGGTTGTATTGGTAGTAGTACGGCGTCTTCAGCGTTCCCGTAGGAGAGGTGTTCAGGCTGACGGCGAGCGGGCAGGTTGCTGCGCCGGGCAGAATGCCGGCACAGGGCGTTCCGCCCGAACGGTAGATTGTCTGAAACGATGCGTTGGCGCTGGCTGCAGCGGTCACGGCGCTTCCCGGAACACTGGGAGCAATCGCGGTTCCGCCTACCTGGCCGGCGAGCCCTCCGGCGAAGCTCGGGTCGTTTGGGGCGTTCATCAGGCCGTTGTCGGCAATCTGTTGAGGGATGATGTCGTTGAATACTCCAAACCCGGTATGGACGGCAGTGTGTGCGACGAGCTGGTACGCAAACGAGGCACGCGGCTGATAGACGAATAGCGGAGTTGCTGCAAACAGGTTGTGAACATTACTCAGAACGACCTGGTCCAGCGGCTGACTGGTTTGGTGTGAAGCGTCCAGGAAGGAGCCGGCCATTCGGGAGAAAAGACGTTGTGGGCTGGTGACGTTAGTGTTCCAGGTAACGCGCATGCCGTAGGTAATCGTTGTCTTCGACGACGGCTTCCACGTATCCATCCCGTAGTATTCGAGGTTACCAATAGCCACTCTTTCTTTCAGAGAGACGGGAAAGCTCTGCTCAGCGGTATAGGCAGCGCCGTAAGTAAACTCGGCCAGGTCGTTAAAGGTGACCGTAGGCACGATGCCTTCCCCAAGATCGTAATCGCTTGTGTCCACACGGCGCGTGTTGATGCCGAAGTGCAACGTATGCCTGCCGCGCGTCCAGGTCAGGTTGTCGTTAATCTGCCACTGCGTAACCTTGCGTCCCTGCGGAAACGTGTCGTCCAAGCCCCCGATGGTAGTGAAGGGGACGCTGTCGCTGCCGGACGCGAGCACAATGGGAAACGCCTTCTGCGCCCGCGCATAGTTGTTCGGCTCGAAGATACTGGAGTACCAGCTCGCTCCCGGATTGAATTGGTTCACCAAGGTCGGGCTGAGCAGATGCGTATAGCCCAGAACAAGCGTGCGCTGCGGCTGCGGGGAGAAGGCGTTGAAGATCGGATTGATCGGATCGGTCCACTCCGCCTGCAGGCCCGTGTCCTGCTGAAAGCGTTACCAGACACTGTCTTTGGCGTTGATGGTGTGATCGATCTTCAACACGATGAGGTCTTCGCTATCGCTGTTATTCAAAGAGCGCTGCTGCTGCGTCGCGCAGCCGCTGCCTTCCTGGAGCGCGCCCTTTGTCGCAGCCGGAAGGAGATTTCCGGACGCGTCGAGCGGGCAGGCAGTAATCGCGACAGGCGATCCTCCTGAGGCAGGGAGAAGCGAGAACATGTCTTCGTAGAACGGAATCTCGGCAGGCTGCGCGGGGAGAATCGTGCCCGTAACCGGGTCAGATCCACCTACAGCGAGCTGTCCTAGCACGTACTGCTGATACGCGGGGGTCGGTAGAATCGTTGGCGTAACCAGAGGCAACGCGATGCGAATGCCTTCGTAGTGCGCAAACAAGAAGAGCTTGTTCTTGCGAATGGGCCCCCCGACGCTGACGCCGAACTCATTCACAACCGAACGTGGCTTTCTGGCGATGTTGTCTGGCGTGTCGTTGGCGTGAAGAAAATAATTCTCTGCGTTGAAGAGCGAGCCGTTCCATAGCTCAGACGCGTCGCCGTGCCACGAGTTGGTACCAGACTTGGTGAAGTAGTTGACCTGGGCCACGGCGTATCTGCCCTGATCGACCGAGAAAGAGTTCGTGTTGACCGTCGCTTCCTGCACGGCGTCGAGTCCGATGACGAGGTTGGTTGAGAGGCCGATGTTAAGGCCCAGCCAGGGATCGTTCGAATCAAAGCCATCGAGGATGTAGCCGTTGGAGGTGGCCGGCAGGCCGTTGAACTCCACGTTACCGTAGCCGCCCGGGGCCTTCGCATCGCTGGACGAACCGGCCGTATTCATCAGCGCCCCTTGGGCGAACTGCGCAAGATAGGTTAGATCCTGACCAGGATTTGGCAGGCTTTTTATGGCCTCTGCGCTGATGGTCGTGGTCGTGTTCGGATTGTCGAGACTCAAAAGGCCCTGTTGTGCTGTGACGTTTACCGTCTGTGAAGCGGAATTCACCTGCAACCTGAAGTTCAGTGCGACGGTTCGGCCAACGCCGACGGGAGTGCGTGCCGATTTTGCGATTGCGAACCCCCCTGCTTCGACCGTGACCTGGTAGGCTCCAGGGTTGATCTGGGAGAAGAGAAAGTGGCCGACAGCATCCGTTTTGTCCGTGCGGGTCGACTTCGTGTCCACGTCCGTGGCCGTGACAATCGCACGGGGCAGCGCAGCTCCTGTTGCGTCCGTCACCTCGCCGGAGATCGCGCTGGAAGTGCCGCTTTGAGCCCGCAGCAAGCATGGATGCGCAAGGTATAACACCGTGATCAGGATCAAGCTGTGTTTCCGTGCTTGTGGCTCGCGCATTTCCATCTCCAATTGGTTTGTGTTGTTTAGACTGGAGCAGGAATGCGGGTTAAACTTCACTCGCAATCTAGGCATACCTAAATATATTAGGTATGCCTAAATTACTCCAGTGTCAAATGGAGAGACAAAACTGACCATGACCACGCGCCGCGTCAACCTCAACACAGAATCGGTGGACAATTATTTGAAGGCGATCTTTACCCTGGGCGGACCGGAGGAAGAGCGCGTGACGAGCACGGCATTGGCGGAGAGGCTTGGGGTCGCTCCAGCCTCGATCACGAACATGCTGCAAAAACTAGCGGCGTCTCCGTCACCCTTCGTTGAATACGAATCACGCCGCGGTGTTCGGCTGTCAACCTCGGGCAGGCGTCGGGCACTGGAAATAGTGCGCCATCATCGATTGCTTGAGGCATTCCTGTATCAGGTGCTCGACTACTCCATTGAGGAGGTGCATGAGGAAGCCGAGCGCCTGGAGCATTTCATCTCGGAGCGCTTCGAGGAGCGCATTGACGCTAAGCTCGGGCGGCCAAAGTTCGACCCGCACGGCCATTGCATCCCTGCTCTCGACGGCAGGATGCCCAAGCAGGTTTCCAAGTCATTGGCGAACGTCGCAGAGCGCGGGAAATTTGTTGTGGAGAGCCTTTCGGATGAGGATGCGACGGTATTGCGGCAGCTAAAAGCGGCGGGGATCGCGCCGGGCGTGCATTTGCATGTCAGTAGCTGGATCTCGAACGAGTTTGTTCTCCGCGTTGGCGGCGAATCAAAGTCCTTGCGCATCTCGCGTGCTCTGGCCAGCGCAATCAGAATCCGGTCCGCAGATTAGCCACTGTAACAAGCTGATTGAACGACGAGCCCCCGCCCACGTGTCATCTGATGAGATCAGACCGAGGTATTGCCTGAACAGGTTCCGAGAGCGTGGTCGCGCACCCTTCCCTTTACCCCGAATGCGGTTATGTCAGGGTGGGCGGCGATTCAATCGGAGTCGCTCGAGCGATTGGCGATCTATCATTCATCGAGAACCCTAATTTGCTTCCTGCGCGAGGTTGCGGCTCAGTGATGTTTTCGACTGTACCTCCCCAACGTCTGGGCTCTTCAGCGTTGCCTGCCACAACCCAGTTCGCCGAACCCGCGACCACGGCCTCCTCCTCGAACCACAGAAACCCGAAGTCGTCGATGCGCTCCTAAACATCCGGCCTGATGATGTATCCCGGAGCCACCTCCACCAGGGTGCAGGAGTTGTCCCCGCGGTTGTTGTCGCTGTCCGTGCATGTCTGATATCGTCCCGACGCCGGCCACATACGACGTGCTGGAAACCGGATGCGTTCCAAGGATGTACGCTCACGCGTGATGCGGAGGACTAGCTCGCCTCCAAAGCGCGTGTAAGTGATTTCGGGTCTTGCATGACTCACCGTCAGCTCGCGCGAATCATTTCCCTACAAAGCTTTCCGCCAGATCGCGCTGCTCCTTCAGGAAGTGCGTTCGTGTTTTCGGTCCGTCCGGGGTGAACTCGATCTGGCCTTCGTCAGCGCTCCACTTCGGCCACAGAACGCCACCGGCGGAGTCGGGATTGCCCGTCCGGGCGAAGGAAGCCCAATAGGCATTCACCGCCTTGGCCAGCTTAAAATCTTTCGGCCCGAAGAGCTGCGTGGGCGAGATGAAAACGAAGGGTAGTTCCTCGGTATGCGCCGCGCCATACAATCGCACATCCTTCAAGCCATCGGGGACGTCCGAGAAGAAGTATGTCCAAGTCGGTTCGCCATTCCTCGTGTGCAGGCGTGCGATCGCCCGGTCGGGTTCGATCACGGCCTGCACGGTGATGAAGTCGTTGATCGCTTGCTCCTGACTTATGGCCCCTTGCGGATCGAAGATTTTCAGGATCGCAGCGCGTTTCGCCGGCGGCATCGCGTCCAACATGGCCACGCTGGGATGTACGAGGCTCGCTTCGTTCGAATTACCGCCGATGATCAGCGGCACCTTCGCTTCTGTGCCCGCCTCAAAGCCGGCCATCACCTGAGTTGGGAAGATCTGACCATCCAGGACGGGGAAGGGCCGGAAACCGCCCGGCCGGTTGCGAATGATGGGGAAGGCGGAGATGGGGAGCGCACGCAAGGCTGCCGCCGCCGCGGCACCTTCCCCTTTCACTCCCGCCTGCTCCGCTTGCTTCAGGCCATTCGTTTCGGCGATGGCCAACGGCACCGCGCGTGCGCGGGCGAAGCTGGACTCGGCGATCACCTTGTTGAACAGGCCATGAGCTTCGGGCGAAATCATCAACAGCAGCACGCCGAAGCCGCCGGCGCTTTCGCCATAAATCGTGACGTTGTTGGGATCGCCGCCGAAACGTGCGATGTTGTGCTTTACCCACTTCAACGCCGCAATCTGATCCAACGCGCCATAGTTGGAGTGAAGATGACCTTCGTGGTCCAGCGCGGGATGCGAGAAGTAGCCGGCAAAACCGAGCCTGTAATTCATTGAGACCGCGACAATGCCCTTGTTGGCGAATTCATGCCCGTCAGTGTCGCCGCCGTAGCCTCCCATCGAGGTGCCGCCGAGGAACGCTCCACCGTGAATCCACACCATCACCGGGAGCTTTTGGCCGGCGTGCGCGGAGGCTGGGCGCAGAACGTTCAGATAGAGGCAGTCTTCCTGCGCAGGGCAGACCGGGCCTGCCTTGCTGGCATCGCGTTCGCCGCTCCAATGGGGCGGCGCGCCGGGCGGCATCCAGCGGAGATTGCCCACCGGCGGTGGCGCGTAGGGAATCCCGAGGAACCATCCGACACCATTCGCTACGACGCCCTTCAGCGTGCCTTGTGCGATCGTAAGCTTCTGCGGTTTTCCAGCAGGTGCGGCGCTTGGCGGCGTGTAGAGCGGCGGTTGCGGCCCGGGTACGGGAGGCGGTGGCGAGAGCGTAGGGGTCTGCGCGTTGATGTACGTCAAGCTGAGCGACATTAACGCAAGACCGGTAAGAATGCGGATGTTCATGTTCTTCTCCTATAAGGCGCGAACCACAAGAGCGATCCCCATGCCGCCGCCGATGCAGAGGCTGGCAACCCCTAACTCCTTCTTGTGCCTTCGAAGGGCGTGAGCCAGCGTGACGATGACCCGGGCTCCCGAGGCGCCGATGGGGTGACCTAAAGCGATGGCGCCGCCGGAGAGGTTAACCCGTTCCGCAGCGATGCCGAGATCGCGCACCACCGCCAGCGATTGCGCCGCGAACGCCTCGTTCAACTCAAAAAGATCGATGTCTTCCATCTGAAGTCCGGCCCGCTGCAGTGCCAGAGGCACGGCCGCCGCAGGCCCGATCCCCATGAACGCCGGGTCGACGCCAACGGTCGCGTAACTCACCATCTCCGCGAGAGGTGACAACCCATGAGCCGCCGCATAATCTTCGCTTGCGAGCGTGAGCATAGCTGCCCCGTCATTCAATCCACTTGCATTCCCCGCTGTGACGGTGCCATCATCCCGTTTGAACACAGGTTTCAGTTTGGCGAGAGCCTCCATACTTGTGTCCGGCCGCACACTTTCGTCACTCTCCACACGTATGGGGCCTTTGCGGCCGGACACCTCGACGGCAACAATCTCGTCGACAAAGACTTTCTGCTGGATTGCAGCCGTCGCACGCACATGGCTCTCCAGCGCGAAGGCATCCTGTTCTCCGCGCGTGATGCCCCAGCGTTCCGCTATGTTCTCCGCGGTGATGCCCATGTGGTAGCCGTGAGTCGGATCGGTCAGGCCATCGTGCGTCAGACTGTCCAGCAAAGCGGCATCGCCCAACTTGCGACCGGTTCGCATGTCGAGTGTGAGGAATGGCGCACGCGACATGTTCTCCGTGCCGCCCGCCAGATACAAACGTCCGTCGCCGGTGGCGATGCCTTGCATGGCGCTTACGACCGCCTGCATACCACTGCCACAGACGCGGTTGACGGTCTGCCCCGGCACCGACTGAGGGAGACCGGAGCGCAACGCGATCTGCCGCGCTGGATTCATGCCCTGTCCGGCCTGCAGGACGTTTCCTACGATCACGTCCGCAATATCGCCTCCTTGCACCTGATGCAGCAGAGGTGTCGCCGCGGCCACGCCGAGATCGACAGCGGAAACATCCTTAAAGGCACCGAGGAATGAGCCGATCGGCGTCCGTCGCGCACCCAGGATAACGACCTTCATTGAGGTTTCCCTTTCTCTAGTTCGAAGCGCACTGGGGCCGCCGTGCTTTCGACGATCTGCTGCTCTGTCACTGCGGGCGCGAGCTCGCGCACCACGAAACCGGCATCCGTAATATCCAGCACCGCGAGATCGGTGATTACACGCCGCACCACGCCTTTTCCCGTCAGGGGCAGCGTGCATGCGGGAAGCAGCTTCGGATTGCCATTTGCGGTATGTTCCATCAGCACAAGCACGCGGTTCACGCCCGCGACGAGGTCCATGGCGCCCCCCATGCCTTTCACGCGCTTGCCGGGAATCATCCAGTTGGCGAGATCGCCTTTTTCGGAGACTTCCATTGCACCAAGAATGGCGAGGTCGATGTGACCGCCCCGAATCATTGCAAAAGACTCAGCGCTTGAGAAACAGGAAGCGCCCGGAGTGAAGGTCACCGTTTCCTTGCCTGCATTGATGAGGTCCGCATCGACCTCCTCTTCGAGCGGAAACGGTCCTATGCCGAGCAGTCCATTCTCCGACTGCAACACTACGGAGATGTCGGTGCGGATGTAGTTTGCGACCAGTGTCGGCATGCCGATGCCGAGGTTGACGTAGAAGCCATCTTGTAACTCGCTTGCGGCGCGCGCGGCCATTCCATTTCGTGTCCAGGGCATCGGTCTATTCCTTCCGAGTGGTTCTGCGCTCGATGCGGCGCTCCGGCGTGGGATTGTGCACAACACGTTGCACGTAGATACCGGGCGTGTGGATGGCGTCCGGATCGAGTTCGCCGGGCTCGACGACGATCTCCGCTTCCGCAACGGTGATGCGGCCGCACATGGCAGCCACGGGATTGAAGTTGCGTGCGGTTCGGCGATAGATCAGGTTTCCGTACGTATCCGCCTTCCACGCCTTGACCAGGGCCAGGTCGGCATTGAGACCGCGCTCCAGGATGTATTCCTGCCCGTCGAAGGTTGCGGTCGGCTTGCCCTCGGCGACGAGGGTGCCCACGCCGGTGCGCGTGTAGAAGCCGGGAATTCCGGCTCCCCCAGCGCGCATGCGTTCTGCCAGCGTTCCCTGCGGCGAAAATTCGACTTCCAACTCTGCGTGAAGAAACTGCCGTTCGAACTCGGCGTTTTCGCCGACGTAGCTGGAGATCATCTTGCTGATTCTCCTGCTCTCCAGCAAAAGGCCAAGACCCCAACCGTCTACGCCCGCGTTGTTGCTGGCCACCGTTAGATTGCGCGCGCCAGCGTCACGAAGCGCTTCGAGCAACTTTTCAGGAATGCCGCACAGCCCGAAGCCGCCGACGGCGAGCAGCATCCCATCTCGGGTGATTCCGTGCAGCGCTTCTTTCGCGGACTTGTAGAGCTTGTTCATCGGTGCTTTCTTTCTGCCTTCCAGCGTCGGCCACTCCTCCTGGACGCGCGGGTTTGTTTGGTCAGAAGCGGTAGCCGCCGCCACAGATAAGGACTTCGCCTGTAACGTAGTCGGAGAGCGGAGAACAGAAGAAGAGCACGGCTCCCGCTGCTTCCTCCGGAGTACCGAGCCGGCCCAGTGGGCATGCGGCCGCGACGTCATCGAGCAGCGCGGGTTGGACACCGATCGGAATCTCTTTACCGCCCACGGTGAGCTCACCACCCGGCTTGAGAGCCTGGGTCATGCGGGTCTGAATCATGCCGAAGCCCACCGCGTTCACATTGATGTTGTAGCGACCCCACTCCTTCGAAAGCGTCTTCGTAAGCCCAATCACTCCGGCCTTGCCTGCGGCGTAGCCTGCCTGTCCGGGGTTGCCATCGATCCCAGAGATGGAAGAGATATTAACCACCTTGCGCATTACCTGCTGGCCGGCGGCGGTCTCTTGTTTGGCGGTCTCGCGCAGATAACTGGACGCGGCGCGCAGCAGACGGAATGGCGCCATGATGTGAATGTTCAGCATCGCCAGGAACTGCTCGTCGGTGGTCTTCTGGATGACGTTGTCCCAACTGAAGCCGGCGCAGTTGACGATGATGTCGATGGAGCCGAAGGCGTGGAGCGCGGCGTCCACGATCTGCTGCGGGACGTCCGCCTGCATTAGGTCGCCACGAAGGGTGCTGACCCGTTGGGAGTTCGGGATGGACGCTTTCATGTCCTGAAGTGCGTCCTCATCCAGATCGCATACGAATGCACTCGCTCCAGAGGAGACGAGCCTCTGCACGATGGCCTTGCCTATCCCGCGGCCTCCCCCCGTTACGATCGCCGTCTTGCCAGTTAGAGTGAAAAGTGGAACCGGTAAAGCTGCGTCTTCGTTTGCCATAGCGGGCGATTACTCCTGCTGCCCTGTCGGGCTTCGCTCATTGTCCATCTCTGAAGGTATCTTCGAAGCGCCTGGCATCTTCCACTCACGCGCCGAGGTGTTTCGATTTCCCAAAAGGAATGCTAATGATGCACAATTGAGCCGCATAGGTTTGATTCGGACATAAACGTGTTCTTTTAGGACAGGCTTCGCATCGATGGAATTGCCTCTTTGGAACGAAAAACGATACGCACCCTACAAAGTGGGAGCCCTTGTCGAGGTTCTCACAGAGCAAGGTATCCCGCCCGAAGCGAGCTTATTGGGAACGAGCCTCTCGCTTGAAAGTCTTGCCGATCCAGAGACTCGCACCTCCGTGCGCCAGTACATCACGGTCTGCGGCAATGCTCTTCGACTCTCCCAAACACCCGAAACCCCGTTTCGGACAGGCAGCCGCATCCCGTTGTCGGCCTATGGCATGTATGGCTTCGCCCTGGTCTGCAGCCCCACGATTCGCGAATATTTTCAAGTCGCGGTCAAGTATCACCGGCTGGCTACACCGCTTCTTTCGATGTCGTGGCGCGAAGAGGGCGACCACGCTTCCTGGATCTTCCCGACGAATGCCGTGGTCACCCATCCCGACTCCTTGCTGCGCTTTCTTATGGAGCAGCAACTCACCCAGCTCTCGACGCACCTGAGAGCCGTGGTCGAAGGTTCCTACATGCCGATTCGCGCTTCGCTTTCCTATCCCGCGCCGGAGCATACGCATCTGTACGAGCGCTATCTGGGCTGTCCGGTACGGTTCGGCCGGCCAGTCTCAGAGCTCGTCTACCCGAAATCAATCCTCTCTGCTAAACCGCGTATGGCACACGGCCTTACGTCAAAGATCCTGCAGGACACCTGCGATCGCATTCTCGGCGAGGTCAAAACCTCCACCGGGGTCGCCGGCGAAGTCTACCAGATCATCGCATCGACACCGGGACATTCGCCCAGCATGGAAGCAGTTGCGAGGCAGATTGGCACCACCGTGCGAACACTCAACCGGAAGCTCGTTGCCGAGAACACGTCCTTTACGCGGATTCTCGACGACGTCCGCTGGAATCTCGCGAGCGAGTATCTGCGCTCTACGAAATTGAGCATCGACGACATCTCGGAGCTGGTAGGATTCAGCGACAGCGCCAACTTCCGTCATGCGTTCCGCAGATGGACCGGCAGCACGCCGGCGCGTTTTCGAGCCTGACCATCTCCAACATCAAAGCTCACCGTATGGCTAACTTTGAGACTCTGATCAGCGGCCTGTCCTTCACCGAGTGCCCGCGTTGGCACAATGGAAGGTTGTACTTTTCCGACTTCTATACCGAGCGGGTGCTTGCGGTTGCGCTGGACGGCAGGGCGGAGACCATTGCGAACGTGCCGGGTCGACCGTCGGGCCTTGGGTTTTTGCCGGATGGACGCATGCTGATGGTATCCATGCGCGACCGCAGGATTCTGCGACGGGAGCTCGATGGTTGCTTGGTCGAGCACGCCAATCTCACGAGCCTCGCACCCTGGCATCTGAATGACATGCTGGTCGATCGCGAGGGTCGAGCGTGGGTGGGCAACTTCGGGTTCGACCTAATGGGTGGCGCTAAAGTCACGACGACGAACCTGATCTGCATCTATCCGGACGGTCGCTCCGAAGTGGCAGCCGAAGGACTGGGGTTTCCCAATGGGATGGCGCTGACAGCGGATGGCAGAACCTTGATTGTGGCAGAAACAACGATGAATCGAATCAGTGCTTTCGATCAGGCTTCCGGCCGCTTGGGCGAGCGATGGACGTGGGCGTCCTTTGGCGATCCGCCGTCTTCCGACGACATGAGCGAACTTCTTCGGCAAGTGGAAGTGGCGCCCGATGGCATCTGTCTCGACGCAGAAGGGGCCATCTGGGTGGCCGATGCTAATGGAGGTCGACTGATCCGCGTGACTGAAGGCGGGAAAATTCTTGAAGAGCTTAGGACAGAAGGAATGGGCGCATTCGCATGCATGTTGGGAGGACACGACGGACGAACGTTGTTCGCCTGTGTCGCGCCCACATTTCATGAAGCGGAAGCGTCCGCAGATCACCGCGCCGCGATTTGGATGACGCGTGTCTCCGTCGCCGGGACGGGGCTGCCGTAGCCGGTGTCAGAAAACGACATGAAATGTCCGCTGGAAACCTGTCGCAGAATGGGGTCCGGTTCTTATGATCGGTCGGTGATCGATCCGCCGAAACCCAAGATGGCCCAGAGCAAACGCAAAATCATTCTTAGCTGCGCAGTGACCGGTTCTGTGCATACTCCGACCATGTCGGAGCACCTTCCCGTTACACCCACCCAAATCGTCGACAGCGCCGTGGAGGCTGCCGAGGCAGGAGCTGCCATCGTCCATCTCCACGCCAGAGATGCGGAGGATGGACGACCTACTGGCGACCCAGCAGTGTTCCGGGAAATCTGTACCGGTGTGGCCGCACGTACCGATGCGATCGTCAACATCACGACTGGCGGCAGCTCCAACATGACCATTGAGGAACGCCTTACATTTCCTCTACAGGCCCAGCCGGAGATGTGCTCGCTGAACCTTGGGTCCATGAACTTCTCGATTCACCCCGTAGCGGAGCGCATTACGAGCTGGCGTTACGACTGGGAAAAGCCAAAGATCGAGGGCATGAAGAGCGGCGTCTTCAAAAACACATTTTCCGACATCGAACATATCCTCAAGAATCTAGGAGAAAGCGGCACCCGGTTCGAACTCGAGTGTTATGACGTGGGACATCTGTACAACCTTGCCCACTTCGTCGATCGCGGAATCGTCAAACCTCCCATCTTCATCCAGGCAATCTTTGGGATTCTGGGCGGTCTGGGGGGAGACCCGGAGAATCTTTTCCTGATGCGATCGACGGCCGACCGCCTGTTCGGGAGAGATGCGTATCTCTGGTCGGTGTTGGGCGCGGGACGTCATCAGATGGCGCTGCTCACGATGGGCGCGATCATGGGCGCGAATGTGCGGGTCGGGCTGGAGGACAACCTGTTTATCGCCCCAGGCGTGAAGGCAAAAAGCAATGCCGAGCAGGTCAGAAAAATCCGCCGCATCCTTGAGGAACTCTCCTTTGAAATCGCCTCACCGTCGGAGGTCAGAGAGACGTTGCATCTGAAGGGCGCGGAGAACGTTCACTTCGCCTGAGTCGTTATGAGTGATAAGCGTGGATCAGAAGGAAGTTCAATGAGAAGTGAGTCGAACATGACATACCAGGAGCGACTGTGTCCGCCCAGGGGATTGCGGGTTCTGGTGACTGCTGGAGCGTCAGGCATTGGAGCCCGCATCGCCCACGCGTTTGCCGAGACGGGTGCGCGGGTCCACATCTGCGACATTGACGATGCTGCCCTGGCGGAGTTCAAGAAGTCGTTGCCGTCGTCCCATACCACCCACGCCGATGTTGCGGAGGAACGGGACGTCGCGGCACTTTTCGAAACGCAGCTTTCCGTTTTCGATGGGTTGGACGTCCTGATCAACTGCGCCGGCATCGCCGGGCCTACCGCTGGCGTCGATAAGATCTCGGAGCAAGAGTGGAAACGCTCCATCGAAGTCAACCTGAATGGCCAGTATCGCTGTCTGCACCACGCTGTACCGATGCTGCGTAACTCTGTTGCCGCGCACATCATCTGCATCTCGTCGATCGCCGGGCGCATGGGCATTCCCTGGCGAACTCCATACGTCGCCACGAAGTGGGCCATCGTGGGCATCGCCAAGTCCCTTGCCATTGAGCTCGGGCCGGACAACATTCGAGTGAACGCGCTGCTGCCCGGCATCGTCGAAGGACCGAGGATCGATGGCGTCATCAGCGCTCGCGCCAGGCTTGAAGGAGTTGAAGACGACGCGATGCGCGAGGAGTACCTGAGGAGTATTTCCCTTGGCCGCATGGTCACGGCAGATGACGTAGCCCTCATGTGTCTGTTCCTGTGTTCGCCTGCGGGACGAAATGTTACCGGCCAGGCGATCAGCGTCGACGGTAATTATGTCTAGCGCTCGCGATGCCGTGGCTGTCCCGGTGGAGCGGAGCCCTGCGCCTGGAAAGCGCGCCTGGGTTGCCCTTGCCGTGCTGTGCCTTGTGTATGTCCTGAACTTCTTATCCCGGCAGTTGCCGAGCATTCTCGCCAAGCCGATTCAGGACAGTCTGCACTTATCGGACGGCCAGCTTGGACGCATTGGCGGCCTTTATTTCGCTCTGTTTTACTGCTGTATCTCCATCCCAGTGGGATGGCTGGCCGACAAGACCAACCGGTCGAAGGTTCTGGCGATCGCGTGTGGAATCTGGAGCGCAGCGACCATGTGCTGCGGTTTCGCAGGCAGCTATCTGCAGTTCACGGTCGGTTACATGGCGGTAGGCTTTGGCGAAGCCGGTGGCGTTCCGCCTTCGTACTCGATCCTCTTCGACTACTTCCCGCCGGGCCGTCGCGGTAGAGCGCTGGGCCTCTACAACATCGGCCCCCCGGTTGGCTCCGCATTGGGAATCGCGTTTGGCGCCTCCATTGCCGCTGCATTCAGTTGGCGCTATGCCTTCGTCCTGCTCGGTGCGGTGGGGCTTTTCGCAGTCCTCGGCGTCCTCTTCCTGGTGCCTGAGCCACGACGCGGTGGGCTGGACCACGCCGCGAACCAGGACCCGGCAAACAAAGCAGGATTCCGGCAAACACTGGCGATGTTCCTGTCAAGGCCTTCCCTGCTGCTGACCGCACTCGCATGCGGCGCCAACCAGTTCATCACCTACGGGCTGATTAACTTCGCGGTTCTGTTCCTTATGCGCGAGAAGGGCATGAAGCTCAAAGAAGTCGCCCTCTACTATGCATTGGTCATCCTCATCGGCATGGGTGGAAGCATGCTCGCCTCTGGCCGCGTCATCGATCGGCTCACGCAGGGATCGAGACTAGCTTATGCCCTGGTACCCGCCGCGACCCTTACGCTTGCCGTTCCGTTTTATCTTGCGTTTGTGTGGGCACCGGCATGGCACCTCGCGTTGATCTTCCTGACTGGAACGATGTTCTTCAATTACTTCTATCTGACCTCGGCGGTGACGTTGGTGCAGGAGGAAGTGCGGCCAGACCAACGCGTCATGTCCGGCGCACTGCTTCTGCTGATCATGAATCTGATTGGTCTCGGCCTTGGTCCGACGTTCGTCGGCGCGGCCAGCGACTACTTCCGCGCAGCCCACCCCCACCACTCCCTGCAACTCGCACTCTACTTGCTCGCGCCGTCCTACCTCGTCGCCATTCTGTTGTTTCTGGCGTTGGCGCGTGTGCTTCGAAACGAAGAATGTAACCTCGGAGAACCAGTCCTATGATCACTCTGCCCCGCGCACTCGTCTGGTCGGTTGCGACCGTCTGTCTTCTGTTTGCACCTTGGAGTTTCGCGCAGCAACCTTCATCGAGCAACGCCCCGTTGAACCCGCAAAAAGGCTCTCAAGTGAAAGCTCCGGCAGGCGCGCTTCAGGGACAGGTAGAAGGGGACTTGCGCGTCTTCAAGGGTATCCCCTATGCGATGCCGCCGGTGGGCTCATTGCGTTGGAAACCTCCCGTCCCGATGCCGCCATGGGCGGGCGTCAGACACGCAACCGACTTCGGCCCTGCATGCTTCCAGCCGAACTCCAAGCTCTCAAGTGTCTACGCAGGCCCACCCATGCCGATGAGCGAGGACTGCCTCACGCTGAACGTCTGGGCCCCGGTCAAGGCAAGCCACGCGCCAGTCTTCTTCTGGATCTACGGAGGCGCCCTCACATCCGGGGCAAGCAGAGACCCGCTCTATGACGGCACACGGATTGCCGAACGAGGCATCGTTGTGGTCTCCATCAACTATCGGCTGGGAGTGCTGGGCTGGCTCGCGCATCCTGAGCTCAGCCGCGAATCGCCGCTGGGCATCTCGGGCAACTATGGGTTGCTCGATCAGATTCAAGCTCTGCGATGGGTCAAGCGCAACATCAGAGCCTTCGGCGGCGATCCCTCGAACGTCACCATCGCGGGCGAGTCGGCAGGAGCCCTGAGCGTCATGTACCTGATGGCTTCGCCTCCCGCGCGGGGTCTGTTCGCGAAAGCCATCTCCGAGAGCGCGTACATGATCTCGACGCCGGAGTTGAAGCAGCGCAGCTTCGGCTCTCCGTCTGCTGAAGAAAGCGGCAGCCGCCTGGCTGCCGCGCTCAAGGCGCCAAACATCGCGGCATTGCGAGCCATGGATGCAGCGACCATCACGAACGCCGCAGCGGCAGCCGGATTTGCCCCCTGGGGCGCCGTCGACGGGCACCTGTTGCCTCGCCAGTTGGTCGACGTCTTCGATCGTGGCGAACAAGCGCACGTCCCGCTGCTCGCGGGTTCGAACAGTGGTGAGATCCGCTCGCTCCGGGTGCTTGCGCCGAAGCCTCCCGCAACCGCGGCGGAGTACGATGCCGTCATTCACAACCGCTACGGGGATATGGCTGACGAATTTCTGCGGCTCTATCCCAGCAGTTCCATGGAGGAGAGCATCCTGGCCACGACACGAGATGCACTGTACAGTTGGACGGCGCAGCGGCTTGTCAAGAAGCAGAGTGCGGTGGGACAGCCCGCGTTCCTTTACTTCTTCGACCATGGGTATCCGGCGGAAGAAGCCGCACGCTTGCACGGTTTCCACGCCAGCGAACTGCCATACGTCTTCGGTACGTTCGACAGCACGCCGGCGCTTTGGCCAAAGGTTCCGGACACGGTGCAACAAAGGGAACTTTCTAACGCCATCATCGGGTACTGGACATCCTTCGCGCGAACGGGCAAGCCGCAGGCTGCGGGCGAACCGGATTGGCCATCGTACGGAGCGGCCGGCGCCTACATGGCATTCGAGGAGGCTCCGCAGCCCGCCGCTGATCTGCTGCCCGGTATGTACGCGTTCAACGAAGAGGTCGTTTGCCGGCGACGCGCGCAGGGGGACATCGCCTGGAACTGGAATGTCGGCTTGTGGTCACCCAAAAACCCGCCCCCGCAACCGCGATGCAAGCCATGACGTCATTGTCTTCGGCGAGCCGCCGCGGAGTGTCGCTTCCTTCTGGCACGCGCGGCGTAACAACGAATCCCCACGCGAGGCAGGTGCAAAGGCATCTCGCGCCGATCATGACTTGCCCTCTGCTTTTGCGATCTTCTGGTGTCAGTAAATGACATGAAAATGTCTGCTCAGAACCTATCGCATCCCGCATTTTCTTCCTACGATTTCGCATCGGTTTTCACGACAGTCCGCCGGCTTCGAAGAGGAAACAACAGATGCTTCATTCCGAACAGATGCGACCCGCTCGCAAACAGATCGTTTCGACCTATCACGCATTCTTAATCGTCGTTCTGTGCCTGCTGCTCACCCCCTGCGGGCTGGTGTCTGCTCAGACAGGCGGAACTGGCGCGATCGGCGGCACGATCACGGACCCCTCCGCTGCCGCGGTGGGTGGCGCCGTGATCAAGATTACGGAGATTGCCACAGGCGACACGCGCAGCGCGCGTACCAATCGCGAGGGAGCATTCCTTCTAACCTTGCTGCAGCCCGGGCAGTACACGCTCGAAGTCACGAAGGCAGGGTTCAAGCTTGCCTCGTCGCCGGATGTGAAGGTAGTGGTCGCGGGAACAACGATGGAGAACATACGCATGGAGGTCGGCGCGGTGACCGAAACCGTGACCGTGAATTCCTCAAGCGTCGAACTGGAAACGGAGTCGAGTGTCCTGGGCCGTGTGACAGATTCTGAAATGGTGCAAGGCCTTCCGCTGGTCACACGCAACTACACACAGATCGTCGGCCTGAACCCGGGCGTGTCGCAGGAGGTCAACAACGCCGGACAAGAAGGCAGGGGCGGCGGAAGCGAACCCGGAAGCCCCGCGGGCGGAAGCATCTCCAGCAACGGGGCCACCTACGTCGATAACAACTTCCAGATGAACGGACTGCCGGTGAACGACATCCAAAGTTCGGCGGGCTTCACGGCAGGAATTCCAGTCCCCAATCCCGACGCCATCCAGGAGTTTCGAGTGCAGACCGCTCTGTTCGACGCTACCTCTGGGCGGGACGCTGGGGCAACCGTCGATGTCATCACGAAAGGAGGATCCAACCAGTTTCACGGTTCGGTTTTCGAGTACTTGCGGAACGAAGACCTCAATGCAAATGACTGGTTCGCGAAGCGTCAGGGCCAGGTCCGTCCCATCCTGCGGCAGAATCAATATGGTTTTGCTCTTGGCGGCCCCGTGATCAAAAACAAGTTGCTGTTCTTCGGTTCCTACCAGGGCACGAGGCAACTGAACGCCACGGACCCAACCAACAGTAAACTGGATCACCTTCCTCCTCTTACCAACGACCGCTCCGCCGCTGGATTGGGCGCGGTCTTCGCCGGCGACTATGGCTACCTCGGGCCGGCCTTTGGCACCATCGCGGCAGATGGCTCGAATATTGCTCCGCAGGCCTTGGCGCTGTTCCAGATCAAGCTCGCCAACGGCCAATACCTGATTCCTACTCCGCAGACGATCGACCGTTCCAAGGCGCTTGAGATTCAGGGCTCTTCCTTTCTGAGCAGTCCTGGTTTCTTCAATGAAAACCAGTACGTCGTGGATGCCGACTACGAACGCTCCAATCGCGACCGCATTTCGGTTCGCTATTTCAACGCAGACAGCAACCAGGAATCGACGACTTTATTCAGTACGTTCGGCTTTCCGCTCCTGACGCCGGAGCGATTCGACGTCGGATCCCTCGGAGACACGCACATTTTCAGTGCCAACCTCGTCAATCAACTCGAGGCTGGTATGCATAGGACGACGTCCAATCAGAACTACCATAATGCGTTCACCTTCTCCAGCCTTGGCATGAATGTGCCTCCTTCCGATAACCTGTACCCCAACATCGACATCGTCGATGACGGATTTGAGGTAGGAACCTCTTCGGCGCTGGCCTTTCTGGAAGAGGAGTACAACCTCTCCGACACCTTGTCCTGGGTGAAGGGCAAGCATCGTCTCATCTTCGGCGGGGGTTTTGCTTATGGACGAGACAACATGGAGAAGTTTAACTACGAAGGCTATCTTTTTCCGCTAACCTGGGCGGATTTCCTGATTGGACAGAGTTACGCGGCTTATGG
This sequence comes from Acidobacteriaceae bacterium, assembly GCA_049578265.1. Lineage (GTDB taxonomy): Bacteria > Acidobacteriota > Terriglobia > Terriglobales > Acidobacteriaceae > Granulicella. Next base: position 71,452 of record JBAULP010000048.1, read on the forward strand.
TGTTCCTTACAGCAATATCTATGAGTCGTTTGAGGGGCTGGGAAATCATGCGCGCGACTGGAGATACAAAAACGTCGATGGATTTATTCAAGACAACTATGCCATCACAAAACGTCTGACTCTCAACCTCGGTATCCGCTACGATCACATCGGCGACCTCGGGGAGGCGAGCGGAATGGCCGGTAATGTGGATGTATCGCAACTCGATCCCAACCCGCCCGCATCGGGAAGCTATAACGGTTACCTGGTTGCCTCCAACTATCATGGTCCCGCGGTCCCGACCGGCGTCATCAAAGGAAAAAATACTTTTGGCTTCAATGGCGACGGCCAGAATACATGGAACCCGCGCTTCGGATTTGCCTATGTGCTCCCCGGCGGAGATCGCGTGCTCTTTCGCGGAGGTATCGGCGTCTATCACAGCACACCCGAGGGACAGTTGAATCTTCAGCTTTCCGCGGAACAGCCCTTCGGTCTCTTCAGCCAAACGTTAGGGCCGACCAACGCGAATGCAACGGATGCTAATCCTTTCCCGGCCCCACCCGCATTACCCTCATTCACGCCTTATTCCCCCACCACCTCATTCACCATGGATGCACTCACGCTCGATTTTCGTCCTCCGACCACCTATCACTACAGCTTCGGTATGCAGGCGAAGATGCCGGGTGGCCCCATCCTGGATGTGACCTATGCTGGTGCCCGCAATCTGCATGAGATCATGGGCACCTCCATCAACCAGGCGAATTTGGCATCGCCTGCCGACCCGATTCGCGGCCAGACGACCAATACCGTTGCGAACACCGCGCTGCGAGCCCCGTATCTCGGCTGGACGACGAGCTCGATGTATCTATTCGGAACCTTCGGCGAAGCGTGGTACGACTCGATGCAGCTCTCGGTCTCGCAGCAGTATAAAAACAGACTGCAGTATCAGGGGTCATTCACCTGGTCGAATTTGCTGGGGCCCGTACCGGGCGATACCCTGGGCACGAACTCCGGACCTAGCGGCGATCAGCATGCGCTGCATGCACACGAATCCGGCTATGGACCCGATCCCAACATCCGCCCTCTGCGGTTTGTGTTTTCCGCCCTATATCATCTCCCCAGTCCATCGAAATTTCACCCTGTTTTGGCCGACACGCTCGGCGGATGGGATGTCTCCACTGTCACTGTGTCGCAGGACAGCAATCAGGTGAGTCTTGCCTACAACAACACCAACAACGTCTATGGCATCTCCACAGATCGGCCGAGCTTTGCCGCAGGTTGCACCGCGAAAGATCTACCGACTACGGGATCGACGAATCAAAGAGTGAACAATTACATCCACACCGCTTGCCTCACGACACCCGCGGTGATCGGGAGCGACGGCGTTGCGACCGGGTTTGGAGACACCTCCAACGGTATCGTGCGGGGCCCTGATCAGTTCAACATCGATCTTTCGCTGAACAAGAGCGTACCGCTTCATTGGCCCAAAGACGGTACGAGCTTGCAGTTTCGGACGGACTTCTTCAATGCCACCAATCACCCGAACTTCGCCGTTCCGAACCTGGGCTTCCAACCGTGTCCGGCAACGGACCCCACCCACTGCGGTACCTCCTCCGGCAGTGCGTTTGGAACGATTACCGCGATGAGCACCAATCCGCGAATCATTCAGTTCGCGTTGAGGCTCGCCTTTTGACCTATAGGAATATCCCGCGCTGCGCGAGTGAAGGGATATGTGTGCAATCGCCATTAGACAAAGGCCGGCATTGCCGTTATCGCTGCCCCACACCGTGAGAACCGTTGCCGAGCTTGGGCAGAGCGCGAGCGCTAGCGGCAAAGGCGAAATCGGAAAAGAGCAACTCTTGCGTCGGCAAGTGTCGAGTGGCCGACACTTGCCGACATCCGGCTATCGGAAAGTCTTTAGCTCTTTTTGTTTGATCAATAAGTCCTTTCCACGGGAGGGCCTTACCGTCTCTGTCAGTAAGATGAGGTTCACCATCTATAGCCTATAGCGATCAAAAATACTTGGTCCGCATGCTAGCTGATGACTCTCGGACCGCTAAAGCTGCGTCGTCAATCCAGAGAGGAGCTGGGCTGGAGCACAAACATCCATGCTACCTAATTCAGTGTTTTGCATTCATCTTGTGCCAATTTCTGCTCTTGGCCGTCCGAGGCCGATAAATCCTGTCTTCTCGGCGTCGCGATAATTGGCATTGCTGGAATGGGCCGCTGGTAGTGCAACGCCAGGAATCTGACTGACACCACCTAGGTTCAGCTTTCCTTCAACAATCCGCTGCTGCACGAAGTCAGTTGGCGATATCAGGCTAAACCGCTCATTGACAGGGTTCCGGTCGGATGGTCGTGAATCGGGCAGTTATTCTACAAGTTCAGTGAAGCCCGCCAACTTAAGGTGTTCCCCGATGCCACCGGCGCCCCACATTGACGAGCGACGAATGGCCTGCCCTGTGCCTCGGTTCGCTTATCCGGCGTCAAGCAGCTCAGGTGACTTCTTACATAGACACCCAGACTTAGGCAGCCAGTAAAGACTAACTCGCCACCGGTGTTCTTTCTCCCTATCCGGCAAGACGACTAACGGTTCGGAGCGACGAGGTGTGTCACACGTGTGCCGCTGTTTCCTCTAGGGAGGCAGCTTCGGCTATGAAATTTGCCAAATCATAATTAATGCCGGCCCACTAAATGGCCGTCCCACATGCGGGTATTTCGCAAGCCTACCAACCGCGACGTAGAAGAGAACACTGGCTAGGTCGCTAATTTTCTGGATGTGCCGGACAAGTCTCTCTGACACGATTCTGCCCGCTGTCGACATTCTCCCGGAACTTCATCGGAGTTACACCCACGATTCGACGGAACACTTTCGTGAAATGAGTTTGATCACTAAAACCAGATGCCGCTCCGGCGCAGGTCAAAGTCATCTTCGGGTCGCGCAGGTATTGCTTCGCGCGATCGATTCTCCGTCTCAGGATGTATTGGTACGGTGGCAAACCTGTACTTGCCTTGAACGACTCGCAAAAGTAGTTAGGACTCATGCCAGCAATTCGAGCGAGCTCCCACAGCCGGAGATTCCGTGCCAGGTTCTGATCGATGAATTCCAGAATCCGGTTGAGCCTCGCCGTAGGCATGCTGCCACGATAATGATGCTTCGTGAAACCGCGGACCGAATAGCGCTGCACCAGATAGATCCCGAGCGCCAAACCAAGTGATTCGCCGTAGAGTGGGCCGGCAGGTGAACCGTCTTCCAAGTCGGCGTGCATAGCCAGCATCAGGGATTGAATGTGGCGGTCATGAAGATTCCAGTGGGTGGTTAGTTCCACATCTTTTAAATGCGCTGCATCCTCAATGGATCGCGCGAGAAATCGCGGTTCCATCACCAGAATAATGCGAGTAGTCGGCCCTGACCATGTAAGGCGATCGCGCGTTCCTGCCGGCAACACGTAGATAGTTCCGGGGCCATTGTCGGCGCTGCGGCTTTTGCCTTCGGTAGTCCACTGCGCCTTGATCGTTCCATGGGTGAGTAAATTCAGGAAGTGCGTCGGATGGTCATGATCCGGAATCGAGACGCCGGGCACGTCGCTAAATGACTCCAGGGCAATGCCGTCCCATCCAGCATATTCACTGTTCAACGAAGATAGCGCGGGGATCGGGCACACCGCACACCCATTGCGCATCACCTCAACAGACTTTACGGGGAGAATCTGAGAGACACTCATCCCATTACCGCCCTCGGATAATGACTCCGGTAGCCAAATCATACCGCCGTTCGCTCGCCCACCCGTGTTTTTTGACCATTAATTCGGAAGAATTGACCAAATCGGAACATTTGACCAACGGTCCGGAGGTACCGTTTGCTCACAGCAGTTGATGGGCGAATTGCAAGGGTGCCGATATTGCGAAGAGAAGTGTAGCCAACGTCATTGAATACATCCGGGCGAACATAGGAGAAAACATTCGCCTGGTAGAAATGGCGCGGATTGCGGGCATCTCGTCAAGCCATTTTGTCTTACTGTTTACCGAAGCGACCGGCTGGACACCTCACCAATATCTTCTGCGGGCAAGGATTGAAAGCGCGAAGAGTCTTCTGACAGATGGGACGCTTAGCATCGTCGAGATCAGCAAACTTACGGGCTTTCACACGCAAGAGCATTTCACAAAAGCATTTCGGAGGATCGTCGGTATCACTCCGCATAGGTTCAGAGACCACAACTAACCCATTGCAAATCAGCCCTGCTGAGCGTTTGTAGAATGACTTGATGCTCACACGGACGGCAATGGCAAATGCTATCAATGCAATGAAAGTAGAGTGGGCCGTTGACTAACTATTGTGAGAACGGGAACACAGTCCTTCGCGAGATGTTCAATGATCCTATCGATTCCGAATTGGAAATCAAACAGCTCCAGCGCGGAATCGATGATTTGACTGGAATACTGGCGCTCCCTGCCGCCTGGAGAGGCCGCGAACCAGTTGAGATTCTTTCCAGCTTCCTGGATTTGCTCAGGAAAACGTTCAACCTCGTGTTTATCTATGCAAGAGTTACAGTCGGAATCGGGGAGAAGCCAATCGAGATGCTCAGGGCTGCTTCGTCGCATTGGACCAAGGAGATGGAGCCGGTTCTTGATGATTTCCTACATGGTGCTGCGATCGATCGACCATCACGAGCGCGGCATACGTTTGGAGACTGGGAGCTACCAATCTTCTCCACGCCGCTGGGTATAGATGACAGCAGCGGTTTTATAGTCGCGGGAGCGACGAGATTGAGTTTTCCGGAGCAGACTGAGAGAGTAGCTCTACAAGTCGCCGGGAATCAGTTGGCGCTCGGGATGCTGCAGGTACTGGGATTGGATACGAAACGACTGATCGCAGCGGAAGTCGATCTGCAGGTCGCGGAGAGAACGAGGGAGCTTGCCGAAGCCAACGAACGTTCGCGACTCCAGGCGGGGCTGCTGCAGCATCTCCCTGTGTCAGCATGGACGCTGAAACCCGACGGGACGCCAGACTTTGTGAATCAAGTTTGGCTTGAATTCTCCGGTCAAACTCTCGCTTTCGTCCGGTCGCATCCCGAAGCATGGATGACCGTAGTCCACCCCGATGATCACCGTTGTGCCACTTGATAAAGTGTGGATCACTGCAAATTTCAAGGAGACCCAGCTCAAACATATGCATGTAGGTCAAAGAGCAGACGTCGAACTTGACTCAACTGGTCGAACCTATCATGGTCATGTAGATAGCATCGCGGGAGCGACAGGCCCCACCTTTAGCTTGTTACCGCCTGAAAATGCGACAGGCAACTACGTGAAGATTGTTCAGCGGGTACCCGTCAAAATTGTTTTAGATCCAGGAGATCTGCACGACCACGAACTTCGTCCGGGAATGAACGTCGAAGCGAAAGTGTACCTGCGATGAGCGTCGCCACATTAGCGCTTCCGCAGGAAGAGGCCATTTGGCGCCCCAGGTTTAATCCGTGGGCAATCGCGGCAACTGTATCGATGGCAGCGTTCATCGAGGTCCTGGACACGAGTGTTGCCAACGTTGCGTTGCCTTACATCGCGGGAAATCTGGGAGCGAGTTACGACGACAGCACATGGGTGCTCACCTCATACCTTGCCGCAAATGCGATCATCCTTCCGATCAGTGGATGGTTCGCGGAGATGATAGGCCGCAAACGCTATTTCATGATCTCGCTCACCATCTTTACCGTGAGTTCCCTGCTATGCGGACTGGCTCCGAGCCTCCCAATGCTGCTGTTCTTTCGCGCCATACAAGGTATCGGCGGTGGCGGATTACAGCCGATGGCCCAGGCAATCCTGAACGACACCTTTCCTCCAGAGCAACGTGGTCAAGCATTCGCACTCTATGGCATCACTGCAGTTCTCGCCCCCACAGTGGGACCTATGCTCGGGGGTTGGATCACCGACAGCTACTCTTGGCGCTGGATATTTTTCATTACACTGCCCGTTGTCCTCCTGGCTCTCTACCTAACCCATACACTGGTCGAAGATCCCCCATTTCTCCGTCGCCTGAAGAGAGGAGGAATCCGAATAGACTATATCGGGATTTCCTTGTTGACCTTGGGCGTGGGTTCTCTGCAAATTGTGCTGGACAAGGGTCAGGAAGATGATTGGTTCGGTTCGCATTTCATCACTAGCCACCACATACCCGCAACTCTCCACATGGATCCCCTATATCGACCAGGTCTTGCGGATTCCGCAGGGATTTGCAGACTCAATCAATTTGAAATCTAAAAAAGAAAAGCTCTTCCTGCATGAGTCCGGCGAGGACCCTCTCTTTCATCGTGGATTTACTCACCATGCCATGGAAGCACTCTTGTGGGCCAGGGCACCGAATGGAGACTGCGAGGACTCGAAACGCCTTCTGCTGCTGCAGGCACACATGATGATCTCTCACATGGCTATTCTCGAAGTCGAGTATAAGGCGGTCGAAACTCCTGGCAAGGCAATACCCAAGGAAGAAGTTTTCAAATCCCTTTATGTTCCATGTATGTTCGCGCGGAAGTTTGCCCGCGATGACTGGTCTAAAGCCCTTTCAGCACTACCGCCCTTTGCCGATATGGACTCATATATTGATACCCTCGACGGTCTGGGGACCGCACTTAGTCGCAGCAAGTCTACATTATGGATGGACATCCCCCGCGAAGAGCTTATGCAAGCCTTAGCAGGAATATCTTTTTTTATCAAACGCGCGACCTTTGGTAAGGAGTACCACAAGCGTATTCACAAAAATGCGGGATCTACAGGAGTAGGGCACAATAATATTTCTGGCTCCGGTAGCGGCTCATCCGGGTCAGACGACGAGAATCGTAACGGAGTGTTCGAGTTCTCCCTCACAAAGGGCAACGCTACACTTAAGCAGGAACTCGATGCGATCGGAGAGGCCCCTGAAGATCACCTTCCCCACCGGTCCTTCCTCCTTACCCACGGCGGAGCCATCGCTGCTGAACACGTGCTCGCGGTCAAAGCCAGGGAAAATCAAAAGCTGCCGAGGGGATACTCCGAGCCACAGCCGTCCGAATGCTTACAGCTGATATGTGCGATGCGCGCAAATCCTAAGTGGTTCGCAAACTTGCGAGAGGCTAAGGAGATTACTGCCTGGACGGAATCCTTATTCTTTTTGTCATGCTCGCCGCGGCAGGCAACCGAACTAAGTGTCGGATTCGCCGAAACGCCATTAGACCAGTGCGACTTCATGCTCCGCTTAGCAGACGGCGCTAGCGGAGACGATGAATTTCCGCCACGTTTCCGAGTGCGTGCCATTGAACCTCCCTACAGGACGCAATATGTGCCGATTGAAGGTGAGAGAAGCCGCGAAGACTATTTTGAGATTGCCGACCTGGGAGGAGTTTTCCGATCAGTACGTGAGTATGTGGATGCACTGACCGCCGATGAGCAGCGTCCAGAAGCTTTTTTCAAGGGAATCGAGAATGCATCCTTGAAGATTTTCTCTCGAACCGAACAGGAATATTCCAGCATCGTAAACCGCTTCTCTGCTTCGATAGGCCTAGGAGATCGAGTCACTTCATCCGGCCTTGGAAAAGTACTGGCTCAAAGGTACATCGAGCAGGGAGACGAGGTATCTTCCGCTTTACTCAGTTGCAGCGAACCGAGCCTTGCATCAGTTCGTAGGTGGTATTTCACACCCAAAACCGAGCAGCTCCGGATCGTCCATAAATTGGGATTCGAGAGCTTATGGTCTGGACTACCTCCAAAAGTGGTCCAGCGTACTTTCCAACCGATCCTGGAGGCGTCAGAGACGTGTGTTGGCAGCCGTCGTTGTGCGGACTTTGGCTACATCAAACAGCTCGTCTCCCATCTGCAAAGCGCCGTTACTGAATCTTGCGCGAATCGCACAGTTGCACAGCGGCGACAGGTGTTCTGTCGGAGACATAATGCTCTGACAATGCTGTCGGTTTGGGCACTGAACTTGAGCGTTGGGATGAGGAGCACCATGCATCTCTATCTTCACCCCTCCGAATATGATCGCGTAACCGGGATGGGAACCTTCGTTGACAAGGGCCAGCAGAAGGCCCGCCCCTACCGCCTGAGCAAGTATGCGATGGAGATCGCCGCTGAATACGACGGTTATTCGTCGGCTGCCGCAGTGGCGAGATCGTCGTTATGGATTCGCGAAACGGCAAAGAACTGCAGAAACTAACGATCGGTGAGCGCATCGACGACCTTGTCTTCAACTCCGCGTCGAAACGAATCTATGCCTCGTGCGGAGAGGGTGCGGGTTCGACTGCAGTGTATGAGGAACTCGGAGCCGACCATTACACTCTGCTTGGTGACGTCGCGACTGCTCCCGGTGCAAAGGACGAGGTGCTCGTCCCGCAACTACAGCGTTACTACACCATCGCGCCTCCCGCAAAGAATCCGAGCGGCGCCGTCTACGCCTACCAGAGCGAAGAATGAGTGGACGGAGTTTCGGCCGGGTAAGCTGCTTCACGCCGCGTGTGATCGAAAGATCGCCCGCAACTCCGCTTCGCTTGAGCCTGCCTTTCCGGGCTCTTCCGCTAGCCGTTGATTGGATAGCAGGTATTTTGGGCCCACTCAATCCCCTCCAAACCTCTATCGCGCTTTTCGCTCAGGCGTTGCGCTCTGGGACGGGGGGTGGGCATATATGTATCGATGATCCCCGCAAAAACCGTGAACTCGTGTCTTCCGATGCTCGATGAGGACCGATTGACTCGGGACGTGTTGAACTTCTCGGCTGCTAGCCCACCCTAAGAAATGACCGTTGCGGGCGTGTCGCCGCCAATCCGTCAATAACACTCTGGTAAACGATTGGGAGCGTCAGAATTCGATCTGCAGAGTGCGTACCGTGGTGCGGGCCAAGAAGGAGCAGACTTCCGCGCGATGGCCATCAGAGCTTGATCACATCGTTGTAACCTGCGTCACACATCTTCTGCTGGATTCTGGCGGCAAGGGCTCCAACGGATGGATCATCACTTCCACTACATTGCCGCTCGTATTTTCATCGAGAAATGACTGCAGAAACGGCCCATCACGCCCGGCACATCTGTATCTTGCGTTTCCGTTCTTGGTGGCTCGTGCCGCTCTGTATGTGATCTTATATTCGCCGAAAGCGAAGACAATGCCCTCTAACGTTCACAATAAAAGGATTTTATGGCGCGCAATTCAAGCTGCGCTATATCGTCCGATACACACCGAGATTGCATGCGTAATAGCTATGTGGCAGCAGCTATGTCTTTTGCATATGGTGCGGAGTGCGAGTCGCGGCTAGGCCGGCAGCAGCAAGCGCAGCAGGACGCACAGAATATGCAGAAGTACATCACAACAGCCAAGGGCATGCGTTCCAGCGCACCCGCCGTCCAGACCAGCGGATCGGGATGCACAACGCTCCAGGTTGTCCCGTGTCCCTGATAGCAGGACGCAGGGCCGAGTGACCGTCGCTTTGCTACGCTGTAGCCCTCGGGGCTCTCACGTTCTCGTACGCGGATGAAGACTTGTTCTGGCATCTCACAAACCTATCATTTGGGGGATGTGCGCTTCAGATCTTCACGTTTAGCGTTCAACATGGCGGCGAATCGATTCTCTTACCCCACGATTGACGTCAAAGATGGAGGAATATTTTTTGAACGCTAAAAGCTCCAATCTCGCCAGACGGATCTTGTACAGTGCAGTATTGTTAGCGCTTTCTACCATTGCCTTGACAGCCGACGCTCAGACAGCGTCTCCGGCAGCAACAGAACAAAGTAGCCCTGCGACGCCTTCGACAGCCCAATGGACCTGGGCTCCGATGCCTGGGCAAAAAAACGTGCAGATCGCCCAGCTTGCATCGTCCGATGGAAGCGCCAGCTTGGAGGTATTTGTGAACAAAGGAAAGTTCACCAGCTTTGCGATTCGAGTTTCTGTGCCGCTAGCAATGAAAGATCACAGCACCAATTACTACAGGCAGGTGAAGTACAACAAAATTGCAGTCCAAACCACGTTCGATGACCAAGGCCAAGTGTCAGCTCAGTGTTTTCTTGCTCCACTTTCAAAAGACGATCCGACACCTCTGATCACGCAACGCGACTATGGCGTTGTGCTCTACCGTCACGCTCTTGCCTCGAAGAAGCTGGGTATCTCGCTGGTTGACGATACAGGCAAGACGTACACGTCAGACTTCGACCTTACTACCATGCAAGCAGAGATGACAGCTCACAACGTAATCCTGAAAAAGCAAGGTAGTGGCTTGCTCGGCGCAATTGTAGGTGGGGCGGGAGTCTTATAAGCGGCGTATTGCTCGCGAGGTATCCCGGATAACCTGGCCGAGTCCTACGAAGCTGCATTAGCGAATCGGAAAGTGGTAAGGCTGCTTTGCAAGGAGTCTTTGATCGCGGACTGAGTTATACCTCGATTCAGGAAGAGTGGCTCATCCCATTCACTTCTATCGAGATTCGTTGTGGAATCCGGAGGTTTCATGCCCATTCCAGTGCCTACATCTCTCTGTGTGCCGCTCGCACGATTGACCTGTTTGATCGGCGTGACGGCCCTTCTGGGGGTCATTTGTCCGGGCGCGAACGCGCAGACAGGGGAGTGGGCGTGGATGGGTGGGACAAGCACGCTTTCCCCGCTTTTCGTAGGTGAGAACGGTGTCTACGGCACACTCGGAACGTCTGCTGCTGGAAATGCTCCAGGAGGCCGACAGGGTGCGGTTACTTGGACGGACCCTGCTGGCAACTTCTGGCTGTTTGGAGGATTCGGAGCAGATTCTGTGGGCAACATCGGGAATCTCAACGATCTCTGGGAGTTCAACTTCTCTAACCAAGAGTGGACGTGGATAGCTGGACAAAGCACCCTTCCGGCGAATTGCGGCACTCAGGGAGTCTGTGTTGAGGTCGGAGTTTACGGAACGCAGGGTGTCTCATCACAGGGTAATACTCCCGGTGGCAGAATCAATGCGACCACATGGACCGACAGAAGCGGCAACCTCTGGCTTTTCGGAGGATCGGACTCGGTGCTGGCCGGAGGATCTGACTCAACTTTGAACAGTTCCAGTGGCCTTCTCAACGATCTTTGGGAGTTCAATCCTGTCGCACGGAAATGGACGTGGATGGGAGGCAGCAGCTCAATAGCCAGCAATAACGATCAGCCCGGCGTGTACGGCGCATTGGGAACTCCAGCCGTTGGGAACTATCCCGGAGCTCGTACTGGTGCGGTTAGCTGGATAGACAGCGGCGGTAACTTCTGGCTTTTGGGTGGCGCTGGAGATGATTCCGACGGTCGTCAGGGCACACTCAATGACCTTTGGGAGTTCAACCCTTCGACTCAGGAATGGGCTTGGATGGGCGGTAGCAACGCCGTCGGTAGGTCTGGTGCTTACGGCGTTCTGGGCATGCCCGCCACCGGAAACTATCCTGGAAGTCGTCAAGGCGCTGTCGGTTGGACCGATAGCACCGGGAATCTCTGGCTCTTCGGGGGAGCTGGCTACGACTCCGCCGGGGTTGGCGGTGCCTTGAATGACCTTTGGGAGTTCAATCCTGCCAGCAGTGAATGGATCTGGATGGGCGGAAGCAGCACGATACCTTCAAGTTGCACTGATACTGGAAACTGTGGCCAGCTTGGGGTGTACGGCTCCTTGGGTATTTCCACCAGCTTAAGTGTTCCGGGAGGTCGTAGTGGTGCACTTAGCTGGACTGACATCCACGGCAATCTCTGGCTCTTTGGCGGGATAGGCATCGATTCCGCTGGAACTTCCGGGAATCTCAACGATCTTTGGGAGTTTAGTACTTCGACCAGTGAATGGGTTTGGATGGGAGGAAGCACTACCGTCCCCAGTTACGGCACGGGCCAACCAGGGGTGTATGGGACACTGGGTGTACCTGCAGCCGGAAATCTTCCTGGAGGTCGAAATGGTGCGGTCAGTTGGACCGACGGCAGCGGCGATCTCTGGCTCTTTGGAGGGCAAGGTTACGATTCTCGTTCACCCGGTACTGAAGCTTATCTCAACGACCTCTGGGAGTATCAACCGGTCTTGTTAAGTCTGCCGGCGGACGCGCCTACCTTCAGCGTACCAGCAGGAACCTACACGACGGTGCAGACGGTGACGGTCAGCGATGCGACGCCAGGAGCGACCATCTACTACACGACGAATGGGACGATACCGACCCCGAGTTCGACCGTGTACAGCGGCCCGATTACAGTTTCCTCCACGGAAACAGTGGAAGCGGTTGCGACAGCCAGAGGCGAAACCATCAGCGCCGTTGCGTCCGCCATCTACACCATCACACTCCCAACAGCAACACCAACCTTCAATCTGGCGTCCGGAACTTACAACTTAGCGACGGTGGCGCTTAGCGATTCAACGCCGGGGGCGACGATCTACTACACCACAAACGGGACGACACCAACCTCGAATTCAAACGTGTACAGTGGGCCAATTGCAGTTTCCTCGACGGAAACGATCGAGGCAATTGCAATGTCCAGTGGTATTCCCAACAGCGCGGTATCAACGGCTACATATACGATCACGGCTACCGCACCAACGACAAATGAATGGGAGTGGATCGGTGGGGCTGGCATTGGCAGACAGGCCGCAGCGTACGGTATGTTGGGCACGCCCGCTGCCGGGAATATCCCTGGCGGCCGAGCGGGTGCAGTTAGTTGGACGGGGCACAACGGCAATTTCTGGCTATTTGGGGGTGATGGCTTTGATTCCGCGGGGACTAGTGGTGCCTTGAATGATCTTTGGGAGTTCAACCCCTCCACCCAAGAATGGGCTTGGATGGGCGGAAGCAGCACGATACCAAGTTGCACTGATACTGGAAATTGTGGGCAGCCTGGAGTGTATGGCACGTTGGGGACTCCCGCCGCCGGGAATATCCCTGGCGGCCGGGCGGATGCAGTTAGTTGGACGGATCACGACGGCAATCTCTGGTTATTTGGAGGAGAAGGCCTCGATTCCACCGATACCTTCGGAGCTCTCAACGATCTCTGGGAGTTTAATCCTTCTATCAGTGAATGGGTTTGGATGGGCGGAAGCAACACCGTGCCTAGCAAATACTTAGGCCAGCCTGGAGTATACGGCACGTTAGACACTCCTGCTGCTGGGAATATCCCTGGGGGCCGATACGAAGCGGTCGCGTGGATCGACAACGAAGGCGATCTTTGGCTTTTTGGAGGAGTTGGCTACGATTCCGCCGGTACCGTCGGAGAACTCAACGATCTCTGGGTGCTCAATCCCTCTACCAGTGAGTGGACGTGGATGGGTGGAACCAGCACCGTGCCTGCCGCTAGCAACTCTCAGAACATTGGGGGGCAGCCTGGAGTGTATGGCGCGTTGGGGATTCCCGCTGTTGGGAATATCCCGGGCGGTCGAAGTGCCGCAGTTAGCTGGACGGATCACAGCGGCAATCTCTGGCTATTTGGGGGGGATGGCTTCGATTCCACCGATACCGTCGGAGAACTCAACGATCTTTGGGTGTTCAATTCTTCTACCCGTGAATGGGCATGGATGGGCGGAAGCAACGCGGTGCCCAGCAGAGGCGCGGGCCACGCTGGAATGTACGGCTTGTTAGGCACTCCTGCTGTTGGGAATATCCCTGGCGGCCGATACTGGCCGGTCGGCTGGACCGATAGCGAGGGCGATCTTTGGCTTTTTGGTGGAGTTGGCTACGATTCCGCCGGTAGCGTCGGAGAACTCAACGATCTCTGGGTGTTCAATCCCTCAACCAACGAGTGGACATGGATGGGTGGAACCAGCACCTTCGGAAGCAGTACTGGTGTTTCTGGTGTATACGGGACACTGGGTATTCCTGCCGCCGGAAATGTTCCCGAAAGCCTGTTCAGTACGGTCGGTTGGACCGATATCAACGGCAATTTCTGGCTCTTCGGGGGGTCCGGGAATACATCGGACCTCAACGACCTTTGGGAGTATCTCGCGGGCTTGCCAGTCGCCGCGCCTGCCTTCAGCGAGCCGACTGGAATGTACGCCTCAACGCAGACCGTGACAATCAGCGATTCGACGGCAGGGGCGACCATCTACTACACCACAAACGGCACGGTGCCGACCACGAGTTCAACTTCGTACAGCGGTCCTATAACTGTGTCGTCATCCGAGACGCTGGAGGCGATTGCGACGGCTACCGGCTACACCAGCAGCTCTATTGCGTCGGCCTCATACACGATTAGCATTCCGACCAATCCTGTGCCAATTATCAGCAGCATGTCACCAGCTTTCACCGCTGCAGGTGGGGGTTCCTTCACCATGACCATAACGGGTTCAGGATTCACTACTAGCTCAACAATCTATTGGGGCATTTCGGCTCTCGCTACGCAGTACGTGAGTACCACGCAACTTACGGCACAGGTCACAGCAAATGACATAGCGACAGCTGGCACCAACGAAATTACCGTTCAGACACCGGTTCCTGGAGGCGGCACTTCTAATTCCCTCGCATTTGAGGTGGACTCCGCAGGGTCAGGAGCGACGACCGCGCCAACCTTCGGCTCGTTATCCGCCTCGGTCATTCCCGGAGCGACCGCTTCCTACGCTGTTACCCTGCCGTCCACTGCAACCAATGTTACGGTTACATGTCTCAATTTGCCCGGCGGAGCGGCTTGCAGTTATTCCGCGACTACGAATGCGGTGACGATCACGACATCAACGGCAACTCCTGCGGGAACGTATCAAGTCACTCTAGTATTCACTGAGACTCAACCTGGACCAGCGACTGGCCTCGTGCTGCTGCCAATTCTTCTTCTGCCCCTGCTGTATGCAGGAAGGAAGCCAGGTCCCGGGCGCCTCCGGTTGCTGACTTGCTTAGGTGTGATCCTGATAGCTGCAGCAGCTTCCGTTCTCGGGTGTGGTGGTGGCGGAGGGTCTGGTTCCACACCAGTGACTCCGACAAGTTCAACTCACCAAGTGACGAGTTCAGGCGTAGTTACGTTGACCATCCAATAGACCGATATAAAGGACGGGGGCAACCGAATAGAGATGCGAATGAAGACGTGCCTGTCGACAACAAATTCCATTCGGCTTCAACCCTGTTGAACTTGATCCCGATAATTGACACCAGCATAAGGTGCCGTCGGTAAGCTGGCGAGCCCTGTCTCTTTTCCAGTTTGGGCAATTGCGTTTTTGCTTTCGTAGAGAGAGCTTGCGCGAACTTTGAGCAAGCAGGACAGTTGTTGAGTTGTTCCCTTATTTCCCGCATCAGCGAGCTTACTCCTACCAACGATTCAGGTAGGTGACTAAACGGTAGTGACAGATATCTCCCATTTGGGGGAAGGTCAGGTCCGAAGAATCGCTATACGCTGACCTCAAGGCTAATCGACGTAGAAATGCGTATTCTATCTCGACCCCTCCTTCCTCTCACTGAGCAAAGAGGTCGAGGACGCGATGGCTAATTGGCACAATGCTCGCAGCATTGGTAATAAATGCGCTGTATGGGGCGCCAGTCCCTCAGATTGATCATCGTGCCCGAGGCTCTGGCTAGCTATGGATGCCGGTAAGTAGTAACCAGATTTACTTAGGAGGTGGAATATTGATGAAAGCCATTTATTTCCTAGTCATCGCTGGATTGAGCTCGCTTGGAGCAAGTTCCGCGCGCGCGCAACAGTATCTAGAGCCACAGTGGAACAATTGCATTACGGAGAATGGCACGGGAGGCGGCGCAAAGATTTTCAACAACTGCAACATCCGACTTTCCGTACAGGCGGCTTCGCGCGATGGAAGCTCGCCTCCGTGGGAGATCGACATCAACCCAAACGGCTGGCAGATGAGCGGTTGGGGAACCAAAGGATACGAACTCTATATCTGCCCCTCGGGATACAGAGCGGTCGATCGCAATGGGAATGAGTTTAAGACGCCGATCTCAGATTTTCAGTGCAAAAGGTTATATTGATCGACACGTTCTGCAATCACGTTCGCCTCCTCCTGAATTCCCAGTTGCAAAAGGGTACCCGGAATCATTATTTTTCAATTACTTGCGCGGGAAGGTTTAAGGAAGGATCTCGGGGGTTGCGGGCTTCGCCGCTGCGGGAGGAGAGTCCACTGAGAACGCACTTGAAGGGCGCTCAGGTACGAAACATCAGGGTGCAAACTGCAACCGTAACGGGTGCCCAACACATGCAGAATCGAGAGTCACTATGCCGTCAATCATGCATACAGCCAAACCAACCCTTCCACCACAGAACGCCAGAGCGGTCCTTTGTGCTGTCACGTTAGCAATCGTCGCCGCTAGTGTAGCGACTAGTCAGAGTCCATCTTCCCCACCAGCGGAGGATCACTCTCCGTCTATCGCAGTTTCGCCATGGATTTGGCAGCCTGTACCTGGTGAAAAAGAGATGCAATCTGCTGAACTAACAGCGAGTGATGGCAGCGCACACCTGAACCTGTTTCTCTACAAGGGCCATTTTGGCAGCTTTTCTATCACAGTCCCAGGCCCTCTGGAGATGAAAGACCACAGTAAGGCCGTTGCTAATCAAATGCGCCATAACAAGATTCAGGTCCAATTGTGCTTCGACAATCAGAAGCAGATTCCGGCTTCATTCTTCGTTACCCGTCTGCCTTGGGATGAAGCTACGCCGGTGATTTTTCAGAATGACCATGGCATCGCTCTTTATAACCAGTCTCTGCTTTCGAAAACTCTGAGCATTTCGCTGGTAGACGACTCGGATAAGACGTACGTGGCCCATTTCGACCTCTCCTCAATGCCCGCTGAGATGGCTGCACACAACGTCGCATTCAAGAAGGAACATCATGCAGGTGGTTGGATAGCCGCGATTATCGAAGCAGGTGGGGTCCTTTGAGGCTCGATGGATCATCTGCGTTCCACTAACCAGTCGTATATTTCTTGGGCCCAGCCACAAGTCATATCCACAAATCACTACTAAGGGTATTCGATATGAGGTATTTCCCTGCTCCTTACGAGATGTTGCGCTACGGTGCGTTGACCATCTTGCTTGCACTCCTGACGATAAGTCCGTTCCGGTCTTATGCCCAGCAAACGACACAGCAACAACAGCAAGAAGAACGTGAACGGCAGCAAGAACAGCGGCAGCAGCAACAAGAGGAGCGCGAGCGTCAGCAACAAGAACAGCAGCAACAGCAAGAAGAACGTGAACGGCAGCAAGAGCAGCGGCAGCAGCAACAAGAGGAGCGTGAACGTCAACAACAGGAGCAGCAGCAACAACAAGAGGAACGCCAGCAGCAACAACAGGAACAACAGCAGCAACGTGAATCTCAACCTGTCCGCACATACACGCCTCCGCCTCAACCTGGGTACACTCCCCCCTCCACCATTCACTCCGCTCCGACAGACAACGGATACCGCCCACCCAGCAACTACGGGAACCCTGCACCTGCCCGCACCTACACTCCTGGCGCAACCTACTCGGCACCCAGCGCCGTACACACGTACACCCCAGGGGTCGCTTCGGCTCGCGGTAACGCGCACACCTATACTCCCGGCGTAGCCTCCTCGCCCTCCAGCTCCATTCACACATACATCCCCGGTGCAGCTTCACACTCTGGATCGGTTCACACTTACACTCCGGGAGCGTCATCAAACTCCATCCATACATACACTCCAGGAGCCTCCCGCACCTATACGTCAGGCACATCGACTTCGTCCGGAACCGTTCATACCTATTATCCCGGCGCATCCACGACTACCAGTCGCACATACACGCCGGGCGCAACATCCGCCAGACCTTCCGGCAACAACAGCCGATATGCCGATACCACTTCGCCATCCAGCCATACCGGTTCGGCTGCGAGCATGAGTGCTGCCGGTCTAGGGGCGCATCCCACGGTTTCTCAGCTCAACTCTGTCCGGAGCACGCTAAACGGTATCAATGCCCGCCCGCTGCCTAAGGGTGTGATCTCGGCAAAACCTCACGGAGGCTACCTATTGAGAACCGCGAACGGCAGCCAGCTTGGATTGCGCTCGGATGGAACGTTGGCTTCTTACAAAGCACGCGGTGTCTCCGCCGCGTTTCGTCCGAACGGAAGCATCGCAAGCCTGCATTCTGCCACGCTAAGCGTGGCCCGCGGGCCGAGAGGCGGCCGCACCATCGTTCTGCGTCAAGCCGGTCATGGATTGGTCGTCAGTCGAGGTCACAATCTGGGCTTCGTTCAAAAGACCCTCTCTTACAACGGCCGAACCTTGATCCAGCGGACGTATGTTGGCCCGCAGAACAGCTTCACTCTCACCTACTCTTTGTTCACCTACCATAACGCGACTTTCGCGCATTATGATCCGCAAATCATCTTCTCCCCTGACTATTATGGATGGGCCTACTATCCGTGGTCGCAACCTGTCTCATCCGCGCTTTTGTGGAGCGATGCCATCCTCACCGGCGTCGCCAACTACTTCGGCTACTCCCCGGACTACGGCAGCCCCGCCGACTACCTCGCCGACTACATCATCTCGCACCACCTCCAGCAGGCCCAGCAGGACCTCTCCGATCCCGACGATGGCGGTCCGAATGGGCCTGACCAGTAATGCCGACCAGGATCAGGACACCGGACAGGATCAGGCCGCCGACAGCGCCGACATCCTCGCCGCCAGCGCTGATACTCCTATCTCCGCTGACCTCAAACAGCGTCTCTCCGCCCAGGTGGATAAACAGATCAGCTACGAGAACGCCGCTAGCGCCGACACTCCCGCCCAGGCCGCACTGCTCACCGACCTGCCCCAGATCATCAACTCCCACCCCCTCTTCGTCGTTGATCAGGCCATGACGGTGTTTACCCCGGATCAGGCCAACTGCTACCTCGGCCCCGGCGACATCATCACCCTCGTCTCCACCTCGAACCCTGCGACGGGCGCCCTGGTCGACGTCAACGCTTCCCGGACCCAGGAGTGCCCCAGCGGCACGGAGGTATATGTCTCCCTCAACGATTTGCAGGAGATGCAAAACAGCTTTCGCGCGGAACTGAACTCTGGACTGCTCACTCTGCGGAATGAACAAGGCTCGAACGGAGTGCCCTCGGCCCCACCCTCGGCCTTGGCCACCGCTCCTAGTCTCGATCCAAACATCGCTCCCGCTGGCGATTTCAATACTGCCCGTGCGGAAATTCAGGCCGCGCAGGCTCAGGCCAGCGTTAGCGAAGCCGAGGTAGCCAAAAACAACTGAGGTGTTCCTCGATCTTCCCGACCGTTTTTTTGGAGGCAACATGCATCTCGCACGTGTTCTTTTTTCCACGATTCTGCTTTCAACGCCTTTGTTAGCGCAAACGCATCACGTCGCTCCGCCGCCGAAGCCGACGGGCTCCGCATCCGCCAGCGACCCAAGCCTCGCCGTCACCATGCAGTTCATCCAAGACAAACTCACCGACCTCGGCACGGTAAACTTCACTGCATTTTTTACCAATACCTCTAACAACTCGACTGGTACCGCGCAGATCTCCCTTTCGTACACATCGGTCGTCGCTGACCCGTCCCAGTGCCGGGTCGACTATCACTCCAAGTACATTAAAGACGGCCAGACAATCGCGGATGAAGACGCTGGTTTTCTGCTGCGGGATGTCGAGAGCATCCAGGTGGAACCACTTGAGCAATCCGTGACTCGCGCAGACGCCAACGTAGGCAATCCAAACATCGTCGCCACGGCGATACAACCCGCCACGCTAGAACTAGTTGTACACCGGCCTCATAACGTGGTTAATACGTTCGAATTCCAGGACCCCGACCTCGCCGACCGCGTCGCCAAGGCCATCACCCATGCCGTGGAACTCTGCGGCGGCGGCCACAAAGACCCCTTCTAATCTCTCCGGACATCTCTCTATGATCGCTCTCCGTCGCCACCTCGTCGCCCTAGCTCTCTTCACCAGCCTCGCCGCCCCGTCACATGCGCAAACCCACCCCGTCACTCCGCCTCCGAAGCCAACGGGCTCTGCGTCCGCCAGCGGCCCAAGCCTCGCCGTCACCATGCAGTTCATTCAGGACAAGCTCAGTCGTGTAGGAGTCATCAACTACATCGATCATTACCATGACAACAGCTCCGGGGAAGACTGGCAATGGCAACATAGCAGCTTAGCCGACGGCTTTGTGGCCGACCCAGCAGCTTGCAGCATTAGCTATCATTTCAAAGAAGCGCAGAATGGCCAGGTATTGACCGACGGATACAAGGGGCCTCTGATTCTTGACGCGGATGAGTCATACAAGCTGCGGACAGTTTCACTCGTAACAGTGCAGGGATACGATGCTTTTATGAAAACCCGAAATTCCGAGGCAGGTCATCCGTCGTGGGATCACAAAGCCGATCCTCCACTTGTAGTCTTGGAGATTCATACCCCGGATAGCCAAAGGTCATCTTTAGATTCATCTTTTATTTTTTTCTACGATCAGGACACCGCCGACCGCGTCGCCAAAGCCATGGTCCATGCAGTAGAACTCTGTGGCGGCGGCAATAAAGACCCGTTCTAACGTATCTCAGGAGAACTTCTACCCTTGGAACCTCTTAAACGATCACTCGCCCTCGTCGTGTTACTTCCCGCCATTGCTGCACCCTCACTTACCCAGACTCACCCCGTCACACAGCCGAAGAAACAGACGGACAGTGGCCCGTCGCTGGACGTCACGACTAAATTTATTCAAGACGAGTTAAACGCCGAAGGCGAAGTGAACTACGCTGCATATATCCACGACAATCAATCAGGGTCAGACGAAATAATTCAATACTCTTACAAGAGTATTGATCCTCAGTTCCCAACTCCGGGGAACAAATGCTCTGCCGTTTACACGTTCATTTCGCACACAGAGAATAGTTCTAGGGCTAGCGATCTTCGCTATACTCGCTATTTGTACTTTCAGGGCATGCAAAAACTTCAGGTGATGCCCGCCAACAGTTGGTGGGAACAAGAGATGGCAGACGAAAGTACGCCGACCAAATCAGTGAATATTCAACCGAACCTATTCGTTCTTTCGTTCGGCCGTCCTGTTTCCGATATTGTGTGTGAAGTCGATGGAAAACCTGTTAAATGTGTGACTACGCAAATTGACCGCATTGCAATGACGTGGAGTTTCCGCGACCAAGATACGGCTAACAGCGTAGCGAAAGCTGTCATGCATGCAGTCGAACTCTGCGGCGGCGGCCACCAAGACCCCTTCTAACTTCTCTCAGGAGCTTGGATGTCTATGAGTTTTCTCAGTCGTTCACTCGCTCTTCCCGTGCTGCTCACCGGCCTTACCGTACCTGCGATGGCCCAGACCCATCACGTCCCACCACCACCGAAGCCGGCGGTAACAACTCCTATGGTTAGCGGCCCCAGCCTGGGTGTCACCATGGATTTCATCCAAGCCCAAGTGTTGAAGCAAGGGCCCATAAACTTCGCGTTAATGCTCCACGATCTTCAAACTGGAGCTGATAGTGTTGCTCAATTCTCGGTTCAGACTACAGGCTTTCCTTACGATCTGGCCAAATGTACCTTTAGCTATCGCGTGAACGTGAACGAGAACGATGGGCACGAAGCATACCTGGAAACAGGCGATCTGCACCTCTCAGATATTGCTCAATTTCAAGTGATGGATGCCGACTCTTGGTGGGGACGGGAGATGGCTGATGAAGGAGCGCCAACAAAGTCCGCGAGGGTATCTCCCCCTTATTACGTGGTTGCCTTATCTCGATCCATGAGGAATCCGAGTGCCGTGTGTCAAACTTCGGACGGAACGAGAGTCCAGTGCCCGGTAACCCTGATAAATCGAGTTGCAGGAACATGGGGGTTTCGCGATCGAGATTCCGCTGACCGCGTGGCCAAGGCCCTCACGCACGCAGTAGAGCTCTGCGGAGGCGGTAAGAAAGACCCCTTTTGAAAGAAAGTCAAGGAGTGACAGATGACAGCGCTCGTTTATAGGTTTCCCGCATTAATTCTTGCATTGCAAGCCTTGTTGCCGATGCAGGTTGCCGTCGCACATCCACAGAACCCAAACGACAGCAGCCCGTCGCTAGAAGTAACCTTGAACTTTATCCAGCATAAACTCAATGATCAAGGAATAATACGATATATGTCGTATCATACCGACCCCAATTACCCGCAAGGGAAAGTCTGGGTTTATACACGATCGGTGAATATAGCTTCGGTTTCCGCCTCATCAAGTAGTTGCATAATTGCATATCACTTGATAGAAAGTTTCAAACTTGTGCCGAATGAAACATCTCCGGAGACAAAGCTTGTTACTACAGAGGGAGATTACGGAATTCCTCTTAAGGATGTTGAAATAGTGAAAATAGAGCCTATGGAGCAGTATTTGATTGACCAAAACGTTCTGGTCGGAAACACAAGCATCATTACTTCTACCCAACCCAAGACCTGGGTTTTGCTGGCTCAGCGCCCTCATAATATTTACAACTATTTAGTCTTTCAGGATGCCGATCTGGCAGATCGTGTGGCAAAAGCCCTCACCCACGCAGTGGAACTATGCGGCGGCGGCAACAGCGATCCCTTTTGAGACCGTTCGCTTTTGAGGTGGTAGATAGGAGCGGCCGCGATTCGTCGAAAGGGAAACTGATTGTAGAAAGGCCTTGATCTTGATGTCGAAGATGCTATACCCAATCTTGTCCGCGTCATGTTTTACGCGATCGAGTTCCGGCATTGAAGATGCGCCTCTCTGGCGAATGTGCAGTTCTGCCAGTCTCAAGCGAGACTCCAACTCGAAATAAGGTAGGTGTCGCTGACGCTCCAACTGCAACGATCGTTCAAAATCGGCGGCGGCAGCGGCGTAGTCGTGGTTCCCAACTCTGACATCGCCTCGATATAGGAGCATGAACGGCAGAAACTCCATCGAAATGGATTTCGCTGGAAGAAATGCCTGATGAATCGCCTCGTTCGCTTCTTTTACCTTGTCTTCTGCAATTAGAGCTTCGGCAAGGAGGGCGTAACACTGAGGCATAGAGTCATTCCATCCAAGCTCTTTGTTGAGGCTTATATTCTCCTTCGACAGCACTTCCGCTTCGGCAGGATTTATCGCCAGTTCCACGGTGGTGAGATTGCCGAGTGCCTCACGTATTTCATTGCTGCGGCCAAAGGAACGGAGGGTAGCGAGACTTCCCTTCAACATCGATTCAGCTTCGTCCACTTTTCCCGAACGAAACAATACCTCTCCAAGACGGACCCTCGCAATGGCAGCACGATCTTGTTGACCGAGGTCTTCAAATGCCTCGTTAGACTGTTGAAAATATTGGATGGCCTTCTGATTATCACCCTCCCATGCTGCTACGATCCCCAGGTCCAGAAGCCGGCCCGCAACTCGACTTTTGTCGTTCGCAGCTTCGCTCAGAGACATTGCTTTGAGGTAGAGCGCATGACCCTGCTCGTAGTGTGTGCGCTGGATGTCTACGTCCGCCATTAGGCTGAGGACATACCCTTCTTCCGCACCATTCCCAATGCTGTGGTATATCGCCGCCGAGCGGCGCAGCATTGCCATCGCTTCTGGCATACTGCCGTCCGGCGCCCTCTCTGTGCTCTTGCGAATGGCTCCGAGGCGTGACAATGCGTAGGCCATCCGGAAGCTATCTCCTACCGACTCACTGAGTTTGAGCGACTGATCAAACAATCTTGTTGCTGTGACTCTGTCGGCTCTTGACCATGCCAGCGCGGCTTGGCTGTTAAGTGCATCCGTTATGCCAGCCTGGTCATCGATGGCTTCGTAACTCTGTTGAGCCAATTGCCACAATTTTGAAGCTTCCGTCCAATGACCCAACATCTCGTTAGCGTTCCCTTGTTCCATTTGGGCATTTGCAACAATGAGGGCATTGCCTTGATTGGTAGCCTCGCTTTCAGCTCTAATAGAAGCGGCAAGTTGATCCTTGAAATTAGAGGATCCTGAGTACGATGCAGCTTCGGCGAGATCAACTTTGGGATCTGCCTGGGCGGCCTTGTTCCCGTTGCGCAGAATTCGGAGAGTTTCCAATGCAAGAAGAGGATGTGCAGCGCTCGTTTGTGCGGAAGCAAGCTTCAAAGCGTAACTGATGCTGTCAGGATGGATCCTGGCAAGTTGAGAATAAATATCGACCGCAGCCGACCAATTATTCTTTGCTTCCTCGACGAGCCCCTGATACTCGAGTTGCTGTTCAGGCGAAAGATTCCTTGCTAGTTCTCGCGCCCGTTGCGCCTCCTTCAGACTTGCGCTCTGATGGCCTAGAGTGAACCATGCTGTTGAAAGTGCAGCATGAGTTGGCGCGTATTGCGGTTCCAGGTCCTCCGCCTTTGTCAGCAATGCAGCCGCTTCCTGAAGCTGGAAATTTGCGAGCGCCGATGTGCCTTCAACATAGAGCTGCGCTGTGGCACGGTCTGGGGGGAGCGCGGCCCGCAAATAGCCCATCGACTGGCTCGACAGACGCTTCAGACCCAACTTCATTCGCAACATGTCCCCGAGATTCAAAACGAGAGTGCTGAGCTCCCTCTTCTCGCCGACTACGGTGATGGGTTCCGCAGGCATCGGACTCCGAACGCGATCAAGGCATGCATTCAGCTGCAACCCATCCTCTGAACCGTCGGACTCTACGGCAGTGTAATCTCCATAGACCACCAAATCCGCGTGGAAAGCCTGATGAAGGCCCTCAAGCACATTCTGCGACAATCTCCTACATCCCCGCTCTGCCATCGGCACTTGCGATATGGCGTTCTTGTCTACTTGAATCAGCAGAAGTTCGCCACCTGAGTTCAAATCGGACGATAACCATTCCGTCACTGCATGAGAAACCCACTCATCCTCGTCCGAGACTGAATGGCCGCGAGCGTCCCGGAAGGGCAAGATCAGGACCACAGGAACCCCTGGGGCTTTGTGATGAGCAAACCGGCTTCCTGAGAACATAAAAGCTGTTGCGGCCAAAAGAAGCACACCGGAGATTCCGCCACCCCACAGCATGGATAGACGGCTGCTCCTCGGCAATGTGTTTGCTGTCGAAATCCCGTTCATACCGCCCGGAATCTGCACTGGCTGGTCTTTGCCGATAACTTGCTCTGGCAGCAGTTCGACCTCATGTCTCCCAGCAGCAGTCATGGCCTTTACGGTTGCTTCGTGGACAAAACAATAGCCGCGTCCCTTTAGCGTTTCTATATAGAGGGGATTCACGGGATCGTCATTGAGGCTGGCTCTCAACTTCGCGACTGCTTTATCGAGCCTGCGGTCGAAGTCTCCGGTAACCTCCCCGGGCCACAGGGCCGCGATCAACTCAGAACGTGGAAGGAGTTTCCCCTGAGCTTCGATTAGTAAAGCAAGCACTTTAGCGGGCTGGCTTTCGAGGCGAAGTCGTACCCCAAAACGGCTCAGCTCTCCCGTTTCCATATTGAACAGATAAGAGGCAAATTGCGCCTTCTTGCCGAATTGGGTAGGGAGATCCGTCATTGGCGTTACCGGGCTTGGGGATCTAGTTTACTCTACCCGCCTTTACGGTCAATGACTTACCCGGGAAGGTTGCGGGGGGTATTTATGGGGTTGCGATATGCCGCCCCGTTGAACCAGACTTCTGCATTCAATCGCCTACAAGCCTGTTATTAGAGGTTGGCGCAAGCTGTTTCAGTCCAGCAATGCTCGTTCGAGCGCATGTCAATGCGAGGTAAAGCAAGAGTCAGCATCTTGACTTTGACGATAGAGGTCCAATGCAGCCAACGACGGACACAATTACGCGACTTGTGGGGCGCATCTATGACGCTGCCGCTTCCCCGGCACTCTGGCCCGAGTTTCTTCAGGACATGCGTGAAACGGCAAATGCCGATATGGCATACGTCTTGGCCGTCGATGCCGGGCAAAGATGCGACCTTTCGATCCGCCTGGGCTTTGATGAATCAACGATCGACGACTATCAACGCCACTACTTAAGCAACGACACCATTCTGAATGCGTTCATCAAAGCAAAGGGCGAAGATGGTGGCGGGGTCGTCAAAACCGATTACTTCATCCCTACCGCCCAGCTTCCTTGCTCGAAGATATTCAATGACTTCATAGCACACGATGGCGTGGCGCACCATTGTGCTGCGACGTTTTCTGAACTTAAATTGGGGTCCGATGCTGGTGTCTGCTTAATGCGGACGGAGCATCGTGGCAGATTTCCGGAGGAGACGGTTGCTCTGCTGGCGATCCTCGCGCCCCACATTAAACGAGCTATCAATCTTCATCAGTCGCTAGAAACGGCTCGTATCGATGGTGCATTCCTTCGGCAGTCTATAGAGGCGGTTGATCTTGCGATCATCTCCGTGAACGGTAAGGGTGAGATTCTCAACATTACCGCAGCGGCTCAGAAGATCCTCGATACATGTGATGGGCTGAAGTTGGGAAGTATGCATATTTGTGCTCGCGTTTCGGGGGAAGGCCGCCGTTTGTTAGAGCTGATACGGGGGGCGGCCTCCACGGGCGCTGGTACCACAAATGGCGAGACCGTACATCGTTCGATCAGGGTGGCAACTCAAGCGAGTGACTCGGCGCAGAGGGCGGCCGTGAGGGGAGGAGCTATGCTAATCTCCCGACGCCCACCCAAACGACCGCTTCAACTTGTAGTCACACCGTTCCACCCGTCGAACACTTCTCTGGATGAGCGACCGTCTGCACTTGTATTCTTGAGCGACCCGGATGCCATCCCGGCTTCCCGCTCATCCATCTTGCGGACTCTTTATGGCCTAACACCGATGGAGTGCCGACTTGCCGACCTACTCGCGGCTGGAAACGAACTATGTGTGGCCGCTGATAGCTTGAAGATTTCCACCCAAACGGCGCGCTTTCATCTCAAAGCGATCTTTCAGAAGACCCTCACGAATCGGCAGACGGACCTCGTGCGGCTCATTTTGGGGCTTCCCGGAGTCCGCTAAGCCTAAATGCCCTAAGCGTCACTAAAAGATATAGAGAGTCAAAAGTTCTTTTCTGCAATTTTCTTTATACTTTTTGATATATCCTTCTGAGCTCTGTTGGGGTTTCCATATCCGTTCAGTGGGCTTCCGAACCATATCTCCCCGCGCACGTCCTGTTCAAGAAGAGTCTTACCGGTCTCAGCATCGGTAAAGACAACATGAACCGTGATTTTCGTTGCGCCCGCTCCATAGCCAATGAAGTATCTCTCTGCTCGGTTTCCTGGGATGAATTTGGTTACCGTTCCCGCAATCCTCAACGTTGACTTCTCCGGCGTAGCGACATTCTCCGACTGCAAGACCTGCTCAAACCGCTTCGAAGATTCCAATGCATGAGCTATACGCGCC
This sequence comes from Acidobacteriaceae bacterium, assembly GCA_049578265.1. Taxonomy (GTDB): domain Bacteria; phylum Acidobacteriota; class Terriglobia; order Terriglobales; family Acidobacteriaceae; genus Granulicella. The sequence goes on from JBAULP010000048.1 coordinate 98,600, forward strand.
TGCATTCCCGCCAAATATTTATCGGAGATCGAAATGCCGGATTGTACAGTAATCGGCAGAACCTGCGCTGTCACATATTTTGACGGAGCAGCGTCCTGCTGACCCGATGTCAGCAGCGAACTACCTGCCAGAAGAAGCACTCCCAGATACGTAGTAAACGAGCGGTGTGCATGCGCCATGGATGTCTCCCGATTACAAAATATCTACGCGAACCGGTTTCCTGGTGGCGATGATTTGAGTTTGCGGCAGAAAGTGCTTATGGGAAATCCCCCATTTGGGAGTTACGCTGCCCACGAAGAAACAGAATCAACAAGCAGACTGACCGCGGTAGATCTATTCGAATGCTTTACTCACCGCCGCCGCAGAATATATCCCGTTTGAGGGATGTTCTCGATCCCTTGCGCTGCTCATCATCTCTATATAGATGTCCCACCGAAAATCACATCGAGTGCCTATTCATACCAGCGCTTAATTGCGATGGCATTAATAGCGATAGGAGAACAATGCCAAACCTGTGTGCAAGGCTATCGGCAATAGCTACTCTCGCTTTCTTCGCGACCGCGTCAGCTGTCGCAGCCACAGGGCGCGTGACTGTGATCTATAACAAGGCCCGCGACCCCAACGCAACGGTGATATACGGACGCATGATTACCTGCACGCTTGTTAGCTCGATCAACAACGATGCCCAAAGCTGCGCCCGTGATTGGGCTGAAGAATGGTGCAATCACACTGGTGATCCAACCTGCCGCGTCGTTGACGGCACGCCAGCGGAGGCCAAGTCGAATCGCACAATCACCAATATTGACGAAGGTACTATGAATTACACTCGGACGCGCAACTGAAGGGACTCTTCCGCGAAGTAGTCCTTGCATTGCTGATGTCGCGCACCTCTGCGTTCCGCATCCTGAAGCGCATCTTCGGCTTCGATATGGTGCGCTACCGCGGCATCGCCAAGAACCATCACCGGCTGTGCGGCTGCTTCGCCCTGGTCAACCTCTATCTCCAACACAAACGCCTGCTGGGCCTTGCGCAGAGCTGGGCCTGAAATCTGCCAACCAACCTCAATCGCCAGCCAAATCCATCCAAAGCCCCTCGCCGCAACAGGGTCGGACACTATCCCGCTCGCCGCGACGAAACCGAGCACCTGTACAGAGCTTCCCTGAGCGCGGTCATCAGAAGGCTACCCGACAATGAACCGCATCTACACGCCGCGGGCATCGTCCATCTGCGTCTTCACGGCGCAGCCGCTTCTGCAGAAGAGACTGAACCGACTCCGGAATGAAACTGCGCGCTACCAGGGGATGAGGCATGATGGTACTTTTGATGGTATGCAACCTAATCCGCCATCTAAACTACTGGTTTTATTAGTAGGATGGCTCCTGAGGTAGGACTCGAACCTACAACCCTTCGGTTAACAGCCGAATGCTCTGCCATTGAGCTACTCAGGATCGCGTGGAGAACGCGGGCAACCGGGCGGTTGCTCCTCAACCTTTATAGCAAATGCCGAGGGGTGGGTCAAAGAGGCGTTATCCTGTTGGTCAGTCCCAAGGAGCCTGCCATGCCCCGCATCAGCCGTCTCAATCGCTCGGAAGTCAGCCCCGAACTTCGCGGCATCTACGACCGCTACTTGCAGCAGCGCGGCAACGTCCCTTACTTCTTTCGCACCGTCGCCCACAGGCCCCAGATCTTCGAGACGATGATTGCCCACATGGAGGCCGTGCTCAACACCGGCACGCTCCCTACACGGCTCAAAGAGTTGGTAGTGGTCCGGACCTCGCAACTGAACTGCACGGCGTATTGCCTGGCGAGCCACACGGCGATCAGTCTCAAGCTTGGCTGGACGCCTGAACATCTATCGGCGCTCAACGACTGGCAGAACAGCCTGCTCTTCAGCGAGGCGGAGAAGCAGGCTATTCATCTCGCCGAGTCCATGACGCTTCACTCCCACGAGTACAGCGATGAGGACATGGCTCGCCTGCGACGCTTCTACTCCGAGGGCGAGATCGTCGAGTTGATGGCAGCGATTGGCCTCTTTAACTACTTCAACCGATTCAACAACCTGCTGCAGATGGAGCCCACACAACCCGCAACCGCCGAAGAGCTTGCGGAAGCCGGCGCGCAACCTGTCGGTGTTTGATCGGCCTATCGTTTCGTAGAAAGATTGAGGATCACATGGCTACACAGGCCGATGCCGGAATTGTCTCTATACCCAGCCATCTCTCCGTTGACCAGACCATCGACCGCTTGAACTCGATCCTGGCCGCAAAGGGCATCACCGTCTTTGCACTCGTCGATCACAGCGGAGAGGCGCAGAAGATCGGAATGACCATGCCGCCCACCAAGCTGCTGATATTCGGAAGCCCCAAGGCGGGCACGCCCGTGATGCTTGCGGCGCCAAGCGTAGCGCTCGATCTGCCACTCAAGATCCTGGTGCATGAAGACGGGAGCGGAAAGGTCTGGATCACTTACAACGCCCCCGCGTTCCTGCAGCAGCGGCACAGCATCCCACAAGACCTTATGCCGGCTCTACATGCTGTCGAGACGCTGGCGGAGAACGCGAGCCACTCGACGTAGAGGGCTAGCGCCGGCCCGACTGATGATGAAGGGGTACATTCTGAACTAGGGATACAGCAGCACAGCGATGCTGTAAGCCGTAAAGTTATGCGTGTCTTCGGCAGGGCACGCGCCCACCGCCGCTGAGCTGTATTGACCGCTGGACAACCTGCGCTCCAGCTCACTGGGCAACTGATTCAGATCGATCGCCGTATACCGCATGATGAACATCGGCCGATGATGACCTGCGTAGCCCGAGTCCATGGCACACGTACGGCGCGCGTCCTGGTCGGTCGGCAATACCTGCATCCGGGCATTCGACTGCAGAACCTGGGCAACCCTGCTCTCCTGTTGTGAGAGCGAAAGCTGGGTCACCGTGCGGTCAAAGTCTTCCACAGCGTAAAGCTGTCCATCGCGACGAAGCACTCGAATTGCAATCGAATCCACACGCGGATCCAGCATGTTCGCGCGATGCTTGGGCGAGTTCATCCAAGCCTGTTGAATCATCAGCGCCGTCGGCGCCTCGGCAACATTCTCTGCAATAACGCTGAAGTGCGCCCCGCCCATCTCTCCGCGCGCCGTCAACTCCGGCTCACCTTGATATTGGTGCGAGATGGACTGGCGTTCAGCCATCTCCTGTGCGTGGTAGCTCGCAGCGGCATACAGGCTGCCATCCCAATGCAGAGGCTGCAAACCCCGTTGGGCCCGCTCTACGTTCACCGCCGAAAATAGATACTGTTCCGCGACGCTGGGATTACCGGTGGGTACAGGCAACGAAGCACACCAGGCTCCGGTGCAGGAAAGTGATAACGCGATGATGAACAGTCGAGCTCTCATACGTTCAAGACCTGGTAACCAAAGAAAGGTTACTACTAGGAGTTACCTTACCACCTGACCCGGTGGAGTTGGCAAGCGCTCCCTGTAACGAATCAGCAAGTACAACAGTTTCCGCGCGTTCCAATAACGCGGCACATAACGTTTTGGCTCTGAGATCGACCGGTATAACCACCCAAGATAGCTACGATCCGCCCAGACAGGAATGCGAACCTGGTCTCCGCTTAGAAACGCAATGGCCGCTCCAATACAATGGATTGCAGGCAAATAGCTTAGGTGCTGCTTTAAGTATAGGCCGACGCGCTCTTGCGTGCCTCCACCTAATGTCAGAATTACGTGCTGTGGTCGCAGGCGTTCGATCCGCTCCAGAAGTTCGGTATCTTCGATCGTTTCTCGACCGAATATCGGCGCCAAATATACGCACTCCTCTGGCACCTCGATCCCCTCTCCCATCAGCCACTTCAGGTTTCGCTGGGCACTCAACGGGCTGGCCATGATCCAAAACGTGTTGCCGGGCTGTCGAATGTCAGGCTGTTTCAGCAGCTCACGCAGGTATTCCAACCCTGAGACGCGGCGGATGGAGTCGTTCTGCAGACGGTTCCACACCATGACCATGTAGGCGGAGTCGGTGATAGCGAGATCCGCGCTTACCAGCGCTTCGCGATACGAAGCATTGGTTTCGAGGTCCTTGAGCGCGGGCGCGGCCGGAACCACCAGCAATCCCCCCTGGCGCATCCGCTCCACGGCCTCTGCAGCCGTGCCCAGGAAGAACTGAATACCCAGGATGGTCCGGTGATCGCCTTCGATCGGCGGCATCGACTACTTTCCCTTCGCTCCGGTAGCGATTTCGTTTTCAATCCAGCGATAGGTACGTTCCATACCATCGCGCAGGCGGATCGACGGTTCCCAACCAAGCTCCTTAAGAATCATCGTGTTATCGCTGTTCCGGCCGTTCACACCCTTCGGCGCGCTGAGATCATACGTGCGCTTCAACTTGATCCCTGCAATCTCCTCGACGATGTCCACGAGTTGATTGATGGTGACGAGCTCGCTCGAGCCAAGATTGATCGGTTCATCGATCTCGCTCTCCATGATCAGCTCCGTGCCTTTCACGCAGTCGTCGATATACATGAAGCTGCGCGTCTGCTTGCCGTCGCCCCAGATGTTGATCTCGTGCTTGCTGGAGTTCTTGGCCTCGATCACTTTGCGGCAGATCGCAGCGGGAGCCTTCTCACGGCCGCCGTCCCAGGTTCCATCCGGGCCATACACATTGTGATACCGCGCCACGCGGCACACCAGGCCGTAGTCCTCCTCAAAGTGCCGGCACATGCGCTCGGAGAACAGCTTCTCCCACCCATAACCATCTTCCGGGAGCGCTGGATAAGCGTCTGCCTCTTTCAGCGCGACCACATCCGGACTCGTCTGCTTTTCGCCGTTATAGACGCAAGCTGAGGAGGAGTAAAAGAAGCGCTTCACGCCCTTTGCCTGCGCGGCCATCAGCATGTGCGTATTGGTCAAAACGCTCAGCATGCACAGCGCTTTATTGTTTTCGATAAAACCCATGCCACCCATGTCCGCCGCGAGTTGGTACACCAGCGACACGCCATCGGCTGCAACCATGCAGTGTTCTTTGTCCTTCAGATCCAGCGAAAGGTTTTCAACGCCTTCGGTAACCTGGTACCAATCCTTAAGCGGCTTCACATCCACAGCGCGAACTACGTTAACCCCATTTGCTCTCAAGCTCTTGACGAGGTGCCCGCCAATAAAGCCTCCTGCACCGCAAACGACCGCGGTCTCACCTTTGAGGTTCATCCAAAAAACTCCGATCTAACCTGGATCCTGCATGATGGTCTGGCGGTTACTCTCAGATCACCGCTCTTGGTATTCACTTGGAACCATAAAACGCATATTTCGTTGTAAGGTCTCTTGGTCAAGTTTATGTGCAAGGGCAGGGATGTCAAGATGATGGCCCCCTTCTGGATTCCCTTTGATGTCAACGTTGATTTTCCGTCACTTGGAGGCGCTATCATCAGTGCACCGGAATGACCGAAACTTCATCTCCATCTGAACCCAGTGCGCCGTATCGGTCGGCACTGCGTTCGTTGGGACGCAATGCGGCGCAGCAGCCACTGGCGACGGCAGGTGTTGCGGTTCTTGTCATCTTTCTCTTCATTGCGATCTTCGCGCCCTGGCTCGCTCCTCAAGACCCGACACAACTGAATCTCTCCGCGCGCCTGCTCCCACCGTCCGCGGCGCACTGGTTTGGCACCGACGAGCTTGGCCGCGACGTCCTTTCCCGCACACTCTACGGAGCCCGTGTCTCCCTCCTGGTAGCCGTCGCAGTAGTCGGTATATCGCTCGCCCTCGGCTCATCCCTTGGGATGCTTGCCGGCTTCTACGGCGGGTTCACGGACACCGTCGTAAACATCTACCTCACCAACGCGTTTCTGGCTCTTCCCGGCATCTTGCTGGCCGTAACGATCGTCGCGTTTCTCGGGCCATCGCTAGCGAACCTCATCCTTGCCCTCGCTCTCGCGGGATGGGTGAACTACGCGCGCCTCGTCCGCGCCCAGGTGCTCACCGTCAAGCAGCGAGAGTACGTCCAGGCCGCGCGCTCGATGGGCGCCAGTGATGTTCACCTGATGGTGCGGCACATCCTGCCTAACATCCTTCAGCCACTGCTGGTGCAGGCAGCCGTCGGCATGGCAGCCGCCGTGCTCTCCGAGGCGACACTCAGCTTCCTGGGCCTAGGCGTGCAGCCGCCCACACCCACCTGGGGAGCGATGCTCAACGACGCGCGTTCGCACATGTTCGAGTCGCCCTACCTCATGTTCTTCCCTGCCATCGCCCTCGCCCTCTGCGTCTTCGCCTTCAATCTCATCGGCGACGGCCTGCGCGACTATCTCGATCCGCGCACCCGGCTCCGCGAGGGCCTCTAGCGCATGGCGACAGCGGACAGCACACGCATCGGCGTTGTATCGGATACCCACGGCCTTCTGCGTCCCGAACTCCTTCCCGCGCTCGCGGGCGTCTCGCACATCCTGCACGCCGGCGATGTCGGCGACCCAAATATCCTCACCGAACTCGCCCGCATCGCTCCCGTCACCGCCATTCGCGGCAACATCGACACCCACGGCCCGTGCGCTTCCCTCCCCGCCACCGAAGCCGTCGAGCTAGCCGGCTGCCTCCTCTACATGGTCCACGCGATCGAAGACCTCGACCTGAACCCCAAGGCCGCCGGCATGGGCGTCGTACTCTACGGCCACTCGCACAAGCCCACAATCGAACTTCGCCAAGGCGTCCTGTACCTGAACCCAGGCAGCGCCGGACCGCGCCGCTTCAACCTGCCCATCACCTGCGCCATCCTCACCATCACCGCCGGCGAACCAGCGGCAGAGATCATCACGCTTCTGCGTTGAGCTTCGGAAGAACCTATCGCCGCATGCGCGGATCAGCCAGCGCATACACCGAGTCCGTCAGCAGGTTCACCAGCACATACGACAGCCCAATCGCAAGGATGCATCCCTGCACCAGCGCGTAGTCGCGGTTGGAGATCGCCGAGAGCGTAAGCCGTCCCAGCCCCGGCCAGCCAAAGATCGTCTCCGTAACAATTGCGCCCGCCAGCAGCGAGCCAAACTGCAGTCCGATCACCGTCAGCACCGGGTTCAGCGCATTGCGCAGCGCATGCCGATAGACCACCACGTTCTCCGACAGCCCCTTAGCGCGCGCCGTGCGAATGTAATCCTGTCCCAACTCCTCCAGCATCGACGTGCGAACCATGCGCGTAAGAATCGCCGCCAGCCCCGAGCCCAGCGTGATCGCCGGCAAGATCAGATGCCGCACAAAATCCCAAGCCCCCACACCAGCTCCCGACACCGGCAGCATTGCCAGGTCGATCGAAAACACAAGAATCAGAATCGGCCCCAGCGCGAAGTTTGGAAACGACAATCCCACCAGGCTCGCAAACCCAAAGGCGCGATCTGGCCAGCGGTTCGCCCGTCGCGCCGACGCAACGCCCGCAGGAATCGCCAGCCCCACGCCAATCAACGTCGCCGCCAACGTCAACGCCAGTGTGTACGGGTAGCGCTGCAAAATCAGGTGCAATACCGAGTCATGCATGCGCAGCGACTGCCCCAGATTTCCATGCAGCAACCCTTCCCAATACCGCACATACTGCGTCCCCAGCGGTACGTCCAGGCCATACGCATGCCGCAGCCCGGCGATATCAGCGGCCGTCGCACCATCACCCAGCATCTGCACAATCGGATCGCCCGGCACCAGGTGAATCATCAGGAACACCACAGTCACGACCACCCACAGCACCGGTAGCGTCGTCACTACCCGCCACAAAATCCTGCGCACCGCCCCGCGGCCAGGAGAAGCTACCGAACTCATCGCTTCAACTCCTCCGCCGCCTCTCCGCGACTCTCCGTTCCATCCCCCACCGCCGGAGCATCCGGATTCAAATCTACCCGCACCTGCGCAATGCGCTGATCTTCCATCTTCACAATCTCAAAGCGCCGCCCATTGAAGTTGATGTGCTCGCCCTCTTCCGGAATATGTCCCAGCTTCACCAACAGAAATCCCGCCAGCGTTTCCACGCCATACGAGCGAGGAAACTTCCAGTGCAACTGCGTCACAAGATCCCGCAAGCTCGCGCTGCCATCCAGCAACAAGCCGCCACCCGCGGCCGGCAACGGCAGATTTCGTCCCGTATCGAACTCGTCTTCCAGCTCGCCCACCACCTGCTCCAGCACATCCTCCGCTGTGATCAAACCAAGCGTGGATCCAAACTCATCGACAACAATAGCGATCTGCCGCCGGCGGTCCTTGAACTCCTGCAGCAGCTCCACGGCCAGCTTGGTCTCCGGAACCACCAGCACATCGCGCATCACCTGCCTCAGCGTAATCCCGGATGCCGCGCGATTCCCCAGCCCCTGCGCCACGCTGCGAAAGTGCATCAACCGCGAGACGTCCTTGGAATACGTGACGCCAATGATATGGTCGCGTCCCTTCGCCGGATCGTAGACTGGAATGCGCGAGTGCTGCTCTTCGACAATGCGCGCGCTCGCCTGCTCCAGCGGCGTGTCCGCGGGCAGCGAGAAGATCTTTCCGCGCGGCGTCATGATCTCGCTCACCACCACCTGGTTCAACTCAATCGCGCGATGAATCATCTCCTCTTGAAACGGCGGCAGCAGGCCCATGCGCCGTGTCGCCGTGGCCATCAGCTTCAACTCCTCGGGCGAATGTGCCGAGCTCTCCCCACTCAACGGCGCATGAAACATCCGCAGAACCGCAGCCGCAGAAACGTTCATCAACTGCACCGCTGGCCGCGTCATTCGTATAAAGACATCGACCGGCCCAGCCACCGCCAGCGCAATCCGCTCCGCGCGCTGCAACGCCAGAGACTTCGGCACCAACTCGCCGAGCAGCACCTCAAAATACGTGATGATCGCGAACGCCAGTACCACTGCCACGGTGTGCGCGTAGAGCAGCGCATGAGCCTGCACGCCCGGGAGCCGGCTGAACATGTGAACCCGCGCGAGCAGGCCGAGCACAGCGCCGGCCAGTGCTGGCTCGCCCAGCCCGCCCAGCGCCAGGCTAGCCAGCGTCACCCCAAACTGCACGGCCGGCAGAAACTCATTTAGATTTTGTTTGAGACGAAGCGCCGCCCGCGCTCCCGGCTTGCTCAGCGCGACCAACTGCTCAATGCGCGTCTCCCGCACACTGACAATCGCAAACTCCGCAGCCACAAAGAAGCTGTTCGCCAATATAAAGAAGGCGATCAGACTCCCGTGAACAAGACTCCACTCCAGCATCGTTGGCCTAAAGTCTACACCGGACGCAGCAACGGCCCGCTGAGCCAAAGGTCTCTGCGGGCCGTACCTTCTGCAACCTTGTCGGAACGCTTATACGAGAACGCGCTTCAGCGTGTCGTCGATCGTGTCCTTGGGCACGAAGCCCACGATCTGCTCGGCGACCTTGCCGCCCTTGAATACCAGCAACGCCGGAATCCCGCGGATGCCGTAACGGCCAGGGGTCATGTTGTTCCGGTCGACGTCCATCTTCATCACCTTCAGCTTGCCGTTGTACTCCTCGGCAACTGCATCCACCACCGGCGCGAGGGCTCGGCAGGGACCACACCACGCCGCCCAGAAATCTACCAACACCGGTGTGTCCGATTGCAGAACCTTCTGCTCGAACTCGGCGTCGCTTACCTCGGATACAAACTGTCCTGCCATATCATTCATCTCCCTGGGTTTGGCTTACTGATTGGGCTTCCGTCATGTGCCATCCTGCAAACCCACTCCATGATAGATGCCCGACAGTGGAAAACGATGCGACCCGACTCACAGGAGAGTCCGCTCCACCCCACCACCGATCCTCAGCGGCAGCAACTCCGCCTGCGATCCCACCAGTTGCCGGATGCGTGTCTCGGCCTCCAGAAGGGTCGTTCCGGCCGCCAGAAACAGTAGCACCGACGGCCCGGCACCGCTCAGCGCAACCCCGGCAATCTCCGGCTCCTGCATCAGCGGAAGCAGCGTCTTCAGCAGCGGACAAGCCTCCGCGCGGTACGGCTGATGCATGCGATCCTGCATCGCAGTTGCCAGCAGCTCCAGCCTCCCCTGCGCGAATGCCGCCACCAGCAGCGCCGCTCGCTGCACGTTGAAGATGGTGTCCGCCTTGGAATAGCTGTCCGGTAATAGAGCGCGGGCCTTCTTTGTGGCGAGGCTCGTCGGCTGCACGGCCAACAGCATCTCCCATCCGCCCGTCGTCGCCAGGTCTGCGAACGTTGCCACTTCGACAGCCTCACCAACCGGCGCGGAGACAGTAAACCCTCCATACCAGCAAGCCGTCACGTTATCAGGATGCCCCTCAATCCGGCTGGCCTCTGCAACGATCGCCGCGTCGGTCCACTTCAGGTCGCCGAAGTGATCCGCCAGGGCAACGCCCGCCAGAAGTGCAGCAGCACTCGACCCGCAGCCCATCCCCAGCGGAATCTCGTTGTGCAACTTCAGATGCAGCGGCACCACCGCCGCGCCTGCCCGCCCCAGCACCTCACGATACGTGTTGAAGATGAGATTGTTCTCCAGCGCAGCGCATAACCCCGCATCACGCCCCGTAGCCTCTATCTGAAAGCCCGGACCAACCTGCGCTTCAATCGTCAACCGCATCGACAACGCCAGCCCAGCCGCATCGAACCCAGGCCCCAAATTCGCCGACGTCGCCGGCAAAGAGATCCTCACTCCGCGCATCTTCTTCCCTGCACTCACGCCGGCTGCACCGACTGCGCCTGCGCGTCAATCGCCCGCAGCACCGCATCCGCATCCGCATCCAGCACGATCGGCGCGCGCCGAAGTCCGGCAATCCGAGCCGCGTCCGCCGGGCTCGCTCCGCCCAATTCTTCCTCGCTCAGCAGCTCACCAAGGTGGTACTTAATCGTGTACTCCGAGTCCTTCAGCGTGTGCCCGGTCAGCAGCAGAACGGCCGTCTCTTCCTTGCCAACGCGCCCATCCGCCACCAGCTTCTTCAGCCCAGCCAGCGTCACAGCAGAGGCCGGCTCACACCCAATTCCCTCCGCACCAATCTCAGCCTTCGCCAGCGCAATCTCGAGCTCCGAAACCTGCTCACACCATCCGCCCGTCGCGGCCAGCACCCGCACCGCCTTCTTCCACGACGCAGGATTGCCAATCTGAATCGCCGAAGCACGCGTATTCGCCGTCACCGGCTCCAGCGCCACGCCGCCATTCTTCTTCATGCTCTGATACAGCGGATTCGCCCCCTGCGCCTGGATCACGCTAATCTTCGGCACGCGGTGGATGAAGCCCAGGTGCAGCATCTCGGCAAAGCCCTTCCCCAGCGCCGAGCAGTTCGCCAGGTTTCCTCCTGGCACGATGATGTGGTGTGGCACCTGCCACTCGCACTGCTCCAGAATCTCGAACGCCGGCGTCTTCTGCCCCTCCAGCCGGTACGGGTTCACCGAGTTCAGCAGATACACCGGCGCCCGCTGCACCACCTCGGTCAACACCTTCACGCACCCATCGAAATCCGTCCGCAACTGCAGGGTCGTCGACCCATAATCCATCGCCTGCGAAAGCTTACCCCACGCAATCTTGCCCTCGGGAATCAGCACCATGCTGCGCAGCCCAGCGCGGGCCGCATACGCCGCCATCGCCGCAGACGTGTTCCCCGTCGACGCGCAAGCCACCCACTCAAACCCGCTCGCCACCGCCACGGAAAGCGCCGCCGTCATCCCCGTGTCCTTGAACGACCCCGTCGGATTCATCCCCTGGTGCTTAGCCAGCAGCCAATTCAATCCCAGCGCCGCGGCACACTTCGGCATCTCATACAGGGGCGTATTCCCCTCGCGCAGCGTCACCACGCGCTCGTTGGGAACAATCGGAAGCAAGTCCCGGAACCTCCAGACTCCGCTCTGATCCACATCCAGCGTCGACGTACGCCGCTCCTGCCACAGATATCGAAGCGCGCTCGGATTCGGCCGATTGCGCGGCACCGGCCGGCTCGCCGAGTACGGTGCCGAAGCGCCCTCAACCTCGGGCGCACCCTCGCTCCACGGATACTCCACCTCAAACAGATCACCGCACGCGCGGCATCTAAAATTGCTCTGAGCTTCCCGGGCGGCGATACGCTCGCCACATCCAGTGCATCGAAGGACATGTGATGAAGAATTCATGCTTTCCTCTAGGGTACCGTAAAGCGCCACTCGCCTGCGCCTCCTCCATTCTCAGTCTCGGGCTCCTGATGATGTTTATCGGCCATCCACTTCCCGCCCACGCACAGTCCAAAGAGCTCCACATCGCCGCAGCCTCCGACCTGCAACCCGTTCTCCCAGCTTTAGCGGCAGAGTACGAACACGCCACGGGCGTGAAAGTGATTCCCTCCTTCGGCTCCTCGGCCACGCTCACCCAGCAACTCACCAACGGCGATCCCCAGGACGTCTTCCTCTCCGCCGACTACGTTCATCCCGAAGAGCTGGTAGCCGCCGGCCTCACCACCGAAAAAGCTCCAATCCCCTACGCTCATGGTGTGCTCGTGCTCTGGGCGCGCCATGACTCGCCCGCTCAACCTCTCACGCTGAACATGCTCACCAGTCCCAAGGTAAAGAAGATCGCAATCGCCAACGGGCTCCACGCTCCCTACGGCCTCGCCGCGGACAAGGCCCTGCAAAATCTCAATCTCACCGACAAGGTCTCCGCAAAATTAGTCGTCGCCGAGAACATCGCCCAGACCGCCCAGTTCGCCGAGTCAGGCAACGCGCAGGCCGGCCTCATCTCGCTCACCATCGCCAGCTCGCCGCACTTCCGCTCCCTTGGCACCTTCGTCCGCATCCCAACCGACACCTACCCCGAAATCCGCCAGTGCGCCGTCATTCTCAAGTCCTCCAAAAACCAGGAAGAGGCGGAGAAATTTCTGCACTGGCTCACCAGCCCCAACGTCCAGCAGAGGCTGAAGAAGTTCGGCCTGGACCCCGCCGAGTAAACCTCCGGCTCCGCCGACGCGGCGCACACGCTAGACTGGCACCACCATGGACTTCGCCGCACTTGGCCTGACGCTGCGCCTCGCCAGCCTCACCACGCTCTGCCTGCTGCTGCTGGCCACGCCGCTTGCCTTGTGGATCGCGGGCGGTAACGGCATCGCGCGACGCGTAGCGCAGGCTGCCGTAGCGCTTCCCCTGGTGCTCCCTCCCACCGTTCTTGGCTTCTACCTCCTCGTCGGCCTCGGCCCGGCAACCGCCATCGGGCGCACCCTCATCGCACTCACCGGCCACCCGCTCGCCTTCACCTTCTGGGGCTTGCTGGTTGGCTCCATGATCTACAGCCTGCCCTTCGCCGTGCAGCCGCTCGTGGTCGCCTTCGCCTCAATCGACCACCCCACCGTCGAGGTAGCCCGCGTCCTTGGAGCCTCTCCGTTTACCGTCTTCCGGCGCATCACGCTTCCCCTCTCGCGGATGTCCTTCCTCACCGCCGCCGTGCTCACCTTCGCCCACACCGTCGGCGAGTTCGGCGTCGTCCTCATGGTTGGCGGCGACATCCCCGGCGTCACCCGCACGCTCTCCATCTCCATCTTCGACCAGGTCCAGGAGCTCCGCTACACCGACGCCAACCTCACCGCCGCCGCGCTCGTCGCCGTATCCTTCGCCGCGTTGCTCATCGTCTACGCCCGCGGAACCCGGAGGTCCGAGCTTGCCTGAACCCTCCGCACCGCACTTTCGCTTGCAACTCGCCACTCACCTGGGCGCGCTGCATCTGAACGTCGATCTCGCCCTCACCGCGCCCTGGACGGTGATCTTCGGCCCCTCCGGCAGCGGCAAAAGCACCATCCTTCGCGCCGCCTGCGGACTTCTACCTCACGCAAAGATCCAATCTTCCATCGCAACCAACGGCGGCCGGGAGGAACTCGACGGCCATCACCACCTTCCGCCTCACCAGCGTCGACTCGGCTACGCTCCGCAAGGCGCCGTACTCTTCCCTCACCTCACCGCCCGCGAAAACATCGCCTTCCCCGCCGCCGCCCATCACGATCAAGCAGCAATCCCTCGACTCACCACCACGGCCATCAAGCTCTTCGATCTGGAATCTCTCGCTGCACGCATGCCGCGCGACCTCTCCGGCGGCGAGCGCCAGCGCGTTAACCTCGCGCGCGCCTTCGCTGTTCCCGCTCCGCGCATGTTTCTGCTGGACGAACCCTTCACCGGCGTCGACCGCGCTCTCCGCGACGCCCTGCTCCCACGTATGCAGCGCCACGCCGCCCAGCTCGGCATCCCCGTCCTCTCCGTCACCCATGATGTAGAAGAAGCGCTGATGCTCGGCGCCGAAGTCATCCGCCTCCACGATGGCGCCATCGTCGACCAGGGGCCTGCGTCCCAGGTTCTAGCCGGCGAGCGCGCCCGCATTCTCCAGATCCTTCAACCCTAAATCTCCACCGCTAGAGCATCTCTCGCGTAGGAGTAGCTCCCCTCGCTTTTGCCCTTGCCCTTACCTTTCTGGCTGTCATTCCGAGCGCAGCGAGGACCCTGCTTCTCGCGCGCGAAGCGCGCGCCCGTTTTTCCCAACCACACCTGCTGGGAAAATGCTCTAGCTCACCAGCACCGGCTCACGCTGCAACGCAATGCCAAACCGCTCCTGCACGCCCCGCATAATCTCAGCCTGCAGCCCCTCAACATCCGCGCACGTCGCTCCGCCCCGATTGGTCAGCGCCAGTGTGTGCTTGGTCGAAATCCTCGCCGCGCCCTCGCCATACCCCTTCACAAACCCAGTCTTCTCCAGCAACCACGCTGCCGGAATCTTCGTTCGACCCTCACCCGCAGGCCAGTGCGGCACCGCACTCTCCTCCACACCCACAGCCGCTGCAATCTCCTTAAGCCTCTCACTCGCAACAATCGGATTCTTGAAGAACGAGCCCGCGCTCCGGCAATCTGGATCGCCCTGCACCAGCAGCATGCCCTTCTCGCGCCGAATCTCCCTCACCGCCGTCGCCACATCCAACAGCGTCAGCTCTGTGCGCCCGCCGAGCCTCTTCTGCAGATCGGCGTAACGCAGATTCGGCTCGCCCCCTTCCGTCAAACGAAACCGCACCCGCGTCACAATGTAACGTCCCGGCTCATCCGTATTGAACACGCTCTCCCGATAGCGAAACCGGCACTCCTGCTTGCTCAGCTTCACCCAGCTCTCCGTCCTCAGGTCGTACGCTCGCACCCACTCAATCGACTCCGACACTTCTTGCCCATACGCTCCAACGTTCTGCACCGGCGTCCCGCCCACCGACCCCGGAATCCCCGCCAGGCACTCCACCCCCGCCATTCCCACCCACATCATCATCTCCACAAACCGATCCCACGACTCGCCCGCACCCACCTCGTAACGGCCCTCCCCACAGGCCTCCACGCCCATCACCACAACCTTCAACACCAACCCATCAAACCCGTCGTCCCGCACCAGCAGATTGCTTCCGCCGCCCAGCACAAACAATCGCAGCTCGCGTTCCTTAGCCCAGGCCACGGCGGCCGCCACCTGCACCTCATTTTCCGCTTGAACAAAATATCGTGCAGGACCGCCGATCCCGAAGGTGGTAAACGGCGCCAGCTCCACCCCCTCACGAATGTTCAACTTAGCCATCATCACCCAACCAGCATAAGGCCTCCCGCGCCCACCGGCACATTGACATCGCCGATACAATAGAAACAGAGGGTGAGCTTGATCCCTCCGTGGTCCATGGGAAGGGTAGACTTTCGCAAGTCCGGCACGAAGCGCCGCGCTATCAGAACGTTAGGCCCAGGAGTATGGGAGGGGAGGGGCCCCCACCCCTGCGACCAAATCCGACGACGTACAATCAAATGAAGGAAGCTCAGTTCCACCCAGATCAGGAGGCAACACGATGTACCCAGAGTTGATGCTCATTCCGATGCGCGAAGAGTTGACCAAGGCCGGCATCCTCGAGACGCGAACCAGCGACGAAGTGGACGCCGCTCTCGCCAAGCCCGGAACCACCATGCTGATCGTGAACTCTGTCTGCGGTTGCGCCGCCGGCAAGATGCGCCCCGGCGTCCGCCTCGCCCTTCAGCACGCCACCAAGCCAGACCAAAGCGTCACCGTCTTCGCCGGACAGGACCGCGAGGCCACCGAGCGTGCCCGCAGCTACTTCCAGGGCCACCCCCCCACCTCCCCCGCCGTCGCCATCCTCCGCGACGGGCAGCTCATCTACCTGCTGCAGCGCTCCGCCATCGAAAATTCGACGGCACCAGCGATCGCCCAGGAGCTCACCCGGGCCTTCGACACCTATTGCGCAAAGTCAACCGTCTAACCAACGCATTTTCAACACTTCCAGCAATAACCTCAAGAGCGGGTGGCAATCGCCATCCGCTCTTTTTGCATCTGTCCCGCTACGAGACCACGGCTCAAAGCGGATAGCATCCAGCCACAGCTAAAATCCAACGGCCTTCCTGCCGATAACGTACGCATGTCAGATACGAATCGGGTACCGAGCCTCTCTCCGGTAGAAACTCTCCCGCCCCCCGAGTTACCTGCATCCTCTACATCGGCGCCTCACCTCTGGCTCTCAGGCCCGAGTAACGCCGTTACTCAGCTCCGCGGTCAGATTCGTAGGGTCGCACCGTATTTCAGAACAGCTCTCCTCATCGGCGAGAGGGGATGTGGCGAAGAGACAGCAGCCCATCTCCTGCATCAGTTGTCGCCGCTCGGACGTCGTCCGTTCGTCGCTCTTACCGCTGCAGAAGCTGAGCGGCTCTTCAGCAAACCTGAGCCTTTGGAGCTTCTCGCAGAAAAGGGAATGCTGTACCTGCCGCGTCCAGAGCGCTTGCCTCATGCTGCGCAGATGGTGCTACTCCGCCTCATTCGAAAGAGAGGGGCTCAGGCGCCGCGCATCGTCGCCTTCGCAGAGCGCGGTCTACGCCCGCTGGTTAGCGCCAGTGGCTTCTCTCCAGAACTAGCTGACTGCCTGGGCGCGCTCCGTATCGTCATTCCGCCCCTCCGCGAGCGTCGCGAGGACGCACCTCATCTGCTCGCGCACATCGTGCAAGGGATTGCAGAACAGAACGGGGCCGCCCCGCCACAACTTGCCCCCGACCTCCTCGACATGGTTCGCAGACTTCCCTGGCCCGGCAACCTGTCGCAGCTATACTCGGTGGCCGAAGGTCTGCTGCAACAGGCAGGCAAGTCGGTGCTCGCATCTGCGGATCTTGAATCCGTTCTCGGTGCGATTCCGCAGGCCGCTGGCCACGACCGCCGTGAGATTCGCATGATGCGTCTGGACGATGTCATCCAGGAGCATATTCGCGCCGTGCTCTTTGCCTGCAACGGCAACAAGCTGCGCACCGCAGAGATTCTCGGCATCAGCCGCTCGACGCTCTACCGCATGCTGGATTCCGGCGCTCCCTCCCTCTCAAACCCTGGTTCCTCCGATCTCAAGATGACCGGCTGACCTAACGATCCTGTACCGCTCTTACCAACCTGAACCCCTAATCTTTGGTGGCTCAGTCCTTAGACTGATAGCCTTGCAGCATGACCTCCACCGACACGACGGAGTCCACCGCCACCCTTCGCATCGCCGTCCTCGGCGCCGGCAAGATGGGCGGGATTCTCGTACAAGCCTTTCTGCGCTCCGGGCTCTTTCCCCGCGAACACGTTGCCGCGACGGTAGCCCACGAAGCCCGCGCTCACGCCCTCAGCAAGCAGTTCGGCATCACCGTCACCACCGACAACCTCCAAGCCGCCCAGGCTGCCGACGTAATCCTGCTAGGCGTGAAGCCGCAGCAGATGGACGACGTGGTCAGCAGCATTGCGCCCGCGCTGAATCCCGGCAAGCTGCTCATCTCCTTTGCCGCCTCCGTGAAGACCAGGGCCATCGAACAGGCCGCCGGCTGCCAGCTCGCCGTCATCCGAGCCATGCCCAACACCCCCGCCATGCTAGGCGCGGGCATCACCGCCATCTGCCGCGGTAAGTTCGTCACCGACGAGCAGCTTGCGCTGGCCGAGAAGATCTTTGGCACCGTCGGCCGCACCGTCGCCGTCGACGAGAAGCACATGGACGCAGTCACGGGTCTCTCCGGCTCCGGCCCGGCCTTCCTCTACATCATCATCGAAGCCCTCGCCGAAGCCGGCGTGAACGTAGGCCTTCCCCGCGACATCGCCACGCAACTCGCCGCGCAAACCACCTACGGCGCCGCCAGGATGGTACTCGAGACCGGCTCCCACCCCGCCCTCCTTAAGGACGAAGTCACCACCCCCGCCGGCTGCACCGTCGACGGCATCCTCGAACTCGAGGAAGGCGGCCTGCGCGTCACTCTCATCAAGGCCGTCAAACGCGCCACGGAGCGGGCGCGCGAACTCGCCGGCAGCTAGCCGCCTCGCCCGTATACCGGCCATTGCACGACAAAATCGAACACCCGCCGGAGCACGCTCGTACAATCAAGGGCATGAGCAGTACTGTGGTCCCCATCGCAACGCCCGCTGGCAACCGCCAGTCACGCACACTTTCCTTCTACGCGGCGGTCGTCGTCGGCTTCATGGTGCTGGTTATTCTGGAGGGCGCTCTGGTTCGCGCCACAGGCTCCGGAGCAGGCTGCGGCAACCATTGGCCCCTCTGCAACGGCGACTTCTTCCCCCACCACCCTCGCCTGGCGACCATCATCGAGTACACCCACCGCTCGATGACCGGCATTGTCACCACCCTCGTCGCCATTCTCATTGGCTGGACCTTCGTTGCGCGCCCCCGCGGCGACCGCTCCCGCCGCGCCGTCGTCTGGTGCGGCATCCTCCTCATCACAGAAGCTCTCCTCGGTGCGCTCCTGGTCAAAGGCGGCTACGTCGAGAACAACGCCTCGGACATGCGCGTCGTCATGCAGTGCATCCATTTCACCAACACCATGCTGCTGCTTGCAGCCATCACCCTCACCTGGTGGTGGCTGCGCGAGCGGCACCAGCCAGCAGTCCACAGCAAGCACGCACGCACTGCGGCGTGGCTGGCCGTGATCGCGACACTCTTCGTGGGCGGCACCGGTTCCGTCGCCGCGCTCGCCGACACCCTCTTCCCACCGACTTCGCTCCAGGCAGCCTTCCTTCAGGACTTCGCCGCGCACTCGCCGCTCATTGTGCGCATGCGCTGGCTGCATCCGGCGTTCTCTTTAATCGCCCTGGCCTGCGCCATCTGGCTAGCCTTGCAGATCCGCAGCAGGCTCGGCAGCCTGGTCCTAGCCCTCATTGGAATGCAGATCTTCCTTGGAGCCACAGACGTGATCCTGCTCGCCCCCACTTGGATGCAGGTCCTCCACCTCCTGGGCGCCGATCTCTACTGGATTGCCCTGGTGGTAGCCTGCGCAACGGTCCTGGCCCCGGAACGCCGAACCCTTACCGCGGTGAGTTAGACGGCTTGCCCTCGACCTTATGCACCACATGCTTGGTGCCGTGAACCGTCTTGTGATACCCCTCTTTGGTCCCGTGGACGGTCTTGTGATAGCCCTCTTTGGTTCCATGCACCGTCTTGTGCGTGGCCACCTTGGTGCCATGTACCGTCTTGTGTGCCACGGTCTTGCTGGCGTGGGCGGTGTCATGGCCGGCATCTTTCATGTCCTGGCCTACCGTCTGGGCATGGCAAATCCCCAGCGAAAGCAAACCTGCCAGGGCCACCGTCGAAACTGCGATCATCTTCATTGGTTCTCTCTCCCATTGAGCAGCTACAACTGTATTGGATGCGCTGAAATCTTGAAATGGTAACGACACCCCATCCGCCCCGAACCACAGAGCTGGCCGCGACCCTTGAAAAATTATTAACTCGCTTTAATCAGAGCCCTTCCCAGTTCTTGGTCCTTGCTGGTAGATTCTTATAGCGTTGCTGTATGATGAACGCCGACTTATAGTAAACGATTTCTGCCTGCCGACAGTTTGGACCTTCTGCGCTCCCATTCCGCGTCGTTCCGGCCGCTTCACACCGCTCCTATTCTTCGCCCTAGGATGGACTCATGCTGTTAATGGCCGCTCTCCAGCCCACCCAACTCACTCACCTCTCCCCCGTGGACGTCATCATCCTCGTCCTCTACTTCGCCATGGTCATCTTCATTGGCTTTTATGTGAAGGGGTCGACGAACACCAGCGAAGAGTTCTTCCTTGCCGGACGCGAGATGACCGCGTGGATCGCCGGTTTAAGCTTCGTCAGTGCCAACCTCGGATCGCTGGAGCTGATGGGATGGGCAGGAGCAGCCTATCAATACGGCATCCTTGCCACCCACTGGTACTGGATCGGCGCGATTCCGGCGATGCTCTTCCTCGGCATCGTCATGATGCCCTTCTACTACATCTCTAAGACGCATTCCGTGCCCGGCTACCTGCAGCTTCGCTTCGGCGAAGGAGCCCGCGGCCTGAGCGCGGCAAGCTTCGGCTTCATGACTATCCTGATGTCCGGCGTAAACATGTACGCCATGGCGCTGGTGATGAAAGTCATCCTGGGCTGGAATATCAACTTCTCCATCTGGGTAGGAGCCGTTACAGTCGCGGTGTACGTCATGCTCGGCGGCCTGCGCTCGGCCATCATTAATGAGGTGGTGCAGTTCGTCCTCATCTGGGCAGGCGCAGCGCTCATCCCCATCCTCGGGCTCATCGAAGCCGGCGGCTGGACCAACCTCAAAGCTCAGATCGCCCACAACGTCGGCTCCACCGACTACACCCACATGTGGTCCACCCTCGGCCACTTCCGCGATAACCCCATGGGTGTGCACTGGACCGGCATCGTCTTTGGCCTTGGTTTTGTAGTCAGCTTCGGCTACTGGACGACTGATTTCCTCGTCGTACAGCGCGTCCTCTCTGCCCACAACCTGCGCGCCGCCAAGATGGCGCCAGTGATTGGTGCGGCCTTCAAGATGGCGGTGCCATTCATCGTCATTCTCCCCGGCCTCATCTGCCTGGGACTCACCAGCCACGGACACGCTCTTTATCACCTTGTAGGCCAGAACGCGGTCGACGCTGCGCACCCCTACAGCTATAACGAAGTCCTTCCCCTCATGCTGATCCGCTACTGCGGTCCCGGCCTGCTTGGCCTCGGCATCACAGCGCTCGTCGCTGGATTCATGTCCGGCATGGCGGGCAACGTCAGCGCCTTCTCCACCGTCTGGACCTACGACATCTACGGCGCCTTCATCAACAAGAAGGCCTCCGACCAGCACTACGTCCTCATGGGCCGCTGGTCCACAGTGGTCGGCATGATCGTATCGGTACTGACGGCCTACCTCGTCGCCGATGCAGCGTCCATCATGGACTACGTACAGGCGCTCTTCAGCTTCTTCATCGCACCGCTCTTCGGCACCGTCGTTCTAGGAATGCTGTGGAAGCGCGCCACCAATGCTGGCGGCTTCTGGGGCCTGCTCTGCGGAACGGTCGCCTCCATCGGCATGTTTGTCTATACCACCTTTGGGGGTCCGGCAGCACTCGCTCGGATTGCGCTCTCCTCCGACGCGCGTCCCATGGCCGAGACGCTCTACCGCGCTCTCTGGAGCTGGATCATCTGCGTCGTCGTAACCATCGTCGTCAGCTACATGACAACGCCGAAGTCCGAGGCGGAGCTCAACGGCCTCGTGTACGGCGCCACAGAGATCCCCGACGACGGCGCAACCACCCTGTGGCAGAAACCGATCTTCTGGGCCATCATCGTCATCATTGTCTTCTTCATTTTGAACATCATCTTCTTCTAGAACGGTGCGCCGCTGGTGCATGGAGGTACTGATTATGGCTGAGGGAACAGGACGCGGTGAGCTGCTCTCCATCTGGTTTTTCGTAGGCGGCCTTACGCTCGTCTACGGTCTCGTCTTACTGCCCTACGGCGCGTGGGAGTGGTTCGGCCATCATGAGCCTGCCACAGTGCTCAACAATCTTCACCCAACCTTCTGGTGGGGTCTGCTGATGACTCTCTTCGGCGCCTTCTACACCATCCGCTTCCGGCCAAGGCCGGACGACATCAACAAAGCATAGCTTTCA
The DNA here is from genome assembly GCA_049578265.1 of Acidobacteriaceae bacterium. Lineage (GTDB taxonomy): Bacteria > Acidobacteriota > Terriglobia > Terriglobales > Acidobacteriaceae > Granulicella. Next base: position 120,487 of record JBAULP010000048.1, read on the forward strand.
ACATAGGAGAACGTATGGGCCGTCAAATGACAATGGGCGTAGTCGTGGGTAACCGTGGCTTCTTTCCCAGCCACCTCGCCACCAGCGGGCGTTTAGAGATCATCGCAGCACTTGAAGCAGCCGGAATTAAACCAGTAATACTCACCCCCGAAGAAACCGCGCACGGTGCCGTAGAAACGTACGAGGACGCCAAGAAGTGCGCCGCGCTCTTCAAGCAGCATGCGGCCGCGATCGATGGCATCATCATTACGTTGCCCAACTTCGGAGAAGAGCGCGGCCTCGCCGATGCCCTCCGTCTCGCCAATCTCAAGGTGCCCGTCCTCATCCAGGCCACGCCCGACACCCCCGGCAAGATGGGCATCGCCTTCCGCCGCGACAGCTTCTGCGGCAAGATGTCAATCTGCAACAACCTCAAGCAGTACGGAATCACCTACTCGCTCACAACCCTCCACACCGAAGCTCCGGACTCCAAGGAGTTCAAAGCCGACCTGCAGTGGTTCGCAGCCGTCTGCCGCATCGTGCGCGGCTTGCGCAACGTTCGTTTCGGCGCAATCGGAGCCCGCCCCACGGCATTCAACACCGTTCGCTACTCCGAGAAACTACTCGAGCGCTCCGGAATCACCGTCGAAACCCTCGACCTCAGCGAGGTCATGGGCCGCATCGAAAAGAGCAAGGACAACGACGATGCCGTCCAGGCCAAGCTCGCCGCCATCAAAAAGTACATCCCCATCGGCGACACGCCCGAAGCCGCGCTGATGAAGATGGCTAAGCTGGGCGCTGTCATCGACGGCTGGATGGCCGCGTCCGAGCTAACCGTCTCCGCCGTACAGTGCTGGACCTCGATCGAAGAGTACCTCGGCATCGTTCCCTGCACCGTGATGTCGATGATGAGCGAGCAGCTCATCCCTTCGGCCTGCGAAGTCGACGTCCTCGGCACGCTCTCCATGTATGCCCTCACGCTCGCCAGCGAGACGCCCTCCGCGCTGCTCGACTGGAACAACAACTACGGCGACAACCCCGACAAGGCTGTCTGCTTCCACTGCTCCAATCTCCCCAAGCACTTCTTCCGCGAAGGCGTGAAGATGGACTACCAGCTCATCATCGCCGGAACCGTCGGCAAGGAGAACACCCACGGCACGCTCGACGGCACCGTCAAAGCCGGCCCCATGAGCTTCGCGCGTTTCTCCACCAATGACTTCGAAGGCAGAATCGCCGGCTACGTCGGCGAAGGCGCCTTCACCGACGATCCGCTGAACACCTTCGGCGGAGCCGGCGTCGTTGAGATCCCGAACATGCAGAAGCTTCTCCGCTACATCTGCGAGAACGGCTTTGAGCATCACGTTGCAGCAAACTTTTCCAATGTCGCGAGCCCGATCTTCGAAGCTGCCTCCAACTACCTCGGCTGGAGCATGCACCAGCACCAGTAACCAAACTCCTAACTGCTCCACCATCAGGGTTGTGCCGGAAATTTACATTCGACCGGCACAACCCTGATTTAGTCTCGTAAGACGAATGGCTGTCCGGAAACAAAGCGCGCAGAAGAAAGCCTCAGCCCCCACCGCCAGGCGCTCCAGAAAAGCCCCCGCCGTCCCTCCCGGCGGCCGCCTCATCGATCGCGACGAGAGCTGGCTTCAGTTCAACCGCCGTGTGCTCGAAGAAGCCGACGACACCTCCAATCCCCTGCTCGAACGCGCCAAGTTCCTGGCCATCACCGCCAGCAACCTCGACGAGTTTGTAGAAATTCGCGTAGCCGGTGTGCTGCAGCGCCTGGAAGAAGGCCTCGGTCTGCCCCAACATCTCGATGCCAGCGGCCTGACGCAAAATCAGCGCGTAGACCGCCTGCGCGAGCAACTCCACCAGTTCACGCACGACCAGGACATCTGCTGGAACGAGCGCCTGGTTCCCGAACTCAAGCGCGCCGGCATCTCGATCCTCCCGTGGAAGCAACTCCGCAAAACCGAACGCGAGTTCGCCATCAAGTTCTTCCAGGAGCAGGTCGACCCGCTCCTGACTCCCGTCACGCTCGACCCCTCGCATCCGTTTCCGCGGGTACTCAACAAGGCCCTCTGCCTCGCGCTCTTGCTGCGCCACAAACGCCGCGTTAAGTCCGGCAACGCCCCGACAATCCTCGGCGTCATCACCATCCCCCGCTCTCTGCCCACGCTCATCGCGCTCCCCGAGCGCACCGGCCAGCGCAACTTTCTTCTCCTCGAAGAGCTCATCGAAGCCCACATCGAAACGATGTTCCGCGGCTACAGCATCCTCAACCTCACAGCATTTCGCGTCACGCGCAACAGCAACCTCTATATGCAGGAGGAAGAGTCGCGCTCCATTCTCGAGACCGTCGCCGAGGAGCTTCACAACCGCCGCAAGGGTGACGCCGTCCGTATGGAGATCGACGCCTTCGCCTCCGAGGAGATCGCCGAGCGCCTCCGCGTCAACTTCGAACTCGAACCCTGGCAGGTCTTTCGCACCTCTGCACCGATCAATCTTTCGCGCCTCATGACCCTCTACAGCGCCGCGAAGATTCCTGCGCTGAAGTTCACCGACTTCCACGGGCGTCGCCTCCACCTCGACCAATCCACCAAGCCCCCAACCAACATCTTCGCGATACTTCGTCAGGGTGACATGCTCCTCCATCACCCTTTCGACAGCTACAGCACTGTCGAAGAGTTCATCGAGTCGGCCGCCTCCGACCCCGACGTCATCTCCATCAAACAGACGCTCTATCGCACCAGCGCCGACTCCCCCATCTTCAGCGCACTAAAATCCGGCGCGCAGAGCAAAGACGTTACGGTAGTCGTCGAGCTGATGGCGCGCTTCGACGAAGCCTCCAACATCCGCTGGGCGCGCGAACTCGAAGACGCCGGCGTGCAGGTCTTTCACGGCATCTTCGGTTTCAAAACGCACTGCAAGCTCGCTCTGGTCGTTCGCCGCGACTCCGACGGCATCGTGCGCAGCTACGCGCACCTCGGCACGGGCAACTACAACCCCGTCACCGCGCGCTTCTACACCGATATCAGCCTCCTCACCGCGCGCCCCGATCTCACCGAGGCCGTCCTCCGCGTCTTCCGCTACCTCACCGCCGAATGGGAAGCTGGCCCCAACGCCTATCGCCCACTGCTCGTCGCTCCCGTAACCCTGCACAGCGACATGCTCGCCCTCATCGCACGCGAGGCCGCGCACGCCAAATCCGGCAAGCCTGCCCGCATCATCGCCAAGGTGAACGGCCTGCTCGACGTCCCCACCATCGACGCCCTCTACGCAGCATCGCAAGCCGGTGTCGAAATCGACCTCATCGTTCGCGGCATGTGCGCGCTCCGTCCAGGCATCCCCGGCCTAAGCGAACACATCCGCGTCCGCTCCATCATCGGTCGCTTCCTCGAGCACAGCCGCATCTTCTGGTTCGCCAACGGCGGACCCGACGACGGCGAGAAGTCCGAGGTCTTCTGCGGCAGTGCCGACTGGATGACCCGCAACCTCTACGAGCGTTGCGAGGTCGTCTTCCCAGTCGTCAACCCCGCACTGAAACACCGCCTTCGCGATGAGATTCTAGGTTCCTATCTACGCGACAATCTCAAGGCGCGCCTCATGCGCTCCGATGGCAGCTACGAGCGCGCACCGCGCAACGGCCAAACGCTGAGCGCCCAGCAATACTTGATGGAACTCTCGCGCACGCCAGAGAAACAACTCGGTCGCGCCAAGACCAACATCGTCGAAGGCGGCCCAGACGACGAAGCCGAGACCATCCTCACCAAGGAACAGTCCGGTCTCTGACCGTTCGGATCAAACCGCGTCTTCCCGGCATCAAACTGCTAAACTTGGAAGGTAGAGGCGTGGCGAGAATCCCACGCCAAAGGAGTTCGTCATGGCAACCAGCAACGGGCACGGCAAGCACAGCAACAACGGCACAGGACTTCGCCTCAAAACAGGTCTCGCCGAGATGCTCAAAGGCGGCGTCATCATGGACGTCATGAGCGTTGCCCAGGCTCGCATCGCCGAAGAGGCCGGTGCCGTCGCCGTCATGGCGCTCGAGCGCGTTCCCGCGATCATCCGCGCCGAGGGCGGCGTGGCCCGCATGGCCTCGCCCAAGCTCATCAAGCAGATCATGGCCGTCTCCACCATCCCTGTCATGGCCAAGGCCCGCATTGGACACTTCGTCGAAGCGCAGGTCCTCCAATCGCTCGGGGTCGACTTCATCGACGAGTCCGAGGTCCTCACCCCCGCCGACGAACTCCACCACATCGACAAGCACGCCTTCACCACGCCCTTCGTCTGCGGCGCAAAGAACCTCGGCGAAGCCCTTCGCCGCATCGCCGAAGGCGCAGCCATGATCCGCACCAAGGGCGAACCCGGCACCGGCGACGTCGTCCACGCCGTCACCCACATGCGCACCATCGTTCGCGAGATGAAGGCCCTCACCGTCCTCAGCGAAGAAGAACTCTACGCCGCCGCCAAGAACCTGCAAGCCCCCTACGAACTCGTCCGCATGGTCGCCCAGGCCGGCAAACTCCCCGTGCCCAACTTCTCCGCCGGCGGCATCGCCACACCCGCCGACGCCGCCCTCATGATGCAGCTCGGCGCGGAGACCGTCTTCGTCGGCTCCGGCATCTTCATGAAGGAAGGCGCCATTCCTCTGGACATCGAGGACAACGCCAACGAGCGCGATGAGGCCATCTCTCGCGCCCGCGCCATCGTGCTCGCAACCCTCCACTACGACGATCCCAAGATCGTCGCCGAAGCCTGCGAAGCCGTCATCGGAAGCATGAAGGGCCTCGCCGCCGCCGCGATCGAAGAGAAGGACCTCATGCAGACCCGCGGCTGGTAAATCCCCGGCTTCACAACAATCCAAGTCCCGCGAGCTCATGAGGCGCGGGGCTTTTCTGTGCACTAAATCCAGCCGCCATCCACCACGTAGCTCTGGTTCGTAATCGCGGAACTATCGTCCGCAGCCAGAAACAGCACCAGCCGCGCAACCTCCTCCGGCTGCAGCATCCGCTTCAACGATTGCCGCGCAAGAATCTCGCGCTCATACTCCTCGGTGAACCACAATTGTCTCTGCCGCTCGGTCAGAATCGCACCAGGCATCACGCAGTTCACCCGCACCTCGTCCGCGCCAAACTCATGCGCCAGCGCCTTCGTCATCCCCACAATCGCGGACTTCGCCGTCACATACACCGCAAGATCCTCCGCCGGAATCACCCAAGCAATCGACCCCATATTGATGATCGACCCACGCCTCGCCGCGCGCATCGCAGGAGCCACCGCCTGCGCCATAAAGAACTGGTGCTTCAGATTCACTGCCATACCCGCATCCCACGACGCCGGCGTCACCGACTCCAGCGAATGTCGCGTGTCATTCCCCGCATTGTTCACCAGCACATCCACGCGGCCATAGCGCTGCAAGACTTCACCCACCGCTCGCCCAATCGCATCGCAGTCAGTGACATCGCAAGCAAGGAAATTCGGCGCATCGAGACCATCCGTCGCCATCCGCTCCACAAGCCGCTCAGCCGCCTCTTCCTGAATATCGAGAAACACCACCGTCGCCCGCTGCCGCACAAAGGCCTCGACAGTCGCCGCGCCAATCCCGCTCGCCCCACCCGTCACCAGCACCACTCGTCCCTGCAGACTCGGGTAGCTGGCCTCCTGCATCGTTGTGCTCATCGATTGCATTATCGCTTGCTCAAAGCCTCCGCGTCTGCCACGCCCCATCCCCAATCGCGTCCATGCCCTAAAATTGAAGAGTGGACTCCAACAGACCAGCCATCGGCGTTCTAGCCCTGCAAGGCGCCTTCGACGTACATGCCCGCCGTCTCGCCGAACTCGGCGCCGCCACCACGCTCGTCCGCAAGCCCGGCCAGCTCGACGCCCTCGACGCTCTCGTCATCCCCGGCGGGGAATCCACCACCTTCCTCAAGCACCTGGAGCGCGCCGGCTTTTACGACGCACTCAACTGCTTCGTCCACAGCAAGCCCGTCTTCGGCACCTGCGCCGGCTGCATCCTTCTCGCAAAGGAAGTCTCGAACCCCCACCAGCCCTCCTTCGGCGTCCTGGACATCGCGGTCGAGCGCAACGCCTACGGCCGCCAGAACGACTCCGCGATCCTCACCTCCGAGACCACACTTCCCGGCGGCCCGCTCGAGATGGTCTTCATCCGCGCCCCACGCATCAGCCGCATCGGCCCCACCGTGGAAACCCTCGCCACCCGCGACAACAGCCCCACCCTCATTCGCCAGGGCCGCCTCCTGGCCGCCACCTTCCATCCCGAACTCACCGACGACACCCGCGTCCACCAGCTCTTCCTCGACATCGTCCGCGAAGCGAAGGCCTAGCCACACAACCAGCCCGCCGCCGCACTCTACAATCAACCTATGCAGGCATCCCAGGCCATCTCGCCCACGCACGGCTTCTGGAACCTGCCTGTCGACGCCGCCCGCCACGGCCACGCTCTCGACACCCACCTCCTTCTCAACCTCTGGATCGCCCTCGCACTCCTCACCCTCGCGCATGTCATCCTCCTGCTCGGCATCGCTCTCCGCAAACGTGCGCCGCGCGCCCCGCGCCAGCTCCTCGCCGAATACCTCCCACTCGCCACGCTCATCGTTCTCTTCGCCTTCCTCGCCATCCGCGCGCAACAACTCTGGGCCGCGCAGCGTTACACCGGCGCCGATCTCTCGGCCATGCAAGTCGAGGTCACGGGCAAGCAGTTCGTCTGGTACTTCCGCTACCCCGGCCACGACGCCGCCTTCGGCCGCACCAAGCTCTCGCTCGTCGACCCCGCCGCTGCCAACCCCCTGGGCATCGATCCCCACGACTCCTACGGCCGCGACGACATCGTCACCAGCGAACTCGTCCTTCCCGCCAACCGCGAGGTCGATCTCGCGCTCGTCTCCCAGGACGTCATCCACGGCTTCGCTATCCCGCAGATGCGCATCAAGCAAAACGCGGTCCCCGGCCAGACCGCACACATCCACTTCACCCCCGAAACACCCGGCGACTACGCCATCCTCTGCACGCAGGTCTGCGGCCTCGGCCACTACCGCATGCTCGCCACCCTCCGCGTCCTTCCCCCCGCAGCCTTCGACCAATGGCTGCAATCACAGGAAGCCGCCAAGGCAAAACTGAACGCCGAGGCTCAACCATGAAGCCTCAACCCCTTTCGACAACCTCCATCTCAACGCCCCACCGCAGTCAGCGCGTCCTCCGCGCCGTCTTCTCCACACATCACCGCAACGTCGGCTTCGGCTACCTCCTGATTTCCCTCATCGCCGTCATCATCGGTGCGCTACTCTCGCTGCTCATGCGCCTGCATCTCGCGTGGCCAGCGTGGCAATTCCCTCTCCACGGGCCCATTCTTCCCGAAGAGTATCTAGCGCTCGTCACCATGCACGGCACACTGATGCTCTTCTTCGTCCTCACCGTCGCCCCGCAATCCGGCTTCGGCAACCTCATTCTCCCGCCACAACTTGGCACCCGCCAGATGGCCTTCCCCCGCCTCAACGCCGCGGGCATGTGGCTCACCGCAATCGCGCTGTTCACCCTCCTCTCCGCGTTCTTCGTTCCCGGAGGTGCACCCATCGGTGGCTGGACAGCCTATCCCCCGCTCTCCGCAACGCCACTCGCCGGCCCCGGCCAGGGCCTCGGCATGGACCTCTGGCTCGCCAGCATCGCCATCTTCGCCATCGCCTCCACCCTCAGCGCCGTCAACACCCTCACCACCATCGTCAAGCTTCGCTGCCAGGGCCTCACCTGGGAGCGCCTTCCCCTCACCGTCTGGGGATGGTTCACCGCGGCGCTCCTCAGCATCCTCGCCTTCTCCGTCCTCCTCGCCGCCATCCTCCTTCTCTTCTGCGATCGCCATCTCCACAGCGGCTTCTTCCTTCCCGCTCAAGACCTCGTCAGTGGCGTCCTCCTGCAGCACCGTGGCGACGGCAGTCCACTCCTCTGGCTGCATCTCTTCTGGTTCTTCGGCCATCCCGAGGTCTACATTGCCATCCTCCCTGGCATGGGCCTCACCTCCATGGTCATCGCCAACTTCAGCCACCGCCGCGTCTTTGCCTACCGCCTGATGATCGCAACCACACTGCTCATCGGCTTCCTGGGCATCCTCGTCTGGGGACACCACATGTTCGTCGCCGGCCTCAACCCCTTCGCCGGCACGGCCTTCAGCATCTCCACCATGGCCATCGCCATCCCCGCCTCCGCCAAGGTCCTTAGCTGGCTCGCCACCACCTGGGGATCGCGCCCACGTCTCACCACCCCCATGCTCTTCGCGCTCGGCTTCGTCTCGCTCTTCATCACCGGAGGCCTCACCGGCCCCATCCTCGCCCAACCCATCCTCGACGAGTACCTCCACAACACCTTCTTCGTCGTCGCCCATTTCCACCTCATCATGGCCATGGCCGGCGTCTTCGGCCTCTTCTGCGCCATCTACTATTGGTCCCCGCTGCTCTTCCACCGCCTGCTGTCCGAACCCCTCGGCAAGCTCCACTTCTGGCTCACCTTCATCGGCGCCTACACCACCTTTCTCCCCATGCACTTCACCGGTCTCGCCGCCGAACCCCGCCACTACGCGCAACTTACCGGCATCGCCGGTCCCAGCGCAACGCTGCTCCAGTCCACCCTGCCGCTCCAACGCCACATCACCCTCGGCGCCATCTTCCTGCTCTGCGCGCAAATCCCCTTCTTCCTCAACCTCTATCGCACCCTCCGCCGCCCCATCCAAACCCTCCACGACCCCGCCGAATCCAACCCCTGGCGCGCTACCACTATGGAGTGGGCACCCAACGCCCTCCATCCGCATCCAACGGAAGAGTTGCCTGTCGTCTACCGCGGCCCCACCGAATACAGTGATTCCGGCAAAGACTTTTTGCCCCAATGGAGTACTTCCAACGCATTTAACACCGAAGCAGAGTAAAGTATTCTGACAACAAGAGACCGTGCGAACGGCACTATCGCCCGTTTCTCTCAGGTTCGCCGTCCGACAGGATCATCCAGCGCATGCCGTCCACCATCACACCGCCGGAGATTGATCGCCACCGCATCAGCGACGGCAACAACGGACATCGGCCGCCCACCGACAAACGCACCGGCGGCAACGGCGAGGGCGACGGCGACAACTGGAACAACCGGCCGCGCGGACATCGCGGACCCCATGAGCGCATCTCCCAGGCCCGCATCGGCCTCTTCTTCGCCCTCGGCGGCGACCTCATGTTCTTCGTCGCGCTCATCAGCGTCTTCTTCGTCACCAAGGCCAGCGGCCACTTCGACGCCTACGACCGCTTCATCAACGAGTGGCTCCCCACCGCCATCCCCTGCATCCTCTGGCTCAACACCGCCGCCCTCCTCATCAGTTCCGTCACCGCCGAGATCGCCCGCCAGGCCATGTTCCGCGAGGTCGACGCCATGGACGAATGGTTCGGTCTCGGCCGCCCCGTCTCCCACCGCGCCACCATCTGGCTCACCCTCACCCTCCTGCTCGGCGCCCTCTTCTTAGCCGGCCAGTGGATCGCCTGGGACCAACTCGCCGCGCAGCATGTCTTTTTCCGCTCCAACCCCAGCAGCCACTTCTTCTACCTCATCACCATCACCCACGCCGTGCATCTCGCGCTCGGCATCGGTGCCCTCATCACGGCGTTATATGCGCTGCAGTTCTCGCGCTCGCTCTCCACCCGCCAGGTCATCGTCGACACCACCGTCTGGTACTGGCACGCCATGGGCGCCCTCTGGGTCTTCCTCTTCCTTCTGCTCGAGTTCGGTCAATGAAGCGCGTGCTCGCATCCATCCTTAAAGAAAGCCGCCTGCGCTGGCTCTGGCTCGGCGGCTTCTTCGCCATGTGCATGGCCGTGCAATCGCTGGGCCAGGGCTGCAGCCAGTGTCTTGACAGCACGCGCGCCACCCCACCCTCGGTCCAGGCCGCCTACCGTCACGCCATCTTCCTCCTCGGCGGCGCAGGCGCCACCCTCTTCATCACCGGTACGCTGCTCCTTCGCCGTCAGCGCTGACCTCGTTCAACGAGTACACACACCAAGAGCCGCCAACGCTTTGGCAGCTCTCAGTGCTCTCGGTTGCATCTTGTAATCAGTGTGCGTTCTGGCTAAGAGGCGAACACTCTCCGCTTCACCACGCCCGCTAGTCCCAGTAAACCTGTTCCTAACAGTGTGAGAGCCGGAGGTTCCGGTGTCACGCTCGACGACGGATTGCTAAATCCAATCTGCGCCGAACCTCCACCGACACTTGCACCAATATCAATTCCAACAGCATCAGCATTCAGATCCACGCCTAGAATGCCTAACAAAGAGGCATCCGATTCGAGGATAGGAGTTCCGAGGCTTGCGTCCGTAAACGTGAAGCCCAACGAGCAAGGCGTCACGTTCGTACCCACGGCGGCGTTAGCACATAAGTCGTTGACGTTTAACAGCGCAACGCCAGCGACATCCGTAAAGGTTGCAGTAAATACGTTGTTGTCCGTGACAGCGTAGGTAGGAATAAGGCTGATGGCCGTGTAATCATCTGCATAGACCCAGCTTTCCCCACCTGCGATAGGAGTCTCAACCAGCACACCACCCGCTGCTCCTGCATTTACAGTGAGCACCGGATCTGCGAATAAGTTGGGAGTGAAGAGACCAAGCAAAACTAGTACTGACAGCGGAAGAAAAAGTTTCATGGTGGTTCTCCTTTGCTGCCCTATAAGGCAAGCCCAGCGCCAATGCACCGGACATGACCAAACACCCTATAAAATATGGAGAAAATCGTACTTAGCCCCGTTTTCTCATATACGGATCAATTTTTCAGGTGGATGTTTGCCGACACAAAAAAATCAGGAGCGAGCCACAAAGTAGCTCGCTCCTTTTTCTTGACCTTCCACAAATCTCATCCCGGCATCACGCATTACCCTGGTAAGTGAGCGCAAAAGTTGAATTGAATTTCCACCTTAGAAAAGTTTTACTACTAAGTTGCCCACAACTTTCCACCTACACGACTTGGACACACGAACTAGCCCGCGATGACGCGCGTAGCAATCTACCGCGTCATTACAGCGCAAGTGGCCACGCATCAATCATCTGCGTGCCTAAGGTTCGTCCGCCGCATCCACTGAGGCCTTCGCCACCACTTTAGGCTCCGCCACCGGACTCGCCGTTGGCGCCACCTTCAACACCGGCAGTTCCGGTCGATCGTACGCATACAACGCATTGAAGAGATAGCGATACGTTCCGTGCGACTGCCCGCGAAACTGCGGCTTGAATCCATACAGCAGGATTCTTCCCTTCCCATACTGAAGCTCCACCGCCGCCGCCTTATCCTCAATCGTCTCCGGATGCAGCAGCAGCCCGCTCTCCAGCGGATTCGTCTCCTTGGCATACCGCGCCAGCACAGCCCCTTGGAAGCCTGGCTGCGGAAGAAATGCCGGCCCGCGCTGGAACATCACCACCGGTGCCTCCGTCATCCCGAAGTTCATCGGCAGGTCAGCATTCTCCTCGTTCACCCGCAGCAGTGCTCCCGAGCAGAAAAACTTGTCGCTCTTCACGCCCTCCAGCACATTCTTCACCGGCAACGACATCAATGGAATCAAGTTCCCCGCCGTCTTGTTCATGGCCACCAGCACGCCTCCGTCGCGCACAAAGGCCCGCAGGTTATCCAGCCCATCCGGTCCAATCCCGCCCACGTACTGTCCCGGAACCATCCCGACATGGAACCCCTCCATCATCTGGTCCTTCGACAAATCGGGCAGCACAATCACGTCATACCGCGCGCGCAAATTAGCAGCCCGCATGTCTGCGTTATAGATACTCTTCGGCAAGAATCCGTAACTCTCCAGAATCCACCGCGTCCATCCCTCATCAATCGAGGGCTCCCACGGTCGATAGAGTCCCACGCGCGCCTTTTTCATCGGCAATACGTTCGCCGGCTCGGACGCCACCGCCACCGCGCCAACGCCATACTTCTGCATCAAGTCACTCATCGTGCCGCGCCCAATCCCCCGTAGAACAAACGCGCCGCGCTCTCTGCCTTCCGCGGTCGCAACCACATCCTTCGTCATCGCAACCGAGCCGCCCTTCTGCAGCACCTCGTTCACCACCTCGTACGAGGCATTGGGCAGGTGGCTGACCACAAACACATCGCCGCCTCCCGCAATCTCCGCCTCAGGCAGCTTCACCGCGTCCACCGGCTCCAGCATCCCGCGTTGCTGCTGCGTCAGCGGATCACTCACTGCGTCCACCGACACGCCCATCTGCAGTGGCAGCGTCCATCCCGTCACGTCATACGGCAAATCAATTGCCTTCGACGTCCCCAGCTCAATCTCATCCGGATACCGCTGCCGCTCGAACAGCTCCTTTACCAAGCCAGAAAACGGTTGATCCATCGGAATCACCCACGACCCCGCGGGATACGTCACGTCATTCGCCGTGAACCCAACCTTCGTCGCATAAACACTCAGGCCGTTGTCGATCATCTTCTGCGCCAGCAGCCCAGCTTCCGGCGTGTCCGCCTGCTTGTCGCTGATCACATACGCAAACGGCCCCTCCTTCTCATAGTGCGCAATGTTGTCGCGCGCCGCTTGGTAGCGGTTGTAGAGCAGCGTCTCGCGGTTCTTCGCCGCCAGGTCCAGCACCGACATCGACCCGCCAATCATATAATTCACCGCATCCCGCAGCCGCCACCATCCGCCCTCCCACGGCTCCGAGTACATTGACAACGCCCGCAAATCCTGCGTCTCCTTCGGAAACTCATTCACCGTGTAGAAGCGCGGCGTCGCATACGCATACAGCCCCGTCTCCGTAAAGAACGAAATCTCGTTGCGGAACACATGCACCCAGTCATTGAACCCCGCATACCAGTTATCGAACCGCGTCTCCGAAATCGCGCCCGGCATCTGGTGCGCATCCAGATACGCCGTCATATTCGTTCCCACCACATTCAGCCAGCTCCGCACATACGGGCTGATATTGCTCGAGATCGGATCGGCAAACGGCGGAATCCAGATCCGCGCAGGGAACGGCGCCGTCTGATGCTGGCAATAAAAAATCTCCGGGCTCCAGTCGATCTCCGCCTTCGCCAGCACCTGCGACTCCTTCATGTTCAGCATGAAACCATCGCGATTGTTATCGTGCCCCACGTAGTCCTGATACAGCCACGGCATCGGGCTCACTTCATACTTCGTCCCCACATTCTGCCGATACCAATGCGTCACCATGTCCTGTCCATCCGGATTCAGCGTCGGCCACAGCACCAGGATCACGTTGTCCAGAATCGCGTCCACCTCCGGATCATTCTTCGCCGAGAGCAGCTTGTACGCCAGCATGATCGAGTGCTGCCCACCCGCCACCTCGTCCGAATGCAATCCTCCATCGATATGCACAATCACCTTGGAGTCATGCGCCAGCGCACGCGCCTGCCCATCCGTAAGGTTGTCGTCGATGGCCAGCCGGCGCGCATTCTTCTTGTACTCGTCAAGCTTCGCAAGGTTTGCAGGCGACGAGATCACCGCAACTTCAATCTCGCGTCCCTCCGAACTCTTCCCCACCGTAAACATCTTGATCCGGTCCGAAGTCGCAGCCGCCGCATGGAAATACTTGATCGCATCTTCATAATCCGCCAGATAGAAATCATCCCCCGGCGTGTGCCCCAGCACAGAAAGCGGCGTCGGAACCTGCGCCCGTCCCACGGCAATCATTCCACCCAGACAACCAGCCAGCAGACCAAGCTTCAGCACACTCGAGCGATGCATCAACACACCTCGCAGCATAGAGAGATACCGCTGCCTTCCGATTGGAAGGACAGTCGGGGCCCATCAGCAGCACAATGAATTTTAGGGAAGCGAACTGCACCTACTGTATCAAGGTCGCGGCGATCGACCAAGCCGGCCGCTACACACCGCGCCAAACCCTACGGCTTGAGCACAATCTTCATCGAGTCCGCCTTCGGATGCGACGCCAGATCAATCGCCTCCGCCGCATCCTTCAAATCAAACCGATGCGAGATCAACTTCGTCAGATCCAGCTTGCCCGACCTGTACCCCTCGAACACCAAGTCAATCCCCTCCTGCTGAATCGCCACCGAAGCCGAGTACGAGCCCATCAGCGTCTTCTCATCCATGCAAACCGCCGCCGGATCAAACGCCGCAGTCCCATGCTGCGTGCTCGCAAACAGCATCACGCGCCCACCCGGACGAATCGCACTCATCGCCGTAGCAATCAGCGCATCCGCACCCACCGCCACCAGCGCCACATCCGCGCCTCGTCCCTCGGTAGCAGCCTTGCAAGCCGCCACCACATCGCCGCAAGCATCCAGCGGACGATCCAATCCATACTGCCGCGCAATCGCATGCCGCTCCGGATACATATCCGAAGTCAGCACCGTCGCCCCGGTCTGCCGAGCCAGCGCCGCCAGCAGAATCCCGATGCTTCCCTGCCCAATCACCAGCACCGTATCATCCGGCTCCAGCTCCAGCAGCCGAATCGCCTTGAAGCAAGTATTCACCGGCTCAATAAACGCCGCCTGCTCAAACGGAATATCGTCCGGCACTCGAATCAACCCTGCTGGCGTAACCCCATCGCCCACAATCCAATCCATCACACGAATGTACTGCGCAAACCCACCGCCCGCAGCCGCACCCTCGCCCGCCGTCGTGCCCACCTTCTTATACGTCTCGCACTGCGCAAACGTCTTCTTCCTGCAATAAAAGCAATGCCCGCAAGGAATATGGTGAAATGCCATCACGCGATCCCCGACCGCAAACCCGCGCACGCCGTCGCCCACCTTCGCAATCGTGCCGGCCATCTCGTGCCCAAACACCCGCGGCGCCGCATGCGATCCCGTGTGAATCTTCTTCAGATCCGTCCCGCAGATCCCGCATGTATCGATCCGCACCAGCACCTCGCCCGGCCCAATCTCCGGCACCGCAATCGTCTCTGTGCGAACATCATTAATATCTCGATAAACCGCGGCCTGCATCGTATCTGGAACCATCTTTAAAGTTTACCGCCTCATCGCCTTTGCCTCTGTCCTCTTTCCTCTATCCTCTATCCTCTTTCCTCTATCCTCTATCCTTTTTCCTCCATCCTCTTTCCTCTATCCCTTCTCCTCTATCCCCTGCATCTCACCCTCTATGGCAAATCCATTTGACGCAATCATTGTTGGCTCCGGCGCCGGCGGCGGAACCCTTGCTCTCCATCTCGCGCGCGCAGGCAAGCGCATCCTCATCCTGGAACGCGGCCCCTTCATGCCTCAGGAAAAACTCAACTGGAGCACCTCTTCCGTCTTCCTCGACAACCGCTATCACACCACCGAAACCTGGCACGACAAGGACGGCAACCCCCTCCACCCGCAACAAGCCTACTTCGTCGGCGGCCAGACCAAGGTCTACGGTGCAGCGCTCTTCCGCATGCGCGCCCAGGACTTCGGCGAGATCCAGCACCAGGGCGGCCTCTCCCCCGCTTGGCCCATCACCTACTCCGACATGGAGCCCTTCTACACCCGCGCCGAAGAACTCTTCCACGCCCACGGCGACCTCGGCACCGCCCCCGCAGTCCCCGGCGGCTTCGGCAGCTCCTACGACCCCACCGAGCCCTTCCACTCCAAACCCTACCCCTACCCCGCGCTCTCCAGCGAATCCCGCATGGCCGCCATCGAAGCCGACGTCCGCAAGCTTGGCATCAACACCTTCCCCATCCCGTTGGGCCTCAAGCGCAACGCCGCCGATCCCGCCGCCAGCAAGTGCGTCCGCTGCGACACCTGCGACGGCTATCCCTGCCTCATCCACGCCAAATCCGACGCCGACATCAACTGCATTCGCGAGATCATGGATCTCCCCAACGTCACCCTCCTCACCAGCACCCGCGTCCTCCGCATTCTCACCAACGCAGCAGGCACCGCGGTCACCGGCGTAGAAGTCCAGCACGCCGACTCCACCGAACCCGCCACCTACGAGGGCCACATTGTCGCTCTCTGCGCCGGCGCCATCAACTCCGCGGTCATCCTCCTCCAGTCCGCCAACGACAAGCATCCCACCGGCCTCGCCAACGGCTCCGACCAGGTCGGCCGCAACTTCATGTACCACCAGGCCGACGCCATTCTCGCCCTCTCCACCCTCGACAACCCCGACACCTACACCAAGACCTGGGGCACCAACGACTTCTACTTCCGCGACACCGATCCCGACTACCCTTGGCCCCTCGGTCAGGTCCAGCCCATCGGCAGCTTCCATCACGAGATGATGAAGGGCGACGCCCCACCGCTCACGCCCGGCTTCGTCCTCGAAGGCATGAAGCGCCACGCCGTCCCCTGGTGGCTCACCACCGAAGACCTTCCCGACCCCAACAACCGCGTCACCCTCTCGAACGCCACGCCGAGCCAGCTCGCGGCCACGCAGCCAGGCCCCGCCGGCCCCCATCCCGACTCCTCCGCCAGCCCCTCCAACCAATCCGCCACCGTCTCCATCGCGCAACCCGGCCACATCCGCCTCTCCTACACCCCCAACAACGTCAAAAGCTTCGAGCGCCTCAAGGACCGCTGGGTCGACGTCCTCAAACAAGCCGGCCACGCCGACGCCTCCATCCCCTTCCACGCTTACTTCAAAAAGCGCATCCCGCTAGAGGGCGTAGGCCACCAGAACGGCACGCTCCGCTTTGGCCACGACCCCGCCACCTCGGTCCTCGACATCCACTGCAAAGCCCACCAGCTCGACAACCTCTATGTAGTCGACGCCAGCTTCTTCGCCTCCGCCTCCGCCGTCAACCCATCCCTGACCATCATCGCCAACGCCATTCGCATAGCCGACCACCTGCTCGCCGAGGTCCTCACCTAAATCGCCTTGCATTCACGTTTGCGCAACTGGAGCCGGCAGCCCAAGCAGTGCGACAAGCCGACTTCGTATTACCGATCCGACGTGGAAGCTACAATAACGAGAAATGGGACGAGCTTCAGGGATCGCCCCTCACTCCCCAGCGACAATCTCACGCAGCGCCGCCTCCAACCCCACCAGCGCCTTCGCACTTCCAGTCCCCAACCTCACAGCCTTCCCCCACATTCAGGGCCGCACAGCCGTATATGCCGCAACGCCCGGCACAGCGGTGAACCATCGTAGGACTCAAGTGGCTCATGTGCCGTTAAAGAGGTACGTTCGTCTTACCATCACGTTTTTTGGACGTCAGGAGTTGCATGTGAGAGTCGTAGCTGTCCTCTTCTTTTGGCTCGCGAGCACCGCGTACAGTCAGACCGCAACGGCTCCCACAATTCAAGCGAAGGCGACCTTGATCCTCGTGCCTACGGAAGTGCGCTCCCGTGCGGGCGATTTGATTTACGGACTGACCGCCAGGCAGTTTCGTCTCGAAGACAATGGGGTGGTTCAGAAACCACGACTGGACGACTCAGACGCGCCTCCGCATCTCGCTCTGGCAGTTGTCGTGCAGTGCTCCCGTGACGAGTACCGCGATGCCGCGCATATGAAAGGGCTCGCGACGATGGTCGAAAGTCTGGTAGGACAGTCCCCCCACTCGATCGCTGTGGTGAGCTTTGGAGATGAGCCCAGCCTCGTCCAGGAGTTCACCAGTGACCCCACTCTGATCAGCGCTGCACTCTCACAACTCCAGCCATGTCCCGAGCAGAAGAAAAATGTCACACGCGACTCGGTTGAGTACGCGAGCCAGCTATTGGAAAGTGGAACGACCAAGGATTCGCGCAAAGCAATTCTCCTCATTTCAGAGACCAGGGATCACGGCTCTCACGTCGCCACGTCGGACGTTGTATCTGAACTCGGCAGGTCCAACATTGTTGTAGAAAGCATCTCGTACGGACCCGCAAAGAGCCAACTGGTGTACGAGCTGACCGATCCCAGCAGAAACGTTGTCATGGATGGTCAGTCAGATTTCACGCCCCTCTTCGCGATGGCGGGAGAGGCGCTCAGGCAGAACGTGCCGCACACCCTCGCAGAACTCACGGGCGGCCAGTACATCAACTTCACCACAGCGAAAGGATTCGACAAGGGCTTCGCCGGTCTCACCGAGCAGTTGCACAATGAATATCGGCTCTCTTTCCAGCCTAAGTCTCCAATAGCTTCGGGCTTACACCGGCTGTCGGTCTCTGTGCCGTCCATGCCGGAAGCGGTTGTCCGGTCGCGTTTGGTTTACTTTTCTGAGGCTTTGCCCAAGGCGGATGAGAACGGGCACGATCATTAACGACCAACGCTGTTCTCATTTGTCGTGTCGCCCAGTCGCATCTCCAATCTCAAACGCGTGCTCTCGTCATTGAAAAATTTACGCCCCGTCAGCAATCACCCCACGCAGCTTCTCCTCCAACCCAGCCAGCGCCTTCCCACTCCCACCGCCCAGCTCCATCGCCTTCCCCCAAGTCCAAGGTCTCACCGCCGTATATGCCGCAAACGCCCCCGTCCGAAAGCTCCCCCGCTCCCCCTGAAACTTCGCCAGCCCACTCAACTCAAAATCAAACGCATCCGACACCCCCTTGATCGCCCGAAACCCCAATCCCCGCTCCAACGCCATCCGCGCCACCGCCGCCGCCTCCATATCCACCATCACCGCCCCAAACTCCCTCGCCAACCGAGACTTCTCCGCAACATTCACAATCGCCGCCGCGCTCACCAGCGTCACACCACCTCCATCCCCCGCCGCAAACCTCTCGCCCGTCTTAGCATCCACCACCCACCCAGCCTCCATCACCTCACCCGCACGCACCCCCGGCACGCACCCTCCCGCGAGCCCCGTCGATACCAGCATCTCGACACCCCCGCCAGCCAGCGCAGCGCCGACTGCGACCTCCGCACGCTCAGCCCCCAT
>JBAULP010000049.1:0-5940 GCA_049578265.1 Acidobacteriaceae bacterium
GCGGAGGTGGTCACTTCGGTGGTGGCGGTGGTGGGGGTGGCGGAGGCCACGGTGGCGGCGGTGGCGGCGGTGGTGGATCGTCCTCTGGCGGCGGTGGTGGTCACGGCCACTAGGCTGGGGCGCTTGCCGATGGTGAGGTAGTGAATGCGGGGCGTCCTGATTGCGGGACGCCCCTTCTTTTGCCCTGGGCTAGGCTTTGCCGACTACGAGGAGCTGCTCGATCTTGCCGTCGGGTTCGAGGTAGACGGTGATGATGAGGGTGGTGCCGTTGGAGAAGGCTGCGCGGTAGCTGCTGAAGGTCATGCCGCCGCGGAGGCTGGCGTGGCCGGTGGTGACGGAGGTGATGGCGCCCAGGGAGGCGAGGCTGGACTGGTAGTCGGCGAGGGCGGTGGGGTCGAAGTAGTCGTTGCAGTCGGCGGTGAAGAGCTGGCGGTCGATGTGGCCTTGCTGGAGGCCGGCGAGGATGGTCTTGAGTTGGGGTGCGAAGGCGTCGGCGGTGGTGGTTGCGGGGTCGGCTGTGTTGGCGGCCGGCGCGACGCTGGGCAGGAGGAGAAGGGCGATCTGTTTGGTGATGTCGGAGGCGGCGTCGGAGGCTTCCTGGTTGGTGAGGACGGCGATAGCGAGGTGGTCGTCAGGGAACAGGATGTTTTCGGCGACGAAGCCGCCGACTTCGCCGGAGTGCTCGATGGCCTTGTGGCCGTTGAAGACGCGGATGTCGACGCCGAGGCCGTAGTGGGAGTTCTTGCCGGCATCTGATTTCCCGCTTTGCTCATTTTTCAATGTGTAGGGGGTCTCAAACTGCTGGTAGCTGGCGGGGGTGAGGAGGGTGCGGTTGATGATGGTGAGGTCCCACTTGAGGAGCTGGCCGACGGGCATGGCGAGGTCGCCGTCGCCGAAGTACCAGCCGGGGGCTTCGAGTGCCGCAGGAGAGATGGGCGCGAGCGCGTAACGCATGTAGCCGGTGACCTGGAGTTTGGATTGATCGACGTTGAGATTGAGGACGTCGTCAAGGTGCGCGGGCTTGAGGACGTGGTCGCGGAGGAATTTGGCGAAGGGTTCGCCGGAGACTTTTTGCACGATGAGCGCGGCGAGGACGAAGTTGGTGTTGGAGTACTGCCACTGGGTGCCGGGGGTGAAGTCGAGGGGCTTGCCGGCGAACTCGTGGACGATGGCGAGAGGGTTGCCGGGGAGCTTCCAGGCGGGGATGGTGTAGTCCTGGGGCGCGTAGTCCTGGTAGCCGGAGGTATGGGTGAGGAGGTTGATGATCTTGACTTCGTGCGAGCGCGTTAGCTCAGGGAAATATTTGCTGACGGGGTCTTGCAGGGAGAGCTTGCCCTGCTGTTGGAGCAGGAGGACGGCGGTGGCCGTGAACTGCTTGGAGATGCTGCCGATGGGGTAGGCCATGGAGGCCTCCGCGGGGATGGGCGGGGTTACGCGCGCGAGGCCGAAGGCGTGGGTGTAGACGATGTGGTTGTCTTGCACGATGCCGATGGAGGCGGAGGGGACGCCGCTGTCGGCGAGGACTTTTTGGGCGATGGCGGCGACCTTGGCGGCGGTGGCCTGGTCGAGGGAGGGAGAGAGTTGCTGGGCGGAAGCGACGGTGCTGGCGGCGAGGAGGGTTGCGGCGAGGAGCTTGCGCATGAGGTGAAGGATAGCATCGGTGAATTTGCCACGTATTGGGGCGCTCTTGACAAGTGTAATGTGTGGCCTTACGGTATACATGAGGTCCGGAAGCGACGATGGAATGATCAAGTCCTTCAAACATCGCGGCCTCGAAAAGTTTTACCAGACGGATTCGAAGGCGGGGATCCAGCCGACACACGCCAAGAAGCTGCGCGACCAACTTTCGGTGCTGGACGTGGCGACGAGGCCAGCCGACCTGGATCGATCGGGCTGGCAACTGCACCCTTTGACCGGCAAGCTGGCAGGACATTGGTCGATCTCGGTGAACGGCAACTGGCGCCTGACGTTCCGGTTCACCGGGGTCGATGTTGAGATCGTCGACTATCAGGACTATCACTAGTGAAGGAGAGATTTATGGCGATGTTCAACCCCTCCCATCCCGGCTCGATTCTGCGCGAGTACATGGGGGACAAGATTACCGTTAGCGCGCTGGCAAAACATCTCGGCGTGACGCGCGAGCACCTGTCCACGATTCTGAACGGGCGGGCGGGGATCTCTCCGCTGATGGCGCTGAAGCTGGATGAGGCCTTTGGGACCAGCGATGGGCTCTGGTACAAGCTGCAGATGAACTACGATCTGGCGCGGGCTCGGAAGGTGAAGCGGGGGAAGGTTAGGCCGCTGTTTGAGAGAGCGGCGTAGCTCACATAGGTACTGCTCAGATATGCACAAAGGCCGCCCGGTTGGGCGGCCTTTTTGCTTGATGCGGGTGACGCGTTACTCGTCGTTGTCTTCGTTTTCGGACTGCTTCCACTTGAGGAGGTCGCCGAGGGTGGTGCTGCCGGCGTTGGCGCTGGAGGAGCTGCTGCTTCCCTGCCCCTTGTTGCCCTTGCCGCCGCCCTTGTTGGAGTTGGACTCCTTGTAGCTCTCGACCTCGGCGCGGGTTGCTTCCTCGCCGATGGCCTTGATGCTGAGGCCGACCTTCTTCTCTTCCTGGTTCATCTTGACGATCTTGAACTCGTGCTCGTCGCCGACTTCCAGGCTGACCTGCTTGCCGCTCTCATCGACTGCTTCGGAGACGTGGCACAGGCCCTCGACTCCTTCTGCGATCTCGACGAAGGCGCCGAACTGCGCGGTGCGCAGGACCTTGCCCTTGATGACGTCGCCGACGCGGTGCTGGGCGAAGAACGTCTCCCAGACATCGGGCTGGAGCTGCTTGACGCCAAGGGAGAGGCGGCGGTTCTCGGGTTCGACGCCGAGGACGACTGCCTTAACCTTCTCACCCTTCTTGAGGACTTCCGAGGGGTGCTTGATGCGCTTGGTCCAGCTAAGGTTGGAGACGTGGACGAGGCCATCGATGCCGTCTTCGATCTCGATGAAGGCGCCGAAGTCGGTGAGGTTGCGTACGCGGCCTTCGACGATGGCGCCGATGGGGTACTTCTCCTCGAGCTGCTCCCAGGGATTGTCCTGGAGCTGCTTCATGCCGAGCGAGATGCGGCGGTCGGTGGGGTTGACCGAGAGGATGATGGTCTCGACCTCGTCGCCGGGCTTGACCAGCTTGGAGGGGTGCTTCATCCGCTTGGACCAGGTCATTTCGCTGACGTGGACGAGGCCTTCGATGCCCTGCTCGAGCTCTACGAAGGAGCCGTAGTCGGTGACCGAGAGGACGCGGCCCTTGACGTGAGCGCCAACCGGGTAGCGCTCGGTGGCGTCGAGCCAGGGATCAGGCGAGAGCTGCTTGAAGCCGAGCGAGACCCTTTGTTTCTCTTTGTCAAATTTCAATACCTTGACCTGGATCTCGTCGCCAACGTTGACGAGGTCGCGGGGGTGGGTGAGGCGGCCCCAGCTCATGTCGGTGATGTGGAGCAGGCCGTCGAGGCCGCCCATGTCAACGAATGCGCCGTAGTCGGTGAGGTTCTTGACGACGCCGGTGAAGACCGAGCCCTCTTCCAGGGTGGACAGGGTGACGGACTTCTTGGCGTTCTGCTCTTCCTCGAGGATCTCCTTGCGGGAGATGACGACGTTGCCGCGCTTCTTGTTGAGCTTGATGACGCGAACGTCGATCTCGGTGCCGATGTAGCCGTCGAGGTTGCGGACGGGGCGAACCTCGACCTGAGAGCCGGGGAGGAACGCCTTGATGCCGATGTCGACGGTGAGGCCACCCTTGACGCGGCTAACCACCATCCCCTTGACGGGGGTCTTGGTGTTGGCTGCCTCTTCGAGCTTGTCCCAGACTTTGTGACGCAGGGCCTTCTCGTAGCTGACGAGATAGCCGCCTTCCTTCTCCTCGCGCTCCACAACCACTTCGACGATGTCGCCGATGTTGAACTTCGGCGTACCGGTGTGGTCGAGCACCTGCTCCAGCGGAATAAGACCCTCGGACTTGAGGCCGATGTCGACGACGACGTGCTTGTCGGTGATCTTGACGACGGTGCCAGTGACGACGGCCTCTTCGGCGGTCAGCGCCTGGGCGGCGTCCTTCTCAGCGGCTTGCTCGCGGTCGAAGCTCTCGAGCGCCTTGGCAAAATCTTCGGCGTCGTATTCGGGCTCTGGCTCAGCGACGGCAGCGGAGATCTCGGGAATGGGATCGGCCGAAGCATGCTGCGCGGTAGCGCCGAAGGGCTCGGCCGCGTGGTCGGGGGTGCTGGGGTTGGAGGAATGGTCGAGCGACGCCGGGACTTCCGGGGTCGCGGTGTCGTTAGAGACTTCGGGGGCGGTTGATTCCAATGTGGTGTTCAGGGCTGTGCTCTCGGGATGGAAAGAATTGTGGTCGTGGTCGGCCATGGATAAGACTGCTCCGGGTTCCAGTTAACTCAGATGCAGAGATCAAGGGAAGGACTTCATTTTCGAGCGGCAAGAGGCAGCCTTCCGAAGAGGGTGAAGACCAAATCGATGATGTCAGCGGGAATGAGGTGAAGCGTCAAAAAGAGAGCCTGCGACTGGATCCCGCGCGCATGTTCTCAATGAAAAGTGTAGCAGCGCCGATAAGGAGGGTCAATGCGAATGATCGAACATCGGACAATCTGCGCGAGCCGTGCGCGTTGCCCTTGCGTCTGGGACGAAGATGTGCAGAGGTGCTGGTGGAGCGGCAAAACGCGTTTGTGGACGGGCCGACAGAGGGGAAATTTGAAGGGGGTGCGGGCGGCGAATCTATAATACGGCTGCAATGGACCATTTATGGACACCGTGGCGCTATGCGTATGTAACGGGCGCTGACCGGACGCGGCCGAAGCTTGGGGTTCCCGAGGCGCTGGCGGCGTGGCCGGGCGAAAAAAACTGTGTCTTCTGCAACATGATTGCCGCGGTGGACTATGCGGTGGAGCATGGGATGGCGCCGGAAAAGGCCGAGGAGGCGGTTTACCTGCTGGAGCGGGGCAAGAGCTGCTTCCTGGTGCTGAACGCGTTCCCGTACAACAGCGGGCACTTGATGGTGGTTCCGTATCGGCATGAGCAGAGTTTGGCGGGGCTGACGCTGGATGAGGCTGATGAACTGATGCGGATGACGCGGCGGGCGGAGCGGGTACTGCAGGCCGTTTACCAGCCGAGCGGACAGAATATCGGACTGAACC
Organism: Acidobacteriaceae bacterium; assembly: GCA_049578265.1. GTDB lineage: Bacteria > Acidobacteriota > Terriglobia > Terriglobales > Acidobacteriaceae > Granulicella. The sequence goes on from JBAULP010000049.1 coordinate 5,190, forward strand.
TGGGCAAAGCGGCGGGGGCTGGAGTGGCGGAACATCTGCATTTGCATGCAGTTCCGCGCTGGCTGGGGGACAACAACTACATGAGCGTGCTGGCGGAGACGCGAATTCTGCCGGAGATGCTGGACGAGAGCTGGCGCAGATTGCGGGCTGGTCTGGCTGCGGACACACTCGAGCAGTAGTGCGTCTCCACCGTCGGGTGGGGGATGGGCGCAATCGATTGACGGAGAGTGGGGATGCGCGAACGTGCAGGAAAGACGCGGGTGAACTGCGCGTTATGCACAGTTTAATTCAGCGCGCATTGATGCAACTTGAGGGTGGGAAGTAGTCATCTGATGTATCAAGAGCAAGCGTACGCCCACCAAAAACTGAAGACACAGGAGGTGCACTATGACGCAGATGCCGCAGCCACGTATGAGTCCATGGGCCAGCCGAAGCGGTGAAGTGGTGCGAATGCCCGTGATCTCGACACGACGAGGCGGGCATGGCGGGATGGCATGGTCGCTTCCGTTTGCCGAGCAGACATTGATCCAACCACAGGATGGTGCAGTGGACACGCGAACGCGGCTGGCGAATATCCGGTCGCATCAGCATAGCGATGTGTTGCATGAGTCAGAGGACGCGCGGCTGACGGGCGGAACGCGGTCACTGGACCGTCGGCTGCTGGGGTTGAATGTACTTGAGGTTTATGCCAAGCGCGAGAGCCTTGGCGTGCGCACACAGGCCGTGCCGGAGATCGACGTGGCCTAACAGT
>JBAULP010000050.1:0-10768 GCA_049578265.1 Acidobacteriaceae bacterium
AGGCCGATGAGATGGAGGGCGCGGCCGGGCTGGGCGGCGGTGTGGATGGCGGCGAGGAGCGTGGGGTCGGTGAAGAAGGCGCCGGTGTCGATGGCGTGGTCGATGCGGGAGATGTCCATGCGGACGACGCGGCCGGCGCCGATGTTGAGGTGGCCGACTTCGGAGTTGCCCATCTGGCCGTCGGGGAGGCCGACGAAGTGGTTGGAGGCCTGGATGAGGGTGTTGGGGTAGTCGCGGAGGAGAGCGTCGTAGGTGGGCTTGCGGGCCAGGGCGATGGCGTTGCCGTGGGTTTCGGCGCGGTAGCCCCAGCCGTCGAGAATGGTGAGGATTACAGGGGGGGTGGTTCTCATGGAGACAGTTTACTTGGTTATGGTTAGCGGGATGTGAGGGGGAGCACAGCAGGGCCGGAGAAGATGGCGTTGGTTGCAGGCTGGGATGCGGGCTGGGCTGGAGGCGGTGCTTCGTGGTATATCTGCTGGGGCAAGTCTTCAGCTCGAGTGAGACGTTCCACCTTATTGATACGTTGAGGGGATTTCGAGTGGTGCATCTTGTTGGTGGGACCGGGAGGAGCATGGCCGTGCGCGGGCTGGTGATGTGCGGTGTGGGGGTTGTGGTGGCGCTGCTGGCGGGTTGTGGGGGGAACACCAGTACGGGGACGCCGCCGCCGGCCGGTCAGCACGTCGTGATCATTGACGAGCCGCAGAGCCAGACGGTTCCGATCGGCCAGGCGGCGACGTTCAGCGTGACGGCGATCGGCTCGGCGCCGCTGCAATACCAGTGGAGTGAGGATGGCACGCCGATCCAGGGAGCGACGAGCGCGTCGCTGGCTACGTCGGCGGTTGCGGCGGGTGACAGCGGGTCGACGTTTGAGGTGACGGTGAGCAACTCGATCAACTCGGTTACGAGTTCTGTGGCTACGCTTACGGCGGGGCCGAGGGCGCCGGCGGCGGGTGACCTTCGGTATCTGCTGTTTGAGCAGGTGACCGCGCCGGGGCTTCTGGAAGATGCCGCGGAGCATACCAACATCACAGGAAGCAGCAGTTTTTTGTTTGCCAACGCGATTGGCACGACGCTCACTGTGGGCAATGACTACGTGTGCTATCCGGGGATTGACTATGATTGCGGGTGGTCTTTCACCGTATATACGGTGCCTGCCGGGCAACTTCCGTTGTCCATGTTTTATGGTTCGGGTAGCTATGAGGGGTTCGTGCCGGAGGTGCAATCGCTTGGTGCGGCGAATATTGTGATCAACTCAATTGATCTGGAGCCGGCGAATGACAATTACGCGCTTGGGTATGTGGAGACGGCTCAGGCGGGCGGGTTTGACTACCGGCTTGAGGTGGTGCCGGCAAGCGAGGTACAGGCTACGGTTGCGAACGACGGCGCGGAGAGTCGAGTGGTGACGGCGGTTTCGTTTGATGAGAACCACCAGGCGAATGTGATTTCGTACGGCTGGACGAAGGATACGACGACGGTGTACGAGGCGCAGACGTATATTGCGAGTTCGGCTGCCGAGATTGTGAGCCAGTCGGAGGCGATGGCGGCGAGCGGGTATTTCATCAGCGCGTTTGGTGGCAACGATACGGACGGATACATGCTGATCGGGACGCGGGTGAAGGGCGATACGATGGCACGGCCGATCAGTGTGACGACGTCGGGGGCGGCAGGGCAGAGTTCGTTCAGCACGATTCCGGCGCAGAGTCCGCCGTATGCGACGCAGGTGATTGCCGGTGGGTTCTTCGGTACCTTCACGACCGCGTCGAGCACTGTTTATGTTTCGGAAGAGTGAGCGGGTTCATGTGGTCGGGGGTTACGCGATTTTGTACCTAGGCCTTCGGCCCAGGCTGGTAAAGGTCGCGCCGTTGGTGCTGGATGGTCTGCGTGGCTCTGACTAGGCTGCTTTCAGGGTCTTCAGGGTGGGGAGGGACTTGATGGCTTTGCCGTTGCGCTGCTCCGCCAGACGGAGGTCGTAGAGGGCTTGCAGGTTTAGCCAGAACTGCGCGGAGGTGCCGAAGAAGTGGCCGAGGCGCATGGCGGTGTCGGCGGAGATGTCGCGGTCGCCGCGGAGGATCTGGCTGATGCGGTTGGAGGGTACGTCGAGTTGGCGGGCGAGTTCTGCGGCGCTCATGTCGAGTTCGGAGAGCTCAAGCTGCAGGTGCTCGCCAGGATGAATGGGGGGGTGAATGGGTTGTCGGCTCATCGCGGGCTCCTAGTGATCATCAACGATCTCTACATTCGAGGGCCCCGGTTGGTCTTTCGGCCACGTGAAACAGATACGCCACTGGTGGTCGATGCGAATGCCGTACTGGCCTTTGCGATTCCCATGCAACGCTTCGAAGCGATTGCCGGGAAGCGCGGCCAGATCGGAGAGTGCTGTGGCTGCTTCCATTCTGTCGAGCTTGAGTCTTGCTGTTCGTTCAAATCCGGCGAATGCTTTGACTGGCTTCCCTGCCGCAAAGTCTGCGGTCCTCCCGCGCACGTAGGAGATGACCATGGCGCAGGCTAGCTCGCGATACGCGGTACGTCAAGCGTCTTTATAGCAGTCCAGCCATGGAGAGAGCGAGCTGCCGACGATGGTTGTGATTGCCGGTGGGCGATGGCTCTCAGTGGAGGGTGCTGAGGAATTTGTTTATGTCGGCTGCTACCTGGGGGGCGTTGGATAGGTAGACGTAGTGGTCGGCGTTGGGGATGATGACGATGTGGGGGGTGGGGAGGTTGCGGGCGAAGTTGTTGGACCAGGCGGTGCAGCGGGCGGTGTCGTCTTTGATGAGGGCGGCTTTGGCGGCGGGGGTGCCGGGAAAGCGATCCCAGTTGTGGGGGCAGGCGTAGATGGCGAGCGTGGGGACGGGGACGCTGGTGAACTTCTGCATGCCGAAGTTCATGGCGGCGCCGATGGGCGAACGCGGAGGGAGTGGCGGCATGTTGGCGATGGCGGCGTTGCTCTGGTGGAGAACGGTTTCGAATTGGGCGACGGCGGTTTCGAGTTCCTTTAGTTTCTTCTGCTCGTCGACGCCTCCGGCTTCGATCTCGTCGATGCGGTCCTTGATCTCGTTCATCGCGATGGGCAGGGGCGGGTGTTCGGGGTCGTAGAAGGCGAAGCCGGTGGCGGCGTCGAGATAGATGAGGCCGGCGACTTTGGAGGGATAGCGGGTGGCGATGGAGCTGAGCTCTTCGCCGGCTATGGAGTGGCCGATGAGGACGGGGCGGTTGATGTGGAGTACTTGCATGACGGCGAGGATGTCGTCGCCGAGGCGGTCTGCGGAGTAGTTGTTGTTGGCGGGCGCCGGATGGCTCGAGGCGCCGGAACCTCTGCGCGTGATGCCGTAGACGTGATGGTGCGCGGTGAAGAGCGGCGCGAAGGTGTCGAAGCGATGCGCGGTGTCTCCGGCGCCGGCGAGAAAGATGAGCGGGCTACCGCTGCCGCCCCAGTCGAGGACTTCGAGTTGGACGCCTGGTTCGACGGTGACGAACTGGACCTTAGGTGCAGACGTGGCCGGTGGCTGCTGGGCGCTTGGGGCGATGGTGAGGATACAGAATGCGAGGAGAGGAAGGATGCGCATGTGATGTCCCCTTATGCGGCGGGATTGATCGTACCACTTCGCGGGCGGTGGAGTGAGGGTGGGTCGGCGCTCGCGTGAGGGAGTTTGGTTTGTGTGGAGGACTCGATTTGGATGCGAGATTGTTATAGCGGGTCGAAGCGATAGTGGAGGGCTTCGGAGACTGCTTGGTAGCCGATTTTGCGGTAGATGGAGTTGGAGGTTGGGTTGCCGAGGTCGGTGTAGAGTATGCAGCGGTGGCCTGCGTCGGTGAGGTTGCTGGAGAGGGCGTGGACGCAGGCTCCCGCGTAGCCTCGGGCTCGGTGGGCGGGTGGGGTGTAGACGGCGGAGATGCGGACGACGTTGTGGATGGGCTGGCTGGCGGTGGCCATAGAAACGGTAGTTCCCTGCTGCCAGATCCAGAGGCGGCGCGATTGGATGGCGTTGTCGATGAGGGTTTCGGGGTTGCTGGCGAGCGCGTGGGTTTCGGCGTAGAAGGCTTGCATCCAGGACACGGCTTGGTCGCGGTCGCTCGCTTCGGCCTCGCGAAGGTGTCCGTCTACGGCGGGGATTTCGTTGAGCTTGAGGAGCTCGTAGAGGCGAATTCCCTGGGTGGGATGGGCGGTGGATTTGTGGCGCTCGGTCCAGTGGCCGGCGAAGGTTGCGGCGGTTGCGGCTTCGCCGTTGACGCCGGGAAGGATGATGCCTGCGTCGGTGATGGCGTCGACGATGGCGGCAGCGGCTTCGGGCTGCATGGGCACGATGGTGGCTGGGAAGGTGAGCGGAGATTGAAGCGCTGCGCCGACGACTTGATCGCCGTGGAGCGCGACCCAATAGCGGCCAGGCTCGGGATGCGTGATGCGGTTGTCGATGATGGTGAGGATGAGGTTGTGGAGGACGGGCCGCTGGAGGAGAAAGGCTTCGGCTGCGGCAGAGAAGGATTGGGCGTCCTCATAGAGGCGGACAGTGATGGCCATGTTTTAGAGTTTAGCGTTTGGCGCGTGAGGCCTGGGCTCGGGGGCTAGGCGACGAGGCCGGTGTCGAACTCGGCGTAGTTGTCGAGGTGGTCTTTGATGACGTGGTAGCACTCGCAGGCTTTGCCTTCGAGGCCTTTGGTGTCGCGGATGGAGATGACGCCGCGCGCGTACTCGATGAGGCCGGCGTTTTTGAGGACCTTGGCGGCCATGGTGAGGGTGGGGCGGGTGCTGCCGAGCATGTCGGCGAGGAACTCGTGGGACATGGCGAAGGTGTCGCTGTTGGCGCGATCGGAACAGATGAGGAGCCAGCGGGCGAGGCGCTCTTCGACTTCGTGCTTGGCGTTGCAGCCGGTGGACTGCGAGGACTGGAGGAGCTGGGACTGGACGTAGCGCAGGGCGAGGTTGTGAAACTGGCCGCCGAGGTTGAACTCGTTTCTTGCGGTTTCGATGTTGGCCATGAAGCCGCTGCCGGCGATTTGAGTGTAGACGCGGTTGAGGCTGCGCTTGGTGCCCATGAGCGCGGAGATGCCGATGACGGATTCGTAACCGAACATGCCTACTTCTACCTGCGAGCCGTTCTTGAAGGTGGTCGTCATGGAAGCCATGCCGACTTCAACGAAGACGAGGTTCCGGATGGGCTCGCCGGGGAATTCGATTTGGTGGCCGACCTCGAAGGTGACGGGGTAGAGGTCAAGATGCTGGATGATCAGCGGGTCAAGCGCGTTCAGCAGCTTGTTCTTGAACAAGCGAGTATGCACGGGCGCCTCTTTCTGGGAGGGAGACAGCTTCAGTATGCGCTTATTCATCCGCTGGTGATACGCGGTTGCGCTATGTGAGGCAAGCACTCGATTGACGAGGTGTGGGTGGAGGGGAAGGCAGAGGTGATGAGGCTATGCAGCGCAGGAGGCGATGGCTTCCTGCTCGGTGGGGAAGACGCTGAAGAGGGTGAGGATGCCGACCATCTTGAAGGTTTTGGTGGCGAAGGAGGAGGGGTTGACGAGCTTGGTGTCGCCGCCTAGCTGGCGGGTGCGGCGGAGAGCGCCGACGACGGCGCCGATGCCGGAGGAGTCGATGAAGGGCATCTGTTCGAGGTCGAGGATGAGATAGAGGCAGCCGTTGGAGATGGCGGATTCGAGCGCGGATTCGAAGGCGGGGGTGTCGGATGACTTGAACTGGCCCTTGATGTGGAGGGTGCAGGTGGCTCCACTTTGGCGGATGTCGAGATCCACGAGGTCTCCTGAGAGGAAGGGAAAGATTGAGTTCACAACGGAGGGAACGCTTGCTACACTCCGTCTACAGAGATTGACGCTTCAGGCTGTTTCCGTCAAGCAGCGGGCCCGCTTCCCTTTCCCGATTGCAGTGCCATGTAGGTTTGAAGTTCCGTCAAGTTCATGTCGAGCTCTCCTGCCTTCGATTTAATGAATGCGATGTTGAATGCCGCGGACGCTTCCGCGCGGGCGCGGCTGCTTGCCGTGGCGGTGACGGAAGCAGTGGGCGATAGCGCTTGCCTGGTGCATCGGGTGGTGGAGGGAGAGGATGGAAGGATGCTGGCGCCGGTGGGGATGGTGGGCGCGGTGTCGTTGGGGAGCGAGCCGCTTACAGAGAGAAGCGCGCTGGTGGCTGCGCTGTTTGAAGGGCGCGTGGAGCCGGTGGTGTATGCGGGCGGGGAGGTGCCTCGCGAAGAGTATGCGCATGTGTTGGTGACGCGGTCGATTGCTTCGCTGGTGTATGCGCCGTTCTTCCATGCGGGTGAGATGGTGGGCGTGATGGAGGTGCTGGCGTTTGGTGCGGCGGTGAGCCACGCAGAGATGAAAGCGATCGAGGAGCTGGCGGGGTTGGCGGGGACTGCGATTGTTGCGGCGGAGGAGACGGAACAGAAGCAGCAGGACCTGCTGGATTCAGTGCACAGGATGAGCCAGTTGTATGACCTGGAGAAGTCTCTGAACGCAACCCTGGAGCTGGATGAGGTGATGGCGCTGGTGCCGGCGAAGACGGCGGCGATCCTGGAGTGCCAGGCGATGCATCTGTGGCTGTTTGATGGCGATGAGCTGCGGTTGATGGCGGCGCATGGTGCGGACGCTACGGTGACTCCGGGAATGGTGGAGCGGCCGGAGGATGGGTTTGTGGCGGCGATGGCGGAGGAGGGTGATCCGCTGCTGATTGACGACGCGGAGGATGCGCGGTTGGTGCGGCGGAATGCTGCGCTGGAGAGGGTCGCGGTGGAGGAGCGAACTCCTCCGGTGACGAATGCGCTGGTGGTTCCGCTGATGCAGGATGAGGCGGAGGTGGGGGTATTGGAGGCGGTGAATCGCGGCGGAGGGCGGGCGTTCGATGAGGACGACCAGTTCTTTCTGGGGGCGATGGCGGAGACGGTGAGTAACGCGCTGAAGAATGCCAGCTTGATGCATGCGGAGCGGAAGCTGGAGATTCTGCAGACGCTGGTGCATGTGAGTTCGGAGATTACGTCGACGCTGCGGCTGGACAGGCTGCTGCAGATTATTGTGAACAGCCCGCAGAGTGTGCTGCCGTATGAGCTGTGCGCGATTGCGCTGGATAACAAGGGGAGCTTGCAGTTGAAGGCCGTGTCGGGAATGGCGAGCATACCGATGGGGGATGTGCAGGTGAGCCGGCTGCAGGAGTTGATGCGGTGGTTGAGTACGGAGAGCTCGGCACTGCATGTGCGGCAGACGGAGGAGACGCGCGCGGAGATTGCGGAGGCGGTGGCGAAGTACTTTGAGGGCAGCGGGTATCGGGCGCTGTTTGCGCTGCCGCTGGTGGATGACCAGGGACGCGTGGGGATGCTGGTGTATGCGGCGAGTGACGTGGATTTTCTGGATGCGCCGCAGATGGAGATGATCAAGGTGCTGGCCGGACAGGCTACAGTGGCGATTCGGAATGCGCTGCTGTATCGCGAGGTGCCGCTGATTGGGCTGCTGGAGCCGCTGATGCAGAAGAAGCGCGCGCTGCTGCGAACCAGTGGGAAACGCAGGCTGTTCTATGGCGGGCTGGCCGCGGCGATTGTGCTGCTGCTGGTGTTCTGCCCGCTGCCGATGAGGGTGACGGGGCAGGCGCTGGTAGAGCCGCAACATTTGGTGATTGTGGCGGCGCCGGCGGATGGGAATGTTGCTACGGTGGCGGCGCGCGAGGGCGAGAGCGTGGATGCGGGCGCGCTGCTGGGGACGATGAACGACTGGCAGTGGAGAGCGGACCTGGCGGCGGCGCAGGCGAAGTATGGGGCCGAGGAGTTGGCGATGGAGGCAAGTTTGGCGCGGGGGTCGGCGCAGGCTGGCGAGCAGCGCGCGCAGATGGAGTTTTTGCGGGCGGAGGTGTCGCGGGCGGCTAGCCGGGTGGAGAGTGCGGAGTTGCGGTCTCCGATTGATGGCATTGTGGCGACGAGGGCTTTGCAGAGCGCGGCGGGAGAACACTTGAATGCGGGCGACACGTTTGCGAAGGTGCTGGATGTGTCGTCGGTGGTGGTGGATGTGGAGGTGGCGCAGAGCGATGTGGGGTTGCTGCGATTGGGAGATCATGCGGTGATTAAGCTGGACAGCTATCCGCAGCGAACGTGGAAGGGCGAGGTGGGTGTGGTGAGTCCGATGGCGCAGGTGAGCGAGGATGCGCGGACGTTTGCGGCACGTGTGCCACTGCCGAATCATGAGGCCACGCTGCGCGCGGGGATGAGTGGGCGGGGAAAGATTTTTATCGGGTACCGGCCGGCGGGATATGTGCTGCTGCGGAAGCCGGCGCTGTGGTTCTGGCAAACGATGTGGAACTGGATTGGCTGGTGATGCGATGAAGGTTGGATGGAGTTTGCGAGCTGCGATGGGTTGCGGAGTGGCGTTGATGGTGAGCGCGGGATTGTGTGGATGCGACTCTCGGCCTGGACCGGAGGCTACGGCGGAGGCACAACGGTTGGAGGCCGCTCCGAAGCCGGCTGTGGTGAAGACGGTTGCGGCGACTGCGGTGCGGAGCTTTCGTACGACAGGGCCGCTGGTGGCGGATCAGCAGGCGGATATCGCGGCGCAGCGCGACGGGCGTGTGGTGGAGATCCTGGTGGACATTGGCGATCGGGTGCAGCGGGGGCAGGTGATGGCGGTGTTGGATGATCGGGCGCTGAAGGATTCTTGCGCGGAGCAAAAGGCAAAGGTGGCGTCGCTGCAGGCGCAGGTGAAGGAGTGGCAGTCGGAGGCGTTGGTGGAGGGCGCAGACCTGCGGCGCGCGGATGCGCTGCGCGCGGACAGGATTTTGAGCGATGAGGATTGGGAGCATGTGAAGTACAAACTGGATGAGGTGAAGGCTGAGGTGACGCGCTACCAGGCAGACGAGCAGGCTGCGGAGGCGGCGTTGCAGGAGGCGAATCTGCAGTTGGAGCAGTCGCGGATCGTGGCTCCGTTTGCGGGCGTGGTGGGGCGGCGGTCGTTGCGGATGGCGCAGGAGGTGAAGACGGGCGATGTGCTGTTCTGGATTACGGCGGTGGCTCCGCTGCATGTGTTGTTCACGGTGCCGGAACAGGAGATGGAAGCGTATCGTCGCGGGGCTGCGCTGGAGTTGACGACGCAGGATTATCCGGAGCTGCGGCAGCGGGCGAGGGTGTATAAGGTAAGCCCGGTGGTGGATCCGGCGAGTGGAAGCGTGCAGGTGATTGGAGAGGTGGTGGGGCCGTCTCCGCTGCTGAAGCCGGGAATGACGATGCAGGTGCGAGCGGCGGCGCGATGAATCTGAGTGAGGCGCTGGATGCGGCGCTCCCAGAGATTCCGAAGGCGCGGCTCTCGCGCATACGGCCACCACGGCTTGACCCGGAGCTGGTGACGCGCGAGGACGTGCTGGATGGCGAGGCGATTGTTGGCATTCTGCAACGGAGCAAGGGGAGCTTTTATCGGTTTCAACCGTCGCAGTGGCAGCTTGCGCAGTTGTTCGATGGGGTCCGGACGTATGAGGAGATTGCGGAGCAGTTCAACGCGCAGTATCAAGGGAGCTTGACGGCGCGCGAGGTGGAGGAGTTTGCGAGCAGCCTGGAGGAGACGGGTTTCTGGTTCAAGACGGCGCAGGAAAAAAACCTGGCGTATGGTGCGCGGTTGCGAGCGCAGAGAGGACGGAAGGCGAATCGGACGTCGAAGATTAATCTGGCGCACATCAGTTTTTCGGCGTGGGACCCGGACAAGTATCTGACGTGGCTGGATGGCGTGGTGGGACGGTTTGTTTATAGCCGGTGGTGCGTGCTGGCGGTGGTGCTGCTGTTCTGCTTTGAGGCTGCGGTGTTTGTGGCGAAGTGGAAGGACTTTGGGCCGGACATTCCGCTGTACTACAACTTTACGAACAAGACGTTTGCGGACTTTGTGGAGTTCTGGGTATTGCTGTTCGGGTTGGGATTTATCCATGAGTCGGCGCATGGGCTGACGTGCAAGCACTATGGCGGCGAGGTGCACACGATGGGGCTGATGTTTTTGTATCTGACGCCGGCGTTCTTTGTGGATGTGACGGAGTCGTGGGTGTCGGCTACGAAGATACAGAGGCTCGCGACGATTATTGCGGGCATATGGATTGAGATGGTGCTGTGCGGGGTTGCGATGATCGTGTGGACGAACACGCAGCCGAGTGCGTGGGTGCACGACCTGGCGTACAAGGTGATTCTGATTACCGGGCTGGCGGTGATTGTGATGAATCTGAATCCGCTGCTGAAGCTGGATGGGTATTACTTTCTTACCGAGATTATTGGGGTTCCGGAGTTGAAGGAGCGGTCGACCAGTTTTGTGTCGGGGTGGTTTCAGAGCAGCGTGTTGAGGCTACCGGCAGAGGTGCCGGCGGTGCCGCGGCGACGGGCTCCGCTGTTTATTGCGTATGCGCTGGTCTCTGGTGCGTATAGCTATCTGGTGCTGTTTTTTGTGGTGCGGTTTTGCTACAACGTGACGTCGAAGGTGATGGCGGAGTTTGCGTTGATTCCTGCGGCGGCGTTGGCGATTGCGATCTTCCGGTCGCGGCTGATGGCGCTTTGGGTGGTGGTGAAACAGTTCTGGAACACGCACTTGAGCGGGGGGTTCTGGTTAAGGCCGAAGACGCTGGGAGTGAGCGCGGTGGTGTTGGTGCTGCTGTTTGTGCCGATGTTGCGGGATCGGGAGAGTGCGTACTTTGTGGTGGAGGCGGCTGACCCGGTGACGCTGCATGCGGCGATGAATGGGCGCGTGGATGCGGTGTATGTGCGCGAGGGCGAGACGGTGCAGAGGGGCGAACCGTTGCTGAGGATGTCGAGTATGGAGG
>JBAULP010000051.1:0-128192 GCA_049578265.1 Acidobacteriaceae bacterium
TCATATCCCCAATCACGCCGCCCCCCAGCGCAATCAAAACCGAATCCCGATCCGCCCCAAGCCCCGCCAACTCCTCCACCAATCTCTCCACCGTAGCCAGCCGCTTATGCTCCTCCCCAGCCGGCACCATCAACCGAGTCAGCGTGCCAACTCCAGCAGGGAAGCCGCTCTCCAGCTTCTCCCCCCAAAGCCGATCAATCTCCGGCGAAGTAACCACAAACGCCCGCTGCCTCCCGCTGCGAAGCCCCCCACCCAGCAGCGCATCCAAGCGCTCCCCGACAACCTCCACCAACCCCGCACCAATCTCCACCTCATAAGCCGCCGAGGCCGTCCGAACACCAACCAAAGTATTTGCAATCGCAGGAATCATCGTCATTAAGAATACCCCGCTTCACGCCTCCCACCCGTTCCAACCGAGAACCGAGAACTGAGAACCGAGAACTGAGAACTTACAACTTAGAACTCTCCCTCCCCGCCCAAACCGAAACCCCCACCGTAACCCCCACCATCCCGGCAATCACCCCCAACGACACCACTGGCCCAATCGACCACCAATCCGCCGCCAGCATCTTCACCGCGGCAAACCCCAGCACCGCAGCCAACCCATAGTGCAAATACCTCAGCCTCGCCAGCCCCGCGGCCAGCAGCACGTACAACGACCGCAGCCCCATCACGGCCATAATGTTCGACGTATAAGCCAGAAACGGCACCCGCGTAATACTCAACACCGCCGGTATCGAATCCAGCGCAAACACCACATCGGTCAACTCCACCGCCACCAGCGCGAGCAGCAGCACAGTAGCCATCCGCACCCCGCCCTCGCGCACCACAAAGTGATCCTGGTTCTCACTAATAGGCCGCCACTTCGTAAGCCACTTAATCCACCCCGGCGCCTCCTCCATCTCACTCGCCGACTCCGGCCGCAGCAACCGTACCGCCGCCACCAACAGCACCGCCCCAAACAAATACTCCACCCAATGAAACCGATTCAGCAGCCCCACGCCCCCAGCAATAAACGCCCCCCGCAACACCACCGCCCCAGCCACGCCCCAATAAAGAACCTTCGGCTGCTTCCCCTCCGGAATCCGAAACAACCGGAACAGCAGCAGAAACACAAACAGATTATCCAGCGAGAGCGCCTGCTCCAGCGCATACCCCGCCAGAAACTGCGTAGCCCCCGCCACGCGATACGCCCGGCTCAACAGCACCGCCAACCCCAGCGCCGCAGCCACCCACATCCCCACAGCCAGCAAAGCCTTCCGCCGCACATCCGGCACCAGCCGATGCAACAGATACTCCAGCCCCAGCAGAGCCACCAGCGCAACGTGAAAATAAATCCAGTAAGAAAGTGGCGTCATCACAACTGAGAACGGAGAACTGAGAACTGATAACTGAGAACCTACAACTTACAACCCTACAACTTACAACTCCACTACCCCCGCGCATCAATCAACTTCACCAACTCCACAAAAATATCCGCCGAAACCTGCAAGCTGGTAGCGCTCAACTTATCCATCGTATCCAGCTCCGTATGGTGATACGCCTCCGGATTCTCCGCCGTCCCATACACATAATCAATCACGTCCAGCGACGGCACGCCCCGCTCCACAAACGGCAGATGATCATCCTCAATCGCCTGCGAGCTCTTGAACAGATACTTCGAGTGCCCCGTCTCCCTCCCCGCCTTCGCCAGCAAATCCAGCAGCCAGGGCGTCGAGTTCGTCTCGCGATCAATATTCAACTGCTTCCACCCAATCATGTCCGCCAGCACAAACGCCTTGATGTGCCCCAGCGTCCCATTCGCCGTCCACTTCGCCGCAATATGCCGCGTCCCATACAGCGAATCCTGGTTCGTCCACTCTTTATTAATCGACTCCTCACCATCCGTAAACAGCAGCCACACCGAATACCCCTGCGGCGGATGCACGCGATAGTACTGTCCCAGTGCAATCAGCAGCGCCGTAGTGCAAGCCCCATCATTCGCCCCCACAAACCGAATATCCTTCAGCCAATAATTCGTCTCATAGTGCGAAGCCAGAACGATAATCCCATCGCGTTTCCCCGGAAACTTCACAATCAGGTTATGCATCGTCAGCGGCCCAATCGGCGTCCGCGCCGTAAACCTGTCGTCGACGAAATCTCCCTTCGCAACCTCCGGCTTAAAGTGGTCCTTGATAAACGCCTCAGCCGCAGCATGTCCCGGCGACCCGATATACCGCTTCGGCGCCACGTTCACATACTCCTGCGTTAGCCGCAGCACCTCGCGCCCACTCACCGCCCCATCCTGCGCAAACGCAGGCACAACCGCCGCCAACCCAAACGTCACCACCAACGCCGCAACCCAACACTTCCACGACGGCGACATCCGCATCACGCCGCTCCCTTCAACGCTTCCTTCTTCTTCCGCCGGTTCGGATGCACAAAATAAGCCACCGCCACGCCCACGAAATAAAGCACCAGCATCGGCGAAGCAAACAAGCACATCCCCACCGGGCTAGGGTCCGGGCAGATCACCGCGGCCAGCAGAAAGATCGCCATAATCGCATACCGAAAATGCTTCAGCAGAAACTTCGCATCCACGATCCCGAACAGCGCCAGGAAGAAGATCACAATCGGCATCTCGAACGTAATCCCCAGGCCCAGGATCACAGCGAGAAAGAATCCGGTGTAGTCGTCGATCGTGATCATGTGCGTAAAGTTCTTGCCAAAATCCTGCACCAGAAACACCATCGCCCCCGGCAGCACATACCGATACCCAAACCACGTCCCCGCCAGGAACAGCCCCACCGTCGCACCCATAAACGGCCACACATACTTCTTCTCGTTCTGGTACATTCCCGGCGAGATAAACAGCCACACCTGGTACAAAATGAACGGCGACGCAAGGATCGCCCCACACACCAGCGACGTCTTAATAAAGAAGTTGATCGCATCGGTAGGATGCGTCATCGTCATCTTCAGCCCAATATCCACCAGCGGCTTTTGGATATATCCCGTCAGCCGGTTGCGCAAAACCCACGCCACCGCAAACCCGCCCGCCAGGTAGCCGCAGATCCAGAACAGTCGGCTGCGAAGCTCCTCCAGGTGCTCCATCAGGCTCATGCCCGGCAGCTCCGCCCGTTCGTGCACCGCGTTCCGCGCGCGGTCCGCCAGATCAGTTGCCATGCGCTGTCGTCTCCGTCGCCTCAGTCGTTGCCACAACACTCGCCTCAGGCTCCGCCGCCGGAATCGCATCCAGCAACCCCTTCAGCGCCGAGTTCCGCGGCCCCGAGCCCGCTCCCAGCCCCGCATCCTGCGCTACAGGCAGCCCCGTCCGCGGCGGCATAATCTTCAAATCACCCGACACCGCAATCGGCAGCGGCGTCCGTACCCCATCCACCACCTCATACTCCGCCTTCGTCTCCGAACCCACCGAACTCTCCACCCCCACCGGCTCCACCACCGCCGTCTCCGAAACCTTCACCTCATCCACCCCCGAAGTGATCGCCGAGCTCTCCGCCGAGCTCTCCGCAATCGCCGGAGCCACCGGAGCCGCAGCCTGCATTGCCGCAAACTGCTTGGTCTTCTCCGCCTGTTCGCTCAGCCGCAGCTCTTCTTCCATCTGCATCTTGAACTCATTGCTGGCCCGCCGAAACTCTCCCACCCACTTACCCAGCTCGCGCGCCAGCACCGGCAACCGCTTCGGCCCGAACAGCAGCAGCGCCAGCACAAACAAAAAAATACTGTCAGGAAAACTCGGCATATAGAAAATTAAACCAAACGCTTTTAGCTTCTGGTAACTGAACCAAACGCCCTTGGATCTTCAGCTCCTCCGCAAGCTCTGATGATACGGCCTCAGCCCCTTGCGCGAAAGCGTAGCCCGTCACCCACTCCTCTTCTTCCAACGTTCCCCGCCCGCATCCGGATGTATCCTTAAAACTCCCGCCTCTACCGAAACCCTTCCGCTCCCCGCGCGTCCTACGTCTCAGGACCAGATCATCGACCACCTGTAACAATGGAACCATCGCCGGCGGCAGCTCCCTCCCCCTCGGCGCACGGAGAGTCTCATCATGGCGTCAGCGCCTCGCCGCAAGCTTCGTTCGTATGCCACGCACGCGTGCGCCTTCCTCCTCCTCTCGTCCCTCACCGCGCTCCTCGCCGGCTGCGGCAACTTCTTCTCCTGCGAAGGCAAAGCTAGCTGCCCCTCCACCGGCACCGGCACCAGCACCGGCTCCAGCACCACCGACTACGCCTACATCGGCAACAGCTCCACCGGCACCACCTACGTCGACGGCTACACCATCGGCAGTGGCGCCCTCACCGACACCACCAGCGCCCCCTTCTCCTTCACCTACACCCCCGCCTCCCTCGTCGTCACCCCCGCCAACACCTTCCTCTACTCCGCCACCGACTCCGACCTCTCCACCGGCTATCTCTACGGCTACTCCATCGGCACCGGCGGCGCCCTCAGCATCCTCGCCAGCGGTAAGCCCCTCGTCAGTGAAAACATCACCGCCCTCGCCGTCTCACCCGACGGCCAATGGCTCTTCTGCCTCGACGCCAACGCCCTCACCCTCGAGGAGTACTCCATCAACTCTTCCACCGGAGCCGTCACCTTCGCCGCCACCTACGGCATCACCGGAGCCACCGCCGGCATCGTCACCCCCTCCGGCATCGCCATCGCCCCCACCGGCGACTACCTCGCCGTAGCCCTCGGCACCGGCGGCGCCGAAACCTTCTCCTTCGACACCACCACCGGCGTCGCCGCCGCCCCCACCCTCATCTCCCCCGCCAACGCCGCCACCGGTATCTACGCCGTCGCCATCGACGCCAATAACTACCTCTACGCCGCCGGAACCGCCGGCCTCCAGGTCTTCTCCACCACCTCCGCCGGAGTCCCCACCCTCCCCGGCAGCACCTACTCCACCGGCAGCGGCCCCCGCTCCATCGCCATCAATCCCGCCTCCACCTTCGTCTACATCGGCAACCAGACCGACAGCACCATCACGGCCTACGCCATCGGCACCAACGCCGCGCTAACCGCCGTCTCCGGTAGCCCCTTCACAGCCCCCAGCACCATCAGCTCTCTAGGCGTAGACAGCACCGGAGCCTACCTCGTCGCCTCCGGCTACAACGCCGCCTCCGGCATCAATCTCTACGCCATAAGCTCCACCGGAACCCTGACCAGCAAAGCCACTGCCGCCACCAACACCAGCACCGCCATCCCCACCCCCATAGCCCTGACCCACTAACCCAGCCACCGCACTGCCACCGCCACCGCCCTTGCCCTTGCTATTGTTGTTGCTGTTGCTTTTCT
Source organism: Acidobacteriaceae bacterium (assembly GCA_049578265.1). GTDB lineage: Bacteria > Acidobacteriota > Terriglobia > Terriglobales > Acidobacteriaceae > Granulicella. Next base: position 5,297 of record JBAULP010000051.1, read on the forward strand.
GGCTGTCATCCCGCAGGGATCTGCTTTTGCCCTTGCCGTTGCCGTTGCTCGTTTTACGCCGTCATCCTGACCCTGAGCGTGGCGAAAGGGAAGGACCCCCGCATTGGCCGTTGCGGTTGCCTTTGCCTTTGCTCTAGCCTTTCTCCCTGTCATTCTGAGCGCGGCGAAGAACCGCTTTTCGCGCGCCGCGCGCCCGCTCTTACCTCGCCATCGCCCGTGTCACCGAATTCACCCACCCCAACCCGAAGCCTCACAAGCAACGCACCCAACCAAGAGGCCACCTCATGAAGAACCTCTTCGACCCCACCCTCATCGACGACACCAAACACCGCATCCTTCATCTCCGCCCCGACAGCCAGCCTCAGTGGGGAACCATGGCCGTCTCCCCAACCCTCGCCCACCTCACCTCCAGCATCGACATGGCGCTAGGCACCCTCCACGTCGCGCGCGCACCCTTTCCCGGCCGCCTCATCGGCCCGCTCATCAAGCCGCTCGTCTTCCGCGACGACAAGCCCATGCGTCGCAACTCGCCCTCATCGCCCGCGCTCTTCTCGCCCCCCTCAACCACCTTCGACTTCCCAACCGAGCGCGCCAAACTCATCACCGCCCTCGACACCTTCGCCACCGAAGGCCCCACACGCTGCCACCGCCCTCACCCCTTCTTCGGCCCCTTGAACCCCCAGCAGTGGGCCATCCTCATGTACAAACACCTCGACCACCACCTCCGCCAGTTCAGCGCCTAACGCATCCCCAGGCGCCGAAATTCACACCAGAACTTGCTCAACCATCGACGTCACCACCTTGCCAAACGCCCTGGCGCCCTTTCGCGCGACATACTCCCGCGCTGCAATCGCAACCAGGTTGGGCGTCCCCGGACCAGCGGTTAAATACGCGCGCGTCTTCGTTGTGGTGACATGCTTCTGCGCCTCGCGCAACTGCTCAGAGACGAGCACGCCCTGGCTCACACGCGCACGAGCCCCGGCCAGGTTCCTCGGCATGTTGGCCAGGTCCCACAAGATGCGTAGGCTCTCAATCGCCCGGCAGCCTTCCGCCATCGTGCCGTCGTCCTTCGTCGCGTAAATCGCCGGAACCGTCCAGATCGTGCGCGCCCCCCGCGCCCAGCTCAGCGCAGCCGTTGCAAAGAACGCGTCGCGCAGATTATGAATCTCCGCGCCCGTCACCGGCCGCTCTTGCGGAGCCTGAATCGTCTGCGCATACCTGTTCCACGCCTCCGCAACCCGCTCTTCCGGAATCAGCTTCGGCGGACGCGAGACGGCCGCGAACTCTGCGTCTGCAACGGTGTCGCGCATCCTGCGACCACCCCATGCACGCGGCATGTCATCAGAGAAGATGCTCGCAACGAAGTCCACATACACGTGCGCATCCTGAGCGCTGTGAATGTTTCCGGCAAGCTCATTCAATCGCAATGCCGTCGCCTTATAGTCTTTCGCCTGATAGTCAATCCGCCGCCACTTACCAGGAGCCGCCGCCTTCAAATAACGAGACGCAAACAAGCCAAAGGGAAGCAGAGAGCTCAACCGAAGGAACGAACGCCGTTGCATCGACAACTCCCCGAGAGCGCGAGCCAGCGCCCCTCTCATCAGACAGTGCAAGTCTACCGCCGCGAAGGACGAACCAGAAATCCGCATCCCGTTAGCTCTGAACAAGAACTCCGCTTTCCCACACCGTCATCTCGACCGGAGGCTTCAGCCCGGACATCCAAACCGCGCAACACCGGGGCTTTAGCCCCCGGGGATTACCGACGACAAAAGCGTTTCGCGGGACGAACGCTTTCTTCAGACAAGCCTCGCTCATCCCATGCAATAGAACGACGGCCTGAACCCCACGCTCCCCCAAGCGGTGCTGGTTCATCCACCGCTCCCTCCGCCGCCGTCCTCCACGCCTTGCGCGGGCCATGAATTTCGCCAGATTCGTTCTGCGATCAAGCTCATCACGCTCGCTATGGACGAAGTCGAAGTCGTTGCCCACAGCTCGCACACTTCGCTGGTTCCCGTTTGCGGCCCGCAACAAACTCAAACTCGAAACAAAATCGCCCGGAGAGCAGAGCGACGAAGATCGCTCCACTCTTCCGGGCAGATAAACATCGTCTACGCCCTAGCGCGGACGATAGTGCCAACCGGGACCCCACCCGCCACGCCATCCCGGATGCGCTCTGTACCAGCCATCGCGATCCCAATAGCGGTGTCCATCCCAATACCGGCCGCCGTACCAGCCAATCGTAAGTCCCGGCGCGCCAACCACGACTCCCGGACGATAGTTCCACCCCGGACCCCAGCCGCCGTTCCATCCCGGATGTGCCGCGTACCATTCACGACGTCTCCAGTAACGGTGTCCATCCCAGTACCGGCCGCCGTACCAGCCCACCACAATTTGAGCATGAATCCCAGCCACCGAGGACAGGTTACCGCCCACCGACAACGGGGATGCAGACATAGGTTTACTCGCGGCGAGGCACAACCCTCCCACGACGCCAACCAACAAGAGATAACGTAGAGAACGCATAGCTAAACTTCCTTTCTCTTTTTTCTTCCGGCTCACTGAACCAGAAGGAGTGGAATTTATGTGCTTACTGCAATCTTCAAAGCGTCTGGAACAAAAATCTTGAAGGCCTAACCATCGATGCAGAGCGACCCCGTATTCAGAGTCTCTTCGAAGTTCATCCCTTCGATGCTCCGCCATCTCAGGTTGGAACACAGGTGCGGCCAGAGTGTTGCGACACAAAATAGCAAATTACAGCAACTGTTTACGATCCAACATAAACCTTTGGTTGAGATGCGTGGGCTTCGGACTCCGCTCGCCCTCTTGGCGACCATCACTGCTGGCCAGCCGTTTGACTTGAACGGCCCGCACCTCAGCTTTGTTCTGTTTGCCTCTGAGATAGGCCACGGCTTTCGCCCCAATATCCAGATCCGCCATAGTCAATCCGTGCAAGAAGACCATGGTCAATTGGGCGTGGGGTTGCTATCAGCGTGATCGACCACAAGAGTATTGACCGTGACTTTTTCCGGCCTGAGCTCGAGACCGAGTTGCTCTTCGACTGCGGTAAAAAAATTTGGCTGATCGGAGTTGCTGCTGTTTTCAGGAGCGAAGCGCAGATCGATGTTGAACATTCCGGAGATGCCGGTATGGTCCACAACGGTCGCGTGCGCAGGCGAAGACAGCAGGCCGGCGATGCCGAAGAGATTTATACCGCGGCCCTGAATGTAGCCGGGTGCAACGAAATTTTGAGAGGGTTCACCGGCCTTCTGCCCAAGCTGAGAGGTGTTAATGTCGGTCGGTTTCAGCTTCGGGCCGCCTTTGGCGACGACCAGGCTGTAGCCGGAAACTTCTTTTGTGCCGGAATGGACGGCGACGTGGAATCGCTCTCGAAGCATCTGGCGCAGCATCGGTGGAATGGTGTCATTTGTCCACGGCTTGCCCTCGGGCGTAGCTGCCCTGATGTCATATAACGTGTCCAGCGCGTGCGCGTCCCCGCCCTGGATATTATCCGGATTCACCCTCCAGGCCATGGCGATCAGAATGCGCAAGGGGAGGCAGGTGACAGCATACTGCGTGCCTCCGGGCGGCAGCATGCTAAAGCAGCCCGGCGTCAGATGCGACGTCCGAACGGACACGGTCTCGAAAGCAGGCTCTGGCTTCGCTGCCACTTGCTGTGACCGTGCGAAGCTCGTGGTGAATGTCGCCAAGCGAAATGCCAGGAACAGGCAGACGAACAGGGTGGGCATCCTGTTTGAGACGCAATAGTAGGCCTATGCGTGAGCCGGCAATCATCACATCGGTCGATTGTGATCGTCCCTCGTACCCACCCATGCACTTGCACCTCTCCTCAATCGCGCTACTCTAAAAGTGGACGCTTCCTCTCGCACACAAGCATCCGCCCGCACAGAATCACGCAAAGGCCTCACTCTTCATGCATCAATTCCTCTCGAAGCTGGTGAATCGACGTCTCCCCGCCGTCCTGTTAGGAGTCGCTCTTTCCTGCGGCCTCTCCGGCTGCTCCCACTTCCACCACAAGCCCTCTGAGGATTACGTCTACGTCACCGCCAAGCAAACCTATCTCCGCGACCGCGTAGCCGCCGTCTCCAATCGCACCGGCGTCACCACCAACGGCGAACAGCTCGTCGTCCTCGAGCGTGCCCGCCGCTGGCTCAAGGTCCGCACCCCGCGCGGCGAGATCGGCTGGATCGAAGAACGTCTCACCGTTCCCCAGGACATCGAAGACAAATTCGATGCACTCAAGACCAGCAGCCAGCACGACCCCGTCATCTCCACCGGCGCCACCAGCGACGAAGCTTACCTCCACGTCGCCCCTGGCCGCGAAACCGACCACCTCTATCTCCTCCCCGAAAGCGAAAACCTTCAGATCCTCGAACGCGCCTCCGTCCCCAAGCCCATCACACCCGGCGCAATCCCCACACCACCACCCTCCGCCAACGGAGAACCCTCCGGGCCGCCTCAACCCGTCCTTGAAGACTGGCTGTTAGTCCGCGACTCTCACAACCAGGTCGGCTGGATCTACGGCCGCCTCGTCGACACCTCCGCACCCGACGCCATCCTCCGCTACGCCGAAGGCCAGCGCATCGTCGGCGCCTACGTCCTCGCCCACGTCGACGACCCCAACTCCGGCATGCTCAACAACGGCGCCACCGTCACCAGCATCCCCGAGTACGTCACCGTCCTCGCCCCCTACAAATCCGGCCTCCCCTTCGACTTCAACCAGGTTCGCGTCTTCATCTGGAACGTCAAGAAGCACCGCTACGAGACCGGCTTCGCTGAGCGCAACATCCTCGGCTACCTGCCCGTCACCCTCAGCTCCAGCAACGACCCCTACGCCAAGGGCCCCGAAGCCGAAGAGAAGCTCCCCACCTTCACCTACCGCGTCCTCGCCGCCGATCAGCCCATCCCCACACCCAACCCCTCCACCGGCCTCATCACACCCGGTCGCCTCATCGACAAAACCTACCGCCTCGAAGGAAACATCTGCCGCCGCCTCATCGCTCCCGGAGTCGTACCTCCCGCCGAAGCCCACCCCGAACCCGAGCCAAAAAAGATGGGGCGCGGCCGGCCGGCAAGGCGCGGAAGACGACGCTGACGGCGAGGTAAAGGAACCTTTACATCGCTGTCAAGGTACCTTTACATTTGACCGCCCAACATACGAGAAACGTGCGCTAAACACCCCGTTCTGCAACACGAAACCGCGCTAAAACCCCTCCCGCGCAACACCAAACTCACACGTTTAGGCGTAAAAACGCCGCACAGCCTCCACCACACTCTCCAACTCTTCCACCCGCAACTCAGGAAACATCGGCAGCGCCAAAACCTCGTCCGCAGCCCGCTCACTCACCGGAAAATCACCCCTCTTATAGCCCAGAAACCGCAGGCTCTCCTGCAAGTGAAGTGGTTGAGGATAATAGACTTCCGACCCAATCGAGTGCCCGGTTAAATACTCCCGAAGCGCATCCCGCCGTGGCGCCCGAATCACATACTGGTGGTACACATGCACCGCCCGCGGATCGCAGAAGGGAAGCACCACCCCCTCCGCCGTACGCTTCCCCACCAACCCAGCCTCGGTAAACCGCTGATTATAAATAGCTGCCAGCTCCCGTCGCCGCACATTTCCGGCCTCCACCCGCCGCAGCTTTACCTCCAGAATCGCCGCCTGCAGCGTATCCAACCGAGAATTCCACCCCACCTCATCATGGAAGTACCGGCGCCGCATCCCATGTGCTCTCAACATCTTAGAGCGCTCCGCAACATCAGCGTCGCGGGTCGTAACCATTCCCGCATCCCCAAACGCCGCCAGATTCTTCGTAGGATAAAAACTAAACGCAGCAGCATCCCCCAAACCACCCGCCTTAACCCCCTCCCACGACGCCCCAAACGCCTGCGCCGCGTCCTCAATCACGCGCAGATCCCGTGCCTTGGCAAGCTCACTAAACCCATTCATATCAGCGCATTGCCCATACAGATGCACGGGCATCACCCCCGCTGCGCGCCCCTTAGCAACCACCTCTTCCACGCACCCCGGCGACAGATTAAACGTACCTCCATCAATGTCCGCCAGAACAACCTGAGCCCCCACCCGCAAAATCGAACTCACCGTAGCAAAGAAGCTAAACGGCGTAGTTACAACAACATCCCCGGGCCCAATCTTCAGCGCCGCCAGCGCCAACCAAAGCGCATCCGTCCCGCTGGCACACCCAATCGCATACGGAACCCCGCACGCCTCAGCCGCAGAGTCTTCAAACCGCGCCACTTCCGGCCCAAGGATGAATCGCTGCGACTCGCAGACCCCCGCAATCGCAGAAAGTACCTCTTCACGAATCTCCGCAAACTCGCGACGAAAATCCAGCATCGGAACAGCAAGCAGTTTGGGTGGCGCGCCAGTATCGATCATCTCTACTATCGTAATTCTCTTAGACCTTCCGCGCCCAATCCGTGTCGTTCGCCCTTGTCGAGAAGCAACGAAGGCGATAGGGTGAATGGTGCAAGTCTGCTTTGCTGCAAGGTTCGACCGCGAGTCTTTGGCGCGGAATGTCAAGAAATGGTTGAGTGCAATGATAAGAGGAGATCGGCCCATGGATTCCAAGCCGGCACAGAACATTCAGGATACGTTCCTGAATACGGTCCGTAAGGACAAAAGCCCCATCACGATCTACCTGGTCAGCGGTGTAAAGCTCACAGGCAAGATTCGCTCCTTCGATAAGTATTCTGTCCTGCTCGAAAACAACGCGCAGGAACAGTTGATCTTCAAGCATGCAATTTCAACGGTGGTAAGCGGTCGTCCAGCGGGGTTCGGCGACATGCGTAGCGAGAACCGTTCCGTACCGGCTCCTCACGCAGAAAGCTCTCAGCCAGCGTCAGGAACAGCCAACAGCTAATCGGACATCCGTTCGATTGGCGCTGCGAATGTTTGCGAAAGTAATCAGGTAAGGTGTCCATCAGACCTGCACCTAAAGGAAGAGCGAATCGCGAAGCTGTCGAGCGCGATCTCCTGCGCTCGCGCCAGGGAACGTCGCGAGAGAGTGCCGTCCTCGTTGCTGTGGAGTTCACCTCGGATCGTTTCCGCCCCTCCAGCGTTGCGCAGCAGGCGCGTGCGGCCGCAACCATCGAAGCGCGAACAACCGCGCTAGTCGATCATCTCGACGAAATCGAGCCGCCCTCTTCTGCCGCGCCTGCGGATCTGGACTTTGACGCTTCTTTAGCGGAGTTTCAAGAGCTCGCCCGCTCGGCTGGTGCGACAATCGCTGCCGTCCTCATCCAGCGCCGTGGACGCCCTGATCCCGCAACGCTGGTTGGTGGCGGAAAGTTGGACGAGATCGTAGCAACGGTAGCCTCTACCGGCGCCAGTCTCGTGCTCTTCGACCATGACCTCACCCCTTCCCAGGCACGAAACATCGAGGCCCGATTGCCTTGTACGGTCATCGACCGCACGCAACTCATCCTCGACATCTTTGCCAGACACGCCCGAACGCGCGAAGGCCAGCTTCAGGTGGAGTTGGCCCAGCTCGAGTACCAGCTCCCTCGCCTTACCGGGCGCGGCAAGACCATGTCCCAGACCGGCGGCGGCATCGGAACGCGCGGTCCCGGCGAGACGCAGCTTGAGACCGATCGTCGCAAGATCAACGTGCGACTCAATCGCATCAAGCAGCAGCTCGAGGCGGTGCGGCGAATTCGTCGCCAGCAACGCGGTAGGCGTGAGGCCGTTCCTGTTCCCACGGTGGCGTTGGTTGGATACACCAACGCCGGCAAATCCACCCTATTTAATTCGCTAACGGGCGGAGAGGTGCTGGCTTCGGAACGCATGTTTGCCACACTCGATCCCAAGCTCCGCCAGTTAAGCATCCCCTCTCGACGCAAGGTGCTTCTTTCCGACACAGTGGGGTTCATTCGCAATCTCCCCCACGCACTCGTCACGAGCTTCCGCGCCACACTGGAAGAGGTGGAACGCGCGGAACTTCTCCTGCATGTCCGAGACGCGGCCAGCCCGACCCTGGACGAGCAGCGCGCACAGGTGGAGGCCGTCCTAACCGAACTGGATGTAAACAAAAAACCGACCCTCCAAGTGCTCAATAAGATCGATTTGCTGCGTGGGGACTTCACGATGAGTCCCGGGAGTCACGGAGCCTCAACGATTGCCGTCTCAGCTCTCGCCGGGGAAGGTCTGGAGGATCTCCTCCGCGCGATTGACGCAGCACTCACTGCGGATCCTCTTGAGGCAGCGGAGTTTAGAATTCCCCAAGCTGAAGGACGTGTGATCGCCGCTCTTGAACGCGGAGCCACAATTACCGGACAACGCTTCGAGGGAAATCTCGTCTATTTCCATGCGGTCGGTCCGACTTCGCTTCTGGAGCGATACAGGCGATATCAGTCGCGAGATGCCGCCCCACCCGAGTGAGATTTAGGAGCTCTAAATACAAGTACAGGCCGCCTGATCGGGAGCGGAGGTGATGTCCCGTTTCACGCGGCCTGCATGACCCGGAATGGGTCTCAGGGTGGTGGACATAGTCTACGCTCGCAGGTGCGGTGCCGACCAGAAAAAAGTAGTGAAATCCATCGAAAATAACCGGATATCGACGTAAGTTCGATAATCGCTGTTTCCGGCCAATATCGTGTTCCTTCTTTGACTTCCAACTGCGAGCTTTGCTACAAATGGAGGGAACGAAATGTTAAAAATGGTTTGCTTGAGCGGTGCTCGGCAGTAGAGATCAAAGTTTGATCTGCTCTTGCAAGCGACGAGCCCTTACCCCCTCCTGAAGAACCCTAGAATCTCATGGAAATTTTGCATCAACTTGGTGGTCTCGTGCTCGGCTCTGTGCCGACCATGGTGTTTTTCCTATTGCTTGTCGCCGCTTACGGGCCTCTGGTTCGCAATCCTCTTGAGAAAACGCTCGCTGAGCGCCGGTTGCGCACCTCGGGCGCGGTGGAGAAAGCGCGCGGAGCGATCGCCGCAGCGGAAGCAGAAGCTACGGCTTACGAAGAGAAGCTGCGCAGCGCGCGCAGCGAGATCATGGCTGCGCGGGAACGCAGGCTCCAGATGTGGCAAGCGGAGCGCGATCAGGCGGTCGAGAGCGCTCGATCGGCAGCGCAGGCGCGCGTGAACTCCGCCCGCCAGGAGATTGAAGGCATGTCCGCCGGCGCGCGGAAGCAGATTGAAGAAGCCACGGCACAGCTAAGTGATCAGATTTTGCGGGCAGTTCTTCCGGCTGGCACAAACCTCTCGGAGGTGCGCCCATCATGACCCTCATGCGATTTTCGGCTATGTTCCGTCGGCTGGCGATTCCGACGCTTGGCTTGTTCCTTTTCCTCTCCGTGGGCGGAGTGCTGCGCGCGCAGAGCAACGCCGAGACAAGGTCGCCATCTGCTGCTAGCAACCCAAACCCCAAGCAGACGACGCTGAGTGAAACGGATAAGTATCGGCTTTCGGCTCCGGTGGTTAAGTTTGGTGCAGCTCTCGGGATGAAGCCTGAAACCGCCTCGAACGTCTTCACCATCTTCAATATCCTGGTGCTCATCCTCGGCGTAGGCTATGGTTTGTTGAAGCTCCTTCCGAAGGCCTTCCGAAAGCGTAATACGGCGATTCAAAAGCATCTCGTCGACGCTCGGACTGCCACCGAAGAGGCGACGACGCGATTGAACTCAGTCGAGGAACGCCTCTCGCGCCTCGATGAACAGATAGCTGCGATGCGTTCTCAGGCTGAAGCCGATAGTGAGCGCGATGAAGAGCGCATCAAGGCCAGCGTGGAAGATGAGAAGAATAAGATCCTAGCGGCGGCTGAATCTGAGATTCAAAGCGCAACCACTGCGGCGCGCCGGGAGATTCAAAAGTATGCAGCGGAACTAGCTATCGAGCAGGCTGCGCGCAAGCTGGTTGTCTCTACCGAGACGGACCGTCTGCTCGTGGAGAACTTCGCGCACAAGCTTGGTGAAGGGAGCAACAACTAATGGCTGCTGTTGACCTCCGCTACGCACGCGCTCTCGCTGCCGTGGTCTCCGATCAGAAGCTCAATCTGGTCGCTGTCCAAGGACAATTGGACGATTTTGCCGACACCCTGGATGAAAGCGCTCAGCTCTGCGAAATTTTGGAAGATCCCTCAGTACCTGAAGCGCAGAAGTTGAAGGTGCTGGATGCGATGGCCGCGAAAGCGGGCATGAATACCACTGTGCGCAACTTCATCGCAGTCATCGTTCGTCACCAGCGCCTGCAGGAGCTGCGTGGCATGGTGGAGGCGTATACGACGATCGCAGACAAAGGCTCGAGTGTTGCGGAAGCGTCAATCGTAAGCGCCCAGCCAATGGATGAGAAGAATCGCAAGTTGCTCGAGGACAAGATTTCTGCCTTGACTGGAGCGCACCATGTGCTCGCGACGTACAGCCAGGATTCTTCCTTGCTGGGAGGAGCTGTGGTCACTGTCGGATCCACTGTTTACGATGGTTCGATTCGCGCTCAGTTGCAGCAACTCAAAGCGCGGCTCATCGCAGCCGAAGCGTAGCGAAAGACACAAGCAACACGCAACAGGATTTGAAGGACGCGAAGGAAAAGGAACTACATGGCAAAGATTCAGGCAAACGAGATCACAGAACTGCTTCGCCAGCAGATCGAGAACTACGAACAACGCATCCAGGTGGATGAGGTTGGAACGATCATCACGCTGGGTGACGGTATCGCGCGCATTCATGGCCTCGACAAGGTTATGGCCGGCGAGCTGATTGACTTTCCTCATGGCATCTCCGGTCTCGCGATGAACCTCGACGAGGACCAGGTCGGCGCCGTGATCCTCGGCGATTACAGCGAGCTGAAGGAAGGCGACCAGGTCAAGCGCACCGGCAAGATCATGTCGGTGCCGGTTGGCGAGGCCCTGATTGGGCGCGTCGTCAATGCGCTCGGTCAGCCTATCGACGACAAGGGTCCGATTCAGACGGAGACATACTTCCCGGTCGAGCGGCTTGCTCCCGGTGTCATCTCGCGTCAGTCGGTTACGGAGCCGATGAGCACCGGCATCAAGGCGATCGACACGATGATTCCCATCGGTCGCGGCCAGCGTGAGCTGTTGATCGGCGATCGCCAGACGGGTAAGACAGCCGTTGCGCTTGATACGATCATCAACTCCGCGAAGAACGATCTGATCTGCATCTACTGCGCCATCGGCCAGAAGCGCTCTTCCGTGGCCACCGTTGTGCAGACGCTGGAACGCTATGGAGCGATGGCTTACACGATCGTGGTCGCGGCAACTGCCTCCGAGCCCGCGCCCATGCAATATCTCGCTCCCTTCGCTGCAACCGCGATGGGCGAGTACTTCCGCGACAATGGCAAGCACGCGTTGATCATCTATGACGATCTCTCCAAGCACGCGGCAAGCTATCGTGAGATCTCGCTGCTGCTCCGCCGTCCGCCAGGGCGCGAGGCCTATCCCGGCGACGTGTTCTATCTGCACTCGCGTCTTCTGGAGCGTTCGGCGAAGATGTCGAAGGAGCTCGGAGCAGGTTCGCTCACCGCTCTGCCAATCATCGAAACGCAGGCCGGTGACGTCTCGGCCTACATTCCCACGAACGTCATCTCTATTACGGATGGGCAGATCTTCTTCGAGACCGACCTGTTCAACTCCGGCGTTCGCCCGGCAGTGAACGTGGGACTTTCAGTCTCCCGTGTCGGATTCGCGGCAGCCATCAAGGCGACCAAGCAGGTTGGTTCCACGCTGAAGTTAGACCTCGCGCAATATCGCGAGCTCGCCGCGTTCGCCCAGTTCGGATCAGACTTGGATAAGGTGACGCAGAACCAGCTCAATCGCGGTGCCCGCTTGACCGAGCTCCTGAAGCAGCCGCAGTTTGCTCCGCTCACCGCGGCCCAGCAGGTTGCGATCCTCTTCGCCGGAACCCAGGGTCTTCTTGACGATATCGAGATCTCAAGCTTGCGTGCCTTTGAAGACGGCTACTATCCGTTCCTGGACTCCGCACATCCGGACATTCTCGCCGACATCACGCGCAAAAAGGCTCTCGACGACGACCTCCGCAAGCGGCTGACCGATGCGATCAATGAATATAAGCAGGACTTTCTTGCAAGCCGCAAGCAAGCGGCGGCAACAGTAAACGCGTAAGCGCGACGGCATAAGGACGAATGGCAAACGTACTCGATTTACGGCGACGCATCCGCAGCGTGAAGAACACGCGACAGATCACCAAGGCCATGAAGATGGTCTCGGCTGCGAAGCTGCGCCGCGCTCAGGAACATGCACTGCAGGCGCGCCCGTATGCGCAGATGCTGGCAAACGTCCTTCAATCGCTGGTGCGGCGCACGGATCTTTACAACGAAGAATCCGGTGAGATCATGCATCCGCTCCTGGTAGAACGAGAAGAGAAGAACGTTCTCGTCCTGGTGATCGCCGGCGACAAGGGATTTGCGGGCGGTTTCAACTCCAATATCGGCAAAGCTGCTCAGAAATTCATCGACGATCGGCGCGGAGCGGGCCAGAACATTGATCTGGAGCCAATTGGCAAGAAGGCAATCGGACTTTACAAGAAGCGCTTCCCGGCAGCGATTTACGAGCATAAAGAAGAGCTTTACGACAACGATCTTGCCAAGCACATCGAAGACATTCGGCATCGGGCTGCTCCGATCGAAGTGGCATCCGAGCATCCGACGCTCCTGATCAAGGCAGACTTCTCTGAGGTTGCGGCCGTTGCGAATTCCATCGTCGCGCGTTACGAGCGTGCGGAGATCGATTCGGTTTATATCGTCTACAACGAATTCAAGTCTGTCATCTCGCAGCGGGTCGTGGTGGAAAAGCTGCTGCCGATTCGCAAGCTCGGAGCGCACGAAGTGACGATCGTCGAGGAGATGACGGAAGAGCAAAAAGAAGCTGCGGGCAGAGCCGCTCAGGAATCTGGCGTCTCGATCTACGAACCGGAGGAGTCCGAATACGAGCGAGAGGCCAAAAAATTCGGGACCGCCGATGTTGACTATATCTTCGATCAGTCTCCAGAGCGGCTCTTCCGGCACCTGATGCCGCGCTACATCACCACTGAGATCTTTCATGCGCTGCTGGAGTCGATTGCTGCGGAGCATGCCGCGCGCATGACCGCCACGGATGCAGCCACCAAGAATGCAGGGGAGTTGATCGACAAGCTCTCACTCACCATGAACCGCGTGCGTCAGGCCGCGATTACCAAAGAGATCATTGAAATTGTCAGTGGCGCGGCTGCGCTCTAAGCAAAGACGCGACCTTACGAAAGAGACTTATGGCAGAGACACAGAACATCGGCAAAGTAATCAGCATCAGCGGCCCTGCCGTTGACATTCAATTTGAAGAGGCGCACATGCCTCCCATCTTCCAGGCCTTGCGCATCGTCAGCGAAGGCTTCGATGTCCCGACACCGATGGACGTCGTTGTCGAGGTGCAGCAGCACCTTGGTGAGGGCCGCGTACGATGCATCGCGATGGTCGCCACCGAAGGACTGGTGCGGGGCATGAAGGCCATCGATACCGGTGCTGGCATCTCGGTGCCGGTGGGCCGCGAGACGTTGGGCCGCGTGCTCAACGTACTGGGTGAGCCGGTCGACGAACTTGGTCCCGTGAATACCAAGAAGCGCATGCCCATTCACCGGCAGGCGCCGGCGTTCGATGAGCAATCGACGTCCGAAGAGATGTTCGAGACGGGCATCAAGGTCGTTGACCTCATTCTCCCGTTTTTGAAGGGTGGCAAAATTGGATTGTTCGGCGGCGCTGGTGTAGGCAAGACCGTCGTCATTCAGGAGCTGATCAACAACGTTGCGATGAAGCACGGCGGCTTCTCGGTGTTCGCTGGCGTTGGAGAGCGCACCCGCGAGGGCAATGACCTCTGGCATGAGTTCCAGGAGTCCGGCGTTATCGATCCCAACGATTTCTCCAAGAGCAAAGCAGCACTCATTTACGGGCAGATGACCGAGCCGCCGGGGGCACGCCTGCGCGTTGCGCTGACCGGCCTCACCGTGGCGGAATATTTCCGTGACGAAGAGGGTGCGGACACGCTGCTCTTCATCGACAACATCTTCCGCTTCACGCAGGCAGGTTCCGAGGTGTCCACGCTGCTTGGCCGTATGCCTTCGGCCGTGGGATATCAGCCGAATCTGGCGACGGAGATGGGCGAACTGCAGGAGCGCATCACGTCGACCAAGAAGGGTTCGATCACCTCTGTGCAGGCCGTCTACGTTCCGGCGGACGATATCACCGATCCAGCGCCGGCGACGACGTTTGCTCACCTTGATGCGACGATGCTTCTGTCCCGTCCTCTGTCGGAGCTCGGTATCTATCCGGCCGTCGATCCGCTGACCTCGACGTCGCGTATTTTGTCTGCCCGTATCGTTGGGCAGGAGCACTACGATGTGGCGCAGGGCGTGAAGAAAATCCTGCAGCGCTACAAGGATCTGCAGGACATCATCGCCATCCTCGGTATCGACGAGCTTTCGGAAGAGGACAAGCTTACCGTGTCGCGCGCCCGCAAAGTGCAGCGCTTCCTGTCGCAGCCGTTCCATGTGGCCGAAATCTTTACCGGCATACCGGGAGCGTACGTCAAGGTCGAAGACACGGTGCGCAGCTTCAAGGAGATCATCGAAGGCAAGCACGATGACATTCCGGAGCAGGCGTTCTATCTCAAGGGTGGCATCGAGGACGTTCTCGCGGCGGCCGAGAAGCTGAAGGCAACGGCGTAACGAGCGACAGTAGAGAGTGACGAAGTATGGCGGAAACTGGAACAAACTCGGGGCTGCTCACGGTACGGCTGGTAACACCAGACCGGGTGCTGCTGGACGCGACGGCGGAGGCGGTTGAGCTGCCGTCCATGTCCGGCTATCTGGAAGCGCTCTACGGCGCAGCCCCGTTGCTGGCGGAGCTCGGTGCAGGCGAGGTTCGGCTGCACGGCGGCACCGCAGGCGAGCAGGTGTTTTTCGTCGCGTGGGGCTTCGCAGAGGTGCTTCCCGAACGCGTAACCATCCTCGCTGAGACCGCGTTGCATCCCGACGAGATAGATTCCGAGGAGGCGCAGGCTGAGCTCCGGCACGGAACTGAGCTCTGGGACCAGGCCGGCGATGATCAGGCAAAATACGATGAGGCCAACGCTGTCACACGTGTTGCCGAGGCGAAGATTGCCAGTGCAGCGGGGAAACAGTAAGCCAACGATGTACCGCTCTCAGTAAAAAGCTACATGTAAAGTCGCCGGTTCTATGGATATCAAAGCCCTGCTCAAGCGGGGCTTTGATCTTGGGCGCTCCCGCCTGGGGATGCGAAGTCGGGCGATCATCGGCTTCATGTTGCAAAATGGTCGGGAGTCCGAGAGACTGGGTGAGCAGGTTGAATGCACCCTTCGTGGTGCCGGATAGTTCGAGACCGGTAGGGAACTTCAACCCTCTGTGATCATTCTTCTTGCTTGCAGCAATGTCCCCGTCGTCTAGAGGCCCAGGACGACGCCACACTCATGGTGTAAACACGCGGTTCGAATCCCGTCGGGGACGCCAAAACTTGATGTACATGGAATGACAAACGCCTGGAGAGATCCCTGCGTAGCGGCTCGGAGACTCCGAACGGAGATTCCGGGCTGGCGGGTCAG
Organism: Acidobacteriaceae bacterium; assembly: GCA_049578265.1. Classification (GTDB taxonomy): domain Bacteria; phylum Acidobacteriota; class Terriglobia; order Terriglobales; family Acidobacteriaceae; genus Granulicella. The sequence continues at coordinate 20,896 of JBAULP010000051.1, forward strand.
CCCCGCGCGCCGCTCAGTGGAGCCGTGGATTCGCGAACAATTAGGGCGGGCTTCACCGGAACGTTAGGTGCATATTGAGCCGCGGGGTTCGCGATTCGATCCAGCAGGATGCTGGCCGCCAGCTTGCCCATGTGCTTCAGCGGCTGCCGGATGGTGGTGAGACTGGGAACATGAAATTGTGCCGATGCGATGTCGTCAAAGCCAACGACGGAGACATCGGAGGGAACTTGCATGCCGGCCTCGTGCATGACGCGCATGGCGCCAATCGCGGTGGTGTCATTGAAGGCGACCAAGGCAGTAAAGTCGCGCGTGGCGTCCAGCAGGCGCTGCATGGGGTCATAGCCAACCTGGGGAGTCCATCCACCGGAGGTTAGCTGGACGGTGCGCTCCGGAGTCGGTTCAACGCCGAACTCGCGGGCGACCTGCATCATGGCTTCCCAGCGAAATTCCGTGTCAATGATGGCGGGCGGCCCTTTCATGAAGGCTATCTTACGGTGGCCGAGGTCATAGAGATGACGAATCGCCAGGCGGGCGGCGGCGCGGTGATCAAGGATAACGTTCGTGACGCCTTCCTTTTCGAGATGGCCGGAGATGGTGACGACGGGGAGCGGGGTGTCGAAGTCCGCATTCGTGTTGAGAAGCAGAAGGCCCTCCGCTCCACGGTTGAGCAAGAGCTCGGAGTACTCCTTGATGAGCTTGGCCTTGTGGTAGTGGCAGGAGGTGAAGTAGAGGAAGTGCTTCTGCAGGAGGTAGCGCTCGACCCCCTCCATGACGATGGTGAAGTAACCTTCCGAGTGCTCGGGGACCATGACGCCGATGGAGTCGCTGCCGGTCTTATGCAGGTTGAGAGCGAAGTAGCTGGGCCGATAGTTGAACTTGCGCGCGGCTTCGTGGACGCGGCGACGGGTTTCCTCGGTGAGGTTCTTGGCCAGCGGAGCGTCATTCAGGACAAAGGAAACAGTCGTCTGCGAGACGCCCAGATAGGTGGCCAGGTCCTTGAGGCTGGTGCGTTTTTTCGGCGGTTGAGGAAGCTCGGACGAACTGGGTGGCTTGGTCCTCATGTATCGCTCCGCGACCGCGGCGGCAGGCATCCGACGCTCGATCTGGATAAATCGTTCACGATCGCTTGAGTATACAAGGATGGTCGGTATTCGCCGACAGAACAAACGATTGAGCTCGTATCTGTTCGTGTACCAGGATGGATGGCGACGCTGCGCTAGCGGGCGGTTCCAGCATCGGCCCCCGCCATCACGCGCTCAACCTCGGCCAGGGTGACCATAGAAGAGTCTCCAGGAGTAGTCATAGTCAACGCCCCATGGGCAACGCCGCAGTCAAGCGCCCAGGCCAGGGATTTGCCGGCAAGCAGTCCATAGAGCAGGCCAGAGGCAAAGGAATCGCCACCACCTACCCGGTCAAAGATGTCGAGATCGTCGAAGTTTAAGCCGGAGATGTGCTGCCCGTTCGAATACGCGAAGGCTCCCCAGGCATTGCGATTGGCAGAGTGCGGGCGCCGGACGGTGGTGGCGAGGACCTTGAGGTTGGGGAACTCGGCGGTGACAGCTTCGGCCATTTCTCGGAAGGTGTCGAGGATGTGCCAGGCGGGGCCATTAGAGGCCCTGCCAAGATCTTGAGCAAGATCGCCCTGGTGGCCGAAGAAGACGTCAACAAGAGGCATGATGGAACGATTGACTTCGACCGATCGTTGACGTCCCCCGCGGGCCTTCCAGAGGGAGGGGCGGTAGTTACCGTCGAAACTGACGAGTGTGCCGTGGCGGCGCGCGGCGGCGATGGCCTCCCGCACGACCTCGGTGGCGTCTTCGCTGAGCGCAGCCATGATGCCGCCGGTGTGGAAGCAACGCACGCCCTGGCCGCCGAAGAGGTCGTCCCAATCGATGGTGCCGGGGCGGAGTTGGGAGATGGCGGTGTGGCCGCGGTCCATGGTGCCGAGGCCGGCGCGGACGCCGAAGCCGCGCTCGAGGAAGTAGATCCCATTGCGGGCGTCGCGCCCGACGCCGTCGAAGGGCGACCAGTGGATGAGGGAGGTGTCCACACCACCTTGCAGGATGAAGTCTTCGACGAGGCGGCCGACGGGGTTGTCGACGAGCGCCGTGGCGATGGAGGAGCGCAGGCCGAAGCAACGACGGAGGCCGCGGGCTACGTTGTACTCGCCACCACCCTCCCAGACGCGGAAGCTGCGCGCGCCCACGATGCGGCCTTCGCCGGGATCAAAGCGGAGCATGACTTCACCGAGCGAGACGAGGTCCCAGCGCGCGGAGTCTGGTGGTCGAACGATCAGGCCTGCGGGGGTGGGTGCCTGGGAATCTGCTTGTGCCATGGGGTAATGCTATCTCCAGAGACGGGTTCAGGGGAGTGGGGCAGATGGAACTTGATCGGGCGTGCCGCGGCCCGTGAGCTGGCGGATGAGGTCGACCTCATGTTGGCGGTAAGGGGTGTCGTCCTGGCGGAAGACCTCGTGGAACCAGACAGTGGGCTGGAGGAGCACGTAAGGGCGCTGCCAAGAGTCCCATGGGAGGTAGGTCTGGGTCTTGCCGGCGACAAGGCCCCAGTTGATGGCGGCTACGTGGTACTTCTTGGCGATGGGGAGGTCACCGTCGAAGGTGCTCCCGGCGCCGCGGGCCATGTACTCGGTGCAGAGGATGGGGCGGCCGAGGGGTTGGAGCTCGTGGATGCGGGCCTCGAACTCTTCCGGCCAGCCGTAGTTGTGGAAGGTGATGATGTCGGACTCGGCGAGCTGAATTTTTGTGGTGGGACTCTCGCGGTCAGGGTGCGACCAGTCGCCGGCCCAGACGCCGCTGGTGAGGGGTTGGATGGGATGCTCGGCGCGCGCCCAGGCGAAGGCAAGCGGGAGCAGGTGATCGACGCGCTCGGTCTTGTGTGGCGTGAGGGGGTACTGCTCGGTGGGGTTGTCGGGCTCGTTCCAGATGTCCCAGGCAAGGACGCGAGGATCGTTGGCGAAGGCGCCGACGATGCCTTTGACATAGGCTTCGAGTTTGGGCTCGTCGGCGGGGTTGGTGAGCTCCTCTGCGCCGGGGCTCTGCACCCAGCCAGAGTTGTGCACTCCGGGGATGGGCGGATGCTGTGGGCCGAGCTTTGGGTAGGGATCCCAGCAGGAGTCGAAGAGCACGAAGATGGGGCGGATGCCGTGGCGCGAGGCGATGGCGAGAAAAGCGTCGAGTCGCTTCTTGAAGCCCTCCGGGTCCTGCTGCCAAAGCTTGTCCTGCAGGAAAACCCGCATGGTGTTCATGCCGATGCTCTGCGCCATGCCGAGCTCTTTGTCGTTGAGTTGCGGGTTCCAAGTGGCGGCCTGGAACATCTCAAGCTGGTTGATGGCGTCGGAGGGGACGTAGTTGGCGCCCACCAACCAGGGCTGCTGCGCATACCAGGCGTTGGCCTTGGCCGCCGACCATCGCGTGGGTTGCTGTGCGGCAACGCTGATCGGCAGTAGCGCCAGGCAAAGAATGTATGCTCGTAATCTCATCGCTGCCTCGTGGAGGGAGATGGCCCGGGGGCACTTGTTGATAGTAGTCGAACGAGATGCCGCTAAGTATTGCATCGGGGTGGGCACTAAAGGATGGCATGCTTTTGGAGATAGGAATGATTCGGGTGAACGGCGAACTATTCCTACTGAAGCGTGTTCCAATAGAAAACTTCCAGGCAGAGGAAGCGGCGGATTCTTATGCGTTGTTTATACCGCATGATAGGATGCTCAGCACGCTAAGATTAGTTCGAGATGGCTATGAATGGAAAGACAATGACGCAGTTTGATCTGACGGGACGTTGCGCGGTGGTGTTGGGGGGGACTTCAGGGTTGGGGAGGGAGATTGCGCTGGGGTTAGCGCGTGCAGGCGCAGACGTCGTGGCTAGCTCACGGCGCATGGAACAGATAGAAGATGTTGCTGAGGTCATCGAGGCGGAAGGGCGGCATACGTTGCGAGTCGTCTCTGACGTGCTCAAGCGCGAGACGCTCGTGGAGCTGCACGAGAAAGTGCTGGAAGAGTTCGGTGGCGTAGATATCCTGGTAAACGCGGCCGGAACGACAGCTCGGCTGCCCACCCTCGATTGTCCCGAGGAGACGTGGCAGCGAATCTTCGACACAAACCTGACGGGCACGCTGCGGTCCTGTCAGATCTTTGGCCGGACAATGCAGGCACGAAGGCGCGGGAGCATCATCAACATCGCCTCCCTTTCAAGCTTTGTAGCATTTCATGAAGTGGCTGCGTATGGAGCGAGCAAGGCCGGAGTCGCAGCGCTTACACGTTCGCTGGCAGTTGAGCTCGCCCCCGCAAATGTGCGGGTGAACGCAATCGCGCCTGGCATTTTCCCCACCGCGCTCAACCAGAAGCTGCTGTTCTCCACGGAGCGCGGCAAAGAAGAGATCTTGCGCACCCCCATGGCGCGGTTCGGGCGCGTGGAGGAAGTGGCTGGAGCGGCCGTCTTCCTCGCCTCCGATGCAGCTTCCTTCGTTACCGGGGAAATCCTCACGGTGGATGGAGGTTACATGGCAAGCGGTGTCAACCAATAGCCCGCCATAGAGGTCTAGAATAGGGCAAACTCCGGATTTAGAGGTCTGCGTGGCGAAGCAGAGCAGGGAATTCAGTGGGATGCGGCGTGTGGACCTGGCCTATGCCCAGGTTGCGTCCAGCGAGGTGGCGCGCGATATGAATCGCGACGTTGTGCTGGAGCTGATCCGTGCGCGTCAACCGGTGTCACGTGCGGATCTGGCGAGGCTGTCTGGTCTGCAACGAAGCACCGTGTCAGAGATCGTGGAAGATCTCATTCAGGAAGAGTGGGTGCGTGAGGGATCAGTCGCCCGTAGGCCACGCGGCCGTCGGCCAACGATGCTGGGTCTTAACGAGGACCTGGTCATTCTTGCCGTCGACATTCATCCGCGGCAGGCGACTGTCGCCGTCATCGACTTGAATGGCCACTTCTTATCCCGCGACGTGGTGGCGATCGTGTCCAACCCGGAGCGCGCCGTTGAAAACATTGTCGGTTCGATGCGCCGGTTGCAGCAGAAGCATCCTGGCAAGTCGTTTGAGGGAATCGGCATTAGCCTGCCGGGCAGGGTTGATCCGAAGACACAACGGCTGATCTTCGCCCCAAATCTGAAGTGGTCGAGCTTCGACATTCGCGGAGTCGTGGAGAAGGCCATGGGTCTGAAGGTCGAGATGGATAATGCTGCCAATGCGTGGCTGCTCTCTGAGATGTGGTTTGGCAAGATGGACGGAGTACGCGGTGCCGTGCTCGTGACGATCGCAGAGGGCGTTGGCACGGGGCTGATTGCAAACGGGCAGCCGATTTATGGCATCAACGGTATGGCTGGGGAGTTTGGCCATATTGTCATCGACCCGAACGGTCCGGTATGTGCCTGCGGAGCGCGCGGTTGTTGGGAAACTTTCGCTTCTTCCAATGCAGCGCTCCGATTTTTCGCCGCCCGCGAGCGTAACAAGCGCGAGGTGGGCATCGCAGATTTGCACGCCATGGCAGCGGAGGGCCATGCGAACGCCATTGCCGCACTTAAAGAACAGGCCACATACATTGGTCGAGGGCTGCGCATGGTCGCGGCGTCGCTCTCTCCGGAGGTCGTCTTCATCGCAGGAGACATTACAGTTGCATGGGAGCTGGTCGGACCAGTAATCGAAGCGGAAATGAAGGGGGCACTCTTGGCAGGGAAGGCGCCGCGAGTAATTCCTTCTGAAGAGGGTGGCCTTGCGCGATTGCGTGGAGCCTCAGCATTAGTGCTCCAGCGGCACTCCGGGAAGCGTCACGCACGCGGAGTACCACCTCCCGTGCCGCCGGCAAGGGCGAAGGCCAGAAAGAAGAAGGAAAGCGTACGAGGTTAGACCTCTTCAAGCGTGACTTGGCGTACATTCTATATACTCGACTGCATCGCGAACGCACGGAGTCCAGCAGGAAATGTCCCTTGTAGCGTCTGAATCGAATTCACAGGAATTCACCTCCCGTCCGGCGGAATCGAACATTCGATGGTTCGTCTGCCTACTGCTGTTTTTGGCGACGACAATCAACTACATGGACCGCTCGGTCCTCTCGCTGATCGAGCCGCTGCTGCACCTACCGTTCATGGGCTGGGTTCCGGGAGTGGCTGCCAAGTTTCAAGCTGGCTATCACTTGAACTATGGGCACATCGTAGAGAGCTTCCAGATTGCCTATGCAGTCGGCTTCCTAGTGGCTGCGCCGTTCATCGACAAGCTCGGAACAAAAATAGGCTACGCGGTCGCGATCGGCATTTGGGCCGTGTCCTCACTTAGCCATTCCCTGGTGCACTCGGTGCTGGGCTTCTGCATTGCGCGCGCGTGCCTTGGGTTAGGTGAGTCTGGAAACTTCCCGGCGGCGATCAAGGCGACCAGCGAGTGGTTTGCCAGTGAGGATCGCGCGCTGGCCGTGGGACTGTTCAACTCCGGAGCCAATGCCGCTTTCTTTATTGCGCCTGCAATTGTGCCCTTTGTCACGCTCCACTTCGGCGGGTGGCGAGCCGCGTTCCTTGCCACCGGCGGCATGGGATTATGTTGGCTGGTCTTGTGGTTGCTGTTTCCTTACAACAAGCTGCGGCGCGGTTTGACGACGACGCAAGAGAACCTCCAACGCGTGGTACCGAACGTATCGGGAAAGGCGTTGTATGGAATTCTCTTTCGCACTCGCGGGCTTTATGCGTTTTCGATCGCGAAGGGCCTGACCGATCCGATTTGGTGGTTCTATCTCTTCTATCTGCCGATGTATCTGAATGACAACTACGGGCTGAGCCTCGAACAGGCATACTGGCCCATTGTGGTTGTGTATGGGGTGTCTTCGGTGGGCTCGTTCCTTGGTGGAGGGCTCTCCGGCATGCGCATTAAGCGCGGGCACTCGGTAAATAGCGGGCGCAAGTTTGCACTTCTGTTGACGTCATTGTGTGTATTGCCGTTGATGCTCGTCCCTCACATGCACCGAGTGTTTCCTCACAATGCATGGCCGGCAATCGCGCTGTTCGCGCTGGCGGCTGCGGCCCACCAGGGGTGGTCGGCAAACCTGTTCACCACTCCGACTGACATGTTCCCATCCACCTCCGTCTCAACGGTGGTGGGTATCGGCGGTGCTGTCGGCTCCCTTGGAGGCGCGCTGTTTACGGTGCTGGTATCGCACATGCTCTCACTTCATCCCTTGGTCATCTTTTCCATGGCGGCATTCGCATACATAATTTCGCTGGTTATCTTTCAACTGTTGGTTCCGCGAATCGGCGTCCCTGTGAGCATGGCTGCGGGCGAGAGTGCCTAACACGTTCGTGCGACTTCACCGCGATCAGGTGCAGCAGGATGCGAAGCCTTTGGCCACGCCAAAGCTCGCCTTAGCATCAAAGTAGACGTTGTCTGATCTTTAGCCTCTGGAGCTGAGATTGAAGGGCGTCTACGTGAAACAAACCAGTACGTTCCCCGGGTTCGTATTTCTGGTGGTTGTCGGATGCGGCTCGATTGCTGCGTACGCTGTGAATAAGGCGTATTCCAGCTTCGCTGCCATCATGGTGCTGTTGTTCGCCTTCATCGTAGCCGCTTTGGTGTTTTCATCGATACGCGTGGCGGATCATTGGACGCGTGGAGTTGTGTTGCGGCTTGGAAAATTTCGCGGACTCAAAGGCCCCGGCATCTTTTTCATTTTTCCTTTTTTTGAATCCGTTCCTTATTTGATTGATACGCGCATCTTGACCAGCCCCTTCAAGGCCGAGAAGATCCTGACCGCGGACGCGGTTCTTGTAGATGTTGACGCTGTATTGTTCTGGAAGATTGTGGATCCGAAACGTGCCACCCTGGACGTGGCGGACTACCAGCGTGCGATTGGATTGGCATCGCAAACTGCGCTGCGCGACGTAATTGGAAAGACGACAATCTACGAGATGCTTGAGAGTCACGAGAACCTTGGTGAGACGCTCCAGCAGACTCTCGGTGAGCGCGCGAAATCGTGGGGGATCCAAGTGATCTCGGCGGAAGTGAGAGACGTCTTACTTCCGGTGGCGTTGCAGGATGCGATGTCGATGCGCGCCGTGACAATGTTGGGTACGGGCCCCGTGCATGTGACGGCAGCGCAGGGCGAGGCTGGGCCATTTACCGCGAATGATGAGCTGCAGTACCGGTCGGGAATCACAAGAGCGAATATCATTCGCTCTTCAGGGAGCACGTCTTGAGAGCTGCAGTTTTTGACGGAGCGGCGCACGGACCCGGCGATTTTCTGCGCATAGAAGAAGTGAAGCGCCCGGCGGTGCGGCCGGGATATTTTTTGCTTCGAGTGATTGCATGTGGAGTGTGCCGCACCGATTTGCATATCGTTGAGCGTGACCTGCCCCAGTTGAAGCCGTCGTTGATACCCGGGCACCAGATTGTTGGTGAGGTCGTGGATGGAGCAACACCGCAAGTTCCGTTGGGAACTCGAATGGGTGTGTCGTGGATGGGCGGCGTCGATGGAGATTGCTGGTTCTGCACGCATGCGATGGAGAACCTCTGCGACCACCCAACGTTCACTGGGTACACAGTGGACGGGGGCTATGCCGAGTACGCACTCGTGCGCGCCGATTTCGCGTATCCACTACCGCAGACGGTTGACCCGGTTCACGTGGCGCCCATGCTTTGCGCCGGAATCATCGGTTTTCGCAGTTTGCGCGTGGCAGGGGTCGAGCCAGGTGAGCGTGTGGGGCTATACGGGTTTGGCAGCTCCGCAGCGCTGGCGATTCGCGTGCTGCAAGCGTGGAATTGCGAGGTGTATGTGGTCACCCGAGGCGAGGCACATCGGCAAGCGGCCGAATCTGCTGGCGCAACCTGGGTGGGTGATGAGGGCGCGGCCCCGCCGGTAGTGCTTGATCGCGCCGTGACGTTTGCGCCGGCGGGTAAGGTGGTCGTCGATGCGCTCTCGCGGCTGCGTAAGGGCGGGGTGGTGGCGATCAACGCGATTCACCTGGATCAGATGCCCGCGTTTGACTACGACCGGTTGTTGTGGGGCGAAAGGCAGATTCGCAGTGTCGCAAACATGACGCGAGAAGACGCGCGCGACTTCTTAGAGTTAGCACAAAATCTGCGCATTGTGCCTGAGGTGGTGAGATTTTCGCTGGACGAGGCAAACCGCGCACTTCTGGCCGTAAAGAATGAGACGGAGAATGGGTCCGCCGTCATCGTGATGTAATTTGCGTGTGCTGTGATGGGGATGACAGGCGTCACGGCTCTGTGTCGCCCGGAGGGGTAGACTCTGGAGGTGAGAGGGGCGGCTTATGCAGATACTCGTCGTGAACAGCGGCTCCTCTTCGATCAAGTTTTCGATCTTTGCATTGGACGCGGAGGATGACGCACCGCGCTCGCTGTTGGAGGGCGAGCTGAGCGGGATCGGCGATGCGGAGAGCACGCTGAACGTTCGCGCGCCGGGCGCGACCCCGGTGGCGCGCGCGATTGCACTGAAGGATGCTAAGCAGGCAGTTGCGACGGTGCTGGATGCGATATCGGGGGATGGGATGCCCGAGTTTGAGGCGGTGGGATATCGGGTGGTGCATCCGGGGCCGAGGTTGCGCGCCCATGCGAGGATAACGCCGGAGCTGCTGGCGGAGCTGGAGGCGGCGAGTGCGTTTGCTCCCCTGCACGACCCGGAGGCCGTGCAGATGATCTGTGCGTTCCTGCAGCGGTTTCCACAGTTGCCGCACTATGCATGCTTTGACACGGTGTTTCACCAAACGATGCCGGAGGAGGCGAAGAGGTATCCGCTGCCACCGGAGTATGAAGAGCGCGGCGTGCGGCGGTATGGGTTTCATGGGCTGAGCTGCGAGTCAGTCGTGTGGCAGATGCGGCGTGCAGGTGCGGTGCCGCGGCGGATGGTGATTGCGCATCTGGGCAGTGGATGCAGCGTGACGGCGCTGTTGGATGGGCGGTCCGTGGAAAACACCATGGGGCTCACGCCGACCGGCGGCGTGGTGATGGGGACGCGGTCGGGAGACCTCGATCCGGGGTTGGTGCTCTATTTGTTGCGCGAGACGACCGGCGCTGCGGACCCGGTGGCCAACGTCGAGACACTTCTCAACCATGCATCCGGGCTGGTGGCGCTGAGCGGCCTGGAGAACGATGTGAAGGCGATGCGCGCGGCGGCCAAGAGTGACGACAAGCGCGCAGCGCTTGCTTTGCGGATCTTTGCGCGGAGCATACGGAAGGCGATGGGGGCGTTCTGCTGGGTGCTAGGTGGGCTGGATGCGGTGGTGTTCAGCGGGGGGATCGGGGAGCACGATGCGTCGACCCGAGCGGAGATTTTACAGGGCCTGGATTCGCTCGGATTGATTATCGACGAGGGCCTGAACCAAGGGGTCGCAGGTGGCATCCAACCGATTAGTTCGCCTATCTCCCAGACAGCAGTTTTTGTGGTTCCGTCCCACGAGGACGAGATGATCGCAATGCATGTGGAACGCATGGTGCGCGGTGCGGGCTTAGCCGCAGTCTAATGAAGAGTGCAAACGAGCGAGAGCGAGGAAGACGATGAAGAACAATGACTCTGCTAATGCTGTTTTAGATGCTGCGAACGCTAAGGTTTCAGTGTTGAGCGTGGATGAACTGCGACGCATGGATGCGTACTGGCATGCGTGCAACTATCTGTGCGCGGGGATGCTGTATCTCCAGGCAAATCCGCTGCTGCGCGAGCCGCTGAAGCCAGAGCATATCAAGAACCGGCTGCTGGGGCATTGGGGAAGCGATCCGGGGCAGACGTTTACCTGGGTGCATCTCAACCGGCTGATTAAAAAGTATGACCTCGACGCGATTTACATTGCCGGACCTGGCCATGGCGCGCCGGCGACGCTGTCGAATAGCTACCTTGAGGGTGTTTACTCGGAGGTTTATCCGACGATGAGTGAGGACGCCGAGGGCATGCAGAAGTTTATGAAGCAGTTTTCGTTTCCGGGTGGCATCGGAAGTCACTGCACGCCGGAGACGCCGGGTTCGATCCATGAGGGCGGAGAACTTGGCTACAGCCTTTCGCACGGGTTTGGCGCAGCGTTTGATAATCCTGATCTGATTGTGACGGTGGTGGTGGGCGATGGGGAAGCGGAGACGGGGCCGCTGGCCACCTCGTGGCACTCGAATAAGTTCTTGAACCCGGTGACCGATGGCGCAGTGTTGCCGGTGCTGCATTTGAATGGGTACAAGATTGCCAACCCTACGATCCTGGCGCGCATTCCGCGGGAGGAATTGGAGAGCCTGCTCATTGGGTATGGATGGAAACCGTATTTTGTTGAGGGCGATGATCCGGCGGTGATGCATCCGAAGATGGCCGAGGTCATGGAGCAGTGCGTGCTGGAGATTCGCGCCATTCAAGCTGCGGCGCGCATCGCGGGCGATGCTACGAAGGTCGAGCGCCAGCGCTGGCCGATGATTGTGCTGCGTACGCTGAAGGGCTGGGGATGTCCAAAGGAGATCGATGGGCACAAGCTGGAGGGTTCGTGGCGCGCGCACCAGATGCCTATCCTCGATCCGAAGACGAATCCGGAGCATTTGAAACAGGTGGAGCAGTGGCTGCGGAGCTATCGGCCGGAGGAGTTGTTCGACGAAGAGGGAAAGCTCGTCGCGGAGTTGCATGATTTGGCCCCCAAGGGGAAGCGGCGCATCTCTGGCAACCCGCATGCGAACGGAGGGCTACTGCGCAAGCCGCTCGATCTACCAGACTTTCACGAGCACGCGGTAAAGGTAGAAGACCCGGGAAAGATTCAGGTGTCATCGACCAATGTGCTGGGAGAGTTTCTCGCGGACGTGATGCGCAAGAACATGACAAGCTTTCGAGTGTTTGGGCCGGATGAAACGGCGTCGAACAAATTGGACGCGATCTATGCAGCGAGCCAGAAAACCTGGCTTGAGGAGCGCGAGCCTTCGGATGATGATGGTGGATTTCTTGCTTCCAACGGGCGCGTGATGGAAATGCTGAGCGAGCATACGCTGGAGGGTTGGTTCGAGGGCTACGTGCTCACGGGGCGGCATGGACTCTTCGCCAGCTACGAGGCGTTTGTGCATGTGATCGACTCGATGTTTAACCAGCATGCAAAGTGGCTGGAGAAGAGCAAGCTTGAGCTGCGATGGCGAGCGCCGATCTCGTCGTTGAATCTGCTGATTACGTCGTTAGTATGGCGACAAGATCACAATGGATTCACGCATCAGGATCCGGGCTTTCTTGACCTGGTGACGAACAAGAGTCCGGAAGTGACGCGGATCTACTTGCCGCCGGATGCGAACTGCCTCTTGAGTGTCGCGGACCATTGCTTGCGCAGCACAAACTATGTCAACGTGATCGTTGCGGACAAGGCCTTGCATCTGCAGTATCTGCCGATAGAGAAGGCGATCGACCATTGCACGAAGGGCATTGGAATATGGGACTTCGCCAGCAACGATCAGGGTATCGAGCCGGATGTGGTAATGGCGTGTGCGGGCGATATTCCGACGTCGGAGGCCCTGGCTGCAGTGGCCATTCTGCACGAGCGCTGCCCTGATTTAAAGATACGGTTCGTCAATGTGGTGGATCTGTTTCGACTGATGCCAGAGTCAGAACATCCGCATGGTCTGTCGGAGCGTGAATTCGACAGCTTGTTCACGAAGAACAAACCTGTGATCTTCAACTTCCATGCGTATGCATCGCTGATCCACAAGTTCACCTACCGGCGCACGAATCACGACAACTTCCATGTGCGCGGCTACAAGGAGAAGGGAAACATCAACACACCGCTCGAACTGGCAATTCTCAACCAGATTGACCGGTTCAACCTGGCGATTGATGTGATCGATCGCGTGCCCTCCCTGCAAGTGACGGCTGCGCACACAAAGGAGTGGCTGAAGGAACAGATCATTGATTCAATCCGCTACGCCAACGAGAACGGGATCGACCGGCCGGAGATTAACGACTGGAAGTGGCCGGCGCGTCGCACGCAGATGTAGCAGAAATAACGAAGCCCGCTCATACGGACGCGGGCCTTTGCATGGTGCTGGAGAAGCCGGCGCTTAGGCACTCGGCTTCTCGGCCAGCTTGTGGCTTTCACTAGTGCGCTGCTCGATCGGCACATACGGCGCTGGGTATGCCGGGCCGGTATAATTTGCGCGCGGACGAATCAGCCGGTTGTCGTCATGCTGCTCGATAACGTGCGCACACCAGCCTGAGATCCGGCTTATCGCAAAGATGGGCGTAAAGAGGTCGATGTCGATACCCAGCGTCGTATAGGTGCTGGCAGAGTAGAAGTCGACATTGGCGTTAAGCTTCTTTTCGTCCTTCACAAAGAGCTCGATCTGGCGCGACATCTCATACCACTTCGGATTCGCGTCCTTGCCAAGATCGTGGGACATCCGGCGAAGGTGCGTCGCACGCGGATCTTCGGTGGTGTAGACGCGGTGGCCGAAGCCGGAGATTTTCTCCTTATCGGCGATCATCTTGCGCACGTGCTCGACCGGATCTTCGCCAGCTTTGTCGATGGCGTAGAGCAGATGCATGACGGCCTCGTTGGCACCCCCATGCAGCGGTCCTTTAAGCGCGCCGATGGCGCCCGTGATTGCGGAGTGCAGGTCGGAGAGTGTCGCCGCGATCACGCGCGCGGCAAACGTGCTGGCATTGAGCTCATGGTCGGCGTGCAGGACCAGCGCGACGTCGAGAGCCTTCGTTGCGGTCGCGGACGGCTTCTCTCCGTTCAGCATCCATAGAAAGTTGGCGGCGTGCGAGAGCGAGGTGTCGGGCTTGATGATCTCCTTGCCCTTGCGGATGCGGTCAAAGCAGGCAATGATCATCGCGATCTGCGAGGTGAGGCGGAAGCTCTTGCGCACGTTCGCGGTGTGAAGGACTGACTTCTCGTCGGGATCGTAGATGGAGAGCAAGGAAACCGCAGTGCGGAGGACCTCCATCGGCGACGCGGTTTTGGGAAGGCGCGTGAGAAATGCTAAAACGTCGTCGGGGAGCTGGCGCGCGGCGGCGAGCTGGTGAGAAAAGTCATTAAGCTCTGCGGATGTCGGAAGCGATCCGTTCCACAGTAAGAAGGTCGTCTCTTCAAATGACGATTTTTGCGCGAGCTCATGGATATCAATTCCGCGGTAAGAAAGAATGCCTTTGCCGCCATCGATAAAACAAATGGACGAATCATTCGCGATCACGTCCTGCAAGCCCTTGGGGGCAATGGTGGTAGTCATAGATAACGGTCTCCTCGTTACGTACCTTGCGATTATCGGTGAGCGCAGAAGCCGTTGTCACGACATCTGGCCGAATATCGATTTAGATGGTCGATCGCTCAAGCGCCGACAGACGCGCAAAACGAATCGGTGATAAAAGCGCAAGGTCAACCGCCGGCGCTCTTTCCTCGATAAGGTCTGCAATCACAGCGGCGGTCGCAGGTGCTAGCAGAATGCCGTTACGGTAGTGCCCGCTGGCAATAAAACTGCACCGGCCTGCGGACGCTCCGCCAAATTGCCCCAGCACGGGAAGAAGATCAAGCGTAGCCGGCCGGAGTCCTGCCCAGGACTCGACCGTGGTAGCATCTGCAGTGGACGCAAACTCGGGAACAAGCTCCGCTGCGAGTGACCGCAGATTCAGAAGATCGCTCGAGTGGACTTCGGTGTCGAAGCCAGCATGTTCAACAGTGGCTCCGATAAGTGCTGTCCCAGCCTGCGGCCCGTGGGTGCGCGGCACAACATAGATGCGATCGTTTCGTTGGACCTCATCAATCTTGAAGTTGGATGGCAGGCTTACGCGCAACATCTGGCCTTTGCGCGGAGTGATGGGGACCGGTTCTTCACCGAATGCTCTCATCACACCCGGAGTCCAGACGCCGGCGGCGAACACTACGCGACTCGCGATTAGAGAAGCGCCAGAACGTAGCTGAACCATCGTATCGTGTGCACGTTCTTCGACAGCGGTCACCTGCATCTCCTCGATAAGCTTGATTGGGGTTGCCATGATCGCTGCTCGCAATGCCGTAGCTAGCTGGCGCGGGTCGATTGATCGCTCGGCCAGCCGCAGCCTCGTTCCATCCGACATCCATTGAATGGTGCGCTCGGTCTGAAAAGGAACTGGGAGACCCGACAAGCACTCGATTTGGCGAAGAAAATTGGGATAGAGCTCGATGCTCAGACGCGAGAGCGGAAGCAGTTCGGGCGGGTTGCATGGGTCTTCCACGGCAAGCATGCCGGCCGCCGCAATCGAGGCCCCGGAGAGACATCGGTCTTGATCGAGAACCACGACCCGTGCTCCGCGATGGCTTAGTTCAAGAGCAATGGACAGCCCAATCAGGCCAGCTCCTAACACCAACACATCGCACGTCTCGGTCCGTCCGACATTCATATTCAGCGCCGTCATCACTCCTCATTATTCAGCGAAGACGTTGTGCAATCGATACATCGCGTCACGATAATCGTAAGCGGTTTAGATCAGAACGTACAATCGAGGTTCATTGCCTTGCTTTTGATTATTTTTGCGACTATACCGAAGTGGAAACTGCATCTTATGTGCGAGGTAATGCTCACCGAGCAAGCCTGCAAGGAGGAAATTAAAGGATGAGTCTTTTAGACGATAAGGATCACGGCACGAACGCGCACGACACATACGTGGAGACAAGACCGGCGACGTGGCTTGTAGGTGTCGCTGTAGCAGCACTGGTTGTGGCCTTGGGAGGCTTAGCCTGGAGCTTCGGCTTGCAGAGCCATCTCACCGACGCGGAGTCGAAGTTGACGGCTGCGACCCAGCAGAACGCTGCACTTTCCGAAAAAATTGACGATACAAATGAGCGCATGAAGGCGCAGGGCCAGGCACTCGCGCAGAGTGTCGGTCTCACCCAAAAGCAGCTTCAGGACAAGTCTGACGAGTTGGTCGCCGCGCAACAGACGGCAAAAGTGCAGACGGCTCGCTTGGCGCGCGAACAGAAGGCGACCGAGCAGAAGGTCGGAGCCGTTCAGAGCGATGTTTCGAATGTGAAAACGGATGTAAGTGGCGTCAAAACCGATGTCGCCAACACGAAGACCGACCTCGATGCCACCAAAACGCAACTCACTCGCGTGATGGGAGATGCAGGCGTAATGAGCGGGCTCATCGCGACGAATCACTCCGAACTGGAAGAGCTGAAGCACAGGGGCGATAGAAACTACTACGAGTTTTCATTGGACAAGGGTGCTCCGGCGAAGAATGTTGGAACCATTAAGATCCAGTTGAAGAAGGTCGACTCGAAGCGCTCAAAGTTTTCGCTGGTTGTGAGCTCGGATGACCGTAACATCGAAAAGAAGGATCGCACGCTGGATGAACCCATTCAGTTCTACTCCGGCAAGTCGCCCGCGTTATTCGAGATCGTTGTGAATAACATTGGCAAGCACTCCGTTTCGGGGTACCTGAGCGCGCCGAAGAACGCACCAGGGCCAATCGCGGTTCCTTAGTTGCTTTCAGGCGTGATTAAGAGAGGGTGACGCACAGGTTGCGTCGCCCTTTTCCATTGCGTCATGGCAGTGCCACAGCAATCGATGCAGTGCCATGGACGAAGCGGATGTTCAGCGCCGCGCCGCGTTTTGATCTCCATGCCTCTTCGTTGATCTGCGGAAACAGCAGGACTACTGTTCCTACACGCGTTTCACCCGGCGGGATGGAATCCTGAAAATGAAGTGGCGCGGCTGCCGGAGCGTTCACCAGCGGCGTAATCTGTGGAAAGCTTTGCTCCAACCGCGTGAGGTCAGTGGGAGAAACAACGGTGGCGTCCAGGGTTTCGCCAGTCGAGTCGGTCATGGTTGCCGAGGCGCTGTCGAACATTAGCGGAAGTCTCAGCTCGTCGGTGATCGCCACGGTGGCCACAACGTAAACGTCGTCTTCCGATTCGGCCGGAGTTCCGATGATACGTCCGACACCGGGGACCGGTTTCGAGACTGTATGCG
The DNA here is from genome assembly GCA_049578265.1 of Acidobacteriaceae bacterium. Classification (GTDB taxonomy): domain Bacteria; phylum Acidobacteriota; class Terriglobia; order Terriglobales; family Acidobacteriaceae; genus Granulicella. The sequence continues at coordinate 37,797 of JBAULP010000051.1, forward strand.
GCGCGAACAGCGCGATCTTGTCGATTTTGATCTCGGCAGTCTTCCGTGGGTTGAGAAAATAAACAGCAAATCCGACGACGACCATCACAACTGCGGCAATCACAAGCTTAGGTGTCAGGCGGTTGTGGTCGTGCGGCGGGGAGAGTTGGAGATCAGGTATAGGCATAGTTTCCTCAACGCAGATAGTCCGGGCAAGCCGCCGGTTCGCGTTCTCACTAGGATCGTTGCAATCGGGCTAAGAGCTCATCCACAGGCAGCGTGTTGAGCAAGTCTGCCGCAGTCAACCATGCGCGCCGAAGCTGCACGATTCCGTCGTCGAGCTGGTCCAGTTCATCGGTAACATGTGCGTCGGTATTCACCACAATCTTGCAGCCGTGTTCCTTTGCAAGCCGCAGGTTCAGGTCATTCAGATCAGCTCGCGCGGGCGATGAGTTGTGTTCCACCGCTACTCCAAGACGAGCCGCGGCCGGCAACAGCTGCGCAAGATCAATCTTGTAGGGCTCGCGCTGGAGCACCTTGCGGCCGGTCGGATGACCGAGTATATGCACATGGCGATTTTCCGCGGCGCGCATCACTCGCGCTGTTACCTCGTCGGAGTTTTGGTTGAAACCTGAGTGCACACTCGCCACCACGACATCCAGTTGCGCAAGTGTCGCATCGGCGAGATCAAGCGAACCATCCAACAGAATATCGACCTCAACTCCGGCAAGGATGCGGAAGGGAATTGCAGGCTTCTGGACCTCGGACTCGTTGTCGCGCAAGCGCCGTTCGTAGCGCACCCATTGCGGCCCTCTGCCTGCGGCGAACTCCTCTGCTAACTCGGCAGAAACCTCCCGAATGCGGCGCGCATGCGCTATGGCTCGCGTGTCGTCCATGCCATTCGTCATGGCAAGATGTTTGGAATGGTCGGTGATGGCAATGTACTCAAGGCCGCGCTCGATCGCAGCTTCAGCCATCTCTCGGATCGAATTGCTCCCATCCGACTCAGTCGTATGCATGTGCAGATCACCACGGACGTCGTTCCGCACGATGAGCGCAGACAGGCTATGTTTCGCTGCGGCGTCAAGCTCTCCGCAGTTCTCGCGTAACTCGGGCGGAATGTAGTCGAGGTCGAGCGCGTTATAGATCTCCTGCTCACTCGCGGCGGCCACCACTACGTTGTCTTCCAGCCGCAGTAAGGCATATTCGCTCAGCGTCAGGCCGCGCTTAATCGCCCGCTGACGCAGCGCAACGTTATGCATCTTCGAACCGGTGAAGTATTGCAGCGCAGCACCGTAACTTGCTCGCGGCAACAGTCGCACATCCACCTGCAGATTGTTGCGTAAGGTGAAGCTGACCTTGTTCTGACCTCTCGCAAGAAGCTTATCGATGAGTGGAAGCGACGCGACGTGTTCCACCGCAGCCGCGACTACCTCGGGTTCACACGCCGGCCCCGTAACCAGCAGGTCGAGGTCCCCCACGGTCTCACGTCCGCGGCGGAGCGAGCCTGCAGGTGTAATGGTCTCGATGCCCGGAAATTGCCGAATCAGCTCGCTGATGCGTTCCGCATGCTTGCGTGCCACGTCAATGCGAAACCGCGAAGAGTTCTTGCGATAATCTTCAATACCCTTCAAGAGTTTGTCGGTGAACTTCTGCCCCATACGGGGTAGCGGCAGCAGGTCGCCGCGCTTGGCAGCTTCTTCGAGTGAGTCGATATCGCAGACACCGAGAGCAGAATAGACAAGAGCAACGGTCTTCGGCCCCATCCCAGGTAAGCGCAAAAGCTCCAACATGGTGGGTTTGTAGCGCTGCAGTAGCTCTTCGCGTAGCGGCATCGTTCCCGTTGCGACAAGATCCCGAATGTTTGCGGCCATCCCTTTTCCGATTCCTGGGATAGCAAGCAACGCTTTTGGATCAGCATCGGCGGAGGAGAGAGTCGCTAATTGGGTCGTTTGCTGCTCCACGGCTTCGGCAGCGCGGCGGTACGATCGAATGCGAAACGGGTCGCCGCCATCGATCTCAAGCAGAGCCGCGGTCTCGTCGAGCAAGCGTGCAAGGGTAATGTTGTCCATAAAAGATCGAAGCCCCGGGTCCCACGCGATGGGAGAACCCGGGTCAACTTCGATTGTAAGGTGAATGCTACAAGGCGCGAAGCACGCCCATTTACGCTAAACCGCCTTAGTTCGTATTACCTGGTCGGCTTGCGGCCCCTTCGTCCCCTGGATGACGTCGAACTCCACCTCGTCGCCTTCCTTCAGTGTTTTGTAGCCTTCCAGCTTGATGGAACTGTAATGTACGAAGACATCGGGGCCGTCCTCACGCCCCAGAAATCCGTAACCTTTTGCGTTGTTGAACCACTTTACCGTGCCTTTGTACTGTGCCATGGGGTCCCTTACCGTGCTCGAAGTATCCTTCCGCGTGGCCGGAAGTTACTTGTAAGACGCAAGAGCGGGCCAATGGGCGGCCTGAGCGGCTGAGGAAACCTGCGTTCGAGGCAGAGAAATATTGGGCCACGTCCGACGACATCGTCGTTCATCTCAAAAATGACGTGCGAACACCAATTCCCGACCGTCCCAAGCAACCCTATGACTGTTGATTACGAGACCGCCTCAACGAGTCATACAGTAGAACGCCAATCAGCGTCTTCCCATCCTCGATCTTGCCCGCACGAATCAAGCGAAGAACCTCGGAGAGCGGCGTCATGTGTATCTCGATCTTTTCGTCTTCCTCGGGCGCCGCCGCTCCCACAGTTAGACCTTCAGCCAGAAGGATCGTCATTGTTTCGGTGAGAAATCCGGGGCTGGCATAGTAATTGACGTGCTTCGACCATTTCTTGGCACGATAGCCGGTCTCCTCCATCAACTCACGCTTCGCCGCCGGAATGAGCTTCTCGCCAGGCTCGATCCGCCCGGCCGGCAACTCCAGCATCAATTTTCCGGCAGCGTGCCGATATTGCCGAATCAGCAGAATACCGGGATCGTTCGGGTTGGTGGCCGTGTCGACAGCCAGCACCACGACCGATCCGTTATGACGAATCACGTCACGTGTTGCGCTTACGCCGCCAGGCTCGCGCACCTGGTCGCGCGTTACCCAGAATACGTTCCCCTGAAAGACGGTTTTGGAGGATAGGGTCCTGCCGCGCCCGGTAAGCTTCAGCGGCTTTGGCGTGACGGCCGGCAAGCTCTTGGCGGAACGTGTTTTGCTGGAGAGGTGCCGTGCAGTGGAGGTAGACTTGGTCGCGGAACGCTTCGATTTGAGGGCCATGACCGTACAGTACACGACCGCGGCGCGGCAGGAAACGTAGGTTCAACCCAGGGCCCGAATCCGAATCGGTGCATCGGCGCGCGTGCTGGTGCATCCAAAGAGTCTCAGGATGAGAGACTAAACCTGCATGGAACTTGAGTGCCTCCCTATCTCGACGATGCCCGGAACGACGGCCCTGTTTCGCGACTTCGCGGATACGTCGGCCGCGGCGTCTTCAGAGATACGGCGGTGGTATCCCACAAACCCGTTTTTAATGGGATGGGCGGACACCTCGCCAAGCCTGGGCGAAGACCGGCGCACCCTACTTGCCGACACTCTGCGCGAACAGGCTATCCACTTCGGTGCTGGAGAGAAGGCGCTAGCCAACATTGAGCGCCTGCGCCAGGGAGCCGCCGCTGTCGTCACAGGCCAACAGGTAGCATTGTTTGGCGGCCCGCTGCTTACCCTTCTGAAGGCGGCAACTGCGATTCGCAAGGCGCAGATAGCAACCGAGACGAGCGGACGCGAGCACGTCCCAATCTTCTGGTTGGCGAGCGAGGACCACGATCTCGCCGAAGTCGATCAGGTCGTGCTGCTTTCAAAGACCAAGGTTGAGGCGCTAAGCCTCGGGCTCCAGAGCGCCCGCCCGTCGCCCGTCGGCAATCTGCGCGTGGACGGCGATGACGGGCAGGGAATCAAGCACCTGGAGTCCGCCCTCAATCAGGCAGCCGAGTTGCTCGGCTGGGCCCCCATCTGCGATCTCCTCCGTGAGTGTTACGTTCCCGGCGCAACGCTCGCAAGCGCCTTCGGTCGATTGCTCACCAAGATCTTCGCCTCGCATGGGCTGATCGTAATGGATGCGGCCTCCCGGGCATTTCACGCTATGGGCGCGGATGTTCTGCGGGCGGCGCTCGAGCGCGCCGACGAGCTGGAAGACGCGCTGCTTGTGAGGTCCCAGGATCTTGAGGCTGCGGGCTATCACGCGCAAGTGCTGGTGACGGCGGACCACTCTCTGCTGTTCTTGATCGACTCGGAGACAGGTGCCCGCCTTCCCCTGCGCCGGACCCCAGAAAATGCCTGGAAAGCCGGCGCGAGTATTTACTCCACCCAGGAGTTGCTCCGTATTCTGGCATCGGAGCCGGAGAGACTAAGCCCCAATGCGCTGCTGCGGCCCGTGTTTCAAGACGCGATCCTGCCCACCGCGGCTTACATTGGAGGCCCTGCGGAGATCGCCTACTTCGCCCAATCAGAGGTTCTCTACAGCCGGATTCTCGGCCGCGTCACTCCCGTTCTCCCAAGACTGATGGCAACACTGGTCGAGCCGACAGTTGCTGCATCCATGGCCACGCACGAGGTGCAGTTTCCTCAGCTCTTCGAGGCAAAGACGGTAGAGGCGCTGGCTCTACGTCTCGGCGCTCGTGCCATGCCCGTCGAAGGCAAGCGCAAGATCGCCGCAGCAGGCAATGCGATGGATGCCGAGCTGACCGCGCTAACCGAATACCTGACCGCGATGAGCTCGGACCTTGGCCGCGCGGCCGGTGTTTCCGCCAGCAAGATGCGCTATCAAATGAACCGTCTGCGCCGCATGGCCGCTAACTTCGAGTTGCAGAGGCAGGCCAGCCTCCTCAAGCAGGCTCAGATCATCATGCTGAATCTCTATCCAGATGGACATCTCCAGGAGCGAGTGCTTGGCGGTATCTGGTTCCTCGGTCGCTACGGGGACTCCCTGCCATCGCTTCTCGTCGATCATGCAGCCCAGGAGTGCCCCGGGCATCGGGTTATATACCTCTGATTTTTCTATACATTAGCCCGATCCTGCGCGATACTTTCGGGCATGGCCTTTTTGTTGGGATTACCGCTCGTTTTGTTGATCCTGATCGGCATCTTCGCGGTCGTTATCCACTTCTTACCCACCTTCGTTGCCGGGTCCCGGCACGTTGAGAACTTCTGGTGGATCTTCCTGGTTAACATCATCTTCGGCTGGACAGTCATCGGCTGGGTGCTTGCCTTGGTGTGGGCCTTGCGAGACACTCCGCGCTTCGTCTACAGGTACGTACCGCCGCCGCCGTACAATCGCTAGTTGAGGATGTGTCATGGGATTGAGCGACCAGCCATTTGAAGTGATGTGCCCCGATTGCGGCGGCATGTTGAAAGTGGATCCGATCACGCGTTCGGTGATTGCCCATACTCCAGCTCCCCGTAAGAAGACGTTTGAAGATTTCGGCGCTGCTGCGAAAGCATTGAAAGAGCAGGATGCGCGTCGCGAGTCTATCTTCGCGCAATCTGTCCAGGCGGAGAAAAACAAGGAAGATGTCATGGCCAAAAAGTTTGCCGAGGCCGTGAAGAAGGCGAAGGAATCTCCACTCTCAGGCAAGCCGCTGCGAGACTTTGACCTGGATTAGTGCAGCGTTCGACCGACACGGTGAACCACAGCAGTTACTCACGGGAGTAGCGCCATGATCGAGGGTGGTTCTCCACAGCAGACACCAGCACAGCGCCAGCCGGCCCCACATCGTCCGCAAACCCTAGGCTTCCCGCCAGCTCCGCCGCCCGAACTCAAGCCGATCCCGCGCTGGATCTGGATCTCGGTCGCCTGCTTTCTGGTCGTGATGAGTTTCTTAGCGATCCCGGTCTTCCGTGCGGCGCGCAGGCAGACGCGCATGGGGGCAGGCACCGTAAGAACCATCCATGCAGCGATGCGGAAACAAGATGATGCCGTCATCTTCACTGAGGCAGATGGCGCCTACCAACAGCAGGTGGGCAGGAAGAAGTCCGACGAACTCTTTAACTGGGTGCGCGCGAGCCTCGGCGCTCCTCATGCATCAACCCGGATTGGCACATTCGGGTCTGCAAGCACAAAAGACGGTACGATCCTGACGCTCACCTACGAAACAAGGTTCGACAAAGGTCTGGGTACGGAGACCATCCAATTGCATAAGGTAAACGGGAAGTATCTGCTTTATGGCTATACCGTTAAGTCTCCGCAGATGAGGGAGCAGGACGTCCCTGCCGACTTGAAAACCAATTGAGGGGTTAGCGTTCTCCGTTCGGCGCTCTGCAAACCAGTAGACTAGACAAATGCCGCCGATTTTGAATGCTCAGGGCGTGTCGAAACGCTTTGGGGCGACACCACTCTTCGAAAACATCTCTTTTGCAGTCAACGAGGGCGACCGCATCGGCCTCATCGGGCCAAACGGCGCCGGCAAGTCCACGCTCCTCGCCGTTCTCGCCGGAGACACCGAGCCCGATAGCGGCGAGGTCTCCGTCCGGCGTCGCGCGCGCGTCGGCTACGTGCGCCAGATCTCTGAGTACGCCGCCGGACTCACCGTCCGCGACGTAGTAGAGGCGGCCCTCACCCGTTCCGGCGCTCCGGCAAACGAGCACGAGCAGCGCTTGCGCGAAACCCTCGGCAGAGCAGGCTTCGCCGACGACGGCGCTGACACCCATATCCGCATGGATGCCGATGCCGCAAGCCTCTCCGGCGGCTGGCGCAAGCGTCTCGCTATCGCAGAAGCCATGGTGACGCAGCCGGATGTGCTCTTGCTCGACGAGCCCACCAACCACCTTGACCTCGAGGGCATCGAGTGGCTGGAGGGCCTGCTGCGTACCTCGCGCTTCGCCTGCGTGGTCGTCTCGCACGACCGCTACTTCCTCGAAAACGTTGCCAGCGAAGTCGTAGAGTTGAGCCGTGTCTATGCCGAGGGCGCCCTTCGCGTGCGTGGAAGCTACTCAAAGTTTCTCGAAGGCCGCGAGCTCTATCTCGAAGCGCAGACCAAAATGCAGGAAGGTCTGCGCAACCGCGTGAAGACTGAGATCGAGTGGCTCCGCCGCGGTCCGAAGGCCCGCGCCACCAAGGCGAAAGCCCGCATCGACAATGCGCACGAACTGATCGGCAAGCTCGCAGAAGTGGACGCGCGCAACCGCACCGCAACCGCCGGCATCGAGTTTGCCGCCACCGATCGCCAGACCAAACGCCTCATTGAGTTCGAAGACGTGAGCATCGCGCTCGGCGGCCGCGACATCGTCACCGGCGTCAGCTTCGGGGTTACCAATGGCATGCGGCTCGGTCTGGTCGGCCCTAACGGCAGCGGCAAGACCACCATCCTTCGCGCCATGGCCTGTGAAATCCCCGTGAGCAAGGGAGTGGTGAAACGCGCCAACGCCCTGCGCATCGTCTATTTCTCGCAGATGCGTGAGATCGATACCTCCCTTACGCTGCGCCGCGCGCTCGCTCCCGACTCTGACGCAGTCGTCTACCAGGATCGCGTGGTTCACGTCGCAAGCTACGCCGCCAAGTTCCTCTTTACCGGCGAGCAGCTCAACCAACCCGTCGAGCGGCTGAGCGGCGGCGAACGAGGCCGCGTACTCATCGCGCGGCTCATGTTGCAACCGGCCGATGTCCTCATGCTCGACGAGCCCACCAACGACCTCGACATCCCAACCCTCGAGATCCTCGAGGAGTCGCTCCTGGAGTTCAAGGGTGCACTCGTGATGGTCACCCACGACCGCTATCTTCTCGACCGTGTCTCAAATACCGTGCTCGGCCTCGACGGCCATGGCCACGCGCGCATCTTCGCCGATTACATGCAATGGGAGGAGTGGCGGGGAAGTGGCGAAGGCTTCGTGGCCAGTCAGCAGTCTGCCGCCAATACCGCGCAGAAGGCAGCCGCGTCTGCAGCCCCGCCGACGGCCAGTGGGAAGAAAAAGCTCTCGTACCTTGAACAGCGCGAGTTTGATGGTATCGAAGCGCGCGTCGATCAGGCCGATGCTCGCCTTGCTGCTGCTCACGATCGCCTCGAAGATCAGGCGGTAGTCACAGACCCCGCAGCGCTCACCGCAGCTCTCGCGGAAATGGAAGCGGCCCAGGCAGAGCACGACGCCGTCTATCAGCGTTGGGCCGAGCTCAGCGAGAAGGCTGGGTAGTCGGCGCCACAAGTACTTCGCCATTCTTCATCACGAACGCTGGGCGCTTCAGGTCGCTGATGTCTTCGAGAGGATCACCCGGCACGGCAATCACGTCGGCGTAAAAGCCCGGCTTGAGCTGCCCAATCTCGTCCGGCCAATGCAGCAGCCGCGCTCCATTGATCAGATCGGCGCGCAGCACGTCGGCGGGCGGCATGCCAAACTTCACCATCAGCTCGAACTCTCGCGCCTGGGTTCCGTGCGGAAACGGGCCCACATCGGACCCCACTGCAAACGGCACGCCCGCCGCCATCTGCTTCTTAAACTGCGCTGCGTGATAGGCCAGCTCCGCGCGATCGACCGAACCATCGCCGTGCTGCGGATGATCTGCAAAGTACTCCACCACAGCGAAAGTAGGTACTGCGTAGATCTGCTTTTCCCGCATGATCTTCATCGTCTCTGGCGACAGGTTGTAAGCATGGTCTATGCTCGCGACGCCCGCTTCGGCAGCATATGACGCTGCGGGCTCGCCCGTGCAATGCACGCCAACAAAGGACCCCGTTCGGTTCGCCTCCGCTACCGCCGCGGCTAGCTGCGCCTCTGTGTACTGGTAGGGCGTAGTGAAGGTGTCGCCCTCGAGATGATCTCGCCCGGTCTCGTAGATCTTCGTAAAGTCTGCGCCTTCCTTGCGCTGCTCGCGCATCACCGCCACAATCTGATCGCTGGTATTTGCATAGTCCGCGTTGGAGAGCACCTTCTGTGCAGGATTAAACCCGATCGCATCTTCATGGCCTCCGAGGATGTCGATCGCATTACAGGAGACCCGCATCCGCGGTCCCGGGATCAAGCCGCTGTTGATGGCATTGCGTACGGCAACGTCGGCGCACTTCGCGCCCTCGGTGCCCATATCGCGCTCGGCGGTGAAGCCGGCCAGTACGTCAGCCTTGGCCGCCGCTGCAGCTTGCAGTGTGCGTTGTGGGACAGACTCTTCGACTGTCTGCAAGCCTTCGTTTCCGGGGTGGAGAAACAGGTGCGTGTGCGCGTCGATGAGCCCCGGCATCAGCGTGGTGTCGCCCAGGTCGATCACCACAGCTCCCTCAGGCCGCGCTACGTGCGTGCCAACCTCTCGAATTCGCTCGCCAACAACGAGTACCTCGCCGGGGCTAATAACCTTGCCTGCGGCGACGTCGAGAACGCGAGCGGCGTGGAGAACCGTGACGTGAGCTTGAGACTGCTGCGCGTCCACTGCGCACGCGCAGCCAGCAAAGGCAAAGGCCAGAATAAGAACTCTCATGGTGCAAGAAGAATACTGCAAACCAGAGATCGAGGGCTTCGGCCTATTTCGGAGCCCACTGCTCGTCGGCCGAGGGACCATAAAGCGACGGCACAGGAATATCGTTCAGTCGCAGATACACGCCCAACTGTGCCGTGTGATGCACCAGGTGATTGAAGAACAGCATGCGGTAGGTCTTCGACCGCGAGACGCTGGCAATCACCTGCGGTCCAAAAGAGAAAGGCCACAGCTTGGTCAAGTGCTCGTCGCTAGCGGCCGCAAGCGCAGCCTTGCACTTGGCTGCGGACTCATCTAACCGCGCCAGGCACAGCTCACGCGACTCGAAGACCAGCGGCGCGTGCGGCCGTTTGGAATTGGCCATGTCCATGCCATCGTCTTCGATAATGTAGGAACCAAACAGCGGCAGCGTGGCGCAGTGCATCGCCAGCTTGCCCATAGGCATGGATTTGGCGTGGGGCACCCAGTCGGGCTTGTCCTCGGGAACGCGCTCCAGCGTCCGGCGCGTGTTCGAGATCTCGATATCGAAGTCTTCCAGCAGCAATTCAGCGATGGTCATGGCACCCTCCTGCCCGTTTATTTCAACCCAGCCTCATGAACATCAGATGCCGGTGATGTTAAATCCGCAGTCGACGTAAGTGACACCGCCGGTCATGCCGCTGGCCAGGTCGCTCGCCAGGAAGAGTGCGACCTTGCCCACCTCTACCTGCTCAATATTCCGATGCAGCGGAGCGCGCGCCGTGACCGCATCCAGAATGGTGGCAAAGTCGCTGACGCCGCGTGCGGCCAGCGTCTTGATAGGGCCGGCTGAGATCGCGTTGACGCGAATCCCTCTAGCTCCCAACGATGCCGCGAGGTAGCGCACAGTAGCCTCCAGTGCAGCCTTCGCCACGCCCATCACGTTATAGTTCGGGAAGACCTTCTGGCTGCCGTAGTACGTCAGCGTGATGATGGAGCCGCCCTCGGTCATCAGTGGAGCCGCCGCGCGCGAGATCGCGATCAGCGAATAGGCGCTAACGTCGTGTGCGATGCGGAACTCCTCACGCTTGGTCAGCAAAAAATCGTTTTTCAGCGCCTCCTGTGGCGCAAAGGCCACCGAATGCACCACGGTATGGATCACAGGAAAGGACTCGGCGATCTGTGCAAAGGCAGCTTCGATCTCTGCATCTACGGAGACATCGCATTGGATGGCGCGCGCGGTGCCCGTTTGCCCCAGCGACTCGATCAACTCTTCCGACTCGGCGCGCAGCCGCTCGCTCTGGTAACAGAGCACCAGCGTAGCTCCAGCCTCCGAAAGCTTCTCTGCAATGGCATACGCAATGCTGCGCTTGTTGGCGAGGCCGAACACAACGGCCACCTTGCCCTTCATGTCGATCATCCTGATAACTCCTGGCTGCTTACAAGTCTATTGAACCGACGCTAAGGATAGCAGTTTGAGGCCAGATTCTGCTGCGGAACATCCGCTTAGCCGTGAACCAGCCAATCAAATTGCTCGTCCGAAAGCGGCACAACCGATAACCGGAACTGCCGGAACATCACCGAACCGAGAAACACCCCGGCCTCCCGAATCTCAGTCAGCGGTTTCTCGCGCTTCAGGCGCTTACCCGCCTTCAGCCGCACAATGGGCATCCTGGGGTCGTTTGGGTCGGCCGTCACCGATACGACCTTTGCCGTTCCTACCGCGGCCTTGCCAACGTTTGAGTGATAAATCACACACTGCTCGCCAGGTTTCATGTTGCGCAGCGTGATCAGAGCCTGCGGGTTTTTAATCCCGTCCCACACCGTTTCGCCTTCGCGCAACAGGTCGTCAAAAGAATACTTGTCCGGTTCAGATTTCAAAAGATAATGCATGCTTTGACAGTTTAGCCGCCGAGGTCGAGTGGATGCACGCGCGCAATGGCCTGGCGCAGAAACAAGCTGCCAAGACGTTGAAATTTTTCAACCGAATCCGTTGCAAAACACTCAAATCGCGGCGTCGCTCCTTCTGCAGCCCCTGTTAGACCCAACTCCGCGCTTGCGGCCTCTGCCGTAGCCTCCGCCGAATCAATGACCATCGCATCGGATCCCAACTCCCGAAGCATCTTCTCGATCTCTCCGGCGATAAGCGGGTAATGGGTACACCCCAACAAGACGGCCTGCGGTTTGCATTGGGTCAGTGCGTCGGAGAGATAAATTCGCAATACATCGCGGGTCACCGGATGATCAGTCCATCCTTCTTCTACCAGGGGAACAAGCAAAGGGCATGCAACCTCGGTGGCATGCAGTCCGACAGCCGAACAGGCTTCGCGATAGGCGTGAGATTGCACCGTCGCTGCCGTGGCCAACACGAGAACTTCTCCACTATCTCCATTGAGCTTCCTTTTGGCAGCCTGCGCGCCCGGCTCGATAACACCCAGCACGGGCACACTCACGGCGCGGCGAATCTCCTCGAGCGCCAGTGCCGTGGCCGTGTTGCAGGCGATCACCAGGTACTCGCATCCACGCTGTTCAAGAAACTGCGCACTCTCTACCGCATATCTCGCAATGGTCGCTTGCGACTTTGCACCGTACGGGAGCCTCGCTGTGTCCCCCACATAGACATAATTTGCCGAAGGAACGTGCTGCAGCAAAGCCCGCAATACCGTGAGTCCGCCGAAGCCCGAGTCAAATACTCCAATCACTGGTCCGGGAGACAATCCGCGGCCGCGGCCTTTCCGATCGTTCAGAGCGTTCATGGAATTGATTGTCCCGCGTTTGCGTTGTCTGTGCTCGTTGTCGTGTCGTGCGCTGGATAGGTTCGCAGCAGGTCCGCATGGCCCGCTAACGTTTCGCGTGCCTGCCCATCCACCAGAAAACGCACCTGCTCGATCTGCGGAAGGTTCGCGTGCAGCGTCCCAAGAATCGATCGCAGGGTCAAAGACTCAACTTCTACTCCCGATGGATGTTGGTTCACAAACGTACTGCGCAGATCGATCACTGCCAACTCGCCACCCTGCTGTTTGGGCCGAATAGCGTCGGTCGGGTCCGGAGGGACAGGCACGGTCGCTCGGAAACCTGCCGCATTGGTCGATGTGGAGGAGGTGTCGGTCGTATACCCCACCACGGGCAACGGAATCAGGAAGACCTCTGCCACCGCCGAACCTGGAGGCAGAGGATGTGGCGACCCAGGCAGTGCATACTCGGCGATGAGATGGTCGAGTAGAGCGCGCGCTCGTGCGTTGGACTCCTGCGGCAACGCGATCTGCCGAGTCTCAGCCGTTATGCTTCCATCGTCATCGTTTGCAAGATCGAGCGTAACCGTCTCCGCCATCGCCGTTGGCGCGTCCAGCGGTGTCTGGTCGGAGGCCAGCGCCTCGATACGCTGTCGTCCTCGCTGTCGCTCCCAGGCGAGCAGCGCAGCCATCGCGACGATGCAAACGATGAGGCACCAGAACACGATTCGTTGGTGGCGTTGAATCATAGCTGCGCCCCTACAACGTTATTTGCCCCATCCTTCGCCTGGCTCGCTGTTGTCGGTTCCGTTATTTTGATTGGCGGCTGCACCTGCTGCTGCCAGAACAGCAGCGCACCTGCCAGCGATAACGCCACGCGCTGCTGGTAGTCCGCCTCGTTGATGCTGTCTGCATCGTCGCCCGACGGCGCCAGTTCGACGACCAGCGCCGGGCACATCAGTGAGTCCATTGGACGTACTGAGGCGCTGCTGGTCACAAGGGGTACATCCGACCTGGTCAGCGCTGTGGCAAACTGCTTTTCCAGCAGCCGGCTCTCCGGCACCCATGCGGCCTGCGCCGTCAACCACGGCACGACAGGTGGCTCGCCCGCGCTCGCGTCCAACTCTGAACTGTAAAGATGCACGCCGTTCCCGCTGCCGGTCGCGTGCAACAGTAGACACGCCGCGGCATGTGCGTGGTTTGCGATCCCGGCACGGTCATCTAACGTCAGCGCCGCCCCAGTAACTCCTGGCTCCGCCGGGCTGTCTGCATCGCGAGTCATAACCACGTTAAATCCGCGGGCCGTCAGCATAGCCCGCAAGCGGAACGCAAGCGCAAGCGTCACATCCTTTTCCACGGTCGTGTCACTGATCTGTGACCCGCTATCGACCCCGCCATGCGCTGGATCGAGCACAATCACGTTGCGGTTGATCGGTATCGCGCTTGCCGACGGCCCGGAATGGACGGGATCCTGCGTCTTCGCGGTTTTCTGGGCCGGCGGCTCAACCGGTCGATGCGCCTTCTGCGCGACTCCGTGCAACGCCAGCAAAGCCAACAGGCCGGCAGTCATAGGATGTCGCAATGAATTCAAGTTCGTTCGCCGGCCCTTTGGGAAAGTAGTTGCGTCGCGTCGATTGTATCGGTCAAGCCATCCAGTTGCGAATCCGTCTCCAGCCGCGCACCTGTCTCCAGCCGCGAACCCGTCTGTAGCAAGTCGGGTTCTTTCCATTCCGAACCTCGTTACGCCATACCTTCGCCCGCGTTAGACTCATTGCATGCGGGTCTTCGGCATCGATTGCGGGACGGAGTTCACTGGGTACGGCGTCGTCGAACTCGATGAAACGCTCCGCAACTCCAGGCTCCGGCCACTCTGCGCAGGCGCAGTGCGGCTAAACAAGAAAGACCGCACCCCGGTTCGTCTCCTGCAGGTCTACTCGGAACTATGCGGTCTCCTCCAACTCTGGCAACCCCAGGTCGTTGCCATCGAAGAGGTGTTCTTCTCCGCTAATGCCAAGAGCGCACTCAAACTGGGCCAGGTGCGCGGCGTAGCCATGCTTGCCGCGGCCAACTCCGGTCTTCCCGTTGCCGAGTACGCCCCGCTTACGATCAAAAGCTCGGTCGTTGGCTATGGCCTCGCAGCCAAAGAGCAGGTGCAGTTCATGGTCGCCCGCCTGCTCGATCTCGAAGAAGCGCCCAAGCCCGCCGACGCCGCTGATGCGCTCGCCATCGCCATCTGCCATATTCACCACGCGCAGACCGCCGAGCACATGCGGCGCTAGTCTTTCGCTGCCTGCAGTCGCCGATACAGCTCCGCCATCGAATCCAGCGAAACCGCCTCCGACCTCACCTGCTGTGAAATGCTTTCCGGCCACGCCTCTCCAAGCGCAGTCGACGAATAGCCAGCGGCTCGTAAGTTGTTCATCAGCGTCTTCCTCTTCTGTGCGAAGCTAGCGCGTAGAAACCGGTTGAATCCATCAAACGCAACGCCGAGCTCCATAAATCTTGGAGCGAACTCCAATCGCAGAACGGTCGAGTACACATCTGGTGGAGGAGAAAATGCCCCCGGCGGCAGCGTGAAAAGCTTAGTGACGCGCGCATGCAACTGCGTCACTGCCGACAAAGCTCCATACTCGCTCGATCCGGGACCAGCAGCGATTCGCTCGGCAACCTCGCGTTGCATCATCACCACCGCCCGCCGCAATACGCCTGCGCGCGCAGCCTCAAAAAGCAGCAGCAGGATGTCCGATGTGATGTAGTACGGAAGATTCCCCACAACATCCAGCGAATCCTGCCCTTCGAGCATCGTCCTCAGATCGGTCGCCAGAATGTCCGCGTGATGGATCGTCACCTGCGGTTGGTCGCGAAATCGGAACGTCAGCTCTCGCGCCAGCCCGGGGTCAAACTCGATGCAATGCAATCGCCTGCAACGCGTCGCAAGCAGTTGCGTGATCGCGCCATGTCCCGGCCCAATCTCCACCACGGTCCGCTCGTGCTCGTTCCCCAGCGCCTCCGCAATCTGCAGGCATGCGTGCTCGTCTATAAGAAAGTTCTGTCCCAGTTTTGGTTTGCGATTCGATGACATCGTTAGACAGCCTTATCTCCAACGGCGCGGCTTCGCTGAAACAAATAGTGCAGCGGCACACCACACAGAATCACAATCGCGCCGGCAATCGACTCGCGCGGCTGACTCATAAAGCTAAACACCAGCAGCACCAGGGCGGCCAGAATAAACAACCCCGGCACCACAGGATATCCCGTTACGCGATACGGTCGCTGAGCATCAGGCTCGCGCACACGAAACACGAAGACCGTTGCCGCCGTGAGCGCATAAAACAGCCACTCCGAAAAGATCGCCAGGGAAAACAGCGCTTGAAACCGCCCAATTGCGAGCAGCAGAAGAGAGCTTAAAACCGCCTGAAGCAGCAGGCTAACCCAGGGCGTTTTAAACCGTGGATGAATTTGCCCCAGCACAGAAGGGAAGAGCCGATCACGAGCAGCCGCAAAGGGTACGCGTGCGCCCGAGAGCGAACTCCCCACAAACGTCGCGCATATACTGACCGCCATCCCGAACGCAACCAGCCCCGCCCCCACGCTACCCGCCACAAGTTGCATCGCATCGTTGGCGGGCCGGCCCGACGCCGCAATCGCCGCAGACGGCAAAACATATTGAATGGCCGCGTTCGTCAGCATGTAGAGCACTCCCACAATGGTTACGCCGCCGATCAAGGCTACCGGCATTGAACGCTGCGGCCTCATCACCTCGCCGGCCATCTGCGACACATCCGACCAGCCGTCATACGCCCAAAGCGCCGCGATCAGTGCCACCATGAACCCCGCGAATCCGCCCCGCGCCCCGTGAAACTCCGAGCTGAAGTTGTGCCAATCCCCATAGCGAACGCTGGCAAAACAGAATCCCGCGATGACGACAATCATCACAACTTTCAACCACGTCAACAGCGTCTGCACCTGCGCCGAATCGCGCGTGCTCACAATATTCATCCCCGTGATCAACCACGTTGCCGAAATCGCCAGCACCTGGCCCCACAGCAGATGACCCACTACAGCGCGGTCCAGAAACGCAAACACTGGAAACGTCCCAAGCACGCGCATCAGTCCAGCAGCAATCGTCGCTATGGACGCCGGCTTGGCAATCATCGTCCACGTCCATGTGTAGAGAAACGCCGTAAGTGGCCCATACGCGTCATGCAGAAACGCATATTCGCCGCCCACCCGCGGGCGCATCGCGGCGACCTCCGCGTAGCTCATCGCCCCAAACAGCGAAAGCATCCCAGCCGCAATCCATACGGCGTACACCATCCGCGAGCTGCCCACTGCGGCCATCATCTCGTGCGGCACCAGGAAGATGCCCGAGCCGATGATGATGCCCACCACGATCGCCAGCGCATTCGTCGCCGTCAGTACGCGTGGTAGTTCCTCTTGCATTCGTCCCTGTGCAGCTTCCGAGGCCATTGCAGGGAGACTATCAGAGCCTCAATCCCTTCGCCCGTCTGCGGCTAGAAGTAAAACCGCTCGTCGCGCCAGTCGAAGGGCGCCGAAGCTCGTCGCCCCCGCAGTAGATAGATGTTCTTATGCTCAAACGGCATCGCATACGGCGTGTCCATGCGCCCCACAATCGTCACCGACTCATACTTCTGCGCAATCTCTGCCGGAGTATCCGGAATCACCGCGATCACTGTGTTCACATCGCACCCATGTGTTCCCCACAGCCAGTAGTTATTCTGCCCGCTGAGCGCGGGTGGCAAATGTAATCCCTCCCGTCGTCCCAGAAAGTCAATCGCTCCCGCCTCACCATAGTTGCTGCCGAAGATGCAAACGCGCTTTTGCTCCTCCGGCGTGAGTGACTTGTACGCTCCATCGACAATGTCCACCTCCTGTTGCCAGCCAAAGCGGTCTGCGTAGAACTGCGGCAACGGCCCTGTCGCAGCCGTCTCCATCTTATCGCCGTGCAGATGCAGCGCCGTCGTGTAGCGCACCCACGTCGCTGGCCGCAATACCGGCGAACTCATCGGAAGAATAATCAGACCTGTAATCAACAGCACCGATTCCAACACCGGAAATCCTACAACCCGGTTCTGCTGTACTGCGCGCGAATTTGCGAACCGCCGCTCCCAGGCAATCGCACCTGCGGCAAACAGCGCAGGGTAGATACCCTCCAGGTAATAGTCTTTTGCATGCATCACAAACATCAGCGCATAGAAAAGGAGATACGTAACGCCAAACCATCGTCCATCGCGAATGGACTTCGCTCGCAGCAACGACACGACGCCTGTAATCCATAGCAGCGCGTTCAGCGGCCCCATCGCCGCAAATTGCGCAAGGAAGAACCTCACCGGCCCCAGCACAATGTTCTTATGGTGAATCTGCCCGTTACGCAAAAACTCCAGTGTCGGCCAGTGGTTATGGATCTGCCAAAGCAGGTTCGGCACAGGAATTAGGATCAGCAGCGCAATCCCTACCATCGCCCACCGCGAGAACAATACCCACCGCTGCTTCGTCAGCAGCAACCCAAGGCCAAGCGTCACCAGGAAGAACGCCATCGACGGCTTATTCAACAGCCCCACTCCAGCCGACAGGCCAAACACAATCCACCACGTTCGTTGCGACCATCCACGCAGGATCAGCACAATCGCCAAGGCGCACGTCATCCAGAACACAGTCTCGCAAGAGTTCATCGAGAGAAACCCATCCACCCCGATGTACTGCGGACAGAGGATCAGGCCAAACATCGCGAGCGCCTGTGCAGGCCGGCGACCGCCCATACCCCACGCGAGCATTCCTGTAAGGAAAACAGACAGCGCGCCCGCAACAGCCGACAAGACGCGAATTCCAAACACCGAATCCCCAAACAGAATCTCGCCCAACCGCGCCTTCAGCGCCACAATCGGCCCATGGTCCACATAGCCCCACGCCAGGTGCCGACCGCAAGCGATGTAATAGAACTCGTCGCGAAAGTAACTATAGCCAATATGCTGCGTCCAGAGTGTCAACGCAAATTGCAGCAGCAGCTTCACGGCAGCAAAGATCACTGCGAGTCGTAAAGCATCGCGAAGCGTCGGGTCGGCAGGTCGAACGATCGTCGTGTGCGTCATGTTGTCAGGTCAGAATACGTGATCAAGCGCAGAAAGGTTCCCATCAACTCCCGTAACCTCAGACTAGAAAATCACGATTGCAGGATCGGAAAAGCCACGTCTTCCGAAGCCCCGTCCTGTTCGGCAAAAAAACGGCGAATCTTCTCCGCGGTCGCGCTGTTCACTACGGCAGTCAACGCATCCGGATTCTTCTCCGCCGTCTGTTTCAACGCCCGCACGCTCCCAAAGTGTTCCAGCAGCCTCTGCCGCGTGATGGCGCCCACCCCTGGAATCTCATCCAGCTCACTCGTCCGATCGCGCATCTGCCGCCGCTTGCGGTGGTACGTCACAGCAAACCGATGGCTCTCATCACGAATCTTCTGGATCACATGCAGCACAGGCGATCGCCGATCCAGCACTACCGGCTCGTCCTCCTGCCCATGCACATAGATAATTTCTTCGCGTTTCGCAATGGAAGCTAACGGTTGCGTCACCAACCCAACCTCCTCCAGCGCCGCTGCCGCCGCATGCAGTTGCCCCAGCCCCCCATCGATCAGCACCAGCGATGGCATCGGCTTCTTATCCTCCTGCAGCCGCCGATAGCGACGATGAATAATCTCCCGCATCGAAGCAAAATCGTCTACGCCGCTCACCGTCTTCACCTGAAACTTGCGGTAATCCGACTTCTTCATCGCGCCTTTCTCCCACACCACCATCGACGCAACCGTCTCGGCTCCTTGTATGTGCGAGATGTCGAAGCATTCAATCCGCTCCGGCGGCTCGGCCAGCATCAGCGCGTCCTGCAGCGCCTCCTGCATCGCCTTGATGCTTGGCTGCAGCACACGGAAGCGCTGATCGTACGACTGCTTCGCGTTCTGGCAAACCAAATCCACCAGCGAGCGCTTGTCGCCCCGCTGCGGCGCGCTGATCTCAATCTTGTGCCCGATCCGTTCCCGCAACGCCTCCGCCAGCAGCGTTCGATCCGGAAAATCCACGGGCACATATATCTGCTTCGGCACGTACGACTGGTCGAGATAAAGCTGCTTCAACAGGGCGGAGAAGAACATCGCTGCAGAGAACACCGGCGGCTGCCCATCATCCTGCAACTCCAATACAGACACCTGGTCGGACTCCGCCGCACCTTCATGAATCTCTGGTGCCGGAGCAAACGGATCTGGCTCCAGCGCGAGCTCGCTCTCCGTCTCTTCCGCAATCGGCGCCTCAAAATCCGCCAGCTCCGGCAACTCCTCCCAGAACAACTCGCGCCGATCCACAATCTTTCCGCCGCGCATGTGGAACAGGTTGACCGCGAGCATGTCGTTCTCATAATGAAACCCGAACACATCGGCATCCTCATTGTCGGTGGACGCAATCCGTTGCCGGTCCTGCGCCTGGCTGATGGTGATCAACTGGTCGCGCAACTTGGCCGCCAGCTCGAACTGCATGTTCTCCGCAGCCCTCTCCATCCGCTCGGTCAGCCGAGCCTCCAGTTCACTCGGCTTACCTTCGAGAAACAATTGCACATCCCGAATCGCCTGCGCGTACTCCTCTGTGGACACAAACCCCTCGACACACGGCCCCAAACAACGCTTGATGTAGTACTGCAAGCACGCGCGCGGATGATACCGATTCAAATCCACTTTGCAGCTCGGAATCAAAAAGCTGCGATGTATTACATCCACCAGCCGATACGCCAGGTTCCCCGGAAAGTAAGGCCCGAAATAAGCGCTGCCATCCTTGCGCAGCTTGCGCGTCACAAACACCTTCGGATGTTTATCCCCAAGCGTCAGCTTGATGTACGGATACGTCTTATCGTCGCGCAGCAGGATATTAAACCGTGGCTTGCGCTGCTTGATGAGATTGTTTTCGAGCGCCAGCGCCTCACGCTCATTGGCCACCAGGATGTACTCAATATCCACGGCCTCGCGCATCAGCGATCCGGTCTTCGCATTCGCCTGCGAGGCTGCAAGAAAATACGAACGCACCCGCGCGCGCAGGTTCTTCGCCTTACCGACGTAGATCACCTCACCCTCTGCATTTTTGTAGAGGTAGCAGCCCGCACCGGTCGGGAGCGTCCGGATTTTTTCGTGGAGATCCATCGGCATCTTCCAGTGTAGAGCTTTCTCGACCCTCTCCGCTGTTGAACCTACGCCGCCCACAGCCCGCTCGCGTAAGCTGTTGAGATGGAACCGATCGACTCCATTGGCGGGGAAGAGAACCAGGCACCGGCCGCCGCAGCCCTGCAGCGCTCGGCTGCCATCATGGCCCGCCTGCGCGCCCCCGGCGGCTGCCCCTGGGACCGCGAGCAGACCTTCGACACCATCAAGCGCCACACCCTCGAAGAGACCTACGAGGTCTTCGACGCCATCGAGCGTCGCGCCTGGCCCGACCTCAAGGACGAGCTCGGCGACCTCCTCCTGCAAGTCCTCTTCTACGCCGAGATGGCCTCCGAACTCCCCGCCAACGATCGCTTCGACCTTCGCGACGTCGCCGAAAATCTCAGCGCCAAGCTCATCCGCCGCCACCCCCACGTCTTCGGCGATACCATCGCCGCCGACCCCGACGCCGTCCTCCGCAACTGGGAACAAATCAAGGTCGAAGAAAAGAAATCCAAACCCGCCGCCTCCTCGCTCCTCGACGACATCCCCCGCACCATGCCCGCCACCCTCGAAGCCTCCAAGCTAGGCTCGCGTGCAGCAAAGGTCGGCTTTGATTGGCCCAACCCCGACGGCCTCTTCGATAAACTCGCAGAAGAAACCGCCGAGCTGCGTGCAGAAATAGCCTGTGCCGACAACGACAAAATGGAAACCGAATTCGGCGACCTCCTCTTCACCATGATGAATCTCGCTCGCCATCTCAAAATCGACCCCGAGTCCGCACTCCGCCGCAGCAACGCGAAGTTCCGCTCCCGCTTCGCCACGATGGAGAGCATCAGCGGCGGCGCGCCGCAACTCCAGGCCATGTCGTCTGAGGACCTCGAACACCTCTGGTCCCAGGCCAAGCTCGCAACCCAACCCCAAACCTCTCCCACGGAGACGAACGATTGAACCAGGCCCCACAGAACGCCGCCGCAAAACCATCGCCCGTCCGCGTCCAGCCCTTCACCTCGCTCGAACAATTTGACCAGTGCGTTGCCCTCGAAGAAGCCGTCTGGGGATACGATCCCGCCGACATGATCCCGCGTCGCATGTTTCTCCTCGCCTCCAAGATTGGCGGCCAGGTGATGGGTGCCTTCGTCGGCGATCGTCCCGACGCTGTCGCCTTCGCCATGGCGCTGCCCGGCGTGCGCAACGGCCACCCCTATCTCCACTCTCACATGGTCGGAGTCCTCTCCGAGTACCGCAATCTCGGCATCGCCAAGGCCCTCAAGCTCGCCCAGCGGGACGACGCGCTAGCCCGCGGCTTCGAGCTCATGGAGTGGACCTTCGATCCCACCGAGATCAAGAACGCCTACATCAACATCGCCAAGCTCGGCGCCATCGTTCGCCGCTATCAGCACAACTTCTACGGTCCCTCCAGCTCTCCGCTGCAAGGCGGCCTTCCCACGGATCGCGTCTACGCCGAGTGGTGGCTCCGCTCCAACCGCGTCGAGCGCGCCCTCCGCAACGAGCCCCAGTCCATCGACATCCTCGAGCGCGTAGACGTCCCCTCCGAGATCTACGCCTGGAAAGCATCCCCTTCCGACCGCACCACCGCCCGCGAGGTCCAGTCCGGCAACGCACAGGCCCTCGAAACCGCCTTCGCCAAAGGCCTCGCAGTACTCGGCTACCAGCGCAACGACCGCGGCGACGGCCAATTCCAACTAGGCCGGTGGGACGAGCAGCACGGCTACTAAGCGACTCGGCCAAGTACTGAGAACTGACAACTGAGAACTGATAACCCAAAGCCGGAGCCCCCATGAAGATCGAAGCCATTCACCTTCGCGAAGTCCAGATGCCGCTCGCCCATCCCTTCGAGACCAGCTTCGGCGTCACCACTCGCCGCCGCGTGCTTCTCGTCGAGATCGAAGCCGAAGGCCTCACCGGCTGGGGAGAGTGTGTTGCCGGCGAGCACCCATACTTCTCCGACGAGCAGGTCGATACCGCCTGGATCATTACCGAGCAGGAGCTAGCCCCTCGCCTCCTAGCCTCCGACATCGCCTCCGGCCGCGACATCCCCGCGCTCTTCGACCAAGTGCGCGGCCACCGCATGGCCAAGGCCGCACTCGAAAACGCCATCTGGGACCTCGAGGCGCAGCAGCAGGGAATACCCCTCGCCAAACTCCTGGGCGGCGCGCGCGAGATCATCCCCTGCGGCGTCTCCATCGGCATTCAACCCACCCCTGAGCAACTCATGGAGACGATCGCCAAAGAACTCGCCGCCGGCTATCAGCGCATCAAGCTCAAGTGCAAACACGGTTGGGATACGAAGATCTTCGCCATGGTCCGCGAGCGATGGCCCAACATCCTCCTCAGCTGCGACGCCAACTCCGCCTACCGCCTCGACGACGCCGACCACATCGCTACCTGGGACCAGTTCAACCTCCTCATGATCGAGCAGCCGCTCTGGTACGACGACTTCTATTTCCACGCCCAACTACAGCGCCGCATCAATACGCGCATCTGTCTTGACGAGTGCATCCGCAACCGCCGCGACGCACGCGCAGCGCTCGAACTTGGCAGCGGCAAGATCATCAACATCAAGGTAGGCCGCGTCGGCGGCTTCACCGAGGCCCTTGCCATTCACGACATCGCGCAAGAGTTCGGCGTCCCCGTATGGTGCGGCGGCATGTTAGAGACTGGCGTGGGCCGCGCCCACAACATCGCGCTTTCTTCGCTGCCCAACTTCTCTCTCCCCGGCGACGTCTCCGCCTCCAAACGGTATTGGGCTCAAGACATCATCGAACCCGAGGTCACCGTGAGTCCTACCGGCACCATCGTTGTTCCCACCACGCCCAGCCGAGGCTTTGCCGTGCAGCTTGATCGGGTCGAACGCATCACAGTCCGCAGCCGCACGCTGCGCCGCGGCAATCCTAGCAGCGCATAACTAGCGCAATGGTATCTGCATTGCCAGCAGCGTACGAATGCTGTCCTGATACGAAAGTAGGGAAGGCATTATTTGAAAATTCCACGAGCTAATCACATTGTTTTCAGGATGATCTTTCACTAGCAGCACCCGCGCCGTCAGGTGTTCATCGACATGCGAATAAACCCAGTGATCGTCGCCCAAATTCGTCTGCTCCATCTCCATCGTGCCGCCAGGGTAGATTTTTGCCAGCAACCCGAATCCAAAATCCACCACGTGCAAGACGTGCGCCTCGATGCGTGTAAGCGTGTGCGTGCGTGGGTCAATCCAAATGCGACCCTCCAGACCGGTTAGTGCCTCGGCATACATCGTCGGCGGGTGGAATAGCGGGTTCGGACGAAAGTCAAGCACCACCTCCTTCACCGCGTCGCCTTTCTGTTGCGGTTGCCCGGGAGCAAAGCTGTACAACATTGCGTGCGGCATCAGGTCAACCAGCTTGATCACGGAATCGCGAAGTTCATCGTCTCTGCGATGGTGCTTAAAGAAATCTTCTGGCGATGCAATCTCATCCTGCAATCGGGTTCGCTCTGCAGCGTCTTCCTCTGCCGTGATGGGCGCGCCATTTCGCTCCACCAAACGGGCCACGTTCCCATCCTTGCTCTCAATCACTTCGCGCGTTGTATCGCCTTTCGCTCCCACCTTGCGTTGCCGATAATGCACCGGAACCTTGTCGGCGGACTCGATCACTCTCACCTCGTTCCGCACCGCGTCGTCAGCCCACTGCTGCGGCGACCCCAGCGGAAACTCCGTTCGTGCGTGGCCCGGCCCCGGCGCCGGATCCGAGGCCGTCTGAGCCCCGGTAGCCACTGCAACACTCAGCAGAAACAAGCTAGTTACGAACGCTAGATTGGTCATGGGGGGAGAAGGTTGTTGGGCCATCCAAAGGCTTGGTTTCAAGCGAAAATTTGCCTCACTCTCCCGTTAGACGCAAGATTCGTCCCTCGCGTGAATTGTGAACTCACCCTCGGCTTGGTTTATAGTCGGGCTTACTACTCGGGAAGCGTGACGACCGCGCTCCCTCGGCCGTGGAGAGGCCTTATCTTTATGATTCCGACCGAAGGTGCAACTGTCATTGGACGCGAAATGAAATTTCGCGGTGAGATCTCTGGCTCTACCGATTTGCTGGTGGATGGAGAAGTTAACGGAACCATCCGCCTTACAGGTGCACGCCTTACCGTGCGCGCGGAGGGTCGCATCAACGCCACCATCTCCGCTCAAGATGTCGTCGTGGCCGGCCACGTAGAAGGCGAAGTCCGCGCAACCGGCCGCGTTGAATTGCGCGACGGCGCCACAATCCAGGGAGATGTTTGTGCTTCACGCTTGACCATCGAGGAGGGCGCAACTCTCCATGGCAGTGTTGATCCCTCACGAGCAAGTGAGCCGTTTCCTGCTTAAGCCAGGGTTTGTTCGAACCGTAGGAAGCCACGCCCTGCTTGAGGAGTGGCGGAGACAATCGTAATGTTAGGAATCTTCAAAAAAGAGCGCGGTTCATCCACGCACTCCTCCGAGAGACCACCACGCCACTCGCGCGGCTGGATCGAGGTACGGACCTATCTCGAGAAGAATCCTTCGTTGCGTGTCCTTGACTTCGGCACAACCTCGCCGGCCAACATTAACTACCTCACCTCACGCGGCCATAGCGTCTACATGGCCAACATTGTCCAGGATGCAACGCGCCCTGAATGGTTGAGGCCAGCGCAGCGTTCTGACGCCAAGGAGGGTGAGACCGAGTTCGACGTTGACGGTTTCATCTCCGCCAATCTCGACTTCTCGGGCCGTGACTTCGACGTGATTCTGCTTTGGGATACAGCGAACTATCTGCCCCCCGAGCTGGTTCCGGCACTCTTTGCACGACTTCGTCAGGTGCTTCGACCCGATGGACTGGTGCTCGCCTTCTTTCACGGCCGTCTCACCGGTCCGGAGACGGTCTTTGCCCGCTTTCAGCTTGGTGATCCCGATGAACTCGTCGCACTCAACAGCGGGGACTTTCCCGTTCGCAAGACCTATCAAACCCGCCAGGTGGAAACCTTCTTTGAAGGCTACAGTAGCATGCGATTTTTTCTCGGAAAAGATAATGTTCGCGAGGTAATCGCCATTCGATAGTTGCGGTCCGATGCCTCCGATCGACAACTGTGGGCAAAACAAAGGAGGAGCCTCTATAGCTCCTCCTTTTCGGCGTCCGTTAGACGCTCAGGTTCTTTTTTCGAGAACTTACTTTTTTGAAGTGGCTTCCTTCTTTACGGCTGTCTTCTTCGGCGCTTCTTTACGGCGTTCCGCCCAACGGCGCTTCATCGCCTCCGCAATACGCTTCCGCCCTTCGGGGCTCAGATTCCGTTTGCGCTGTGATGGCTTTTTCACAGTTCCCGCAGCCGCCCTGGCAGCGTTAGTGCTCCCCTTCGGACGTCCGCGGCGTGGCTTGGTTACCAGCACGCCTTCATCGAGATCCAGTAAAACCGTACGAGCCTGCTGTAGCGAGGCAATCTTTGCATCAATCTCCGCAACGATTTTGCGAACGTCCATCGAATAGTTCCTTTCCTTAGCTGCAGATCTTCTCTATCTCCTGAGTCTGTCCGCAACATGTTGGATTCTATAGTTGCCCTTCATCCTATTGCAAATAAATCAGCTATGTTTTCTTGACGCAGGTAGTATCCCTCTCATAAATTGTCTCTATTTTTTCATCGAATTACTGCCGATAACCAACCCCACGCAAACGCCAAAATACATGGGTAGACAGTTCTCAGTGCTAGACTTTTAGCAATGCGATCGATTCCATTGCGGCTCTGGGCTTTCGCGATCCTTTCTGCCATCTTGCAGATCCTGCCCTTTCCCATAGCTGGCCCCGTGCCGCTGTGGCGCAGGCTATTTTGCTGGGTATGCCTGATTCCGCTTCTGGCTGCATTATTAGAAGGAAATCGCGAAGGAAGCCCACTAAAGCTGCGTCAAGCAGCGGTCCTCGCCTATGTCGCCGGGGTACTTTGGTATGCGGGAAATTGTTACTGGATCTACCGAACGATGCACCTCTATGGAAATATCCCGGCTCTTCCTTCCTTCGGAATATTGATCCTTTTTTCCCTTTATCTTGGCCTCTACTTTGCACTCTTCGGCGCCGTGCTGGCTTCGCTGAATAGACACTTCTCAAGAACGATCGTATTAATCTGCGCGCCATGTTTATGGGTGGCAGTTGAGTTAGCCCGCGCACGTATCACTGGATTTCCGTGGGATCTCCTCGGATACACCCAGGTAGATAACCTGACGCTAACTCGCCTGGCTCCGTGGACGGGAGTAATGGGACTGTCTTTCCTGATTGCCGCAGTAAACTCTCTTTGGCTGATTCGGCCCGCTTTCTCCAGGCGGATCCTTCGGTATCTGCCAGCCGGTGCCGCATTTCTTTTCGTTGTGGCGATCACGCTGGCAGCACATCGCAATGGGCACGACATCCTCGAACCAACACAAGGCGTCGCTACCTTATTACAGGAAAATCTAGGTGTGGGCAGCGAAGTCTCCGGACGTAGCGAAACCAGGCAGCAGATGCTTTCATCCTTCTCGCAGCTAAGCATGCATGCCACCTATCCTCTGACTCTTCGTGACCACCAGTTATTCGGTACGCAGCTTCAAACGCCATCCCAAATCATCGTCTGGCCGGAGGCGCCTACCGATTTTATTGATACGGATCCGAGTTTCCGGCAAGCAATAAGTTCTCTCGCCAAAACGGCCCACGCCGCGGTGATTGTGAATGACGTCACGCTGGCCTACTACAAAAATGGAAGGCCCAGCCTGTATAACTCCGCCAGCTTTTTTCTTCCAGACGGAAGTTATGCCGGACGGTACGACAAGATGCACCTCGTGCCGTTTGGCGAATATACCCCCTATAAACCCTTATTCTTTTTCGTAGGAGACCTGCTCGACGACCTTGTGTTCATCCCCGGAACCCACCGTTCAGTCTTCAACGTGGCCAATAAGAAATATGGTGTATTTATCTGTTACGAATCCATCTTCGGCGACGAGTTACGGCACTTTCCACTCGAGGGCGCCCAGGTGCTAGTCAATATCTCCGACGACGGATGGTACGGTGACACCAGCGCTCCGTGGGAGCACTTGGACATGGTGCGTATGCGTGCTATCGAAAATGATCGTTGGTTGCTCCGCGCCACAAACACCGGGGTGACAGCTGCCATCGATCCACGCGGTAGAATCATCGCCGCTCTTCCACGCCACGTTCGCGCCTCCATGCAGGTGCCATTCGGTTTCCGCACGCGCCTCACCCTCTATAGCCGCTATGGAGACTGGTTCGCATGGCTCTGCGCGGCCATCACCACGCTCATGCTCACAGCCGGTTTCTTCCTCGAGAGACGCAAAGCCCAAAGCCAAGTAAACTAGTTCTATGCTGAGTGATCTTGAATTTTCCTACTCCCCGGTCCGCGAAAAAGTGCGCGAGCTGCGGGAGTATCTTTGACGCCCCCCGTCTCAAGTCCGAATTAGCCGATGTAGAGCAGAAAATCTCCGACCCATCCGTCTGGGCCGACGCTGCGCGTTCGCAACCTCTCATGCGCGAGCGCAAGCGCATCGAAACCCTTCTCGCCGACGACGCTGAACTAGGCCGCCGCTCCGACGATATCGAGGCCTACTTCGAGCTCGCCGGCGAAGGCGAGAACACCGAGCCCGACCTCACCCGCGAGATCCCCGCGCTCGTCGAATTCGCCGACGCCCTTGAATCCAAGACCATGCTCTCCGGCGAGACCGACCCCCTCAATGCCATCGTCACCGTCCACCCCGGAGCCGGAGGAACCGAGAGCCAGGACTGGGCTGAGATGCTCATGCGCATGTACATTCGCTGGGCAGAACGCCAGGGCTTCAAAGTAGAGATCAACGAAATCCAGGATGGAGACGAGGCTGGCATTAAGTCCGCAACCTTCACCATCACCGGCGAGTTCGCCTTCGGTCTCCTCAGTGGCGAAACCGGCGTCCATCGTCTCGTCCGCATCTCCCCCTTCGACTCCGCCAAGCGCCGGCACACCAGCTTCGCCAGCGTCTTCGTCTCGCCTGAGATCGACGACACCATTGTCATCGACATCAAGACCGACGACCTGCGCATCGACACCTATCGTTCCGGCGGCAAGGGTGGCCAGCACGTCAACACCACCGACTCCGCCGTTCGCATCACGCATCTCCCCACCGGCCTCGTCACCGGTTGCCAGAACGAGCGCTCGCAGCACAAAAACAAGGAGCGCGCCATGAAGATGATGCGTTCCAAGCTCTACGAATACGAACTCGACAAGAAGAAGGCAACCGCGCGCAAGCTAGAGGATTCCAAGCTCGACATCAAGTTCGGTTCGCAGATTCGCAGCTATGTCCTGCAGCCTTATCGCATGGCGAAAGATCTGCGTACGCGCGTAGAGGTCGGGGATGTCGACAAGGTGCTCGATGGCGCGCTGGACCCGTTCATTCGAGGCTATCTGCGCATGCGCCGGGAAGGCGGCGTTCCTGCGCCGATGGAAGCTGAAGACGACTAGCCGTCGGGCAGCCTATGCCGCGCGTCCATGCAGCCACAGCCGCAGCCAGCTCAGGCGCAGGTCCATGCGCAGTGCGGTATAGCTCAGCATCTCGTGCATCACGCGTTCCGCCGCGTCCAGGTCGTCGATATGCCCCAGCGGCGCGCGTGGCGACGTGTACACGTCCAACCCTGCACGCTTGCACAGCAGCGCAATTCGAAACAGATGCGTTCCATCGCTCACCACGATGATGTGATGGAAATGCTCCCGCGCCGCAATTCTGGCCAGGCTGTTCACCTGCTGCTCCGTATCGAACGACTTCGTCTCCGCAATAATCTTGTCGTACGGCACGCCGTTGGCCAGCAAATAATCGCGTCCCACCCCGCCCTCGGTCTTGCCCGAGTCCTTATCCGCACCGCCGCCCAGCGTGACAATCACCGGTGCCATCCCCTCGTCGTATAGAGCCACGGCCTTGTCTAAACGCGCGTGCAACACGGGCGACGGTCTCCCCGCATACTCTGCCGCTCCAAACACCGCAATCGCGTCCGCAGGCTGCGCGTTATCCATATTCGCCGTCGCCACAATCTGCCGATACACCCATGTGAACCACCCGACCGCAAGCAGAAGCAAGATCACCACAAGCCAGCGCATCCAGTGGACGCCCTGTTTGCCTCGCTTGGTTGTTGTGGGTGCTGTGTCCATGGTGTGCGGAGTCAGCTCTCAGTATGCCGTGATCTCTTGTGCAGAATCTAAACTACTCTGGCAATCCGCGGTGCTTCCTTCTAATGCTGCAGCGCGAGCGCGATCTCATGCGTCGGAATCGCCCCTTCACGCAAAATCATCCACGAGTTACCTCCGCCGCTCAGGTCCACAATGGTCGTCGCCACAGACCTTGCTGTCGGTCCGCCGTCCACAATCAACGGAATCTTCTCCCCAAACTGCTCTCGCACGCAGGCTGCATAAGTGCACTCAGGATGCCCGCTTAGGTTGGCAGATGTTGCCGTGATCGGCAGCCCCAGCGTGCGCACCACCTCTCTGCAAATCTGCGCTTCGGGCACGCGCAGCGCTACGTTGCCGGTGTTGGCGGTCACTCGCAGCGGCAGTTTGCTCCCCGCCTTCACTACAATCGTAAGCGGCCCCGGCCAGAATCTCTCCGCCAACCGATCGAACGTTCCATTAATCGACCGCGCTAGCTCATACGCTTGTGACATATCCGAAATGAGCAGCGACAGCGGCTTATGCTTTGCGCGCGTCTTAAGATCGTAAATATGCTCCACCGCCCTCAGGTTCACAGGGTCTACGGCCAGCCCGTAAAAGGTGTCCGTCGGCAGTGCCACCACGGCGCCGCGTTGCAGCGAATCAACAACCTGTGCCACCAGGTGTGGTTCCGGCTCGTCTGGATGGATACGAAGCAGCTCAGCCTTCAACGTAAATTTCCCCAGCAATGACTTTATCCCATCTGCCTCTCTACAGCGAAACCCGCATCGCACAACCCAGCCCGACCCTGCGCGTACACTGGGTTTCAGCGCACGCCATCTATGCCCACGCCTCCGCCCATCACGAGTAAGTCCAACGCCCGCGTCAAAGCCCTCCGCGCCTCCTTCAGCGGCAAGGCCTCGCAGCCCGGCGACCTCCTCGGCCTCGAAGGCGAACACCTCATCGCCGAAGCAGTTCGCTCGGGCCTACGACTCGAAGCTCTGTTTATCCGGCAGGGAAGCGAAAACAAACTCGGGCGCATCAACGGCACCCGCCTCGGCGACACGCCACGCATCATCCTGAGTCCCGAAGTATTCGACAGCGCTCTTACAACTGTCTCGCCACAGGGCCTCGCAGCCATCTGGCGCATCGTCGAGCCCCCATCACGCCGCCCACTCCGCCGTGTTCTCATTCTCGAGAAGCTACAGGATCCCGGAAACCTCGGCACCCTGATCCGCACCTTCGACGCGTTTGGATCGGGAGAGATCTTCGCTACGCCGGGCACCGTCAATCGGTGGAATCCCAAGGCGCTCCGCTCTTCGGCCGGTTCCGCCTTCCGTGTACCGATAACGCAACGGCCTCTCTCCGAACTTGCAGACCTTCTCCGCGGCGAGGGCGTTCGCATCTTCGCCGCTGTCCCCGGTTTCACCCACGACGGCTCTAAGTGCGCGCCACACGGTGTCCTGTATGGTCGGCGAGTCAACGCTGAGGCATCCTCTCCGGTCTACCGCGACCGGACCGGAAAGACTATAGGCTCTCCCAACGGAGTCGCCCAATCGCTCTCCTTCGATGCGGACTTTGACGAGCCTTATGCCATCCTCGTGGGCAATGAAGGTGCAGGCTTGTCCGACGAGGCGCTTGCGCTCGCAGACGAGCAAGTCCAGATTCCAGGTTCAACCGAGTCGCTCAACGCCGCGGTCGCCGGCTCCCTCCTTCTCTACGAAGCAATGCGGCAGCTTCCCTTGCGCGCCTGGGCGCACAAGCAGGGCCTTCGCCCATGAGTCTCTTCGCCCCCAACCTCGACCCCTCCACCAACCCCGCGCAGCAGCGCGCGCCGCTGGCCGAGCGCATGCGTCCGCGCACCCTCGACGAGTTCTTTGGACAGTCTCATCTCCTCGCTCCCGGCAAACCTCTTCGGCTCCAGATCGAAAACGACGACGCAGCCAGCCTCATCTTCTGGGGCCCTCCCGGCGTAGGCAAAACCACGCTAGCCAAGATCATCGCCAATCTCACCTCAGCCACCTTCATCGAGTTCTCCGCCGTCCTCTCCGGCATTAAAGAGATCAAGCAGGTCATGGTCGACGCCGAAAAGGCCGCCACCTACGGCTCCCGCACCATCCTCTTCGTCGACGAGATCCATCGCTTCAACAAGGCCCAGCAGGACGCCTTCCTCCCCTACGTCGAGCGCGGCAGCATCCGTCTCATCGGCGCCACCACTGAGAACCCCAGCTTCGAGATCAACGCCGCGCTGCTCTCCCGCTGCCGCGTCTACACCCTCCGCGCCCTCGAGCAGCCCGAGATCATCGCCCTCCTCAACCGCGCCCTCACCGACACCCAACGAGGCCTCGGCTCTCTCAACCTAACAGCCGAAGAGGGAACTCTCGAAACCATCGCCAGCTACTCCAGCGGCGACGCCCGCAACGCTCTCAACGCCCTCGAAGTGGCCGCCAAGCTAACCGTTGGCCGTCAGGCCCAGGCTTCTGACGAGAACGCTCGCGGCGAGAAAGTCATCACCTCCGCCATCGCCGCCGAAGCCCTGCAGCAGCGCGTCCTCCTCTACGACAAAAAAGGCGAGCAGCACTACGACATCATCTCCGCGCTCCACAAATCCGTCCGCAACTCCGACGCCGACGCCGCGCTCTACTGGCTAGGCCGCATGCTGGCCGCCGGCGAAGACGCCATGTACGTAGCCCGCCGCATCGTCCGCATGGCGGTAGAAGACATCGGCCTCGCCGCTCCCGAAGCCCTCAACCTCTGCCTCTCCGCGCGCGACGCCATGCACTTCCTAGGCTCGCCCGAGGGCGAACTAGCCCTAGCACAGGCCGTCGTCTATCTCGCCCTTGCGCCCAAATCCAACGCCGTCTACACCGCCTACGGCGCAGTCCTCGCCGACATCGAATCCCACCCCGCCGAGCCCGTCCCCATCCACCTCCGCAACGCCCCAACCAAGCTCATGAAAGAGCTCGACTACGGCAAGGACTACCAATACGCCCACGACATCGAAGGCAAAGTAGCCAACATGCAATGCCTCCCCGACAACCTCGCCAACCGCCGCTACTACCACCCCACGCAAGAAGGCCGCGAGAAGCTCCTGTCCCAGCGCATGGCGGAGATTGCGAATCTTCGCAAAGGAAAATCTGAAGGCAGATCCTAGTCGCTAATTCCCGTACTTCACGCTGCACCCATAAGGCCGCGTCACCTGCGTCTTCACCAGCTGCCCCGCCATCGACTCCGTGAGCGCCTCGCTCACATAGTTCGTCGCACCCAACAAACTCGCCGGGTCCGGCGTAGGCTGATCATCAATCGCGCCCTCATACACAACCTTCCCCTGTGGATCGATCACGAACATATCCGGCGTAGTCTTCGCGTCATACATCCGCCCAATCGTCCCACTTGGATCAAGAATCACCGCCGTAGGCGACGCATTCATCTTCGCCAGATACGCATTCTCCACCGCCGGCGTCGCATACCCCTGCTGCCCCTTCGCCGACGAAATAATCGTCAGCCACACCACGCCCTTGTCGGTCCACTTCTTCTGCAGACCTTCCATGTTGCCGCTCTCATAGTGCTTGCGCGTGTACGGGCAATCGCGGTTGGTCCACTCCAGCACCACATACTTGCCGCGATACTGTGCAAGCGTCTCCGTCTTCCCCTGCGAGTCCACGCCCTTGAAATCCGGAGCCGCATCCCCCGGCTTCAGCGCCAGCGCACTCGCACACATCATCCCTAACCCCGCCGCCACCACCAACCCACGCAACGTCTTCATGGCAACCCTCCTACCCATAGGACGAACCACAAGCGACGATCGTCGCAAATCCTCTACCCTCTATCCTCTATCCCCTGCTTTACTCCGTCCCCATCGGCTTCGAATCTTTCTCGATCGCCGCCAGCACAATCGACTTCGTCAGCAGCTCCGGCAGCACATCCGCATTCGACACGTTGCCCGGCGGATAGATCACATACGTCGGCACGCCGCTGCGTCCCACCGCCGCCAACTCCTTCGTAATCATCGGGTCGTACTGCGTCCAATCGGCCTTCAGCAGTTGCATGTGGTTCTTCGCCAGCGCATGCTCCACATCCTTGGACTGCAACACCGCCCGCTCATTCACCTGGCAGCTCAAACACCACGCCGCCGTGAAGTCGATAAACACCGGATCGCCCGTAGCCCGCGCGGCCGCAAAGTTTGCCTCGTTGTACGGCTTCCACACGAGTTTGTCGACCGTCGGCTTATGCAGCGGCAACGCCAGCGCCAGCGCAATCAGCACCACCGCTGTAATCGCCGATCCCCACTTGGCCGGCCACTTGCCCAGTGCCCATCCTGCAATCGCCAGCACCAGGAACCCGCTCAGCAGCCACGCCATCCGGTCGACTCCAACCGGCGAGTAGAGCTGCCCATACACCCAAGTCAGCCAGATTGCCGTCCCAAACAATGGCACAGCCACCAACTGTTTCAGCGTTTCCATCCACGCGCCTGGCCGCGGCAGAAACCTCGTCCACTGCGGCTGCATCGTCAGCAGCAGATACGGCAGTGCCAACCCCAGCGCCAGCGCCGTAAACACCACAAACGTAACCCACGCCGCCTGCACCAGCGCAAATCCCACAGCCGCGCCCATCAGCGGAGCCATGCAAGGCGTTGCCACCACCGTCGCCAGCACGCCAGTAAAGAAGCTCCCCGTAAGCCCCGGCTTCTTCGCCAGGTTGCCCCCTGCGCTGGTAAGGCCCAACCCAATTTCGAACTGCCCCGCCAGGCTCAGTCCCAGGAAGAACACCAGCGAAGCCAGCACCGCGACAAATCCTGGCGACTGCAACTGGAACCCCCACCCCAGCTCTCGCCCGCCCGCGCGCAGCACCAGCAGCACCGCCACAATCGCCCAGAAGCTCACCACGATCCCGGCCGTATACATCAGCCCATGCGATCGTTGCCGCCCACGCTCCTCATCGGCGGAGTGCACCAGGCTCAACCCCTTCAAGAAGAGCACCGGAAACACGCAAGGCATCAGGTTCAGCAGTAAGCCGCCCAGAAACGCCAGCCCAATCGCATTGAACGCGGTCAAGTCAGGCGCCGCACTCGTGTCCGGATTCTTATTCGCTCTCGCCGGCGGCGCGGGCACCACCCCCTGCGTCACCGGGACAGTAAAGTCATACGCCTCGGTTGGGCTCAACTCCACCAACCCATGCAGTGTCGTCGGCATACTCGTCGCATCCGACGCCTGCTTCACCCAGATCTTGATCCCATCCGCCAGCGACTCCACCGGTTGCTCTGCCGCATTGTCAATCTGCTCCGCGTCAAACGGATAGAACGCCGCATCGGTCTCTTTCGTCCCCGTCTTCAGCGTGATTAGAAAATTCTTCCCGTTCCCCACCGCCGTAGCGCTCATCGTCGCCGGCAGCGCCTTGGGCAGCGAAGCCAGCGCAGACCCCAATGCTCCCACCGCCGGAGCTGCACCCACCGGCCCCTTCACCACCGTCAAGTCCAGCCCCAGGTGTGCCTTTCCCGGCAAGCACACGCTGCTGCACACCAGCCACGTCACATGCGCATCCAGATGCACCTTGCCTGGCTTCATCGTCGGCGAAGCCGTCAACGTCACCGGGAACGCAACCCCATCTTCATATCCAAAGTCCATCAAGGGGCCAAGCGGCAGCCGTGTCGGAGGAGGGAACTGCAACGGCCCCGCGGTAATCCCCTCCGGCAGCGTCCACTTGATCGCCGGCGGCTCGCCTGAGTCACCAGCGTTAATCCAATACACATGCCAGTGCTCTTCAATCGTCAGCACCAGCCCCGCCTGCACCGTTCCACCCGCGGCAATCTGCGGTGAAAGCGTCGTCAACTCCGCCGTCAGGTGTTCGGCCTTCACCGGCCCCGGCCCACCGTTGCCTACCTCGGCAATCTGCGCCCTCGCGCTTGTGCCTGCTACCACCATCGCCAGCGACATGATCGCCAGCCCCACCCCCCGCATCGTCACGCGCACTCTAGCCATTCGATCATTGTAGAAGCAACTCTCCGCCCCCGAGCCCACTCGTACCCATCAACCCCCAATCAACCGACGATGTTCCACCATGATGCAGCGGTCCATCACCACCCGTATCCCGCCGGCCTCGGCCTTCGCGGCCGCCTCGTCGCTCCATATCCCCATCTGTACCCACAGATCCGTCATTTCCAGCCCCAACATCTCGTCCACGATCGCTGGAAGGTACTTCGGGAGCCGAAACACGTTCACTACATCCGGCTTCACCGGCAACTCGCTCAGACTCGCATAACTTTTCTCTCCCAGCGCGCTCTCAATCCCCGGATTCACCGGCAGAATCCTGTATCCGTGCTCCTGCATGTACGCCGAAACCCCATAGCTCGCCTTGCGCGGATCATCCGACAGCCCCACCACCGCGATGGTGCGTGGCTTCCGTTCTTGTTTCCCCAGCATCTCCAGCATCGTCTCTGTCTCGTTCATGGCGACCCTCTCCTTTGGCTACCGCATCTCCCAGTATCCTGCTTTGCCCAATCCACTGCCCGTATTCGTTTACAATCAGATGTCGAAGGCAGTCGCGCAGATCTGGTTCGCAATCGCCCGGGTTTTCCCCCGGTACCGGTCGTTCCCGGCTTACAGTGACTCTTTCCGGGGAGTACCGTTTGTTCGTAACGTTGCGTCTAAAGTCTATGTATCAGCCAGCAGGGAATCGTCTCCGCCGCCTCAACCTCGCGGAAATTGCAGTTCTCACGATCAGCTTCGCTGCAGTTCTCTCCACCGTCGGTTGCGGCAACCAGTACCGCCCCGTCGTCAGTGCCATCGGCCCCGTAGGCCCTGCTGCCCAGCCCACAAAGTACGCCGTCGCCATCTCGAGCCCCAGCGTCACCTCGCTCGGCCTGGCCACCATCGTCGACTTTTCCGGCGACACGGTCCTTTCGACCCCCCAGATCCTCATCAACCCCAGTTATTTCCAGATCAATACCAATGGTTCGCAGGCCTACATCATCAATCCGCAGGGCTCGCTTGATACCTTCCCACTCTCCAATCCATCGTCACTGCTGACAAGTAACGTCGTCGAGACGACCCTCCCGGTTGGCTCTGACCCAATCAGCATCTCAGCCTTTGCTCCCGCCAGCGGTCTTTCCACCATC
Organism: Acidobacteriaceae bacterium; assembly: GCA_049578265.1. Classification (GTDB taxonomy): domain Bacteria; phylum Acidobacteriota; class Terriglobia; order Terriglobales; family Acidobacteriaceae; genus Granulicella. Next base: position 74,354 of record JBAULP010000051.1, read on the forward strand.
TTCATTCCGCAGGGCTCAAACAATACCGTCGCCGCGCTCAACGCCACCACGGCCGCCCTGTACGACACGGTGGGCATCCAAGGCGGCACCAACCCGGTCTACGTCGTTGGCACCACCGGCACTCCTCGCGTCTATGCCATCAGCCAGAACGGTGGCACCGGAAACGGTCAGGTCGACTCCATTGAGACCGTCTCTACCACCTCGCTCTCTGACTCCGCCCAGATCCCCGTCGGCGTTTTGCCTGTCTACGGCGTCATGACCCCCGACACTCGCCGCGCCTTCATCCTCAACCAGGGCTCCGGCGATGTCTCCGTCATCAACGTCCCGAGCAACCAGCTCGATGTGAACAAGCCCTCCATCACAGTGGGCACAAACCCTGTCTGGGCCGACCTCGACAGCGTAGACAACCAGCTCGTGGTTCTCAACCAGGGTGACGGCGTACACGCGGGTAGCCTCAGCATCGTCGAGATTCCGCTCTGCAACTCATCCGCGCAGGCCACCAACCCGAATTGCAGCTCCACCAACCCTGTCGATGCCACCGGCTTCGGCACCGTCCTCGCCACCGTACCCGTGGGCATCAATCCCTCCATGGTTTCGGTCCTGCAGGGAACCGACGACGATATCCCCACCGCCTACGTAATCAACGAATACGACAGCACCGGCACCTGCGCCAACGGCGAAGGCTCTGTCACCGCGATCAACCTTCGCACCGACCAGGTCTCGGCCACCATCTGCGGCATCTCCGGCAACACCGCGACAGACGTCGCCAACGGCACCTCGAACGTCATCTTTGGCCACCCAAATTCGGTATCAGCCACGAGCGGTCAGCCTACCGGCAAGGTCTACATCACGTCCGCGGACAGCGAGTACATGAGCGTCATCTACACCGACACCAACACCGTAGCGACTCACGTCCCCTTGCAGGGCACGGGTCTCCGCGTGCTCGTCAACTCGCAGTAACTCAAGCGCTCACCCAACCTTCCAGCAAAGAAAGAGGCCGCCTCCGGATCATCTCCTGAAGGCGGCCTTTTCACATCTCTTCGTATCGTTTACATTCCTGCCAGCACAATCGGTGCGGTGGGTGTCTTCGACCCGCCATCATTCTCCACCGTCACGCCAAATCCCTTCGCCGTAACGCCCTTTGGAAGCTCCGGCATGACCACCGTAGCGTTCCCATTCGCATCAGGCTTGAATAGTCCGGCAGGGATAGGAGCCTCTCCGGCCTGCGCCGGCAGTAGCCAAAGCTCGTAGGTCTTTTGCGGCTGCAGCGGATCCAGGTGGTCAGCCACAAACAGCAACGCACCTGTCTGCGGAACATACGTCGCATGCGCCTCGGGATCAAGCTTCGGCACCGCGCCCGCATTCAAGGGCACATGCAGAGCCACCTGCATCGCACTGGCGTCGCGCAGCGTCTCCGCCACTTCCTTCGCCTTCTGAACCTGCGCTGTACTTTGGCTTAGCTGCGCATCCGCAACCGTCAGGTCTTCCTGCACAACCTTCCGCTGATTCATCTGGATTCCAGCCAGCACCGCCACGCACGCTGCGACACTCCATCCAGTCCACGCCATAATCGGCGCAAACAGCCGCCGTGGCTCGCGTTCTTCCGGAGTATCCATCTGGTACACTCGGCTGCTGCGCGCATGGAGCACCGGCTCAACGTGCTGCTCCACGGGATCCGCAGGCATTACCTTCTTCTCTTCTGCAACCTGTCGTAGCAGCCGTTCCCGCGCCTGTGGCGGCGGCGTGTGGGCCTCCGCGGTCATTGCGTAAACTGCCAAATCGCCCTGCACCTGCCCCAGTTGCGCGCGGCACACCGCACACTCTTTCAAATGGGTCGCTACATCTCTCATATCGGCGTCAGGCAGAAGCTGCAGCGCGAACAGATACATATCATCGGCGGAGATGTGATTTGCTGTATTCATGCCTGGAACGCCTTTCTCAGCGTCAACAACGCGCTGCGGATTCGAGTCTTTACCGTGCCCAGCGGATCGCCGGTCATCTCTGCGATCTCGGAGTGCGTAAGCCCATCAAAAAACGCCATCTCCAAGGTCTTGCGTTGTTCGGTAGGCAGGTTCTTCACTGCGGCCCGGGCCCGTTCCATCAAAATCGACCGCTCTGCGTCCTCGGCTAGATTGCACGCTGACGCCAGATTCATCTCTTCTACCTGCTCACTCGGCCGCTTCCGCCTCAGCGTGTCGATCGACCGGTTGCGCGCTACCACTGCCAGCCATCCGCCTAAACTGCCCTTGGTGGCGACAAAGCTGCTCGGATTTCTCCATATCTGCATGAATATTTCTTGCATCACATCCTCGGCAGACGCCGTGTCGCGCAACACACGCAGCGAAACCGAGTACACAATCTTCGAATAGCGGTCGAATAAAACCGCCATGGCCCGTTCGTCGCCCCGCAGGACCCGTGAGAGTAACTCGCCGTCCTCCTCGGGCGTCGGTCGAGTCACTCCTGTCGATTCATCCATGCCACTGTTCATAGAACGCACTCGCAGGTCGAATGGATTGCCGCCGGGGCTGTGGAAGCAGGCAACCTTTGTCTCGCAACTGGAATCCAGACACCCTTCCAGCTTCGTTCCAGTTTGGGAAGAAATATATCGTTCCCCGTGAAAGCCCAGTGTACGTCATTCCTCGCACCTGCCATCCCGGCGTACATCTTGAGTCATCCACAAGAGGTGCCGACCTCTATACCCCCTTGCGATTTCCACCGCCCGCCCCCATCCATCGCCTGCTTTTTCTCCACCCCTCGAAGAAACCGGTCGATATCCACCACAAACCGCTCGTGCGTCCCCTCGCAGATTACGTCCACCTCATCCCTGCACACCACACTGAACTTCAGCCTCCGCCCCTCGGCAGACGTCAGCGTGACCTCCGCCGTAACTTTCATCCCCACCGGAGTCGCCGCAGTGTGACTAAGGTTCACCTGCGTCCCCAAACTCCTGTGCTGTGGCTCGAGATAAGGCTCAAGCAGCCGCATGCACGTCCACTCCACAAACCCAATCATCCACGCCGTCGCCAGCACCGGAGGCATATCCGTACCCGGCGCAAACTCTCCCACCACTTTGTTCACCGTGATCCGATCCTCCACCACAATCGTCTCCGCGTGCTTCATCCCTGCCTTCAACTCCGCCAGTGCCATCGTCTCTCCTTCTTTCTAACTACCGTGTCGCCACAACAAACAGCCGCGGAAACCGCAGCAGCACCCTTCCATCCACACGCCGCGGATAGGCCTTCGCAATCTCCGCTTCATACGTCCGCAAAAATTCCTCGCCCTCTGTCGCATCCAGCGCCGCCAGAAACGGCCGCAACGACGACCCCTTGAACCACTCCACAATTGCCTCCGGCCCATCCATCACATGCTCATAGATCGTGTGCCAGATCTCCACCTCGCGACACAGCGGCTTCAGCGCGTCATAGTACGAACCCGCATCCGGCAGATCCGCACGCGCAGCATTTGCCTTCGCAAGCGCCCGCGCCCACCGCTCGCGGCCCGCCACCTCCACCATCAACTGATGCGAAGGCTCGCGCGTATTATCCGGCATCTGCACCGCTAGCACCCCACCTTCCTCCAGTCCCTCAACCATCCGCCGCATCACCGCCTGATGTTCCGGAACCCACTGCAACACCGCATTCGCGAACACCAGGTCCGTCTTTCCCGGCGGAGTCCACGTCCGCAAATCCGCCTCCACAAACTCGCACCCCGGCAGCCTCTCCCGCGCCTTCTCCAGCATGTCCTTCGACGAGTCCACCCCCATCATCAGCGCCCCCGGAAACCGCTCCACCAGCAGCTCCGTAGAATTCCCTGGCCCACACCCCAGGTCCACCACGCGCCCCACCCGCACCAATCCCTCGCGCTTCAGCCCCTCCCGCTCCAGCCGAACCTGCGCCAGCAAATCCCGCGCAGGCCGCGTGCGTTCCTCCTCAAACCGCAGATACTGCCGCGCGCTCCAGTCCTTCGTCTCTGCATCCGCACGCGTCATGCCCTCTCCCATTCGCCGAGTCCCGATTCTATCCAATCAACCTCCTCCCACCGCGCAACTCCGTTCTATAACCGCCTCATCCGGCGACCCATTTGACCACCAAACAAACTCGTCATCTCGACCGGAGGCGCGTTCTTTGCGCCGGAGCGGAGAGATCCCTGTATCTTGCTTCTGCTCGCTGACAAGCGCACGCCGCACCGACCCCACCAACACGCGCAGCCCTCCTGTCCGCTATCCTGAACTCTGCGTCCGCACCCATGAAAGTACGTCTAGACAAGCTCCTCGTTGATCGTTCCCTGGCCGCTTCCCGCGAGCGCGCCCAGGCCCTCATCCTCGCCGGACGCGTCCTGGTCAACGAGCAGCGTATCGACAAACCCGGAACCTCCATCCCCGACGACGCCACCCTCCGCCTCCTCGGCGACGACCTCCGCTACGTCTCCCGCGGCGGCCTCAAGCTCGAAGCCGCCCTCACCACCTGGAATATCTCCGTAGAAAACCTAGCTACTGCCGACATCGGCGCCTCCACCGGCGGCTTCACCGACTGCCTCCTCCAACACAACGCCGCCACCGTCCTGGCCGTCGACACCGGCTATGGCCAGATCCACCAGAAGCTCCGCTCCGACTCCCGCGTCACCCTTCTGGAGCGCACAAACGCCCGCCTCCTAACCCCAGGCCAACTCCTCCCACTCTCGCCGCAGCCCATCGCCTTCTTCGCCATGGACGTCAGCTTCATCTCCGCCACCCTCGTCCTCCCCGCCGTCATCGCAGCTTTGGCCCCTGCCCAGATGAACTGGCAAGGCGAAGCCGTCCTCCTCGTCAAGCCCCAGTTCGAAGCCGGCCGCGAGCACGTAGGCAAGGGCGGCATCGTGCGCGACCCCGCCGCCCACCAGCTCGCTGTCCACCGTGTAGAAGACGCAGTCCGCGCCCTCGGCGGCCAGGCCCTCGCCCTCATCGACTCACCCATCCTTGGCATGGAAGGCAATCGCGAGTTCCTCCTCCACGCCCGCTTCGCGTAACCCTTCCCCAAGCATCGTAATCCGAGCCTTCGCGCCCGCCGCAAGCAACACAAAACGCTGGGTGCGTGATCCCGTTGTACGTCATCTCCACCTGCCGTTCAGGCGTGGATTTTCCTTATACTATGGATGGAGTTATCGCTCGACGGACTTCCAGCTCGACCTCGCCCTCCCAGTCGCACCGATCGACCCGCGGCATCATCTTGAAGTAAGCAACACAGCCCGATTTCGGATCCAATGCCTCCAGCTCCTATACCCCAGAACGAGGCGTCACGCCTCGCGACGCTGCGCCGTTACTCCATCCTCGACTCGCTCTCTGAGCCCGAGTTTGACGATGCCTCCGCGCTCGCTGCCTCCATCTGTGGCACACCCGTCTCTCTCGTCTCGCTCATCGATCGCGACCGCCAGTGGTTCAAGGCCGCGCACGGAACCAACCTCACCGAGACGCCGCGCACCCAGAGCTTCTGCGCCTACACGCTCCTCGAACCCAAGACGCTCATCGTGCGCGACGCGCAGACTGACCCGCGCTTCTCGGACAACCCGCTCGTCACCGGAAATCCCCGCATCCGCTTCTACGCCGGCTCACCTATCGTCGCTCCGAACGGCCAGGTGCTCGGCACTCTCTGCGTCATCGACACCCATCCTCGCGATCTCACGCCCACCCAGATCTCTGCCCTCGAAGCGCTCTCCCGGCAGGTAATGGCCCTCATCGAGTCGCGCGCCAATCTGATCGAAAATAAGCGCGCCATCGCCGCGCTCATCCAGAGCGAAAAGCTCGCCGCCGTAGGTCGTCTTGCCTCCAGTATGGCCCACGAAATCAACAACCCTCTCGAGGCCATCACCAACCTTCTCTACCTCTGCCGAGGCCACGCCATCTCCCCCGACGTCCAGCAGTGGCTCGATGAAGCCGAGCTCGAGCTGCGCCGCATCTCTCTCCTCGCCAACCAGACCTTGCGTTTTCACCGTCAGTCCACTCGGCCGCACGAAATCTCCTGTCTCAATCTCTTCGCCCCCACACTCGACCTCTACGAGGCGCGCCTCCGCAACGCCGGCATCACCGTAGAAAAACGCAAGCGCGCCCATCAACTCGTCGAGTGCTACGAAGGTGACATTCGCCAGGTCCTCAGCAACCTCATAACCAACGCTATCGATGCCATGCCCACAGGCGGCCGCTTGCTCGTGCGAAGCCGCGAAGGCACCGATTGGTGCAGCGGCCGCAAAGGCATCTTCCTCACCGTGGCCGATACGGGCATCGGTATCGACCCAAAGATCCAGGAGCAGATCTTCGACGCCTTTTTCACCACCAAAGGCATCAACGGCGCAGGCCTCGGTCTCTGGATGTCCAGCGAAATCATGCGTCGCCACAATGGATATATCACCATCCGCAGCAGCCAGGCTCCCGGCCGCTCCGGCACAGTGGCAGTGCTCTTCCTCCCCATAGACGCCGCAAAAGAGATGCACGCGCTTGAACCGTCCTCATCAGAATCAGCAGCTTAGACGCATTCACAGTGCCATCCACAACCCTACCCATCCTCCGCGCGTCTAAACCGCCGAGATGAAAGTTCACCGAGTCGTAGCCTGCCTCCTCGCGGCCTGTCTCACCCCATCCCTCTGCCTCGCGGACGCGGCGCGCTTCGACCTCGTCGGTCCGAAGATTGACGTTCGCGTTACCCGCGGCAAAACCACGCTTCCCATCGCCGAGGTCCCCGACCTGCAACCCGGCGACAAGCTCTGGATCAAGGCTGACCTTCCCCGCACGCAATCGAATCATCTGCTGATAGTCGTCGCCTTTCTGCGCGGCACTACCAACCTCCCCCCCGACAACTGGTTCACCGAGATCGACACCTGGGACAAGAAGACCATCGAAGGCACCGACGTCGTCGTCCCCGACGGCGCCGAGCAGGCGCTACTCTTCGTCGTTCCTCAAACCGGTGGCGACTTCAAAACTCTTCGCTCCGCCGTCCGCGGCCATCCCGGCCTCTTCATCCGCGCCGACGCCGACCTCAACGAATCTTCCTTCGAGCAGCAGCGCATCGAGCGCTACCTCACCGCCATGCAAAGCGTCGCGCAGGATGATCCCAAGGTCATCCACGATCGCTCCACCAAGCTCGCCGCCACGCTCGCCCTCAAGCCCAACGCCGACTGCTTCAAGCAGCCCGTAGACCAGCAGGTCACCTGTCTCACCCAGTCCAGCGCTCCCGTCCTTCTCGAAGACGGCCACGGGCAGGGAATCGCCGAAGCTCTTTCCACCGGGCCATCCTCTGACTTCATCAACGCGGCCTCCTACACCTCACCCGCTGGTGGTGGCCTCTACTCCGCCTACGTCGGCGCCGTCGTCGACCTCGTACATCTCGTCAGCCTCATGCGCACCGCGCAGTTCCAATACATCCCCGGCATCAGCTTCCCGCAAGGCCAAACACTCAACCTCAAGCTCAACGCCCCACCCTCCTTCCACAAGCCCGACTCCGTCATCGTCATCGGCCTTCCCGCCATCCAGAAGGCCAAGCTTCCCCCACTGCGCCCGCCCAACGCCAACGAAGTCGCCTGCCTCCTGCAGCCCAAGATGGTTCTTCCCCTCGTAGGCGCTCCTCTGGTCTTCTCCACAAGCTTCGCGCACGACCTCGTTCTTCACCTCAACCGCACCGGCGCGGTCACCGATCTCCCTCTTATCGCCGACCCCTCCGAAGGCGGCCTCACCGTCGACAAGCAGAAGAAACAGCGCGAGCCATTACTCCCGGACACGCCTCTCAAGGTCGCCCCCGACGCCAGCAAATCTCCCGCCAAGATCGGCACCGACAAAGACCTCACCGTCACCGGCACCATCCGCGGCTTCTGGGGCTTCGACGCCTTCCAGGGCCCTACCCTTACCGTCCAGCAGATCGACGGCAAAGACTGGAAGATCGTCGGCAACACCCAACTCCTCGCCGGCCAGGACAACCACCTCACCCTCACCGGCGATGGTACCGGCTGCATTCAGCACATCGCTCTCACCGCCAACAAGGGTAAGGACGTCGACGTCACCTTCAAGCCCGATGCCAACAAGGACGACAAAAACGCCGAAAGCAAGCTGGCCCTCGACGTCTCTCTCAAAAGCGTTCAGCCTGGCGGCTACTCCCTTGCCATCGAGCAGTACGGCACCCCCAATCGTGACAAGGTTCCTCTCACCGCCTACACCGCCGGCATCACCCTCGGCGACCTCAAGATTCACACCGGCGACAACCTCGCCGTCCTCACCGGCGAAGGCCTCAAGAACGTAGCCTCCGTCGAAATCGACAAGCAGGCCTTCACTCCCGCCTCCGGCAGCAACGACGAAATCCTGCACCTCCAGGCCAAGTCCGGAGTCAGCCCTGCAGACGGCTCCAAGGCCACCGTCAAGCTCAAAGACGGCCGCACCATGAGCGTGAATATCTCCACCTCCGCGCCGCGCCCCTCCCTCAAGCTCGTCTACGTCAGCGCCACTCCCACGCAGCAGACTGGCGCGCTCCCCGTCGCGCTCACCAACAAGCAGGACATCCCTCTCGACAGCAAACTCACCTTTGTCATCCAAACCAAGGACGACTTTCCCCGTGACGAAACCATCGAAGTCGCCACCGCCAATAACGCTCTGCACACCAAGCTCTCACTCGCCGACAACAACCTCGTGCTGCAGGACGAGCACACTGCCGTCGCTACCCTCGACCCTCTCAAGGCCTTCGGTGAATCGGCCTTCGGCCGCATCGCCATGCGTCCCGTAGCAGCCGATGGCACCACCGGGGACTGGGTCGGTCTCGGCACCCTCGTCCGCACTCCGCAAATCACCGCCATCCACTGCAGCACGCTCGCTGCGCCCACCTGTACCGTCGATGGCAACAACTTCTTCCTCGTCCAGTCGTTCAGCGGCGCCAAAGACTTCGCCAAGCCCACCGACGTTCCCACCGGGTTCGCCCAAAGCAGCTTCAACGTCCCCACCCCAGCCGACGGCACAACCCTCTACGTAAAGCTTCGCGACGACCCCACCAACACGGCAGTCCTCACTCTTCCAACGCCAATCGCAAAACCCGCTCCAGCGCCTGCGGCATCCTCTCCAACGCCGCCCCCGACCGCTCCCACAACCGCTCCGCCCTCGACCACCGCACAAGCCTCCCAGCCCACACCCGCCCATTCCCCATCCACCCCAACAGCTCCAGCAAAGTCGACACCATCGGTAACCACCTCTCCCGTCGCAACCCCGGCCTCCACGCAGACCTCACCGGCGCCCCAGCCGCAAGCCTAAATCCCATAAAATGAGTAATCTGTCTCGCACTCTCTCGAAACCGGCCGCCGCAGGGAACCAATCCAGGTAACCAACTTTTAATCCACAACCTTCAGGTTTCCCGTTACCCGATTCTTGCGTCTAAGTCTGAAAGCTTCCGCCGCCGACTAGGGAATCACTTTTATGGCGGAAGTGAACGGTCGCGATCGACCGGATTTCAAGGCCCTGACCGGTCTGATAAAAAAGGGAGAATTTATGAACATTCAGCGTCGAGTTAGATCTACCTGCGGCCTGGCCGTGTCCTTGGCGATGGCTACCTCGCTCACCATCGCGGCAGCCGCGCAGCAGCAACCACCGCCACCGCAAGGTGACCAACACGCGACCATTCAGGGATTAGTCATCGGACGAGACGGCCCGAACATGTCGGTGAAGACAGCCGACAGCCCCCGCCTCACAGTCATCTTGTCTGACAGCACCAAGGCCACCCAAAAGGGAGGCGGCTTCCTTGGCCTTGGCAGACAGGATCTCGGAATCACTCAACTCGTTCCCGGCCTCCAGGTAAAGGTTGAAGGAGCGTTCAACTCTGACCACCAACTGCTCGCAAGAAAGGTCACCTTCTCTCGCAGCTCCATGCGCACGGCGCAGCAGATTGACGCTGGCCTCAATCCCGTAGCCGAGCAGGTTGCACAGGCCCAGGATCAGCTCAAGAGCGATCGCCGCGACATCACGCAAAGCCAGTCGGACATCTCCAAGAACTCGCAGGACATCGACACCACCAAGCAGGGCCTCGTAGCCACCAACCAGGTCACGGCCAGCAATACGCAGGGCATCGGTAAGGCCAACCAGCGCTTCACCACGCTCGACCAGTACGCGACCAAGGGCAGCGTCACCGTCAACTTCCGTAACGGCAGCGCTCTCGTAAGCAAGAAGGACCGCGATCAGCTCACCGACTTCCTGCAGTCCTCCGCAAACACTCCGGGCATGATGGTTCAGGTTCAGGGCTACGCTTCGAAGGTAGGCTCTGCTGAGCTCAACCAGCGCCTCAGCAGTGAGCGCGCCGAAGCCGTCATCGCGATCATCCAGCAATCCGGCTCCATCCCTTTAACCAGCATCCTCGCACCCGCCGCCATGGGCGTTACCGACCAGGTCGGGAACAATCACACCCGCAGTGGCCAGGCCCAAAACCGCCGCGTCGTCGTCACCATCCTCGTCAATAAGGGAATCACTGGCGACAGCAACGGCTCCGGTGATTCAACCGCTCCCGGCACATCCACCGGTACCAGCAACCCCACCGGTTCTGGTAACTAAGACAACACCGCTACCAACTACAAATGGCGATCGTGCGACGGGCCCAAGCCCAGCACGATCGCCATTTTCATCTCCCACTCCACCCAAACTGAATCAGTCATCTGCCGAAGTCCCCGTGCGCAACCCGCCTCTCCTCACCACGTGTACGTGTCGACAACCCGCGGAGGCCCCGGCTTCCCATCGATAATCTGGCTCGCGATCACCGCTTCAAAGTTCTGGTCAGCTCGAGGGAAGCGCTTGGCCTTTTTCAAGTCGCTCAAATACTTCTCGCCTGAGAGAAAACGCCCCGCCGCCACCGTTCCATTCTCTCCAAGCCCCGCAACCACCACCACAATCTGCCCCGTAGTCGGATCACGAAACCGCGCCGCCAGCCCATAATCGTAGTTCATCTGCTCAAAGGAATTCGCTGTATCCACCGTCCAGCTATGCTTCGGATCGGACCGGTCTTCAATCGAATACACATGGAACGAATTCCGCACAAAATGAAAGTGCAGCGGATCGGTAATCCTCATCGTCCACGGATTGTTGAACCCCGAGATCAAAACGTCCGGCCCCTTCTGCAAATCAGAAAACGAGGTGCTCGTCGAAGACTGCAGCACCGTCTCCTTCGACCGCTCCGATAACACCTGCTGAATCGTCGACATCGCCTGCGCATCCGAGACCGCAATCGGATCCGACGCCAGCGGATGTCCGCTGATCGTAAACGGCGCCGGCGCAATCGCGCCGTTGTTTACCATCGCCACCACATTCCCCACCGAGATCAGCGCCGGCCCGTTCGCCTGCGTTACCGGCTGCCAGAACGCATCCAGCGCCGAGCGTGGGCGAATCATGCGCGGAACAATCGCGATCGCCAGCGTCACCAGCAGCGCCAATCCACACAGCATCGCAATCGCCTTCCACCGGCGCGCCGCGCCCTCCGCAGCAAGCGTAGCCGCTGTAACCGGCGCAGGTCCTATTGCAGCAGGCTTTCGGGGCGCAAGCTCAACCGCGACCGGCTGCAACACCACCAGGTCTTCCGCCACAATCTCCGCGGCTGCCATCTCCTTCGCGAACCGGAAAGAGGGCACATACGATCCCGGCCGCAGCTCAATCCGCAACTCACTCTGGTGCACTGGGTCGTAGTAGTACTGCGCCAGGCGCTTCCGAACCTCGCTTGCCGTCACCCGCACCACCGGGTCGGCGTTCAAATCATACTCGGCCGGCCGCCCAAAGGCCTCCACGCCCACCAATCGTTCCTTCAGCTCATCCTGCCGACCCTCCAAGGTCCGATGCACCACATAATCCAAAAAGCTAGCGCACCTCCGCCCGTGGCTGAACAGGGGGCTCTCCTGAATCCGGCGCAACTGCGTCTCTATCACCGTCGCAGAAATGCCCTCGGCCTCGAATTGAACGTCGGATCCAGTTCTCATGATGCCATCGCAGGAGTAGCATACTCCCCCTTCCTTCCCACTTCCAAGCTTCTTAACTCCTGTAATGGCATGGGCTTGAGCGATAACAGTCCATCGGATGCAGTACGACACCTATTCAGTCGCGCTTTCTCCGGCCTAGGGTGGGCTGGCTTTATAGAGAACACCTCGCACGCACCACGGGCATTCGGAACCTCCGACGGCAAGTGTGCGCGCCCAGCGACGGGCAGGATCAACAGCAATGAATGTAAGCGCACGGCGCGCAGCGAATTTCGGATCAGACGCAGAGGAGAAAATTAACCCTCTCGGAACGACGCCCACTTCAAGACAGCGGGCCACTCCCATTGCCCGCCGTCTCCCCGCGGCCGCGCTCGCGGTCTTCTGCATCACCGTCCTCACCGTCGCCGCCCCAGCTCAATCCCCTTGGAAGCTAGCCTGGAGCGACGAGTTCAACGGCCAGCGCGGAGCCCCGCCCAACCCCGCCGCCTGGACCTTCGAAACCGGCCCCGGCGCCTCCTTCGGCAATCAGGAGGCCGAGTTCTACTGCGCCGACGGGTCCTCCCAGCCGCCCTGCAACCCCAACGCCCCCAATGCCTACCTCGACGGCAACGGCCACCTCGTCCTCGTCGCCGTCAAAACTGCAACCACCATCACCGTCGGCCCCAACAAAACCGTCTCCCCCGTCTACACCTCCGCGCGCCTCAGCTCCGTCAAGGACTTCCGCTACGGCCGCATCGAAGCCAGTCTGCGTCTCCCCACCGCCCAACCCGGCGTCTGGCCCGCCTTCTGGGCCCTCGGCCACCAGACCGCCACCGTCCGCTGGCCCGCCAACGGCGAGATCGACATCATGGAGCAGTGGAACCCCGTCGCCGGCCACCCCGACCAGATGGACCCCCTCGCCATCCACGGCTCCACGCACGGCCCCAAATCCCCAGGCAGCGCTGAAGGCTACCTCGACCAGACCGCAACCTTCACCTTCCCCGGCGTCCCCTCCGGCGGCCTCCATCAGTACGCCGTCGAATGGGAACCCGGCGAGGTCGACTTTTACGTCGACGGCTACCTCTACTCGCAGCAATCCGTCGGCTCCCTCACCGGCAGCGATGTCTACGAGCTGGACCGCGGCCCCTTCGCGCTACTCCTCAACCTCGCCATGGGCGGAGGTTTCTTCGGCTATCCCAACGCCTCCACCGGTCCCACCCCCACCCTCGTCGCCGACTACGTCCGCGTCTACCAGCGCGACCCCGCCGCTCTACCCTCCGGCTGGGGCAACGCCGACATCGGCGGCCCCTCCCAACCCGGCTCCTCCACCTTCGCCAGCGGCGTCTGGACCGTCGCCGGCAGCGGCTACGGAATCGCCGGCCGCTTCGACCAGTTCCAATTCCTTTACCACTCCCTGGGCGGTGACGGCGAAGTAAGCGCCCACGTTCTCGACCAAACCAGTAAAGTCGCCGAAGCCAAGGCCGGCGTCATGCTCCGCGAAGGCCGCGGCGTCGCCTCTCCCTTCGCCATGATGTTCATCTCGCCCGACGGCTCCACGCACTTCCGCTGCCGCCTAAGCCAGGGCGCCGTTCCCGACGAAGTCCTCTACAAAGCCCCAGCCAGTTGGCTCAAGATCAACCGCACCGCCAACACCTTCACCGGCTACGTCTCCACCGACGGCAAGACCTGGAACGCTGTAGGCAGCGTAAAAATTCCCATGCCCGTCGACGTCGACGCCGGGCTCATCGCCACCTCCCGCGACAACGCCACACCCAACACCGTTCGCTTCGACTACGTCGACCTCTCCAACACCGACGCAGCCTTCGACGGCCACGCCGCAACCATCCCCGGCGTCATCCAGGCCGAACGCTTCGACACCGGCACCAAGGGCTACTCCTACAGCGCCGACTTCGGCGACACCGGCCCCAACATCGCCGAGATGCCCGACCACTCCGGCACCGACAACAGCGCCGGCGGCCACTACCTCACCCATCTCAAATCCAACCGCTACATCAACTACGCGGTCAACGTAACCAAAGAAGGCAAGTACCACTTCACCGTTCGCGTAGCCTCCGCCGGCCCCGGTGGCAGCTTCCACTACAACGTCGACCAGAAATCCCAATTCGCTCCAGTCCTCATTCCAGACACCGGCGGGGACCTCCTCTGGAAAGAAATCACCACGCCCTCCGTGCACCTCACCGCGGGCCATCACATCATCGCTCTCGTCACCGATGCCTCCGGCCCCGCAGGCCACATCGGCAACATCGATCTCTTCGCCGTGCAACCGAACTAAGCCATCGTCGCCAAAAAATTTCGTGCAGAGAACACCATCCGCACGAACGCAAAAGAACAGAACGCTGCAGTGCTTTTTGTGGAGGTTATGAATGCGCAACAAAACAACCCACCCCATCGTCCAGACCCTCGCGACAAGAACCGCGGCAACACTCCGCAGGGCCGCACTCGCAACGCTCCTGGCGATCGCCTGCGCACTGCTCCCCACGCCAGCGCGAGGGCAGGGAACCACCGCCGCCCTCAGTGGCACCGTCGTCGATACCACCGGAGCCCTCATCCCCGGCGCGCAGGCCACACTCGTCAACCAGCAAAGCGGTAGCCAGCGCACCACCAAGTCCAACTCCGATGGTGTCTTCGTCTTCGCGGCCGTTCCCTCCGGCGACTACAGCGTCAAAGTCTCCTACGCCGGCTTCAAGAGCAACCTCGTCAAGGGCATCCACCTCGACCCCCAGGACAACAAGAGCCTCTCTCACGTCGTCCTCCAGGTCGGCGAAATCTCGCAGGTCATTAACGTCACCCCCAGCGACGTCTCCATGATCAACAGCGGCGACAAGAGCACTCTCATCACCGCCGGCGCCATCAAAAAGCTCTCCGTCGAAGGCCGCGACGTAGGCGAGCTCGTCAAGACCCTCCCCGGCTTCGCCATCGCGCAAACCTCCGGCGGCATCGACAACTCCGCCTACGATCCCTCGCAGGTCAACATCACCGGCGCGCTCCGCTCCTACGCCGCCAACGGCAACTCCTCCAACGGCGTCACCCTCCTCTCCGACGGCGCCAACATCACCGACCCCGGCAACAACGGCGACTCCGTCCAGAACGTCAACAACGACATGGTCGAGGAGGTAAAGATTCAAACCTCGAACTTCGGTGCCGACACCGCCAACGGCCCCATCGTCGTCGACGCCATCGGCAAATCCGGCACCAGCAACTATCACGGCGAGCTCTACTCCTACGCCCGTACCTACCAGCTCAACTCGCAGGACTGGCTCCAGAAATACGAAGGCCAATCCAAGCCCGCCGACCGCTACATCTACCCCGGCGGCAACATCAGCGGACCTTTCCTTATCCCCGGCACCCACTTCAACCGCAGCAAGAAGCTCACCTTCTTCCTCGGTGCCGAAGACTACGCGCAGCGCAACATCTACGCCTACGGCAGCGCCTCGCAAGCCATCGTCCATTCACTCGTTCCCACCGCGGCCATGAAGGACCAGGGCAACTTCACCTGCTCCGAGCTGCAAACCTACCTCGGCTCCTCCGTCGTCGGTTGCAATCCCGACGGCACCTCGAACGTCCTCAACGCGCGCTACGTCAACATCGCCAGCGTACCCACCACGCAGCGCAACGGCGAAACCATCCCCGGCATCATCCCCGCTACCGCCATCGACAGCCACGGCGGCCAGGCCCTCCTCAACGTCCTTCCGCTCCCCAACCGCACCAACCTCGGCGACGGCTACAACCGCGTCGACACCAACCTGGTCAACAACGATCTCTGGCAAGCCCGCGCCCGCGTCGACTACTCCATCTCCGACAAGATGAAGTTCTTCGCCACCTACGACATCGAGCGTGGCCGTCAAGGCGTCCCCGAAGTCCCTTACTACTCGCCCGCCAACGGCGGCGCCGGCATGGGCGGTGTCGACACTCCCGGCGGCATCCTCAGCACCGTCGACTCCCAGACCGGCGGCCTCAACCTCACCTGGATTCCATCCTCCCGGCTCACCAACGAAACCCAGCTCAACATGACCTGGCTGCATCAGGCCTTCGTTCCCAAAGACGAGACCGCACTCCAGGCCAACACCATCGGCTACTCCGAGCCCTCCATCTACAACAACGGCACCACGCAATTCCCGCAGCTCAGCGACTACAACGTCGACGGCATCCCACTCGCTCTCTTCCCCGACTTCTCCACCGGCACCCCCTACGCGAACAAGGCCCTCCCCTCACTCACCGACAACGTCACCTACCTCGTCAAAACCCACACCATCAAAATCGGTGTCTACGGCCAGAAGGTCACCAACAACCAGCACCTGCTCCCCTCCAACTCCAGCACCAACGGCCGCATCGCCGACTACTACTACGGCACCACCTTCACCGACCCCGACGGTTCCACCATCTTCTCCAGCGGATCCAACGGCGGCAACTACGTCGCCAATCTCCTCATGGGCGAGATCGAGCAGTACAACCAGCAGAGCGCGCAGCCCCCGCAGGATCTCTTCTTCTGGAACATCGACTGGTACGCCACCGACTCCTGGAAGATCTTCCCCCGCCTCACCATCGACTACGGCATTCGCTTCGAGCACCTCGGTCCCTGGCGCGACGCGCACGACATCGGCATCGCCGTCTTCGACCCCACCACCGCCAACGATCCCAACAGTCCCGACCAGGGTTTCACCTACCACGCACTCGACTCCGCCATCCCCGACTCCGGCGTCAAAGGCCGCTTCGCCTTCTATGAGCCGCGCGTCGGTCTCGCATGGGACGCGTACGGCAACGGCAAAACCATGGTCCGCGGCGGCTGGGGCGAGTACCGCAATCACGACAACTGGAACGTCGTTCAGGAGCAGGCCGCGCAAGCCCAGGGCGTTCGCACCACCGCCATCACCGGCGGCGCCGGCATCACGCTCGATGAGCTCAACAATCCCAACGCCGCAGGCACGGTCGGAGCAGGCAACTACGTCATAGGCGGCGTCAGCACCAACAGCTACGTCCTCCCTCCCGGCGACAACGAGCAGCCCCTCACCTACACCTACAGCTTCACCATCGATCAGCAGATGCCAAAAAACTCCACCCTCGAAATCGGCTACGTCGGCAACCACGGCAAGTACCTCACCTCGCAGGACGTCAACAACCTCTCGCTCTCCATCGAAAACATCAATCCCGTTCCCCTCGGCGCCTTCTTCCATCCCGACCCCGTCACCGGTGCCGTCGTCTCCCTCAATCAAATCGACGCCCTTACCACCGCAGAGGTCAACCACTACCGCCCTTACTCCGATCTTGGTGACGTCTACGCCCCTCGCCACATTCTCTACTCCTTCTACAACGGCCTCCAGGCCAGTTGGAATAAGCAGAGCGGCAAACTCATCTACGGATTCAACTACACCTGGAGCAAAGTCCTCGGCATCAAGGATGGCTTCTACAACGGCAACGCCGTCGATGCCACCAACCTGCGCAACAACTACGGCCCCCTCGCCTTCGATCGCAACAACATCTTCAACGCCACCTACTCGTACGACGAAGGCGTCGCGTATCACGGCCGCAAGCTCGCCTCCGCCATCCTCAATCACTGGGCAATCTCCGGCATCACCGGCATTCAAAGCGGTCCCGATCTTCAGGCCACCTACTACGCCAACTTCAACCTCACCGGCAAACTCGGCGCATCCTCTGACCCCGTGCAGTTGAACGTAGACAACAAGACCTTCCTCGGAACCCCCGACGTGATGTTGATGCCCAAGCTCACCTGCACCACGCCCACCGACCACACCCTCAACAGCCAGAACTTCATCAAGCCCGGCTGCTTCCAGCTCCCGCAGATCGGTCAGAACGGCCCGTTCCAATACCCCTACATCCACGGCCCCGCATACTTCGACACCGACCTCACCGTGATGCGCAACGTGCCTCTCTCCGGCTCCCGCAATCTCCAATTTCGATTCGCCGCATTCAACTTCATCAACCATCCGCTGGAAAGCTTCTCAACCTCCTTTCCCACCCAGATTCAACTCAACCTCAGCAACTTAAATCCTGGCGGAGCCTACGCCAGCCCCTCGCTCGCAACCGCAGCCGCAGGCTTCGGCAGCTCCAACATCAAGGAAGGCCGCCGCGTCGTCGAGATGGCCGTCAAGTTCACCTTCTAAGGCTCAACGGAGAGATGGAGAAAAAGATCATGCGATACACAGTGACTACGAAACTCTCTTTACTTGCCCTCGGCCTCGCCCTCGGCGCAGCGACAGCAAACGCCCAGACCTACACCCCACCTGCAGTCTCGACCGTCTCCACCACCACCGTCGCCACCGGCCTCACGCAGACGCAGGCCGTAGCCGTCGATCCCGCCGGAGACATCTTCTACTCGCAGCCCTCCATCGGCGCACTCGTAGAACAGCCCGCCGGCAGCACCACGCCCATCACTCTCTACACCGAAGCTGCAGGCGGCGGAGCCTATCCCAAGGGCGTAGCCGCCAGCAGCACCTACGCCTACATCAGCTCCTACAGCGGCAACCTATGGCAGGTTCCCGTAGGCGGAGGCACCGCAAAGGACATCCTCGGCGCCTGCGGCTCTCTCGATGCCGGCTACCTCGGCACCATCACCATCGCCGTCGACGGCGCAGGCAATGTCTACACCTCTGGCGACAACGAGACCAACATCTTCAAGATCACTCCCACCGGCACCTGCTCTATCGTCAGCGGCGCAACCCTCGCTGCCGACAACAACCAGTTGGTCGCAGCCGACGCAGCCGGTGATCTCGCCTACGCCACCGACAACGTACTCTACAGCCTTC
Source organism: Acidobacteriaceae bacterium (assembly GCA_049578265.1). GTDB lineage: Bacteria > Acidobacteriota > Terriglobia > Terriglobales > Acidobacteriaceae > Granulicella. The sequence continues at coordinate 93,061 of JBAULP010000051.1, forward strand.
CCGCCGGCGCATCCTCGCCCACCGTAGTAGCCGCAACCTTCCCCTCCATCACCGGTCTCCGCTCGGACGCCTACGGCAACGTCTTTGTCACCGAAGGCAGCTCCATCGTCGAAGTCCCCTTCATCAACGGCACACTCGACGGCTCCAAACTCTTCACCGTAGCCGCCACAGGCTCTGCAAACTCCGTAGGCGTAGGCACCGACGGCAGCATCTACACCACCGACGGCTCTAACATCTATCGCAACCTCTCCGGCAGCGCGCGCTTCGCCGCCACCACCGTCGGCACCGCATCCACCGCCCAAACCATCACCGCAATCTTCAACACCAACGAAACCCTCACCACCATCGCAGCCACCTCAGCCGACCAAACCTCCACCGAAATCACCAACACCGGTGCCGGCAACTGCGCCACCAACACCCCCTACACCGCAGGCTCCACCTGCACCATCACCCTCACCTTCAAACCCTCCACCATCGGGCTGCGCAGCGGCGCACTCGTCCTCTCTTCCGCTGCAGGAGTCGTTGGCACCGCAACCATCACCGGCCAGGGCTCAGGCCCCGGCCTCACCGTCGACCCCGGAACCCAAACCAGCCTCGGCACCACATGGAGCACACCCGACGGCATCGCCATCGCGCCCTCAGGCTCCGTCTTCGTCGCAGATAAATCCGCGAACACCGTCTCCTACATTCCCGCCGGCAGCTCCACCGCAACCGTCATCGCCACCGGCCTCTCCAGCCCCAGCGGCCTCGCCGTCGACGGCGCCGGCAACGTCTACGTCGCCAACACCGCCGCCAACGACATCATCTCCATCCCCTTCATCAACGGAGCCTACGCCGCTGCCACCACCGCCATCTCCGGCCTCACGCTTCCATCCGCGGTAGCCATCGGCCCCTCCGGCTCTCTCTATATCGCCAACACCGGTGCAGCCACAGTCCTCCGCGTTCCCAACCAGGCCGGCACACTCAACCCACTCGACAAGACCACCCTCACCGGCACCTTCACCACACCCGGCGGCATCGCCATCGACGCATCCGGTAACGTCGACGTCTCCGACTCCACCACTGGCGACATCACCCAAATCGGCACCACCACCTCCTCCATCATCGTCACCGGCCTCACCGCACCCGGCCCTCTCGCCATCGACGACTCCGGCTCCCTCTACGTCATCCAGGCCGGCGCCAGCACCATCCTCCGCATCCCCTTCGCCAGCGGAGCCTACAACACCAACGGCACCTCCACGCTAGGCATCGGCTTCACCACACCCACGTCCCTCGCGCTCGATAGCGCCGGCAATCTCTACGTCGCCGACGCCGGCGCCTCCACCGTCACCGCCATCCAGCGCACCACCGGCTCACTCAATCTCGGCAAAGTAAACGAAGGCGACTCCAGCGCCGAAGAGAGCCTCACTCTCTCCAACGACGGAGACCAGCAACTCACCTTCGCCTCACCCCTCGACACCGCCACCGGCAACACCACCGACTTCTCCCTCGACACCACCTCCACCGGCGACTGCGCCCCCAACGGTACCGTAAGCTCCGGCCTCGGCTGCAGCATCGGCGTTACCTTCACTCCCACCGCCACCGGCACGCGCACCGAATCCCTCACCCTCTCCAGCAACGCCGCCAACGCCTCACCCATCACCGCCACGCTCACCGGCACCGGCGTCAACGAACCCGCAACCACCACCACGCTCAGTCTCGTCTCACCCACCGGCACGGTCTCCTACGGCGAACCCATCACCGTAGCCGCAACTGTAGCTCCCGTCACCGCGTCCACCAGCACCCCCACCGGCACGCTGCAGTTCTACCTCAACGGCGTAGCCTACGGAAACCCCGTAGCTCTCTCCGGCACAACCGCAAGCATCACCATCAGCGGCCTTCCTGCCACCACCAACACCATCAGCGCCACCTACAGCGGAGACACCAACTTCGCCGGCAGCACCAGCAAGCCCCTCACCGTAGCCGTAGCGCTCGCTCCCACCACCACCGCCCTCACCGCGAGCATCAACAGCGCCACGCCCGTCGCACCCGGCACCAGCGTCACCCTCACCGCAACCATCGCCTCCACCATCACCACCGTCTCGCCCACCGGCACCGTCACCTTCACCGGCAACGGTGTCACGCTAGGCACTGAACCCGTCGGCACCACCGGCGTAGCCACCCTCACCACCACCACGCTGCCCACTGGCACCTACAGCATCACCGCAACCTACAGCGGCGACAGCGGCTTCGCGACCTCCACCTCCAACGCCGTCCCCGTCGCCGTCCTTGCGCCCGGCTTCCAAATCACGGGAGCACCCACCTCCCTCACCGTCAACGCGCCAGGCTCGGTCGCCACCACCTTCACCGTCACCCCCATCAGCGGCTACACCGGTGGCATCGACATGGCCTGCTCCGGCCTCCCCGCCAACACCCAATGCAGCTTCACCCCCGGCGAGCTCACCTTCCTCACCAACAGCAGCGGCGTCATCTCTCCCGCCTCCTCGCAGGTCACGCTCACCCTCACCACCAGCACCGCCGCACCCACCACCGTAGCCTGGCTCTTTCCCCTTGGAGGCCTCCTTCTCTTCGGTGGTTGGAGCATCCGCCGCAAGCTCCCCGCCTCGCGCATCGCCGCCATGTCGCTAGCGATCCTCGCCGCCATCACCCTCCTTCTCCCGCTCAGCGGCTGCGGCAACAACGCCCCGCCGCCAACGCCGTCCGGCGCCTCCACGGTCACTGTCACCCTCACCGGCAGTCCCAACGGAGCCACCACAGCGGTGCCCATCAACGGAGCCGGCAATCTTACGCAGACCTTCACCTTCACCCTGAATGTGCAATAGAACTGCACCACCTCCCGGTGCAGCTATCTGCATGCAAGATTTGACAAAGCTGATCCGCAGGGAATAATTTTGCACCCGTTCGTGCCAGCAACATTGGCCCGGACGGTGGACGCGACGCCCCAAAAGCGCATCCATACGATGATGCAGTACTCACGCGGAAGCTCGAGCCGCGTTCTCCCTCGTGGATTTGCATGCTGTGGTTTCAAGGTCAGGCTGCTGTAGCGCTCCGGCAATCGTCGCCGGCGCAGACGGCGCGTAAGACGTCGCAATTCAGGGCCCGGCCCTGCGAGTGCATATGCGAGCCACGAGACGACAAAATGTCGAGAACGTGCGACGCGGGAACACGACCTCACCCGTCCAAATGCATTCCCTTGACACAACCCTCACAACTCCCCGATTGCCGGACATAACAGCGTCGCAAACCAACTCGGCCTCGTGGCCGGGACCCATGCGGGAGGGCCTCTAGCGATGTGTCTCGCAATTCCTGGCAAGGTCGTAGAAACGTTTGATCGCGCAGGCATTCAGATGGCGCGCGTCCAGTTCGGCGGCGTCACCCGCGAAGCTTGTCTGGAATACGTACCCGACACCAAGGTCGGTGAGTACGTCCTCGTTCATGTTGGATTTGCGCTAAGCCGCGTCGACGAAGAAGAAGCCCACCGCACCTACCAGGCCCTCATGGAACTCGACCAGTTAGGCGAACTCGAAGTTCCCGAACTCGAAGACGACGAGAACAAACCCCGCTTCGTGAAAGACACCGCATGAAATATCTCGACGAGTATCGCGACGGAAAGATCGCGTCCAAACTCGTGGACGAGATCAAGCGCGTCCAGACAAAGCCCTGGGTCATCATGGAAGTCTGCGGCGGCCAGACCCACTCCATCGTGAAGAATGGAATCGACTACCTTCTACCGCGAGGCGTCGAACTGGTGCATGGGCCCGGCTGTCCCGTATGCGTTACGCCGTTGGAGATGATCGACAAAGCGCACGCCATCGCGCGGCGTCCAGAAGTCATCTTCTGCTCCTTCGGCGACATGCTGCGCGTACCCGGATCAGACGGCGACCTCTTCAGCATCAAGTCCCGCGGTGGCGACGTGCGCGTCGTCTACTCCCCACTCGATTGCCTCAAGATCGCAAGGGCCAATCCCGACAAGCAAGTTGTCTTCTTCGCGATCGGCTTTGAAACCACCGCTCCAGCCAACGCCATGCTCGCGTGGCTGGCGAAGTCGGAGGGTCTTCACAACCTCTCGCTGCTCGTATCGCACGTCCTCGTCCCACCAGCAATCGAGGCAATCCTGTCCTCACCGCAAAATCGTGTGCAAGGATTTCTCGGCCCAGGACACGTCTGCACCGTCGTCGGCTATGAAGAATATGAGCCGCTCGCAGAACGTTTCGGCGTGCCCATCGTAGTTACAGGCTTCGAGCCGCTCGACATTCTCGAAGGCGTGCTCATGGTCGTGCGCCAACTCGAAGAGGGAAGAGCCGAAGTCGAAAACCAATACTCGCGCGTCCTTGATCGCAGAGGCAATCCCGCTGCCCAGAAACTTATCGGTAAGGTCTTCGCAGTGAGCGACCGCAAGTGGCGCGGCGTCGGCAAAATCCCACAAAGCGGCTTCGAGCTAAGTGCAGACTTCCGCGACCTCGACGCCGAAACCCGCTTCAGTGTCCAGGCCATCGATACCGCCGAGCCCGCAATCTGCATCGCGGGCGAAATCCTGCAAGGCATCAAAAAGCCGCATGACTGCCCAGCCTTCGGCACCGAATGCAATCCGCAACATCCTCTCGGCGCAACCATGGTCTCCGCCGAAGGGGCCTGCGCTGCCTATTACGCCTACGGTCGTCACCTCAACGACTCGCAGTTGATATCGATCGGAGACAGAGCATGAGCCTTCTACATGCGCCTGAAGATCAACTGCGCGACGACGCACCGGCCGGCGACGGCGCAGGGTTCGGCCAATGTCCCCTCCCCATCTTCGACCACCCGCAGATCGTGCTAGGTCATGGCAGCGGCGGCAAGCTCTCATCTGAACTGATTGAGAAAGTCTTCATCAGTCGCTTCGCAAACCCAACGCTGGAGCGCATGAATGACTCCGCACTTCTTGAAATTGGCGGCGCGCGCCTCGCCTTCACCACCGACGCCTTCGTCGTAACGCCCATCTTCTTTCCCGGCGGAGACATCGGCACCCTGGCCGTCAACGGCACTGTAAACGACCTCGCCATGGCCGGTGCAAAGCCCCTGTATCTCTCCGCCGCATTCATCCTGGAAGAGGGTTTGCTCACCAGCGACCTCACCCGCGTCGTCGACTCCATGCAGCGCGCCGCAACCAGCGCCGGCGTGCAACTCGTCACCGGCGACACGAAAGTAGTCAATCGCGGCAAGGGCGATCAGGTCTTCATCACGACTACAGGCATCGGCCAGGTCCCCGCCGACGTGCAGTGGAGCGCCGATCGCGCCAGACCCGGCGACAGAATTCTTCTCAGTGGTTACATCGGCGACCACGGCATCACCATCTTGTCGCAACGCGAAAATCTTGAGTTCGAAGGCGACCTGCGCAGTGACTGCGCGGCCTTGAACTCCCTGGTGGAAGCCATGTTGGACGAAGCCCGCGCCGCCGGCGACCCATCCGCCATTCGCGTCCTCCGAGACCCAACCCGCGGCGGCATCGCCAGCACGCTGAACGAAATCGCCTCCCGTGCGGACGTCGGCATGATGCTGCAGGAAGAAGAGATTCCCGTGCGCGAAACCGTGCGCGGAGCCTGCGAGTTGCTCGGGCTCGATCCTCTCTACGTCGCGAACGAAGGCAAGCTCCTCGCCGTCGTAAGCGAAAACATAGCGCCCAAAATTTTGCGGCGGATGCAGAACCATCCGCTCGGAAAGGAGAGTAGGATCGTTGGCCAGGTCACACAGGGACCGCAAGGAATGGTCCTCATGAAGACCTCCATCGGAGGAACGAGGGTAGTCGATACGCTCTTCGGCGAGCAGTTACCGCGTATCTGCTGATCCAGTTTCTCCCTGGCCAGGCATCGCAAAACATCCCGCACGCATCGCACCGTGCAACACGCGGATTTCCCCCCAATGCGTGCCTCAGATCATCCAACCCGATCAGGCAGCCCCGCACGAGTCACCCCGCCCTAGCGCGACGACGAGGCCCACCAGTGAGCCGCCACGGAACACACAAATAGCCGCGCGACGGAAGGAACCTAATGGCCTCCAGTTCGCCGAATTCTCCCACCCCTGCCAAAGCCGCTCCGCCCTCTGAGGTCCACATCCTGTGGATCACCGCCGGCCTGAGCTGCGACGGCGACTCCGTTTCTATCACTGCAGCCGAGCAGCCCTCCATCGAAGATGTGTTGCTCAACGCAGTCCCCGGTCTCCCCAAAGTCCATCTCCACAATCCAGTCTTAGCCTATGAAGTTGGTGACGACTTCATGCACTATTTCTACGAAGCCGAAGCCGGTCGCCTCGAGCCCTTCGTCCTCGTCGTGGAAGGCTCAATCCCCAACGAGAAGATTAAGAAGGAAGGCTACTGGGCCGCACTCGGCACCGACCCGGAAACCGGTCAGCCCATTAAAACCAATGACTGGATCGACCGCCTCGCACCCAAAGCAACCGCGGTCATCGGCGCCGGAACCTGCGCGACCTACGGCGGAATCCACGCGATGGCAGGCAACCCCACCGGCGCCATGGGACTCGCAGATTACCTCGGCTGGAACTGGCGATCGAAGGCAGGCCTGCCCATCGTCAACGTCCCAGGCTGCCCCGTTCAGCCCGACAACTTCATGGAAACCGTGATGTACCTGCTCTATCAGGTAGCAGGCCTCGCCCCCATGATTCCGCTCGATGAGCAGCTACGTCCCACCTGGCTCTTCGGCAAGACGGTGCACGAAGGTTGCGACCGCGCCGGTTACTACGAGCAAGGCGACTTCGCGCACGAATACGGTTCCCCAAAGTGCCTCGTCAAAGTCGGCTGCTGGGGCCCCGTCGTCAACTGCAACGTAACCAAGCGCGGCTGGATGCGAGGCATCGGTGGCTGCCCGAACGTTGGCGGCATCTGCATCGGCTGCACCATGCCTGGCTTTCCGGATAAGTTCATGCCGTTCATGGACGAACCTCCCGGTGGCGTCGTCTCTTCCACGCTCGTCGGTGCCTACGGCCGCATGATCCGCTCCCTGCGCTCACTCACGAATCACACGGTGAACAAAGAGCCGAAGTGGCGTCACCCCGGCAATGAACTGACGACCGGCTACAAAGTCGAACGCCACTAAACCTGATTTCCAAACCGCATCGCGCAGAAGCTCTATCGAGGAATCTCCCATGGCAACCGTCGTTCTCCCGCAGACAGGTAAAGCAACTTCCTCCTCCAACAAAAGCCGCAATCTCGTAGAGATGAACTGGGATCCGATCACACGCATCGTCGGATCGCTAGGCATCTTCACCAAGATCGACTTTGAAAATAAAGTCGTCGCCGAGTGTTACTCCACGTCGTCGATCTTCCGCGGCTACTCCATCTTCATGAAGGGCAAAGATCCTCGCGACGCGCACTTTATCACCAGCCGCATCTGCGGCATCTGTGGCGACAACCACGCAACCTGCGCTGTCTATGCGCAGAACATGGCCTTCGGTGTTCGTCCTCCCGCACTCGGCGAGTGGTTCATCAATCTAGGGGAAGCGGCCGAGTACATGTTCGACCACAACCTCTACCAGGACAATCTCGTCGGCGTCGACTTCTGCGAGAAGATGGTGAAGGAAACCAACCCCGGCGTCTGGGACAAAGCGCAGCACACCTCCGCACCCAACGCCGACAAGCACGGCTACAAAACCATCGCCGACATCATGACGGCGCTCAACCCCTTCACCGGCGAGTTCTACCGCGAAACTCTCGTGATGAGTCGCATGACTCGCGAGATGTTCTGCCTCATGGAAGGCCGCCACGTCCATCCATCCACCCTCTACCCCGGCGGCATCGGTACGCCAGGCACCGTGCAAGTCGTAACAGATTTCATGGTGCGCCTCGCCAAGTACGCTGAGTTCATGAAGCGCGTCGTCCCCTTGCATGACGACCTCTTCGACTTCTTCTACGAAGCTCTACCCGGTTACGAAAAAGTTGGCCAGCGCCGCATCCTCCTCGGCTGCTGGGGCTCCTTCAACGACCCCGAGCACTGCGACTACCAATACAAGAACATGGCCGACTGGGGTCGCAAAATGTTCGTCACTCCCGGCGTAGTAGTCGATGGGAAACTAGTCACCAACTCCCTCGTCGACATCAACGTCAACATGCGCATCCTGCTCGGCAGCTCCTACTACGACAACTGGCAGAACGCAGAAACGTTCGTGACGAAGGACCCTCTCGGTAATCCAATTCATCGCGACCACCCCTGGAACCAGACCACTGTTCCGCGCCCTCAGAAGCGCGATTTCAGCGATAAATACAGTTGGGTCATGTCCCCACGCTGGCTTGACCAACGCACCGGCGATCATCTAGCGCTCGATACCGGCGGCGGTCCCATCGCGCGTCTGTGGGCAACCGCGCTCGCCGGTCTCGTCGACATCGGATATGTCAAAGCAACCGGCAATAGCGTGAAGATAACCCTGCCCAAGACAGCGTTGAAACCTGAAGTGGAGTTTGAGTGGAAGGTTCCCAAGTGGTCGAACGCCATCGAGCGCGATCGCGCCAGGACCTACTTCCAGGCCTACGCCTGCGCCGCTGCGTATTACTTCTGCGAGCAAGCTCTCGCGGAGCTCTACGCTGGCCGAAACAAAACGTGGTCGGATTTCAAAGTGCCGGAGGAAGCGATTGGCTGCGGCTTCCACGAAGCCGTTCGCGGAGTGCTCTCACACCACGTCGTCATTCGCGACGGCAAGATCGCCAACTACCATCCCTACCCGCCTACGCCGTGGAACGCGAATCCGCGCGACATCTACGGCACGCCAGGACCCTATGAAGACGCCGTGCAAAACACACCCATCTTCGAAGAGAACGGTCCCGACAAGTTCAAGGGCATCGACATCATGCGCGCGGTACGCAGCTTCGATCCTTGCCTGCCCTGCGGCGTACACATGTACAACGGCGAAACCAAGCTGCTCGAAACCCGCCACGTCCCCACGTTCGGCGCGCACGGCAGTGTCGAGCCATCGGAGGGCCGCTGATGCCGGAAAGCAAGCGGGAGTTCACAAGACGCAGCGACCGCATAGAAGAGCTCGTAAGCCGCATCGAGAACACAGGGGATCCAGCGCTGCGAGCCGTAGCGCAGGAGCTCCTGCAGGCTGTCATCGAACTACACGGCGCCGCGCTAGAGCGCATCCTCGACGCCGTGTCTCAACTTCCCAACGGAGACGCCGCGCTCAGACAAATCGCCTCCGACAATCTCGTGTCCAACGTGCTCTCTCTGCACGGTCTTCACCCGGTCGCGATCGAAGAGCGAGTCGCCACCGCGGTCGAAGACTCGCAGCCATACCTCAAGTCGCACGGCGGAAATGTCGAGCTCTCCTCCATCGAAGACGGAACCGTTCACGTTCAACTTCAGGGCACCTGCGGCACCTGTTCTTCGTCCACCGAAACGCTCAAGAACCACGTCGAGAACGCAATCTACGAAGCCGCCCCGGAGATCGTCAGCGTCATCGCAGAATCCATCTCGAAGCCGCCCGCACCCTCGGAGTTCGTCATTTTGCAAACGACTTAATCCCAACGCAAAGGAGGCCAACCATGGCCCATCAAGACACGACACCCGACAAGCCCTCTCACACGCCCGGAACCAATCGCGGCGAAGAGCTGCAAGCCAGAAGTGCGGAGGCCGGGCGCGAAGGACCCTCGGCAAACTCGCGCAGCTCCACCAGCATCAATCCAAGCGCCGCCGGCCCAATCGATCCGCGTATGCCTAACCTCCCTCCAGCTTGAAGGACTTCCATGGAGCTCCAACCAGATAGCGCAGCAGACTTGACGCAAAGCCCAATCGCAAGCAGCCAACCCGACGGCGCGCTCACCGCCCTACGTCGTTTCGCCAAGTCGCGCCCGGAGGTGGAGCGTTGTGATCTGTGCGGGGCGACGCTGAATACACAGCACCCGCATCTACTCGATTGCAAGTCGCGTCACATCGTCTGCTCCTGCGATGCTTGCGCAATTCTATTTTCCGGGCAGGAGGGAGCAAAATTTCTGTACGTCCCACGTCGCATTCTCAAGCCTCAATCCTTTCGGTTCACCGATGCCGAGTGGGATTCCATGATGCTCCCCATCAACCTCGCTTTTTTCATTCGCCAACCCAACGGAGACGCCGCGGCGCTCTACCCCTCGCCCGCCGGCGTCATGGAGTCGATGATTCAACTGCCTCCATGGGACCGCCTCTTTGCCTCCGACACCGCGCTGTTAGAAATGCAGCCCGAAGTAGAAGCGCTGTTGATCAACCGCATCGGAGACGCGAACGCCTCGTTCGTTGTCCCCATCGACGTCGCCTACCGTCTCGTCGGCATCATTCGCACCAGGTGGCGCGGTCTCTCCGGCGGCGCCGACGTCTGGCAGGCGATCTCCACTTTCTTCGCCGACCTGGACCGCCAGGCGCTTCCGCTCCGTGAGGGCTCTCATGCCTGAGCTTCGTTTTCGAATGGGAGACGTCGCGCCGATGCTCTATGCTGCATCCCCCACCATCGCCGCGCGCCTCCACATCTCCAACACCCCCGTCCACGAGGCAATTCAATCCGTCAGCCTCAACTGCCAGGTGCAACTGCAACCACTCGGCCGCCCCTACAGCGCACAGGAGGAGTCCAGGCTCCTGGACCTCTTCGGTGAACGCGAACGATGGGGTCAAACCATGAAACCGCTGCATTGGACCAACGCAATCCTAAAAGTACCTCCGTTCACCGGTGAAACTCAGATCGATCTGCCTCTACCGTGTTCACTCGATTTTGAAGTGGCAGCGAACAAATACTTCTACGGACTCGACACCGGCTCAATCTCCGCAACGGTGATGTTCAGTGGAACCGTCTTTTACAGCGACGCAAACGGCGCGATACAGATCGCGCAAATCCCGTGGGACCGTGAGGCACGCTTCGATCTTCCAGTCGCAGTATGGAAGGCCGCCATCGACGCGCACTATCCAGAAACCGCGTGGCTCCGCCTGCCTCGCGACGTCTTCGACCGTCTCTATCGCTACAAGGTCGCGCGCGGCATTCCCCTGTGGCAAACCGTCATCGACCAGCTCCTGGATCAATCCGAGCTATCAGAGGTCAGCGCCGAACTCACCACGTCGAACAGAGGCAAGCGATGAACTTCACCCCTCTCGAAGCCATCGCCGATGCCGTCCTCTTCGAAGGGTACATGCTCTATCCCTATCGGCCATCCGCCATGAAAAATCGCCACCGGCTCAACTTCGGCACGCTCTACCCCAGGAGCTTCGCCGAAGCACAACGACCACTAGAGCGTTGGAGATTCCGCGCGGAGATTCTGCTGCAAGGAGATGAAACAACGCAAGTCAGCGCGCGCTTTCGATTTCTTCAACTGACAGGCCCGGAAGACGAAACAGGCGAGAGTTGGGAGGAAGGCTTCGCCCGCTCGCTAACGCTGGACTCTCTGCCAATCAAGGAACTTCTCAACGGCCTCCAACGAGACTTCGATCTCACAGCGCTCTCCTCCGAAGAGATTCAACCTCCGCCGATGTCGTTCCGAGAAAAGCCGCGCACCGCCGCCGTCAACATTCGAGCCGAGAAACTCTGCGAACAACTCTATCGCCTCCACATCGAGTTCGCGAACCAAAGCCCCGCGCTACCGACCAATTCCTCCTCGCGCCGCCCCATGCAAGACATCGCATTCACTTCGGCTCACGTGCTGCTAGCAGCAGCACAAGGCTCATTCATCTCTCTGCTCGAACCTCAACCTGAATTCGAAGCAGCATCAAAAGCCTGCGTGCAGGACGGAGTCTTTCCGGTCCTCGCAGGCAGCGCGGGAGACACAACCCATGTCCTCTGCTCGCCAATCATTCTGTATGACTACCCTGAGATCGCGCCCGAGAGCGCCGGCAACTTCTTCGATGGTACCGAGATGGACGAGATGCTAGCCCTGCGCGTCCTCACGCTCACCGACGAAGAGAAGGACGAAGTCCGCCGCAGCGACCCCCATGCACGCGCCATTCTCGAACGCACCGAGAACATGTCCGACGCTCAACTCGCCTCCGTCCATGGCGAATTGCGAAACCTGCATCGCAATCCCGATCTCGAATCCCCCTGCAACACCGCAATCGACATGATCAGCCAGCCTTTCGACCCATTCGCCGAGCGCGTCCCCATCCAATCGGTACGCGTGTTCGGCCTGGAGTTGCGTGCTGGCGACCGCGTTCGTCTGTGGCCGCAAAAGAAGGCCGACATCTTCGACATGGAGATGGAAGGCAAGGTCGCAATCATCGAAGCCATCGAGCAGGACTTCGAAGACAACCTCCAGTTTGCGGTAGTCCTCGAAGACGACCCCGGCCGCGACATGGGCATGCTCCGTCAAACCGCTCACCGCTTTTTTTTCTCGCCCGAAGAAGTCGAGCCGCTGGGATTGGAGCTCCAGTGAATCCCTCCCCGCACACACTGGTCGCCGGCATCGGCAACATCTTTCTCGGAGACGACGGATTCGGATGTGCCGTCGTGAGGGAGCTAACGAAGGCCTCTCTACCGCCAGAGATTCGCGTCGTCGACTATGGCATCCGCGGTCTCGACCTCGCCTATGCGTTACTCGATTCCTACCAGACAATAATCTTCGTCGACGCAATCTCGCGCGGCGAAGCCCCCGGAACAATCTACCTGCTGCAGCCCGTGGACCGAGCTCACGAAAACACCGCGCTCGATCCCCACTCCATGGAGCCAATGCAACTGTTGAACATGGCCCGTTCGTTCGGCGAAGTCACCGCCGACATCTACATCGTTGGCTGCGAGCCCATGGATTTCGGCGATGAGCTGGAAGGTCGAATGGAACTCTCCGCAGCGGTTGCCGCGTCTGTTCCAGCAGCAGCGCGCGCCGTCCTCGATCTGATTCACCGCACCCAAACCACGAACGCCCCGAAGTCCACACAAGCACCGTGTAGCGTCTACTCAACCACCTAGGAGGGTGTATGAAAATCGCCTCAATCATCGTCGCCGCAGTCGTAGTCGTCTCCGTTGCCTACGCAATGGGTCCTGACCTCGTCCGCTACATCAAAATTCGGTCCATGTAGCAGCCGACAAACGGCCTACTTCCCTCCGTCCAACTCGCTCGTCCCATACAGTGCCGAGTCCTTCGGATAAGCCTCGTTCCAGATGTAGTGGCTAAACCAGTCCATGTTCGATTGCAGCAGTGCCCGCTGCGATTTCGGTTTGTTCACTCCATGCCCGAACCCCGTATACAGGATCAGCCGCGCTGGCACGCCCTGGTCCTGCAGCCCTCGATACAACTCGAAGTTATCAGGCACGGGCACCCGCTTGTCATTGCTGCCTTGCTGGATCAACGTCGGTGTCTTAGCGTCCTTGATCGTCGTAATCGGCGACGTCTTCGCATACACCGCCGGATCATCCCAAGGTGTAGCGTGCAGATACTGCGGCGCAAACGGAGTAATATCCGTGCTCACGTAATACGTCGTCCAATCGCTGATACCCGCTCCCACTGAAATCGCCTTGAACCGATCCGTATGCGTCGTCAAAAACGCAGAGATATACCCTCCCTCCGACCAACCCATCGAGCCAAGTCGATTCGGGTCCACCATCCCTTTTGCGATCAGCGAATCCACGCCACTCATCACGTCCCACATATCGCCGACTCCCAAATTGCGCACGTTCAGCGCGCGAAAGGCGCCACCATACCCAGCGCTGCCTCGGTAGTTTGGCTCCAACACCAGCGCCCCCTTCGCCAGAAACTCCTGCACCGGATACGCATAAGAAGTTGGCGATAACGTAGGCCGCGACGTCCCAGTCGGCCCTCCGTGAATCATCACCAGCAACGGATACTTCTTAGCAGGATCGTAGTCAGCTGGCTTACGCAGAACACCTTCAATCGTTGTCCCGTCTTTACTCTTCCATGAAACTAACTCCACCGTCCCCAGGTCCCAGTCCGCAACCTGCGCAGTACTATCCGTAAGTTTCCTCGGCGCAAACTCCGACACCGACGACACGTACAACTCCCTCATATGCGTCTTGTCTTCAGTAACGAACGCCATCGTCTTAAACTCTTTCGTAAACGACGCATCCTCAATCAGCAAATCATCCGGCGACGTCACGCGTTGAATCTTCAACGTAGCCGGATTCACGCAAAACACATGGGTATTTGTCTTCTGCTCCGCGGCGAAATAAACTCCACGGGGCCCCCAATCAATCGGATCCGGATCTTCATCGAATTTGCTCGTCAGGTCACGCACATCGGCAGGCGTGGTGGCCGGCTTTGCCATCACCGCAGCAAGCTCGACCATCGCCAGATGCTCATTCGCATAGAAAAAATATTGCTGTCCGAGTGACGTCGTGAACGCCAGTTCCTTGCCGTCAGGAGAAAATATCGGCGAGCCATCCGGCCCTGGCAACGCCACAATTTTCTTCACGCGATCACTCTGCGCCAGCTCGAGAAGATAGATATCCTCATCTCCTCCGAACGCCAGCATCGGATTCTTCGTAGCGCTGAACGCAATCTCGGAAGAATCCGGCGACCACGCAAACGAAGTAACATTGAGCCCCAAATCGCTCGTGACCTCCTTCGCCGCCGCCGGCAAATCAGCCTTTGCCGCCGCGGCCACATCCACCATCCACAACTGTTTCTGCTGATAGTCCTTCTCGAAAACCTGGTAATCGCTGTACTTCTCCTTACGGTCTTTGCTGCTCTTCACCTCGGCTGGATCGGCAGTGAACGCAATCCACTTGCCATCCTTCGACCAGTGAAAATCCTCCACATCCGTCGGCGATTGCGTCAGTTGCCATGCCTCTCCACCCTCAGGCGAGATCATCCATACCTGTTGATCGGCGGGTTTCTTGTCACCCGCTCCGGCATCCTTATCATCCTTTTTCTTTTCCAGCGCGAGCGGCTCAATTGCCGACGCATCGCGTTCCGTAGTGAACGCCAGCCAGTGCCCATCCGGCGACCACTCCGCCCCGCCCGCCGACTTCTTTCCCCTCGTCAACTGAAACGCATTTCCCGTCGCAAGGTTCACCAACCACCACTGCGACACATACGCATTGTCTTTCCAATCCGTCTCCCTCACTTGATACGCCACGAATCGGCCATCCGGAGAAATCACTGATGAGCCTATGGTCTTCAGGCTAAGCGTCTCATCAATCGTTGGCGTATGCTTCGCCTGCCCGAACATCAATCCGGGCAACATCACTGCAAGCAACAACCCAGGCGCAGATTTCATGTAGGCCTCCTCCATGTTGGAAACGATGCCTGATAGTACATCAGCCATGGGGGAGGTGAGGGCATAGTTAAGTTCTCAGACGAATAATTTGCGCTTCATGCAAAACGCCATCAGCAGCATCGCCGAACCGCAAAGCACCAGGCTTGGCGGCTCTGGAGTAGGAGCCACCGCTGCGGTCGTGAAGGTGCCATCCGTGCGCGTATCAAATCCAATCTCCGGATCGTAAGCCCCGCCCGTTCCTGCCACAGCATCCCGATCCGAGTAGTCGATCTCATAGCGGTAGCTATTGCCTGCGGCGAGTGTGCCTCCAGGCAAGAGAATGCTCGTCGTCGTTGGCAAAAGGAACGTGTCACTGAATGCGGTGGTCCCCGTCGTATCGTCGAAGATGGTCAGGAAAATATAGGCGTCCGTCTCGAACAAGAGCTCATCGATAGTTGCGCAGCATCGACGCTTCCAATCGAAGAGGCCACCGAAGTCCATCTGAATAACCGCCTCGCCTCACCTCACAGAACGCCTCGCAATGGCGCAATCCCTTCTAGCAGCACGCCGCAGGAAAGCGCAGGCGCATCGTCGTCGTTCCATGATCCTGGCCATCGCCGCATGTTTGGTCGTGGTCGCCGGCGTCAGCGTCATACGACTCGAATACGCGCGGCGCACCAACCCTTCATCGACCACCCCACTGAGCGCCACGGCAACCCCTCAACCAGCAACTGCCTCTCCCCAACTCCACAGGCTGCCAGCAGTCGCTACGCCGCTCCTCGTCGCGGAGCGCACCCGTGGCGCCTCGCCTTTAGCCACCTGCAACCTCCCGCAAAATCTCCCGATACACCTGCAGGTCGTCTTAGCCGGCGCTGCATCGGAAGGAGCATATTCCTTACGAATCGAATCCTCAGGCCGCCCACACCCAATCCTCCTCGAACGCCACGCCCTTCAAACTCAAATCAGCGGCAGCCAACGATTCCTCAACGCAACCTTCCCCGCCGGATCGCATTAACCCCTCCACCACCTGCGCGGCAAAGCACCAAGCATCCCCGCGCCCATCGCGGTACACTCATCTCACCATGCCCAAGGTAGCGATCATCTCCAAGCCACAGAAGCCAGAGTTGGAGTTCATCCTGACCGAACTGATCGACTGGCTCAGGGCCCACGACCTCACCCCCATCCTCGAGCCTGACAGCGCCTCCTACATCCACCTCAGCGATCAAGACGACCCTCAGGTTGTGGACCGCGGCGAGCTCGCCTCCCACAATCCTGTCCTCGTCGTCTGTCTCGGCGGCGATGGAACCCTCCTCTCCGCGGCCCGCGCCTTCGCCCTCACCGACACCCCCATCCTCGCCGTCAACCTCGGCTCCCTCGGCTTCCTCACCGAAGTCCCCCTCGCCGAACTCTACGACACCCTCGACGCCTGGAAAAACGGCAGCGCCGTCATCGACAGCCGCAGCTTTATGCATGCCCAACTCTTCCGAGATGGGGAACTCCTTCGCGAGTGGGACGCACTCAACGACGTTGTCCTATCCAAAGGCGCCATCGCCCGCATGGGTGAATTTGCCATCGAGCTCGACGGCCAGTTCGTCGCCCGCTTCCGCGCCGACGGCGTCATCGTCTCCACCCCCACCGGCTCCACCGCCTACACCCTCGCCGCCAACGGTCCCATCCTCATGCCCACCGTCGACGCCATGGTCCTCACCGCCATCTGTCCCCACCTCCTCACCATCCGCCCCATCGTCTTCCCCGGTGACACCGAAGTAGCCGTAGTCGTCGACGTCGTACCCCACGAGACCTACCTCACCGTCGATGGCCAGGAGGCCGTCGAACTCGTTCTTAACGACCGCATCCTCTGCAAGAAGTCCACGCGCATCGTCCACCTGCTGCGCCTTCGCCCCAATGGCTTCTTCAACGTCCTCCGCTCCAAGCTGAGCTGGGGCGAGCGATAGAAAATCAGCCGAGCCACCTTAGGCGGCATTAGACGAACCATCCAAGGCGGGTTTTGTAACAGGGCACGACTTCAGTCGTGCCGGAAAGCGCCCGAGGTCATCGGGGCCCTAGCCCCTGCGCGATGGCTTCGGGCCATGTAAAGCTTCCTTTACATCGACGTAAAGCTTCCTTTACATTTTCGACGAAAAACGTGACCAGCAGCGCAGAGAACGCAGCTCAAGGTGCCGATTTGCAGCGCAAAACCCAGTTGAGTGCACACTAAAACAAGCGCGTAATCACCTGGTTTGCCACCAGCGCCGCCACGTACGCGACCGTCGTCATGTACGCAAACTGCAGCGCCGGCAGCTTCCAGCTATTGGTCTCCCGCCGCACCACAATCAGCGTCGAAGTGCACTGCATGGCGAAGGCAAAAAACACCACCAGCGCAATCGCCCCACCCAGCGTAATGTCATGCCGCAGAGCAACTTGCAGCCCTAGCGAGTGCGTTGCCGGATCCATTCCATAGAGCGTTCCTAGCGTCCCGACGATCACCTCGCGGGCCACAATCGAGCTCAACAATCCAATGCCAATCTTCCAGTTGAACCCCAAGGGCCGGAGAACCGGCTCAATCCAATGGCCTAAGTGCCCAATAACGCTGGTACTTAGCTCAGAAAAGTGGCCTCCGTGAATCGGCAGAACGCTCAAGCCCCACACCAGGAACGTCACCGCTAGAATCACTGTTCCGGCCTTTTGTAAGAACAACTTACCCCGATCATACAATCTCAATCCCAGCGACGAAACCGTGGGCCAACGGTACTGCGGCAACTCCAGAATGAACGGAGCGTGCGATGCCTTCATAACAGAGGAGTTAAGCAGCTTCGCTGTAACCAGCGCAGCCAGAAATCCGATGACATACAGCCCCAGCATCAGCAGCGCACGAAGCCCAAGAAACCCACCCAAAAACATACGATTCGGTATAAAAGCCGCGATAATCAGGGTATAAATCGGCAAACGCGCCGAACAAGTCATGAATGGCGCGATCAGAATCGTAGCAATCCGCTCTCGCTTATTCTCGATCGTCCGCGTAGCCATAATCGCCGGCACGGCGCACGCATATGCTGATAACAAAGGAATAAACGCCTTGCCATTCAACCCGATGGAGCGCATCACCCGGTCCGCAATCAGCGCCGCCCGAGCTAGATAACCCGAATCCTCCAACACCCCGATAAACAGAAACAGCAGCAAGATCTGCGGCAAAAATACCAGTACCGACTGCACACCATTCCACAACCCATCCCGCAGCAATGCCCGCATCCAGTTATCTGGCAACAACATAGCGGCATGCGCCCCCGCCCGAGTAAGCACTACCCCGAGCCCATCACTCAGCGGCTGTCCCAGCGTAAACACCACCTGAAACACCGCAATCACAACCATCAAAAAGAACAGCGGCCCAAAAACCCTATGTAAAAGAACACTATCCAGCCGCCGCGTCCAAAGGGAAGCCGCAGGAGTCTGATATTTGGTACGGTTCGTAACCTGTGTAGCCCAGCTCCGGCACGAGGCTGCGCTTTGCAATACAGGCAACTGAACTGGCCGCAATCCATCGTCAAACTTACTACCCGCGCGCAGCAAAAACTCTGGAATCGCGCCCAGACCCTTACCCTGCGCAGCGCTGATTAAAGCCACTGGATGCCCCAGTTCGCGCGCCAAAGCCAGCGTATCGATCTTTCCGCCGCGAGCCTCAAGCTGGTCGCTCATATTCAACAAAACGAGCGTGGGCAGGCCAATGGAAAAGACTGGGGCCGCTAACATGAGCTGCCGATTTAGGTGCGTTGCGTCGAGAACCAGAAGAACGCAGTCGGGTTTGGGAACGCCGGGCATTTTGCCGGTCAGGACCTCGACCGCGACCCGTGCGTCCTCGGAATAGGTGGCCAAACTATAGATTCCGGGGAGGTCGATGAGGGTCAGATCGTTGCGGCCGATGCTTTTCATGCGGCCGGAGTGGTGCTCGACGGTCACGCCGGGATAGTTGGCCACCTTCTGGCGCATGCCGGTCAAACGATTGAATAGAGTGGATTTACCGCAGTTTGGAGGTCCGATCAAAGCCACCGTCCGCATCCGAACGCTGCCCGGCGGCAGGGGAGTCGGGTCAAGCTCGATCGGATCCGCGACTGTGGTGTGGCAGCTCATGCAGCCTCGATTGTCGCACTCGTAGAATCTTCTGCCGTGTCTGCAATCACACGTAAAAAGATGTGTTGCGCGGTCTCGTTGCGGAGTCCAACCTCAACGCCATCAATACGATACACGCGGGGGTCGCCGGCAGGAGCGCGGCGCAGAATCTCGACGCGGGTGCCGGGGAGGAACCCCAGATGGGCCAGGTAGTGGCTCACTTCTTCGGGCAGATCCACGCGCTCCACCACGCCTGCACTGCCTACCGTCGCGTCACTTAATGCTAGAACGTTCATCGAACCGCATATCCGACCAAGTTGGTCCTCTTTACTATACGACAGTTGGAGGAACTATGGCGAAAATATTGATTCGAGGTATTCGAGCGAAGGAATGAAGGTATTTGGGAGGGAATGATGGTGCGCCCGGAAGGATTCGAACCTCCGACCTACTGGTTCGTAGCCAGGCGCTCTATCCAGCTGAGCTACGGGCGCACATTGCAAGATCGCAACTAAACAAGAATACCCGATGGTTGCGTTGCGATCAACCTTTCGCTGGTTGCGGGCTAGCTGGCAGCGGGCGCGGCAACCTCAGGCTCAGGTTGCGGTGGGATCAGCGAGATGCGATCGACCACATCCACGCCCGAGCGGCGCAGGAGTTGGTGCACAATGGCTTCGGTGAGACGCGTTGCATCGTACTCGACGAGGATGGTTTTTTCAGCCTCATCCACTTCTACGAGGCGAATTCCGTATACTTTGCGAACCTGTCCGAGGGCCTTCATGGCGGACTCGCTGGGGGCTCCGTCGTAGAGATACTTCACATTCAACTGCGTCATATGGCTTGATTTTATCAGCGGGTATGCGACGTTCAGGAGTTCAATTTTCTGAGATATCTCAGAAAGCTGGGGCTGGTGAAGTCCTGCGGTCCGATGAGCTTTCTGCGGATGATTCCGCGTTTGTCGATGATATAGGTTTCAGGGAACTTGAAGCTCCCATAGAGCTTGTTCGAGGCCTGATTCTGGTCGAAGACGGTGAGCAGGTTGACGTGTTTTTCCGTGACAAAGTGTTGATATTGGTCGATGGGTTCGTCACTGGCGATGGCGACAACTTGTACTTGCGGCATGGCCTGTTGCAGGGCCTGCAGACTTGGCATTTCTTCCACGCAGGGGGCGCACCAGGTGGCCCAGAAGTTGAGGACTACTACCTTTTTTCCGCGGTAGGCTGCCAGGTCTACGGAGTGCTGGCCGTCGGTTACGGTGAAGGTTGGGGCTACGCGGCCGATCTGGTCGGAGAGCGTGCCGCGATCGCAGCCTATTGCTAACGTACAGACAGCGAAGATAATGAGTCCGGTGCGTGTGATTCGCCTGGTACTGCCGTTGCTGGGAGGGGTTTTCGTATGGTTCTCCAGACCTTCATTCTTATCACTTCCTATAATACGAAGCTGTGATTGAGACGCCTAGTTTGCTGAAGAGTTTGCGGGATGCGATGGTGCTTTCCGTGGTGGTGCCGGCGCGGAATGAGGAGCGGAACCTGGGGCGGTGTTTACAGTCGTTGGTGGGGCAAAGTACTGACTCGTTTCGGCTTGGGGTGGAGTGGGAGCTGATCGTTGTCGATGATGCTTCTACGGATCGGACGCGGGAGATTGCGGAAACTATAGGTGGAGTGAGGGTTTTAGAGGCTCCGGCGCTCGATTTGGGGGCGTTTACGGGGAAGTCGAACGCATGCTGGTTCGGGGCGGAGAGTTCGAGTGGGGCGTATGTTCTTTTTACTGATGCAGATACGGTGCATGAGTCGGGGAGTTTGGAGCGGGGGTTGGAGGAGATCCGGGAGCGCGGGGTGGGGCTTTTATCGTATTCTCCGCGGCAGATTGTGAGCGGATTCTGGCAGCGGGCGCTGATGCCGCTAGTGTTTTCGGAGCTTGCGAGCGTGTATCCGCTTAAGGCTGTAAATGATGTAAATAATAGGCTTGCAGCGGCAAATGGACAGTTTTTCATGGTCGAACGGGGGGCTTATTTTGGGGTGGATGGGCACCGGGGGGTGGGTAGGTCGGTGCTGGAGGATGTGGATTTGGCGGAGCGGGTGAAGGGGAGTGGGAAGGGGATCTGGTTTCGGTATGCTCCGGATGCGTTGAGCACTCGTATGTACTTTGGATTCAGCGATATGGTTGAGGGGTGGACGAAGAATTTGGCGCTGCTGTTTCCTCATGCGCTGACGCTGGCGGCCTGGAGGTTGCTGGATCTGGCGTTGCTTTTTCTACCTATGTTGCTGATTCCATTGTGGTATTTGCTTTGGTGGCAGAAGGCGGTTCTTGTGTTGATCTGGGTGCGAACCTTGGTTCGGTATTATCGGCGGGTGGCGCGGTCGAACTTCAGCTCTTTAGATTGTGTGCTTTCCGTGTTCGCTCTGCCACTGTTTGTGGGGTTGCTGGTGTGGAGCTGGGTGCGGCATCGGGTGCTGCATCGAGTGGGTTGGAAGGGGCGGGAGTACCGTGTTTGAGGCAAAAACGTGTGTGTTTCGATGCGCGCGTAGCTGGGTTTTGTGTTGCAAACGGGCAGCTTCAGCGCGGTTCTAGAACTCGCGAAGGGCCTTTTTCGCCTCCTGAGGGCCTTAAATGTAAAGGTTCCTTTACATAGATGTAAAGCTTCCTTTACACCGCTGGCAAGCTCGCTTACCAGCCGACGGGGGGGGTTCGGGGAGGTCTTCGGAGGGGGGTGGATCGGCGGAGTCGCGACCGGGGATAATGGAGAGCATCCAAATGAGGTGGAGGGGGTTCGCTCCATTCCACGTGGTCGAAGAATTTTATGATCCTACTGACACGCAAGGCCGAGTTTTCGTCTGCTCACTTCTACTGGAATCCGGAGTGGAGTGAGGAGGAGAATGCGCGGGTGTTTGGCAAGTGCGCCAACCGCCAGGGGCATGGGCACAACTACACGCTGGAGGTGACGGTCGCGGGAGAGATCGATCCGGTGACGGGGTTTGTGGTGGACCTGAAACAGTTGAAGGAGATTCTGGAGCGCGAGGTGGTGAGCGTGTATGACCATCGGCACTTGAACTTTGAGGTGCCGGAGTTTGCGGACGTGATGCCTACGACGGAGAACATTGCGGTGGCGATCTGGCGGCGGCTGGAGGGGAAGATTGAGAACGCGAAGCTGCATCGGGTGAGGGTGTATGAGATGCCGGACCTGTTTGCGGATTTTTATGGGGAGGGCGCGTGAGTGGGACGGGGGCACAGAGGGTGATCGCGCACTTGTCGCGGCGATATCGGTTTAGTGCGTCGCATCGGCTGCATGTGGATGCGCTGACCGAGGAGGAGAACCGTGCGACATTTGGGAAGTGCAATAACCCGTTTGGGCATGGGCATAACTACGTGGTTGAGGTGACGCTTTCGGGGCCGGTGGATGCGGTGACGGGGATGGTGGTGGATTTGGGAGAGCTGGATTTGTTCGCGCAACGCGAGGTGATCGATTTGTTTGACATGGCGAATTTGAATACGTTGGAGGTCTTTCGCGATCGTGTGACGACAACGGAGAATGTGTGTGTGGAGATGTGGGCTATCTTCTCGCGATTTCTGGAAGCGGGGAGATATGCCCAGGTGAGGTTGGAGCGGATTCGGATTGAGGAGACAGGGAATAATTCGTTTGAATATTTTGGGGAGGGCGTGCATTCCCTCATAGGCTAGAGCGAAGTTTGCAAGCAGGGCGTAACGGCATAGCTGAAGCCTTGCCCCTGATACGAAGCGAGAGGTCGTTGCTGGATCTATGGCGGTTCTGGATGTCCTCACTGGACGGGGCAAAGCTGCAGGATCTCCGCTACGCGCTCGGGTCGGGATTTCATTCTTCCCCCTCATGGAGAGCGTTCTAAGGTGCGGATTTTAGGGAGCCAAGGCAGGTGCGTGTGCGTCTAATGTTGGTATGGTCGTTTGATGTTTCGTTGGAGCGTGTGGGAGAGAGGTTGGACGAATGTCTAACAGGCTGGAATTGGAAAGGCCGGTGAACGTGAGCACGAATGGAGACGGTGTGGGTGCGCTGACGCTGCACGACGAAGGGCCGGTGGTCGACAGGGCGGGGGCTCCGCGGCACGACGATGGACTGGCGCTGCGCGAGGGTGGGCTGACGCTGCAGGATGCGAGTGTGCAGGAGATCTATGCCGAGTTGCTGAAGAGGGTGGGCGAGGATCCGAACCGGGATGGTCTGCTGAAGACGCCGGAGCGGATGGAGAAGTCGATGGCGTTTTTGACGCGGGGGTATCTGCAGACGGCCGATGATGTGCTGCATGATGCGCTGTTCGATGTGGACTATGACGAGATGGTGATGGTGAAGGACATTGAGTTTTATTCGCTGTGCGAGCACCATCTGCTCCCGTTTTTTGGCAAGGCGCACATTGCGTATCTGCCGGCGGGCAAGGTGGTGGGACTGAGCAAGATTCCTCGGATTGTGGATGTGTTTGCGCGACGGCTGCAGGTGCAGGAGCGGCTGACGCAGCAGATTGCCGAGGCGATTGAAGAGGCGATCCATCCACAGGGAGTGGGTGTGGTGATTGAGGCGCAGCACCTGTGCATGATGATGCGCGGGGTGGAGAAGCAGAGCTCGCTGACGGTGACGAGCTCGATGCGTGGGGCGTTCAAGACGCAGTTGCAGACTCGGAATGAGTTTCTGGAGTTGGTGCGGCCGCGGCGATAGTACTGCATGAACGGCGAGGTTGGAGGAGAGTTTATGTTTACTACGGTTGTGTATAAGGGGCAGGACGGGGAGACGGTTACGCTGGCGGAGGGGGATGGGTTTCTGCTGATTCCGAATGTGGGGGATTCGTTCTTGTATGGGGCGGGGCCGTTTACGGTGAAGGCGCGGAGCTTTGAGTACTACGACGATCAGAATGGGGAGCTGGCCGTTACGGTGACGCTGACGGTGTAGGGGTGGGTTCGCGTGTCCCTCAAGCCGATAGCGTGCTGGCAACTTTGCGGATTTCATCGATGTGCGCGAGATGGTGGTTGGAGTGGCATGCGTACATGTCGAGG
Organism: Acidobacteriaceae bacterium; assembly: GCA_049578265.1. GTDB lineage: Bacteria > Acidobacteriota > Terriglobia > Terriglobales > Acidobacteriaceae > Granulicella. The sequence goes on from JBAULP010000051.1 coordinate 117,312, forward strand.
GCTTGCTCCAGCGTGCAGCGAACTGGGTCGGAGTGGATGTGTCAGCGGTTGCGCCAGGTGTATCCGCGGTTGCGCCAGGTGTGTGGCGGGAGCGCGCTGAGGGTGGCGTCGACACGGTGAACGCGTTGTGTTGATGGGCGGTGAATTTGGGGATAAAGCGTTGTTGTTCGGCGGTTCGGTGGGGAGGGTTGTGAGGCGGTGGTGGAGTTGATCGGGCAAGTAAAACATTCGCAATGTTTTGCGCAGAAATAGAAGAATCTTTCCCGTTGACTTAATGCTCGTGGGGCTGGAGTATTTTGGGCAGAGTCGCGAGGCTGTTGAAGAAGCGACCTAACAAATTTTGTTCCGCGGAGGAAAGCTATGCGTCTACTTTCTGTTGTGATTACCGCTACTCTGCTTTCGGCAAGTCTCGCCGCTCACGCGGACGGGCTCATCGGTAGCACGGTTGATGTTTCCTATCTGTTTCCGCTTGTGACCACTTCGATTTACAACTCTGGACCGACCGTTGTGACGTCGGGTTTGGAGCTCGATGCCTCGGCGGTGGATGTGACTTTCACATCCGGGGACGTGATCACGCTTACGAACCCTGCGCTGGGACCGTTCAACATTACTACGTTCGATGGGCTCATCATAACGATTCTCTCCGGACCTACGATTGATAGTGTCGTCATCGATCCTGCGAGTGATCCGATTTTTTCAACTGGGGCCGTCCTGTCGTATACGGGCGACAGCATTAGTCTGAACCTTGAAGGGACGTGCGCGGCGTGTACTCTGACGGATACGGAGTATATGGAGTTGGACGTTGCGACCTCTTCGACGACGAGCGTGACGCCTGAGCCTTCGAGTCTTGCGTTGCTCGGCACTGGATTGCTGGGTGTGGTTGGAGTGGTGAAGCGCCGGTTTTCCTAGGGGTGCTGGCACTCGAAGAACGCTAGACAGGCATCTCGGATCGTTGGCGCGTGGGCCGACTTCCGGGATGCCTGTTGTGTTTGCTGCGCGGAAGCGTGCGTGCTCGGGGATGGTGGGTTGTGCGAGACAATGGAGTAGATGAATGGACTTTTGATTTTGGATAAGCCGGCGGGAATGACGTCGCATGATGTGGTGGCGATTGTGCGGCGCGCTACCGGTGAGCGCTCGGTGGGGCATTTGGGGACGCTGGATCCGATGGCTACGGGTGTGCTGCCGCTGCTGCTGGGAAAGTACACTCGGCTGGCGCAGTTTTTTGGAGCCGCGGAGAAGAGCTATACGGGCGAGATCACGTTTGGGTTTGCTACGGATACGTTTGACGCGGAGGGCGAGGCGGTCGGGGAGCGCGTGGCGCTGGAGAAGACGCTCGAGGAGTTGCGGGAGTTGGCGCTGAAGTTCGGTGGGGAGATGGACCAGGTGCCGCCGGTGTTTTCTGCGAAGAAGATTGGCGGAGTGCCGGCGCATAAGCTGGCGCGCGCGGGGAAAGAGGTGCCGGTGAAGGCGGCGCGGATTGTGATTCGGCAGTTTGAGCTGACGGGGTTGGAGGGTGAGCGCGCGACGTTTGTGATGCGGGTGTCGGCGGGCGGATATGTGCGGTCGGTGGCGCATGAGCTGGGGCAGTTGGCGGGGTGTGGGGCGCACTTGTCGGCGCTGAGGAGGACGGAGGCTGGGGTGTTTGGGTTGGGGCAGGCGATTACGGTGGCGGAGTTGAAGGCGATGTCGGTGGCGGAGGTGGAGGCGCGGCTGCCGCATCCGCGAGGGTTGTTGGTGGAGATGCCGTCGGTGACGGTGGACGAGCAGACGGCGGGGAAGATTCGGAATGGGATGCAGGTGAATGTGCCGGAGTTTTCGAAGGCGGCGTTGGTGAAGGTGTTCAGCGGGCCGCGGGAGTTGCTTTGCGTGGCGAAGCGGGTGGCGGGGACGCTGGTGCAGCCGGTCGTGGTGATGGGGTGATGCGGCAGGGGGTAAGGAGTAGAGAGTAAGGAGTAGAGAGGGTGTGGGGTGGAGGGAATTAGTGAGTAGTTAGGGCGGGTGGCGGGTTGCGCGGCCTGCAGATAGCGAGGGAAAGGCGCTCACGCAAAGGGCGCGGAGTTGGCCAAGTTTCGCCACGGGGTTTGTAGTGCTGCGTGGATGGCGGAGTGAGGGATTATTTCTTGAGGAGGGGGTGGAGCAGGGCTTCTACGTTTTTGGCTACTTGCTGGTTGCCTTTGGCGGTGGCGTGGGTGTTGTCGTTTTGCATGTCGCCGGGGACTCCGTAGACGTTCTCTAGTAGGAAGGGGATGTAGGGGATGTGATATTGCTTCGCTAGCGTGGGGTACATGGCGTTGAACTTTTTGATGTAGTCGGGGCCGTAGTCGGGGGGGAGGGTGATGCCGGCTAAGACTACCTTGGCGCCGCTCTGCTGGAGCTGCTGAATGATGCTGGAGAGGTTGGCCTGGGTTTGTTCGAGGGGGAGGCCGCGGAGGCCGTCGTTGCCGCCGAATTCTACGACGGCGATTTGAGGATGGCGGTGGAGGACGAGGTCGATGCGGTCGAGGCCGTCTTTGGTGGTGTTGCCGCTGATGCCGGCGTTGACGACGTGGTAGTGGTAGCCTTGGGCGTCGAGAAGGCGCTGAAGGTCGTCGGGGTAGGACTGGCCGTAGTCGGTGCCGTAGCCGGCGGTGAGGGAGTCGCCGAAGCAGAGGATCATGGGGCCCTGCGCGGACGGGGCCTGCGCGGACGGCGAGGGGCTTTGTGTGTTTGCGAGAGGCTGTGGGGGCGGGGCGGGAGTGATGGCGACGGTCGTTGGGGCTGGGGCTTCGGCTTGGCTGGGCGTGGTTTTGCAGCCGGTGAGGAGGGCTGTGGCTAGGGAGGCCAGAGCGATGCAGCTAAAGGTGGATACACTAAGGTCTATGCGAACTCGCTTCACCATTTTATTTTAGTGCCTGTGGGAGTGGCGAGAGCGAGGGCTGCGGTTGTCAGGTTTTGTCCGCGCTGAAGAATCTCGGGCGGAAGTTGTGTCGAACTACAATACGAGGCACCGCTTGTGCGTCTTTAAGGACAGGTTTCTTGTCTACCCGAGATGGGTGTTTTTCGTTTGCTATGCGACAGATGATGTCGATTGGATGTACCGGATGTTGAGTAAATTTTTCTACGAGGCTTGCTGACTTTGAATGCTCCTGCTGTGGCGATGACGGATGGTATTGATGCGATGGTTGATGGCGCGTCGATGATTGTGGTGAGCGAGCTGCGGAAGTCGCTGCGGACGGGTGGGGCGACGGTAGAGATTCTGCGGGGCATTGATTTTGCGGTGGGGCGTGGTGAGTTTGTCGCGATTATGGGGGCGTCGGGATCGGGAAAGTCTACGCTGCTGGGGCTGTTGGCGGGGCTGGATAATCCGACGTCAGGGAGCGTGGCGCTGAATGGGACGGTGATCAGCAACCTGCCGGAGGACAAGCTGGCGCAGTTGCGTGGGAAGACGATTGGGTTTGTGTTTCAGAGCTATCAGTTGATTCCTACGCTGACGGCGCTGGAGAATGTGCTGCTGCCGTATGAGTTGAATGATGACTCCGGCGGATGGAAGGCTGGCGTGGAGCGGGCGCGGGCGCTGCTGGATTCGGTGGGGCTGAGCGAGCGCGTGGACCATTATCCGATTCAGCTTTCGGGCGGAGAACAGCAGAGGGTGGCGCTGGCGCGGGCGTTTATTCTGCGGCCGCCGATTGTGCTGGCGGATGAGCCTACGGGAAATCTGGACACGGTGAATGGACAGCACATCCTGGAGCTGCTGCTGCAGTTGAATCGCGTGGAGAAGACGACACTGGTGCTGGTGACGCATGATCCGGCGCTGGCGGCGCATGCGGGGCGGAGGATTACGCTGCGCGATGGGCTGGTGGTGAGCGATGAGGTTCAAGCTGTTGCCCCGGTGAGTGTGTAGATGGCGAGGCTTTCATTTGGGACGGCGGCACGGATTGCTACGCGGGAGCTGCACTCGTCGCGCGGGCGATTTACGTTTGTGATTTTGTCGGTGGCGATTGGTGTGGCGGCGTTGACGGGGGTGCGTGGGTTCTCGTCGGCGTTTCGCGTTACGTTGCTGTTGCGGGCTCGCAGCATTATGGCGGCGGACATTGCGGCGCGAACGATACTGCCGCCCACTCCGGACGAGCAGGCGGGGATTGCGAAGCTGGTGGCGGCGGGGAATGATGAGACGCCGGTGACGGAGTTGCTGTCGATGGCGTCGTCGGCGACGGCGATGGACCCGCTGCTGGTGGCGGTGAAGGCGGTGAATCCGGCGAAGTATCCGTTTTATGGAGTGGTGGTGTTGGAGCCGGCGATTCCGCTGGGGCAGGCGCTGACGGATTCTACGGTGGCGGTGGGCGATGATCTTTTGCTGCGGCTGCATTTGAAGGTGGGCGACTCGATCAAGCTGGGCACGCAGGTGTTTAAGATTGCGGCGGTGGTGGAGGATGAGCCGGATCGGTTGTCGGGTTCGTTTGCCGCGGGGCCGCGGGTGTTGATCTCGCAGGAGGCGCTGGCGATGACGGGGCTGGTGGCTCCGGGGTCGCGGGTGACGCGGAGGTATTTGTTTAAGCTGAAGCCGGTGCAGGCGGGGAAGGCGCTGTCGGATGCGGAGGTTGCGAAGCTGAAGACGCAGCTTGAGACGCTAATGCCGGAGGCGCAGATCACGGATTATCGAGAGGCGAATCCTGCGCTGACGAAGGCGTTGGATGGAGCTACGGGGTTGCTGTCGTTGATGTCGTTAGTTGCGTTGGTGCTGGGCGCCGTGGGTGTGGCGATGGCGATGCGATCGCACTTGCAGCAGCGGCTGGATTCGATTGCAATCATGAAGTCACTAGGCGCGGGGTCGCGGCAGATCATGAAGATTTATCTGCTGCAGACGTTGTTGCTGGGGTTGGGCGGAGGTGTGCTCGGTGTGGTGCTGGGGATTGGGGTGCAGTTGGCGTTTCCGCTGTTCCTGGCGAAGCTGCTGCACCTGACGCCGCGGCTGCAACTGGAGCCTCGAGCGATTGGGCTGGGGTTGATGGCCGGGTTGCTGACGACGCTGTTGTTTACGTTGCCGCCGCTGTTGGACATTCGCAACGTGCGACCGATTTTAATTTTGCGGAGGAATGTGGAGGAGGCCGATGATCCGTTTGCTACGCGATTGATGCGGAAGCTGAGAGGGTCGGCGGCGCAGATAGGTGCGAGTTTACTGATTGTGGCGGGGCTGGTGTTGCTGGCGACTCGGGTGTCGGATTCGCGGCAGGTGGGATGGACGTTTGCGGTGGGGCTGGTGGTGTCGTTGATGGTGCTGCTGGTGATGGCGTCGTTGACGCTGTGGTTGCTGCGCATATTTTTGCGGGGAACGCGGCTAAGGTTGCCGTCGGTGCTGCGGCATGGGTTGGCGAATTTGTATCGGCCGGGGAATCCTTCGGCTGCGCTGCTGGCGGCGCTGGGGTTGGGCGTGATGCAGATTGCGGCGGTGTACTTTGTGCAGCGGTCGATTGTGAACGAGATGCATGTGGCCGCGGCGGGAAATCTGCCGAATATATTTTTGATGGACATGAGCAGTGATGAGGTGGGTGGAGTGCGCACGCTGCTGGCGCAACAGCCAACGGTGAAGGGAACTCCGGAGATGATCCCGGTGGTGAGCGCGCGGCTGACGGGGATTGATGGAGAGAGCCTGGAGGCGCGGAAGCGGGAGCACGGCGGCGCGTTCTCGGGACGTGGTGCGCAGACGCTGGAGTTGACGTGGCCTCCGACGACGGATGGACCGCCGCCGGGCGACACGGTGGTGAAGGGGAACTGGTGGACGCCGCAGCAGGCGGCCGATGCGGCGACGCATCCGGTGGTGGCGATTGAGCGCGGGCGCGCGGGTCGCATGAGGGTGAAGGTCGGCGACACGATTACGTTTTCTGCGCAGGACGAGCCGATGACGGCGACGGTCGCGGCGCTGTATGAGGTGGACAGCCGGCATGCGTTTTCGCGCGCGGAGTTTGTGTTGCCGCAGACGGCGCTGGCGGGGTTGCCGGTGGTCTGGTATGGCGGCGTGCACTGCGATCCGAGTGAGACGGGTGAGCTGCGGCGCGTGCTGTACAACCACTATCCGACGGTGACGGTGATTGATGTGGCGGCAACGCTCGAGGTGATTCGACAGGTGATGCTGCAGGTGATTTATGTGATCCAGTTCCTGGCGGCGTTCAGTATCTTTGCGGGGATAGTGATCCTGGCGAGCGCGATTGCGGGCACGCGGTATCGGAGGATTCGGGAGGTGGTGGTGCTGAAGACGCTGGGGGCTACGCGGCCTCGGATTGCGTCAATTTTTTCGATTGAGTTTGCGGTGCTGGGGTTGATTGCGGGCGCGGTGGGACTGGTGTTTGCGAATGTGCTGGCGCGGACGCTGCTGCTGCATGCGCTGCACTTTGCGTATGCGTTTCAACCGGGGTTGAACGCCGCGGTATGGGTTGCGGTGGGCGCGATGACCGTGGCGGCGGGATGGCTGGCGAGCCATCGCGTGCTGGGGCAGAAGCCGCTGGAGGTTCTGCGCGAGGAGTAGTTTAGGTGCGCTTGACTACGAAGACGGTCTTGTCGTCGATGAGGGCTTCGTCGCCGGCCTCGCGGAGGAGGTCGTCCTGCTCGAGGGCGTACTCCATGAGGGCGTCACAGATTTCGCGGGGCGTTTCCTCGTGGTGTTTTTGCAGGATGGTTTCGAGGCGCTTGCGGCCGAGGATGTCGCTGCCGTCGTAGACGCCGTCGGTGTAGAGCAGGAGGATGTCGCCGGGGTGCATGAGGTTGATCTCGGAGATATCTTCGGTTTGGATCTCGCGCTTGCGCAGGTTCATGGAGAAGTAGCGCTGGCGGTCGGGGTGGTCGGCTGGGAGTTGAAGGCCGAGCGAGAGGAACTGCGCCATGTGGTCCTCATGGAGCGGGAGAAGGCGCGAGCATTTTGCGGAAAAGACGAGCGGCGGCGGATGACCGAAGTTGGCGAAGCGGAAGCTGCCGCCGGGGTGGAGCTCACCGTAGAGCATGGTGGCGTTTTCGCGGACGCCTTCGAGCTCTCCGAGCTCGTTGCGGGCGAAGACGGATTGCGCGAGGCGGAGGTTGAGATTTTCGAAGAGCTGCGGCGTGGTCTTGCCGTAGCGATCGAGCTCAGAGAGCATGAGGGCGTGGAAGGTGTCGTGGACGGTGGAGGCGATTTTGGCGGAGATGATGCCGTGGCCTTGCGCGTCGACGATGAGAACGCCGGCGGTGGAGTAGAGCTCGCGGAGATCGTCGGCGACGCGAAGCTGCTCGGAGCTTTTTGCGAAGCGATACTCGGTCTCCATGATGGGGCGGAAGTCGGAGCGCTTGCGGAGCCACTCGATGTGATCGTCGACGGAGTTGCGGACGGGGGCGCCGGGGGGCAGGGGCTCGAGGAACTCGACGGCGAGTTGCTTGGCGCGCTCGATGCGGGCGTCGATGTCGTAACGCTGCTGAAAGTTGATGTACTCAAAGAGGTCGCCGCCGACGGTGCCTGCGGGGACGGAGGCGCCGAACATTTCGATGCCCTGGATGTGCGGGATGGCTCCTTCGACGGGCATGAGGCGCTGGCGTAGATATTCGTCGATGGTAGGTGCGGTTTGCGGCTTTGGCATGGGAGAGTGTGCGTGCCCTTCTGGTGTGCCTTCAAGATTAGCGCATCTGATGGGCGCTGCCGAAGGGGAGTGCGGAGACGCGGGAGCAGGGTGCAAAGGTTGACCCATCAGCGGGTTCCCCGTACACTCACAGAGGCGGCTGATTGTGGCTCCCGCCGAGCCTGCAGCTGCCGATACAACCTGTAATGCCCTCTCGTTCAATGGTAGGACTAGCGACTCTGACTCGCTCAATCGGGGTTCGAATCCCTGGGGGGCAACCAAAAGCCCAAACGCGCGCCTTCGGCGCGCGTTTCTGTTTGTGCTTCATCGCAACTCTTTTGCGATCGTGAGGATTGCTTCGATCGATCGACGAAGATCCTGATGTCAGGCACAGAGGGAGGCTGCGAATTGCAGGATCGTGCAGACGGCCGGCGTATCGAGAAGTCTTGCAGGGAGCTCCTGCTGGAGAGTCGCAAGGAGGTGAAGCGCTTGCGCTCGGGCTGAGTCGCAGCCAAGGATCATTGCGGTGGTTGCGCTTCTTCCCCTGGTGAGCAGGGTCATGTCCTCTTCAATATCGAGGGAGTCATCCATTAATTGATAGGCCTCTCCGAAGATTTGTCCGACGCGACCTAGAGCTGCAACGTCGCTGGCGGGGGCGTTGCATAGGGTTGGTCCGAGGGTGAGTGCGAGGCGGAAGAGCGCGGAGGTTTTGAGAAGCGACGACGCTCGATCTACCGGGGCGTCGGCGAAGTGTTCCATGGACTCGGGTGCGAGTTCGGCGGCCTGTCCAGAGATTTGAGCGGCGATGCAGGCGGCCAGCTCGGGGAGGGCTTTGCAATTGGCGGAGGCGTTGCACGATGCGCGGAGCGCGACGCTGCGATAGGCGGAGTTGATCAATGCGAGCCCAGTCATGAGAGCGATGCCTTCTCCGTAACGGAGGTGCAGGCAGGGGCGTCCGCGCCGTTCCATCGCGTCATCCATCGCCGGTAGATCATCGAAGATGAGCGCGCTGCAGTGCAGGTATTCGACCGTGACGGCGGCGGCAAGTGCGTCTGCCTGGCTGGATGCGAACACCTCGGCGGCCAGCATCGCGAGTATCGGGCGCACGCGACGGCCGCCGGGGAAGACGGCATCGCTCAATGCTTGATTGAACACTGTGTTTTCCGGTGCAATGGCCAGCGGCAGAGAAGAGCGAAGTGCGCACTCGATCTGATCGCGAAGCTCCTCTAGATGACTTGCGCACTCAATCGCAGCGGTGGGACATTCATCCTTTGCAATCACTTTGTCACCCCCGAAGCGAACCGTAAAGATTGATTGAGAGCAGAGCGCGCAGGCAGAATGCCGTGGTGATGGTTGCGCTCTGGTAGGTTGCTACATGAAGCGTCTTGCCGGTCGCGCGGCCGATCTCCATCTTGATCCATGGGGAAGCGGGCCAACTGCCGTCGGGTAACTGAAGGTCGCATAGCGCCGCGCCACTTCGCCACCATTGGTTTGATTCGGCATCGAGTCCGGTTTCGTGCAGCCCGTTGAGGCTTAGGGCCGTCTGCAGTGAGGTATCGCCATTGTTGCCCCACAGGCCTTCGGAGTTTTGATGGCGGATGAAGAACTGGCGGGCACGTTCGCTGGCACTCGCGCCTGAATCGGATTCACGAAGGAGACGAAGTGCCAAGCCGGTGCCGTAAGCTGGTCCGTCATACCAAGTAGCGTTCCAGGATCCGTCGGATTGTTGTAAGTCGAGTAGCTTGCGGATGCCGCGCGTGATGGCTGCTCGGTGGCAAATTGGATCCCATAGCTGCAGGGCGTGATAGAAGTGGGCTAAAACATCGACGTCGGTCCCGGTGCCCCAGCAGTTCTGAATACCCCATTGCATGCGAGCGCGGTCTTGCGGGGAGTCAGTCGGCGCGACGATCCACGTTTCGAAGCTTCCGTCGAGCGCCGCTCCGGCCAAGACGAGCTCGACCGGAGCACGGCAAAGCTCAAGATATTGAGGAGCGATTCGGGCGAAGAGACAGATTGCAGCCGCGAGACTGTCGGCATCTGGAGGCAGTTCGGGCAGGTCAGGGAAGTAACTCCATCCGCCTGCTCGATCCTGGAGGCGACAGCTTGCGACGTATTCCGCTTCACGCACGGCGATAGCTGGCAGCTCCGCATATCGTTCGTCGGCTGGCGCCAGGTCTGCGATGTCGAGCAACAAATTGGCCAACATTGCGCGGGCAAAGATGTCGCCAGACTGTTCTTCGTTCGAGCAAGTAAAGCCGGCGGCACGGCCAAACCTCATTCCATGCCGCACCTCGGGGAACTGCTGATCGCTTTGCGACAGCAGAAAACCCGAGGCGCGGTCTATGACGGTATCCGATGCATGGATTGTGGCAACGATGTTGTCGGTCATTCGTTATGTCACCATGAAACTCGCAGAGAGTGTGGACTGGCATGGGCTGGAAGCGGTGCCGGCGGTTAAGACGATGTCGCGACTGGTCTTCGCGGCCGTTGTACCAATCACGAGCTGGCAGGTGATCGTCTGATCGTTCACAACGGCTACGCTACCGGGTGTAACCGTTACATCCGTTCCGCTGACGGAGACGGTATGCGTCGCGCCGGCGGGGTCGAATGCAATTCCTGTGAGGGTCACTGCGACGGTTGCGCCTTGCGCACCGGTTGCAGGCGCGATGGAAGTGACCGCGCACACGTTCACCTGAACGGCGCCCGCGAGTGTTTGAGTGGGAGCTGGCGGGAAGAAGAACGTGAAGATGAGGTCACCCAACCCAGAGGCAGAGTTCGCAGCGATCGCGAGATTCAGCTTCAGAAGTGTGCTCGTACTCGTGCTATCTATCGCCACGGTTACGCCGGAGAGACTGCATGTGACGCTCGCAATCTGATCGAGGTACTGGCCTGCGAGTGATAAAGATCCAGTCGCTCCGCCGGACGAACATCTGCGGAAGATTGTGGTCAGGGTGTTGCTCGCGGACCACTTCAGCGGAGTCGAGATTGGATCAGCGCACGCGCCAGAAGAGAGGGCTTCGAACTCCGGGTTAGGCGAGGGTGCGCCGCCTGGAGCTCCGGCGGTGCCGTTCGGTCCATCGACGCTGAGTTGAGAGGGGCCAGCAGTTCCCTTGGTGCCTGACGCGCATGAGCTGGATCGCGCTCCGGGTTCTCCGCCGTCACCGCCTGCTCCGCCATGTGCTCCATCGCCGGCCTTACCTCCCAAACTTGTAGTGACGTAGGTAAAGTTCTGGGTGTTGCGAAACACGCCAGAGGAGGCGAGGTTCTGGGGCGTGCTGATGATGACAATCTGCCCTCCCTGGCCGCCGGGGCCGCCGACTCCGCC